>CBFGIT010000028.1:0-33761 GCA_965648905.1 Caldifarciminota bacterium
CACGCGTTCACTCGGTGCTATTCTCTTCACGGCGTAAGTATCCTTTCTGCCGGCCACTGCCGGCGGTTAACGGACATTGACCATGGAGCTTACGCCCTCTTTCTTTCCAGTCAAAACCACCCGCGAACTTACAGGAAGTATAGGACATCACCGCGCCCGGCGGACCGGGGCTCCTGGTTCCGCTCCGGGCAGAAAACCGGTAGCAGAAGAGCAGACGCAGAGGACGGGCAAGCAGGCAAGTCAAAGCGCAGACATCAAAATGCAGACCGGCAGACTGGACCGGGTGCCGGCAACGGATTGTGGCGCAGCCACGAGGTGCAGCGGACCAGAAGCAGGGTCAGCGCCAGCGTGCGAGTGCCGTTCGCAGGCCAAGCTGCACAAAGTACGCGCCGGCAATCACCGCAGCAACGCGGGCCGCGAACCGGACCGAGGAGAAACGGCTGGCCAGACTCGTAAACAGCAGCGGCAGGAAATACACGCTCGTCGCCATGAAGAAGACCAGGAAGAACAGCGCACCTCTCAGTCCCCCGCCTGTGTCCAGGACCGCAGTGAGTGCCAAGAGAAACGGCGGGCACAGGTTGACGCCGGCCAGGAATCCAAGCACAGCGAGATACCAGCCTGAACTGGCGCGCGGCAGGACCAGCCGGCACAGTCCGAACTGCGGGAATGACTGCACCAGCCCAAAGACGATGGCAAGCATGCCAAGCAGGCAGTAGACCACAGCCAGGAACAGAGCCCGGTTCGGCAGGACCTGACTCAGCCGAGCACCAAGCGCACCGAACACAATCCCGAACACCAAATAGGCTGCCAGTCGGCCGGCCAAGAACAGCCCGATGCGCGAGGCCGAACGCGTGATTCCAGCCTTCTCATCTGCGAGCAGGAGCGGCCCGACCAGCGGCAGGCAGAACCCGATGCAGAACACACCGGCCGAAAGTCCGAGCAGAAAAGCCTTAAGGACGAGACCGGGTATCATTGCCGAACGCCTGCCTGAATCGCCTCTTTGCCTCGTCGGTCATCTGCTCAGGCCGCCACTCGACGCTCGCGTCAAGTCTTACCTCGATGCGCCTGATTCCCGGCACGGTCTTCAGCTCCTCAACCGCCTGCCGCGCCAGCAGAGGCCCGAACGGGCACTCGGGTGTCGTCAGTATCATGACAACCCGGGTGTCGCCCACAGTGTCAACTGCCAGACTCTCAACCAGACCGAGTTCGACAATGGTCAAGTCCAGCTCCGGGTCGATGACCCGTGCCAGTGCTGATAGGAGCGCTGCAGAATCAGGCGCAGCGACTCCGGGCCGGGCCAGCATTGAGTCGGTAAACGTAGTGAGTTGTTGCAGGGTCAGCACCGGACGCTGACGCCGAAGCAGCGCAGGCAGGCTCATAACCAGCAGCCCAAGTGCCGCCAGTACCACAGCAGCGATAACGCGCGCCGCAATCCGAGAACCTATGCTCATCAGGACACCCGGCCAACAACCTGACCGCGCAGGTCGTGGGTACTCGAACTGGTCACCAGTGCCCGCACCAGCTCACCGGGCCCGGTGTCGGCATCTCTGAGCCGAAAGACCCCGTCGACTTCTGGCGCGTCCCACTCGGTCCGACCGATGCCCGGCTGGTCTACGAGCACGTCCAGTTTGCGGCCGACCAGTTGCTTCAAGTTGCCGCGCGAGACCCGGGCCTGGACGTGCATCAACCGCCGCAGCCGCGACCGCTGAACCCGCACCGGCACGCGCGGCCTGAGCCGGTATGCCGGCGTGCCCGGCTCGGCCGAGTAGGTGTAGGCCGACAGCCGGTCAAACCGCACCTGCTCGATGAACTGGAGCAGTTCTCTGAACCGGCCTGGCGTTTCGCCCGGAAAACCGACCATCATGGTCGTCCGGATGTGCAGGTCAGGTATTGCCCGCAGGTGCTGAATCAGCAGTTCAATGTCGGCCCGGGAACCGGGCCGGTTCATCCGGCGCAGCACCGGGTCCGAGATGTGCTGGATGGGCAGGTCCAGGTAGCGGCATAGCTTCGGGTTAGCCTGGAACTGGTCAAGGACGTCCTCGGTCAGATGCGCCGGATGGGCATACATGAGACGAAGCCACAAGACACCATCGATCCGGCTCAGCCGGTCGAGCAGTCGGCCAAGACCCGGCCGCCGGTAGATGTCGGCACCGTACCGGGTCGTGTCCTGAGCAACCAGCACCAGCTCCTTTGCGCCCTGGTCTATCAGCCTGCGTGCCTCCTCAAGGATATCGGCCATGGGACGGGAGCGAAAGCCGCCCCGGATTCCGGGAATCGCGCAGTAGCTGCAACGGTTGTCACACCCGTCTGCGATTCTGAGATAGACGTAGTGTCTCGGGGTGGAGACAAGACGCACTGCCGTTTCGGTCTTTCTCGACGCTCGACGATCGAGGCCGGACACAAGCTGCGGGATACGCGGCATGTCAGCGATGCCTGCCAGGAGACTAATCTCCGGGAACTCCTGTTCGAGTTCGTCTCGGTAACGCTCGACCAGACACCCGGCCACGACTACCTTCAGGCCCGGCTTCCGGCGTTTGCACTTGAGCACTCTCTTGATGGTGGCTTCGCACTCACGCCGGGCCGATTGCAGGAACCCGCACGTCGTAATCACGACCAGGTCCGCAACCGACAACTCCGAGACGACCTCGTACCCAGCCCGAACCAGACTGCCGAGCACGAACTCGGTATCGACCTGATTCTTGGGACAGCCGTGGAATACAACGCAGGCCGAACCGGGCCGGCCCGGGACGCTAGTCACCGCGGACGACCTGGGCCTCAACCTTCATCATCTTGGCCCGGGCATCGGCCAGCACTGCTCCCTGTTCGTCAACCAGTCGGCTCTCTGCCAGGAGCAGCCTGCCCCGCTCCTCGACCACCCGGCCGAACCCGCGCAGCCTCTGCCCGGTCGAGACCGGACGCCGGAACCGCACCGAAAGCTCAGCCGTGACCGCGTTGCTGCCCGCCTCAGTACAGGCCCAGGCCGCCAGTTCATCGAGCATCGTGGCAATGATGCCGCCGTGAACCACGCCTTTCCAGCCGCAGAACTTGTCAGGTACAACGTAGTCCAGCTCAACGCCACCGTCGATTCGGCGGATGTCGAGCCCGAGCCCGTCCGGGTTGGCCCGGCCGCAGGCAAAGCAGATTCCTGAGTCTTTGAGCAAGGAGCTGAACTACTCCTCGACCTTGACGCCCTTTGGTGGCGCGAAGGTGAACGTACTGGCCGCGAGTTTCGGGTTCCAGCGCTGGTTGCGCAGACGGAACGAGTACTTGCTGCCCCAGGCGTCGGCGAACGTGAACCCTTTGATCCGGGTTGCGCTCGAGTCAAGCTGCAGTCTCAGGTCACCGAGCGCACTCAGGTCGCTGTCCATGACTACCTCAACCTCGTACTCGCCGAACGAATCGCGCCGCACCACGCCGGTCGCAGTCGAGTCAAGGACCGGGCCGAGAAAGGCGAGCATCGGGGCGAAACCGCCGCCTGGCTGCCGCACCGCCCGTTTCTCTTCCGGCAGGTAGAACCACAGATTCGCGCTGTCCGACACGATAACCTGTCGCTGGGGCTCGGTCACTTCCAGCCGATATCGACTCGGCACTCTGATGCTGAACCGGCCCTCAAAACTCCGGCACGTGCCCTCGACCTCGGAGCAGATACTCTCTTCGAACTCGCCGGTCAACGTCCGCAGAGAAAGGTACCGCTTCCTGAGCCGCAACCACAACGAATCGCTTGCTGCCGACGCCAGGCAGATGATGGCGACAGTCATGACAATCACGCTTCGCATGAACTAATCTATTCTGACAAGAACAGAAGTCAAACGGTTGCGGAAAGCCGGCGCGCCGGTTCCGATTGACTTTGTCGTCGCGCGGGCTACCATTCTCGGTTGACGGCCACGGCCGACCGCGGCTCGGGTGGCTGTCGGCACAGAAGAACAGACTCGACTTGCGTACTCCGACCAGCCCGGTGCGAATGGGCCTGGCGGTTCGCCAGGTTGATGCCGACTTGGCCCGGGTACGAGATAACCTTCCCCGTTTCCTGCCTGCCACCCATGCTGCGGTACTTGCCGGCTGGACCTGTGACTTGAAAACGGTCAACGGCGTCACCTGCCGATTCACGCCCGATGAGTTCTTTGCCCTGCCGCCGCTGCTCAGGGCCCTCGAAATCACGCGCTGTCATGCCGAAGCCCTGCTCGCCCTTGCCCGGGCCGGCGTCCATCCCCTCCCTGAACTTGAGAAAGACGAACAGACCCGGCGTGCGCTCGGGATTCTGCCGACCGACGAAGGAAGCCGTTTCCTCGAAATCGCCTCCTGCCCGGAGTTCCGACCCCATTACCTGACCAGCGCCCCTGACCGGTTCGTTGCTGGCATGCTCGAACTGCAGCAGCACGTCGGTCTGGCAACCACGCTCGGCTACGGCTTCCTGCTCATGGCCGGGGTCCGTTCCAGCGAAGACCTGTACAAGTACGGCACCCGGCTCGAAACCATCTTCGAGTCGGTTACCGCGGCCCCTGTGGTTCAGACCGAACTTGACCAGCTCGGCGACGATGGCATCGAAGGCCTCTCGTCAACCGCACGCACCCGTCTGCTCCGCGCGGCCCACGGGCAGCTCTGGGCTCAGAATCCGGTCCGGCCCGGCCGCCCTTTCCTGCTCACCCAGGTGATTGACGGCTATCTGAACGCACGCAAAGGGGGTGTCGGCGATGACCTGGGTCTTGCCGTGCTTGATGCAATCGTTGCGGCCAAGCTCCTGTTCCCGGTCGAGTTCCTCAGCCGGTCCGGCCGGGTCTATCTGGCGGTGACGGTCTCACCCCGGGTTCACGAATACTGGGACCCGCTGCGCGAGCAGGGCGAGGTTCAGCACAGTCACATGATTCGCCTCGGTTTCATCGATATCTTTGTCCAGGGCTACCTGCGGATGGCGCACGGCTACGCCAATGCCGGCTCATGGGCCCACGGCATCCGCACCGCCCAATGGGTCCTGGGTATGAAACCAGAGTGCGCGGTCGCCTATCAGGTCCTTGGTCAATGCTACCTGGGCCAGCAGGAACCAAGGCGGGCAGTTGAGATGTGCGACGCGGCGCTCGAGATTGACTTAAGACTCGCCGATGCCTACCTTGTGCGCGGCAATGCCCACAGCGCCCTCTCGGCCTGGCCCGCGGCAATCAAGGACTACCGGCTCGCCATCCGCCATCGCATCGGCTTTGCCGAGGCATACAACAACCTCGGTCTTGCTCTGCAGCGCAACCACGAGACCGAGCGGGCAATCGGCGCGTACCGAGAAGCAGCCCGAATTCGGCCCGACTATGCCGAGGCCTTGTACAATCTCGGCAACCTGTTCCTCGAACGCGCCCAGCAGTCGGGCTCGGCCGAAGACCTGACCCAGGCAATTGAAGCCTACAAAGAAGCGGTCCAGCAGGCCCCGGGCTTTGCCGCGGCGTTCTACAACCTCGGTCAGGCATACTATACCGGCAAGGACCTGCCCGCCGCACTGACTGCGTACCAGTCTGCGGTCAAGGCCAACCCCAAGCACGCCGGTGCCTGGCACAACCTCGGTATCGTCTATCGAGACATGGGCCAGCAGCAGCTCGCGGTCGAGGCAATCGAGAAGGCGGTTCAGCTCAACCCGATGCTGCTGCGCTGACCGACCGGTTGGTCGGTTCGGCCGGTGCTTGACCGATTCGGGTTTTTGGCTATCCTGTCCCTCCCTTCTTCATGCCAGAACCAGACGCACCCAATCAAGCGGCGGCCGGACCGGGTGCGATTCCTTTTGTCCAACTGAGGAGGTCTGAGTGGAGATCGCTGTCTGTCTGAAGCGCGTGCCGGATACGGCCGAGGCCGAGGTCAAGGTTGACCCGACCGGCAGAGACATCGTCAAAGACAAGCTGGCTTTCACTATCAACGAAACCGACAACTATGCCCTTGAAGAGGCGCTGCTGGCCAGGGAAAAGCACAGCGCCAACGTAACCCTGGTTTCGGTCGGGCCCAAGGCCAGCGAGGAAGTGCTGCGCATGGGCATGGCCAAAGGCGCAGGCGCAGCAGTGCGTATTGATGACACCGGCCTGGGTGACGCCGAACCGCTCACTCTGGCCGGGGTGTTGGCTGAGTGGTTCAAGGGAAAGAACTTTGACCTGATTCTGACCGGCGCGATTGCAACCGACGCGGGCAACTCCTCGGTCGGGCCGGCGCTGGCCGAACTTCTGGGCCTGCCCCATGCTGCCTACGTCACCAAACTCGACATCCAGGCCGACAAGCTGGTGGTGAAACGCGAGCTTGAAGGCGGGCTTCTTGAGGTCAAGGAACTGAGCCGACCCGCGGTAGTGACGATTCAGACCGGCGGCAACAGCCCGCGCTATGCGTCAATCATGGGCATCAAGCGGGCCGGAGCCAAACCGATTGAGCAGTCCGGTGCAGCCGCGGCTGCGGCCCGAACCAGCCTCATCAGGGTCTATGTGCCTCAGTTGACCGGCGCAGCGCAGATGCTGGAAGGCACGACCGACGAGAAGACGCTCAAACTGGCCCAGCTCCTCAAAGAGAAAGGAGCGTTCTGATGTCGGCCGAAGTCAGATATCAGAAGGCAGAATGCAGAGTCCAGAGCTTCAGGGCGGACAGCAGACCGCGGGTGGCCGGAGGTGCGCGGTGAGCGGCGTCATGGTGTTGGCCGAGCACCGGCAGGGAGCGCTGCGCGACGTAACCCTGGAGATGCTGACCGCGGCCCGCGCGCTGAACCAGCCGGTCGAGGCCGTGCTCCTGGGAGATCGCGTTGACCCGATGGTGGACCAGCTCAAGACTCAGGCAGACCGGATTATCTACGCATCAGGCCCAGCATTCAAGGAGTTCAACTACGAGCCGTACCAGCAGGCACTGGTCAAACTCGTGACCGAACGCAAACCGGACGTTCTGCTCGTGGCCCATTCGGCGTTCGGCACTGACCTTGGCCCGAGTCTGGCCGTAGCGCTGGGCGCTCCGCTCGTATCGGACGCAACCGCACTAGCACGGACCGACAACGGCCTTGTGGTCAGTCGGGGCATGTATTCGGGCAAGCTGGTAGCCGACTGGCTGATACCGTCCACCCCGGCTGTCGTCATGGTGCGCCAGTCGAACTTCAAGCCTGAGCCGGCCGGAAAGACAGCCGAGGTGATAAGGTGGGAACCGGGCGACATCACTGCCGGCGCGAAGACGAAGTTCATCACCCTCGAAGAAGTGCCGACCACGGGCATCGACATCACCAAGGCCTCAATCATCATCGGCGTGGGCCGGGGTATCAAAGAGGACAAGAACCTGCCCTTGGTCAAGGAGCTGGCCCAAGACTTGGGCGCGGTGCTCGCTGCCTCGCGGCCGGTGGTTGATGCCGGCTGGCTGCCCAAAGAGGTCCAGGTCGGGTCTTCAGGCAAGACCGTGAAACCAAAGCTCTACATTGCTCTGGGTATCTCTGGTGCGTTCCAGCACGTTGCTGGGATGAAAGGCGCAGAGACGATTATCGCCGTAAACAAAGACCCGAAAGCGCCCATTTTCGCCGTGGCGCACTATGGCATCGTTGACGACCTCTTGAAGGTCGTGCCGGCACTGCGCCAGAAAGTAAAGGAGATGAAGTCGTGACCAAGACCCGGGCTCCCAAAATCGGCGTCTATGTCTGCCACTGCGGCCTGAACATCGCCCAGACCGTAGACGTGAAGGCAGTGGCCGAGTACGCCGCCACCCTGCCCGATGTCGCGGTCAGCCGGGACTATGTGTACATGTGCTCAGACCCGGGCCAGGACCTGATCAAGAAGGACGTTAAGGAACTGGGCCTGACGCGTGTAGTCGTGGCCGCCTGCTCCCCGCGGATGCACGAACCGACCTTCCGCGGTGCGGTCTTTGGCGTGGGCATGAACCCGTATCTGTTCGACATGTGCAACATTCGCGAGCAGTGCTCATGGGTACACCCGGACAAGGCCGAAGGCACAGAGAAAGCCAAAGACCTGGTTCGCAGTGCTGTGGCCCGGGCCGCCCTGCTCGAAGCGCTGGAGGAGCGATACGCCGACGTAACCAAGACGGTCATGGTTGTGGGCGGCGGCATTGCCGGGATTCAGGCCGCGCTCGACATCGCTGAGGCCGGACATAAGGTCGTGCTGGTCGAGAAAGAACCGTCAATTGGCGGCCACATGGCCCAACTCGACAAGACCTTCCCGACCCTTGATTGCTCAGCCTGCATCCTTACCCCGAAAATGGTCGAGGCAGCGCGCCATCCCAATATCGAGCTCATGACCCTGGCCACGGTCAAGAAGGTCGCGGGCTTTGTCGGCAACTTCAAGGTCACGGTGCACCAGGAGCCGCGCTTTGTCGACCTTTCCCAGTGCACCGCGTGCGGCGACTGTGCCAAGGTCTGTCCCCAAAGGTTCCCGGACGAGTTCAACATCGGACTCTCGACCCGGACTGCCATTTACCAGTCGTTCGCCCAGGCCGTGCCCGCGGCGTTCTGCCGCAACGAGAAGCAATGCCTTGGCACTCTGCCCCTGGCGTGCGGCAAGTGCATCCAGGCCTGCGAAAAGAGGTGCATCAACTTCGACCAGCAGCCCGTGGACCGGGAACTGGACATCGGCGCGATTGTGCTCACCACCGGCATGGACGTGTTCGATGCCACGACTCTGCCCGAGTTCGGCTACGGTAAGTACCCGGATGTGCTCACTTCCCTTGAGTTTGAGCGGCTGTCGTCCGCAGGCGGGCCAACCGGCGGCCGGATAGTCAAGATGAGCGACGGCGAGCCGCCCAAGGATGTGGTCTTCATCCACTGCGTCGGCTCACGCGACAAAGCCGCGGGCAACGAGTACTGCTCGCGCGTCTGCTGCATGTTCATCATCAAACAGGCTCACCTCCTGAAGGACAAGAACCCGGACTGCAAGGTGACCAGTTACTACATGGACATCCGCGCCTATGGCAAGGGATTCGAGGAGTTCTATGACCGGGTGCGTGAAGAAGGAGTCATGTTCAAGCGAGGCAAGCCGTCCGAGATATTCAGGCGCAAGGGCAGACTGGTGGTGAGGGTGGACGATACCCTGCTGGGCAAGGTCGTTGAACACGAGACCGACATGGTCGTGCTCGGCGTGGGCCTTGTGCCGAGCGAAGGACACAAGGAACTGGCCCAGACCCTCAAGCTCTCCTTGTCCAGCGACCGGTTTTTCCTCGAAGCCCACCCCAAGCTCAGGCCGGTCGACACCAATATCGAAGGCGTCTATCTTGCCGGCTGCTGCCAGGGACCGAAAGACATTCCCGACACCGTGGCCCAGGCCAAAGGTGCGGCCGCCTCAGCCATTGCTCTGCTCAACAAGGGCAAGGTCAAAGTCGAGCCGGTCGTGGCCGAAATAGACGAAGACGCCTGCTCGTTGTGCCACATCTGCGAGGCGCTTTGCCCGTACTCGGCCCTGGTCTACGACGCGCAGAAAGACGTGATGACGGTCAACCAGATACTCTGCAAAGGCTGTGGGGTCTGCCCGTCAGCCTGTCCGTCCGGCGCAATCACGATGCGCCACTTCACCTCGAAACAGATTGAGGCGCAGCTCGATGCCCTGCTCGCCGGAGCCGGGGACAAGGGGACTGCCAGAATGTCGACTGTACCCGAACATCAGAAGGCGGAGGCCTAGGTGCCCGACTTCAACCCGCGAATCGTCGGCTTTGCCTGCAACTGGTGCTGCTATGCCGGGGCTGACCTTGCCGGCACCTCACGTCTCAAGTACCCGGCCAACCTGCGCATCATCCGGGTCATGTGCTCGGGCCGGATCGACCCGCAGTTCATCCTGAGGGCGTTCAAGGAAGGCGCGGACGGCGTGTTCATCGGCGGCTGTCACCCCGGTGACTGCCACTACGTCTCCGGCAACTACAAGACCCAGAAGCGTGTTGCGCTACTGCAGAACCTGCTCGAAGGACTAGGGATAGAGAAAGAGCGGCTGGCACTCGAATGGGTCTCAGCTTCTGAAGGTCAGCGCTTTGCCGATGCGGTTACCGCCTTCACCGAACGCATCCGGGCACTCGGGCCTCTGGACCCGACCGAGTCGGCACCGGCCCACGGTTGAGGCAGAGCGTCTTAAATCCGCCGCTTGCCGTACGCGATTCGTGCTTCCGAAACTGGCTGGGTGCCCCGCTCTCTCTGGCTCGCTCCTGATGGCCTCAGAGACCCAAACGCGCGATTCCAGTCCCTGAACCGGTATCACGCCGGCGGCGGGGCTTCGGCAGGTTCGGTCTGCGGCGGCTGCGGCTCGGCCCTGGGTCGGAACAGGAGCTCACGAACGAGCAACATCACGATACCGACCACCAAACAGGCATCGGCCACGTTGTAGGTATACCAGCGGACGTTGCCCACGCCCATGTCAATGAAGTCAAGCACCTGACCGCCGAGCACCAGCCGGTCGACCAGATTCCCCAGTGCACCGCCCAGTACGAGTCCGAGTGCTGTCGCCGACCACCGGTCTTTCGCCCTGAGCCCGAGCCAGACCACGGCCATACTGCCGACAACCGGCAGAACAAGATAGAGCAGCCGCGGCCCGTACCTGAGCCCGAACACACCGTGTTGGTTGCCGGTGCGGACCAGCCTCAGGCAGGTGCCGAGCAGCTCGACCGGGCCGCCCGTGCGCAGCCGCGTCCGGACAAGATACTTTGAGACCTGGTCGAGCAGCAGTGCCACTCCGGCCCAGATGAAGAACAGCCGTCGTGTCACTGCTCTAGCTTGTCCTCGGAACAGGCCGTCGTCAAGACCACAACCGACAGTCCATATCAGGGCCCGGTCTCGGCCGGAGCTGACTTGTCCGGTACAGGCAGGCGCTTGATGTCCTTGTACCGGAACTGGAACGGAAGCGGAAACCAGACTCTGACCGGCGCGTCGTAGTGCTGAGCCGGAGTGAAACTGCCCTTGAGCGCTGCCTCGCAGGCAGCGGAGTCGGCTTCTGGATAGCCACAGGATTTCGTCACTCGTGCGGCCAGAACCGAGCCGTCAAAGTCCACCAGCGCCTCAACCCGGCACTCACCGCTGAAGTTGTACTTCATCAGCTCAACAGGGTAGTCAGCCTGCACGACCTTGACCGGCTTGGGCGGCACCTGAACCTTGAAGAATCCAACGGTATTGTCGAAGTCCCCGAGCAGAGGAATCACGGCCGGGTTCCAATAGCGGAGCACGGACGGGCTCTCGAACCACACCAGCACTGAGTCGCCGGTGCCGAGAGTCGCGCCCGAGTCCGGCTTCTGACTGACGACGTAGAAGTCGGTCGAACCGGCTGTGTCTGTGTTCACTCTCACAAAAGCGGCACGCAGACCAAGTCGACGCAGGGTCCGATGCGCCTGATAGACGCTCAGGCCGGAAAGCCTCGGCACAAGCATGCCTGCCTCAGGCAGTCCCTCAGCGCCGGCCAGCACAAACGAGGCGACGAGCGCGTACACGAAAAGACGATACCTCACATATCAGACTAACCCCGCACCGAAGCTCTGTCAACCAGAGCAGGGCGCTCAGGAATCCGAGCGCCCTGCAAGACCAAAGTCCGTCGTCGCGCTAGCGGGTCAGAGTCAGCTTGCCGGTGACGCGCTTGGTGTCGAGCGTGTACCGGTACAGGTAGACCCCGGCCGGGACTTCCCTGCCGTTGTCTGCCCTGCCGTCCCAGACCGCGGTGTAGCGGCCCGGCTCGCACCGGCGGCTGACCAAAGTCTTCACCGGCCGACCGGTGGCATCAAACACAACCAACTCAGCATGTCCGGACCACGGCACAGCGTAGCTCAGGTGCGCAGCGCGGTTGAACGGATTCGGAGTCGCGTTCACCGAGACCTTGCGCGGCACGACCTGCCTTGATGCGACACCGCCGGATACGTACGGGTTCTGCCACTTTCGGACGAGAATCGGGTTGGGCGTGGCCGGCCCTTCGTTGTATAGGAAGAAACCGGTCGCAAAGTCGCACAGATACGACACCATCACCGTGTCGGTGATAACGTCGAGCATGCACGGGAACCGATAGGTGTTGGTATCGGTATCGGTTATCTTCTCCGCCGGGGCCCAAGTCTGGCCATTGTCCGAGGAGTGCGAATACCATATCTCCGCCCGCAGCCTCGCAACCGGGACCGGCGTGTGATTCACGCAGTCAAACTCCTCCCAGGCCACGAACAGGTTGCCCATCGTGTCCTGACCAAGCGAAGGCCGGCATGCTTGAATCGCGTTGTATCCGATTGGAGCAGCAATCGTCTCCGGGTCTGGAGTACGATGGATCAGGTCCCAGGTGTGGGGGTTCGCCTCGCACCAGTGCCACAGCTCAACCGGCAGCCAATGGTTTGTATCGTTGACCACCGGCTCGACCGCAGCCGCGATGTGCAACTGGTTGTCCATGTCATACATCGGGTACAGCGAGGTAATGTGGAAGGAAGGCACGGTCTCCGACCCCGGAGTGTAGGTCGAAGGCAGGGGCAGCTCGGTTGACAGACCCCAGTTGTCACCGCCATCGGTCGAGATCCGATAGTAACCCGGCTTGACACCATAGCCGTCCGGCGAATTGACCCAGGTGATGCAGACATCGGCCCGACCCGACACCTGGGAAACCGCGATATTGTGGTCCGGGAACATCGGCTCCGGCGCCTGACCCGGCACGCTGACCTCAGGGTCCCAGTTGCACCACGAAGTGGCGCGGCTGTAGAAAAGGTTGTCCTGGCTCGTGTAGTCAATCATCCCCATCTGGTAGTAGCCGTTGGAACCAACCCGAACTGCGGGCCACGCGTTGTCGTCAATTGTCGGTTCACCCGGGCAGTATTCGAAAATGCCAGCACCAGATGCAACATCGCGGGCGACAACCGGTGCGAGTGAGCCGGTCGAGTGGTGAGCCGAGACTACCGCCACACCGGTATTCGGGTCGGCTTCGAGATTGCCAAACCCGGTCCGGTCCGAGAAAACACCGACTCCAGACTGCATGTAGTCCGGGTCAATCCAGTTCCATGCCCGGGTGCTGTAGTCGTAGAAGTTGTAACGCATGTTCCGGTCCGGGAAAGACGTTCCCTGAGTCTCGACCGAGTGCATCCACACGACGTGCACACCCGCGCCCGGCGTGTTACTGATGAGCTTCAGGGCCGGGCCGTTGGCCTGCCAGTCATAGGTCGTACCACCGACCGTGTCAACCAGGCCCAGGGCAAACCGGCCAGCCTGACCCGGACCGGACTGCCCGATCGCCGGTCGAGTCGGAGGCCCGGCCTGAACTGGCCCTTCTGCCGGAACTACGGTTGTTGGCTCCAGGCTTACTGCCAGCAGTAGTGCCGGTATCAGCAGCCCAAGGCACACGAGAGTACGCATCTGCTTCCTCCTGGGTTTAGCTTAGAGTACCTTACCGGACAGACACAAGCCTGCCCGGTAATATAGTAGCCTGTTTGCGTGCCGGGTCAATCCCGAATCTTCAGCGAGTGCACACGAGCTTTGCACCCACAACGCTGCCCTCGGCCTCCAGCCGAACTAGATAGACGCCTGCGCCGACCCGGTGACCGCAGTCCGAAAGCCCGTCCCAGCTCAAGTTGTACGACCCGGGGCCGACCAGCCGGTCACCCGAATCAAAGATGCGACGTACCAGGCGCCCGGACGCATCGAACACCAGGACCCGCGCCGACCCGGCCTGCGCGAGCCGGAAAGAGAAAGCGGCGCGGCCGGTGCACCATGGATTGGGGCTGACCGAAAGCGGCGCGGCCCGAACTGAGCTCACACCCGCCTCAGCGACACCTCGGTAGACGTCGGTCGTGAACTTGATTGCCCGGCCCGGCACAATCGGGGCCGCGGCACGGTGGTAAGCGCTGTTGTACAGCACCTGAATGCCGATTTGGCAGGTCGGGTCCTGTGCACCCACAGTCGACGAAGTCATCGCCTGCGCGGTCTTGTACTGAAGGATAAACACATTGTTGCCTGTACCTGAGGCCATGGTCGTGTCGTAGATGATGACCTGGTTCTTCTCAAAGACCGTACGCGGGTTGTAGTATGGAACCGAATCCCACTCAACGATGAAGCGATGATTGGCTGCGTCGTGGTAGTACCAGACGCCGCCGCCGGTCGGCGGGTACAGGTCGTCCCAGTTCACCGCTATGAGCATCGGCGCAGTAGGATCAGGCAGCCCGGTGTTGTTGTAGGACGAATTCGTGGTCGAGCCGGGCGCGACCCAGCCGTTACCGCAAATTGACACTTGGGTAAAACGTTGGTCGTAAAAGATGAACGGTCCGAACGCTGGGGGCAGGTCGATGACCACGGTCTGGTCGTCGCTCAAGGAGAGACGCGTACCCAGGCCCCGGATTTCGACCCAGTCGTACTGTGGGTGCTGCTCGTACATCGAATCGACGTCGTCGTAGGCCCAGTAGAGCTCGGGTCGGCGCGGACCATCCGGAATTGGGTCGGTCGCGGTGAGCTCACCCACGGTGACGGTAAATTCGCAACTGTCCGCATATCCGGTCCCGACCAGCCGGAGTTTCATTCGTGCCGTGTACTCGCGCGGGCAGTTCAGCCGTGCCCTGACCCGGAACTTGTCGGTCCAGCAGTAACGGACCGAGTCCGGCTCAAGCGTGCCGAACGCGCCGGTAGAATCAACGACCTGAACCATTGTGTCCGGTGTCTGCAGTCGGGCCTCAAGATCGGCAACCGGGAGGCGGCCGATGTTGCGCAGAGCCACGACCAGCCCTGCGGTTTCGCCCGGGTCGAGCTTGCCGTCGCCATTACCACCAGGTGGCGAGTCCTGTACGATCTTCCCATGGAACACGACCGCAGCCGCATTGGCAGTCACCGCTTCAATTGCATCCAGGTCAAAGCCCGCGGTCGCACCCGAGGTCGCGCCTGAGTCATCCACTACTTTGACGTACCGGCAGGTCGGCACTCCGCCCTGGCCCAGGTCGAAGCTTGCGCTGCCCGTGTCCCAGCCGAGCGAGGTCCACGGCCCGGCCCAGTCGTTGGCGACCTCGATGCGATACCCTTCCGGGTCTGCATCGTCTTCGTAAACCGTGAAGTCATTGCCCGGCAGGTTGAAAATCTGACGACCGAAGTCAAATATCGCCATACCACCCCGGCCCAGAGAGAAACGCCGGCCATCACGGAGACCAAGCGCCAGGTCCGGAGTTGAGGAAATCGCGATGTCACTCACGCCCCGGCCGGCAATGAACTGATGCAACGAGACCGGCCGGGTCGTGTCCGGCGCAAGCCGCACGTTGACATAGGAGACGGTGTCCGCAGTCACAACGATGTTCGGCACGGTCTTGGCAGCGTAACCGTTGGCCTCAACGACAAGGCTGTAGGTTCCGGGCCGTAAGTAGCGGTGGAAATCGCCGATCGAGTCGCAGTAGCTCGGGAAATCAATCGGCATGGGCTTGACTCGGGCCCGAATCGGCACCCCGGTCAAAGAATCGGTCACGATGCCCCGGATTCCCCGGTCAATGTTGGCCAAAAGCATCTTCATCGCGGTGTGCTCGCGGGCCGTAATCTGCGCCAAAGATTCGACCGGCGGTGTCTTGTAGATGCACGTCTCGATCGTCCAACTGATAGCACCGAGCGCGCCGTAGGCCCAGTCCTTGGACGCACCGTTTATCTGATACATACCACGGTAGCCCGGTGCATTAGGGTAGCCGGTGATGTTATGGTACTGACCGCCCAGGTACCAGAACTCCATCGAGTCACGCGTGCCATATGGCGTATAACTCCACGGCGTGGAGATGAAGTAAGTGCCGCCGTGGCCCGATGACCAGTAGTTGAACGCATTGCGCTGAGCCAGACGGGCATGGGCCCTGGTTTCAGGTTGGGTGAACGGCTCGCGGGCTGAGGTTTCGTAGTACCACATGAAACCGTAGTCGCGGTTGCAATCGTAGCCGTTGCGGTTTGACCTCGTGCCGACGATGTGGCCGTACGGGTTGGTCGGGCACTGGACCCAGATTTCGCGCGTGTTCACCCAGTAGGTCACGTCCGGGTCAACGCCGTAATTGCGAATCAGCCAGGCCGCCCATTCGAATATCGGCTCGGTCGCGCACTTCTCGTCGCCGTGGATTGCCGCCTCGAACATCAGCTCCGGCTCGTCTTCCTCGATGTCCGGGTTATCGGTTATCTTCAAAGCAAAGAGCAGACTGTCGTTGGAAGCATAACCCAGGGTTTCGAACTTGACGAACCCCGGGTTGTTCGCAGCCATCAGCATGAACGTATCGCGTATCTCGGTGTAGGTATGGAAACGGTAATCCCGGGCATTCTCCTCGTAGAACGTGTAAATGTCGGGTTTGACCATCTCCACCCGGAAGCCAGACGCAGCCAGCTCGTCGACGCGTGGTGCCGGCACTTCGACCAGGAACCAGCCGTCCTGGTCCGGGCCGTTGACAACACAGCCGGCCTGCTCAAGATACTCGATGTCGTCGCGCGTCCGGACATCAACCTTCACCAGGTCATAGCGCCCCGCAGCCGGCACCGAGGTGGCCGATAGCAGAAGCACAACGATAACGCAACAGCGGGCTTTCATAGTTCTCCTTTGGGTGACAGCGATTCCAGTGACCGATTATAGCCCCGGCCCGGTCAAGATCAAACAGCCGGCAGACTGCATGGAGCCAACCACATGGACCAAAGAGAGGGAACTGAGAACAGTAGATAGAGGAGCACGAAGACTGAACGGAGTTAACCTGCTGAAGGGATACCCGGAGATCAGCATCAGAACCCCTGAGGAGGTTATTCGTCATGAGGATTGATGGCCTGGATTGGATGGACTGGCTGCACAAGCTGCGTGAGCGACGCGAGAAGGAACGTCAAGAGCAAGGCATCAACGAAGACGAATGGCTGGGCCAGTCCTCTGCGCGCGCCGAAGAGTTCAAGCGAAGCTTCCACCAGAGGGAGCTACCCGCCCTCGCCCGCGACCGCAAGGCGGACACGGACCAGGAGTAGGAAAGGAACTACCAGCCCAGTTCCGGCGAGGAAATGGGTGGCTGTCCCGCGCCCTCCGGGGATCCGCGTGAACTTCTAGTCCTCCCTGACGATCTCGATCTCTCTCACATAGACGGTCTTCGATCCGGGCCATATGACGAACTGAATCCCAAAAGGGTCACCTGCAGAGAACAGCGGCATCCAGATCGGCATATCCACACTGTAGCTGCCAGCGGCCTCAGGTGATACGGTCACATGCTGTACGTGTCCCGCTCTGACGGCTGGACCGAGTTTGAGATTGAAGTGACTGTTGTTCATCAATGCGGTCTGGAGGCTGAATCTCACGTAGATGCGGTCGCCGAACTGCAGATCGCAGGGCAACGGTCTCCAGAAGTCGAGTTCCCCCCCTGCACCGGAAACGCTGAGCTTGGCAGAACCGCCAAACTTGTCCGACCACAACGCCGAACCACTTCCGGCATCTGCGTCCATCACATCGTGCCACTTGCGGCTGGTCCTCCAGCCCACCATGTCTTCGGCGCTGCCAAAGGTGTACGTGGCTATCACTTTAGCTTGAACTCCTCCCACAACAAGCAGGAGCACTGCTAAGACTCGCTGCACGGGACCTCCCCGGTTGTCGCCGCCTTGCATCCGAAGACAGCCGATGTTACCTTCGACGCGGATGCCGCCGTTTGCAGGGACTTGGTTTGGCCGTCGTTCGCTGCCCTGCCGGGCGAATGGCGGATGACAGGCGCCCCGCGTACACGGGCAGCGCCGGTCGAATCGTAGGTTGTTAGATTTGGATTCTGTCTGTCTGTCTGTCTGTCTGTCTGTCTGTCTGTCTGTCTGTCTGTACAATCGGCGTGCCGGTGGCACGCGCTACGCTTGAGGCGACACTCATCATGCAGAAGGGCAGACAGCGGGTTGGTTGTGAACCGGGACTGGCAGGACTGCAACCAATCGACTCAGACTCAACCAACATAGACTGACTTGATGTACCAGAACGCGGCGAAAAGTCAAGAACGGCTTGCGGCCGCAACCCGAAATCCGAATGACGATTCAGGCCCGAAGCACGAGAGGACGTGCTCGACGTCACGTAATGCATCAAGCGTGTTCCTGGTCGAACTCTCCCCTGCCGACAACGACCACCTTGCCGCCGACGCGCACGAGAATCTGCCCGGCCGTCTCCTTAGCTTCCAGTTCCAACCGCGACGGCCGCTTCAGCTCAATCCCCTGCTCAGTGCTGATGCAGAAGTCCGAGCCGCCCAGGTAGCGATGGCGCGACAGCCACGCGCAGAGACAGCCGTTGGCACTGCCTGTGGCCGGGTCTTCAGGCACGTCGTAGAAGTCGCAGAAGACCCGCACGTGCAGACGGCACTGCGGGTCAACCGTCTCCGGGCAGAAAGCCAGCACCGCCTTGGCATCGATGCTGTCCGTGAGTCGATCGTACTCGGTGCGGTTGACCTTGATTCCCTGCACCGCGCCGAGCTTCTTCACCGGCACGATAAGAAAGCAGAGCCCAGTCGAGACTTCCTGAACCGGGTACCGGTTGTCGATGTCGTCGGCCGCGAGCCCGAGCACTGCTGCCGCATCGCCCGGCGCGACTGTCCTGCCGAAGACCGGCGGCACCTGGGTCATCATCAGCCGTTCGCCGTCCTGTTCGACCGCGACCGGGACCACGCCGACCTTGAGGTCGAGCTTGACCTCGTCCGACTTGCGAAGCAGGAACCGGTCCCAGATGACGTAGGCCGTGCCGAGCGTCGGGTGACCGGCAAACGGTACCTCGCGCGCGGGCGTGAAGATCCGCACCGGCCAGCCGCGCTCGTTCGGTCGGTCTGAGAGGATGAGCGTTGTTTCACTGAAGTGAATCTCGCGTGCAAGGGTCTGCATTGCCTCGTCGCTCAACCCGGCCGCATCGGGAAAGACGGCAAGCTGGTTGCCTTCGAACTGCCGCCGGGCAAACACGTCGAGGATGATGAACCGGTGTGTCGTCACGCTCAATCGTAGACCGCGCACGCGGTCTGGTCAAACGCGGCCCGATCTTCAGGACGACCGCAGGTGCAGTACGTCTGGCGGCCGCCTAGGCTCTCGATAGAACGTCCCGTACCCGAGTCCCAGACGCCATTCTGCGCCGCGCGCTCCCAGAAAGAGCCCGGCAATATCACTGGCGCCGAACGACACGCTGAGCCGGCCCACCAACAGTCCGGCGTCAAACCCAGCAATCGTCCCTGACTCCGAGTCAAACCCCAACCTGGTTGCCAGTGGCAGCCACGTCTTAGGCCATAGTTCGTACATCCCGACCACCGCCCAGCCGTCGTTGTCGGTTGCACCGGCCAGCCGCGTGAGTGCCACGATACCGACATTCATCCGATCCGTGAACCGATGCCCGGCCACAAGGTTCAGCCGGACCGGCAGACGGGTGGTGAAGTAGCCGGAGCCGTTCGGACTGTATCCATACCAGGCCCGACCGCCCGAACCGAGCTCATAGACAGTGCAGGTGTCAAGGTCGAGCGAGTAGATGCCTTGCCGAATGCCTTCGGTCCAGACTATCCCGTCGGAAAGGTCAAGTACTGAAAGAGCCAGGTGGTAGCTTCCGACTCGACATGCAGCGCCAAGGTCTGCGGCCCAACCCGCACCACCCCGAGCCTCGCGGAAGGCCATGGTTCCGGCACCGACCAGCGCCGCCGGCGTTGTCAGAAGCGAGACCCGGGCGTCGGAAACCTCGCGGAAGTAGATTCCCTGAAGCCGGTGCGCCGCGACACCGAGCATCAGGTGCCGACCCAGCCCGGTCCCTACCCCGACTCCGCCCCGCCAGTAAACCTCGTCGCTTGCCCAGGCATTGTCGGCAACGTAGGTGCGGCCCAGCACGTTACCCTGAAGGGCCAGGTCAATCAAGTCCTTGGGCAGTCTCAGCCCGACCCGCCGCACGGTACGGACCGAAGCAGCAAGGTTGCCGTATCCGAACTCAGCCGCTCCGGCCTGCAGGTAGCCGTTGAAGCCGAACCCTTCACTCGGAACCGTGTGCAGGATATCGGCCTTGGCTGCCGAGTCGAGATATGCGCCCGTATATCGGTTGTACTGACTGAAGCTCAGGCAGTTGTTCTCGACCCCGGCTCCGAGGTTGAGAATCCGGCACGCGAACCCGGGACGCTCGGGCGCGGCAAGCTGGGCCGGATTGACAACCAGCGCATCAGGGCCGGTCAGGAATGCAGGATTGAACACTGCGCCGAGCAGACAGGTGACCAGCACGATCATCGTCCACCTCCGGTCCGGACTCGAAGCGTCAAGAGCGCCCCCAGCCCAAGCCCGTCCGAGGCGAGGACGGTCACCGTATCCGACGCCGGCAGCTCGAAACGAAGCCGGGCCGAAAGCGGCCAGACCTGGAGCAGCGACAGCGCAACCGAGTCCAGCTCACACGCGACCGTCGTATCGCGGCTCCCCACGCAGTAGCCGTATCGGTCGAGCCTGCCGCGGCTCACACCAAAAGGTACGACCAGCGAATCGACCAGCGCCATACCTTTGCTGGCACTGTCCCGACTCAGCACCAGCCGACCGGTCATGCCCACCGGCAGATGGCTTGACGCCTCAATCCGGACGTTGGCGCCGACCAGATGCTTTGCCAGAAGCTTCCGCTGTTTCTCCGGCACCTCAACCGTCCGGACCGGCGTCTCGACAGTATCCGGCACAAATGCGAGGCGCAGCGGCGTGCTTACCACGGCCCGCGCCGAGGCCCAGGCTCCCTGTTGGCAACTGCCCGAGCCCAGGATTCGACAACTATACTCAGCGCAGATTGAGTCCGGCCCGACATTGAGCAGCTCGGTCACCGGGAACACGAACTCGGTGACAACCGGCTGTTCCAGTCGCCCGGCACTGGCAGTCAGCGTCTTTCCCAGCGTCGCGGCCCGCTCACCGTTGCGCAGTGAGTGAATTCGCAGACAGATTGCCAGCGGGAATCCGACGCTGTTGGCAACATCAAGTGCGAGCTCGGCATTGGCCACCCGCGCGCCCTTGAGCCGGTAAGGAAACACTTCCGGAAGAATCCGCCGGCACGAACCGATGTACACCGGCGACTTGAACTCACCGGCAACAAGCGTGGTTCTGAGTGTCGTGGTTTGGTAGGACACGGTCACCCCGTCGTTCTTACCCAGTTCAACCAGGTCATCGGTCCCCAAAGGCCGGGCCCAGACCAGGTAGTCGAACAACGAGTTGACCCGACTTCGACTGTCAAGCTTCAGCCCGTCGAGCGGCAGATTGATACTCACCCTGCCTCGGGCTTCGAGCTGGTACTCGCCTGCGAATCCAAGCTTCGGCACACTCAGCCGCACCAGCGCCGGCACGTCGAAGTCGTTCGTCAACTCAAGCGACCATGTGCCGGTGGCCAGTTCCAAGCTGTCGACACGAAAAGGCTTTGAGGCGGCGATTGAGACGTGACAACGCCGCTGCCCTTCGCAGTCCGGAATCCTCATCCGAGCGCTCCCTACGCGCAGCGACTCAAGTGCATAGCTGAACACGACTGAGTCCCGGCGACTCAGCATCACGGTGTCCGAGCCTGACGAACCGGCAATGAACGTTGCCGGGAAAGACGAACCAAGGCACGCCCCTCCGCATCTTATTCCTGCTTCAACCGTCGCCCCTCCGGCGACCGACCCGAAGTCCAACCGCCCGAGCGGCGAGACCATGGTAAGCGAATCGAACGCCACGCTTGAGTAGTTCTGCGCCGTGACCCGAACCACCGCCTCGATCACCTCGGCCCGCTCCAGGCCATCAATTCGGCAGTCCCGGCTGAACCGATTCTCAAACGGCGGCACCAGGCTCTTGCTGCCGGAATCAGGCAACGGCAGGCCGGTCATCTCTGCCAATGTCAACCTGACCCTTCCGGCTCCAGCATCGGCGATAACGAACTGCTCCAGCTCGACCCGATTGGTGCTGTCAGCCGCGAACACTTCCAGCGCTTCGTCCGGCCGCACGGTATCGAGCGGCAAAGCCAGACTGAACGATACCAGCGACTCGTCGTCGACCGCAAAGAGCGCCGTGTCGAGGAAATCAACCAGCCGTAGACTCCCGTTGTACAAAGGGATGTTCGCTTCGATGTCCCACTCCGGCGCTTCCGGCGCCCTCAGGCAGTAGGCGCCAATCAGTGCGCAGACAATTCCAACAACTGCTACTTGATACCCCTTCACCCTCAACTCCTGTTCAACCCCTGTCCGGAACCACCCCTGGTCCGGAACTGCTAACCGACCCCCCGTTCCTGCCGTAGAAAAAGGAGCCGCACAGACCCTGTGAGCGTCCAAGAGTGCCAATTTCTTAGAGAGGCGGCATTCTCTTTTTTTGCGAACAACCCTTCAGGCGTAAGGCAGCCCCGAAACACCGTATGTGGTCTGCCGAGCGGCCAAAGGATGGGGGCCGTTTGTGAGAGGACTTGGGCGTGGGCAGAATCCCAAGAAGGAGGCTAAGATGCCGGCCCCCGATGAAAGAAAGGCGGACGCTACGCCAAGTGACCATATCGCTTGGTGCCCGGCCCGGTGCCTGGTAACCGACCATTCCCCCGTCAAACTACTCTCCTCCTGAGTCAGACACCGGCCGAGACGCACCCGGCGGTAGGTCCGCGACCCTGTTTCCCCGTCAAAAGAAGAGCGGGCTCCTCCTTCCCAACACAGGGAAACCGAATTGATGACGAGTAGAGCAGAAAGGCTCAAGCGGTTTGAGGCTGAGACAACGGCGAGAGGCTAAGATGGCAGAGAGACCCTTTTGTGATGCGCCCTTGATGAGAGCTGTCATCCCTTCTGCCCTACTCGTCCCGCGATGCGGCAAGCGAATTCTATGCCGCCCGGCAGACCACACTCCGAATTGTCAAAGAACCAGACCTAGCGACTAGAAAAGGGGGTGCCCAGACCGAACCTTACAGAGACGCCAAACGGAGGAACCAATAGCTGACAAGGCACCCCCCCTCTGGAATTGTCTAGTCCAGGTAGTCTCATGCAACATTCGGCACAGTGAATAGCACCGGTCGTGCCAGCACTGACTCCGGCCATCGAATGCAGCAAGACGTTGGCAGTTCATGAGTTAGACCACGGACCACGAACCGTCAGGGTATGCGACACAGGCATCCACCGTGCGCGACCGGATATCATAACCATCGGATTTTCGGAACATTAGGCAATTGCGACACACGCCCCTTACCAGCCGCAGAAATGTACCGGTCGAGCACTCGGCTTGACTCGCTCCAGTCAGGAGTTATAATCGAGCAATGACCAGTCAGTTACCGCCCGCAGTGTCAGAGCTCTGCCGCAAGGTGAGCGAGGAACAGCACGCCGAAGTCTACCACGCGGAGCTGAACGGCCGCGTGCTCAGTGTGCAGATTGAGGTGACCGGTGGCACGTCACTTGATGCCTGCGCACGTTTCTCGCGTGCCCTCTCGGCCGAACTTGACGCTGCCGACGCACTGCCGGGCCGATACGTCCTTGAGGTCTCATCCCCCGGGGTTGAACGCCGGCTTTACTGTCCGGCCGACTTCGCACGGGTCGTGGGTGCAGTGGTTCGGATAAGAACTTCGCAACGGACCTGGGAGAGCAGATTGCTTGCGGCAGACGATTCCTCCATCAAGCTGGTCGGCACCGAAGACAACCGGCCCAGGGCTGTCTCAATAATGTACGGTGAAATCACCGAGGCGCGGGTGGTTGTCCGGGATGATGAGTTGTTCCGGTCACGACCAGGTCCCGCAACGCGTAGTCCGGTCGGTCCTGAGGTGGCCGCGACCGAGTCTGCGGACTGGCAGAAAGGGAATCAGTGAACAAAGACATCGCCAATCTAATAATCCAGATTGCCCGCATCCGCAACGTCGACGTCACTTACGTCTGCGAGACCCTGCGCTCGAGCATCGTCGCCGGCTTGCGGCGTCGGTTCGGCTCCGACACTGAAGCTGATGCCGAGGTCAACGCCGATACCGGAGACATCCGGGTGTTTCTCGCTAAGAAGGTCGTGAATCAGGTCAGCCAGCCCGGACGTGAGATTTCAGTTGACGATGCTCAGGCCGTCAGCCCCGGGGCCCAGGCGGGCGACATGGTCCGGGTAGAACTGCCGCTCGATGAACTCGGACGGATTGCCATTCGTAAGGCTTCAGACGAGCTCATGCTCAAACTGCGCGAGGCCGAGCGAACCAAGCTGTTCGACGAATTCTCCAAGAAGAAGGGTGAGATCGTCACCGGCACTATCCAGAAAATCGGCCGGGAAGAAATCATCGTCAACCTCGGCCTGATTGAAGCGGTCCTACACACCCGGGAGCAACTCAAGGCGGACCACTATCGACAGGGATTGCCGCTCAAGGCCTATGTCCACCGCGTAGAAAAGACCGCGCTCGGCCCGCGCGTCTTTCTCTCCCGCACTCATCCGGAGTTCTTGAAGAAACTGCTCATCCGCGAAGTGCCAGAAATCCGTGAAGGCGTAGTTGAGATTAAGGGCATCGCCCGTTCGCCCGGGTTTCGCTCCAAAGTCGCCGTCACCTCACTCGACGAGAAAGTCGACCCGGTCGGTGCGTGCGTCGGCTACCGCAAGTCACGCATCGAGAACATCATCAAAGAACTATCGGGCGAAAAGATCGACATCGTCCAATGGAGCAAAGACCCGCAGGTTTTTATCGCTCGCGCTCTCGGGCCGGCCAAGGCCACCGAAGTCCTCAAGGAAGGCGACTCATACATCGTCGTTGTCCCGGATGTCGAGTTCTCAATCGCGATCGGCAAGAAAGGCCAGAACGTGTGGCTTGCCAGCCTGCTTGCCGACGCGAAGATCGAAGTGCTCAAGGAAAGCGACTTTCGCAACCGGCAGGTAATGGCCCGCGCCTCGGCGGTCACCCTCGACAGAATCGGGTTCGAGCAGCCGCTGCTCGGTCGATTCAACGCGGCGGGCATCAACTCCGCGTTCGAGCTGCTCAATGCCCCGGTCGAGACACTCGTTGCCGTGACCGAACTGCCGGCGGACGCAATCGAGCCGCTGCGCCAGGAAGTTCGCGATGCGGTCTGGCGCGGCGGTGACACCCGGATTGAGCTCCGGCCGACCCGGCCCGAACCAGCGGCCGCGGCCGCCGAGCCGGTGCCGAGCCCGCCAGCCCCGCCGCCGGACGAGCCCGGACCCTCAGTCGATAGCGCACCGCCTCCACCCGCCATCGAGGAGCCGGCAGACTAGCACAGTATGGCGCAGAAACGCAAGGTCTTTGAGGCCGCGAGCCTGCTCGGGCTGTCAAGCGAAGGGCTGATCGCCATCCTCAAAGAGCTCAACTACCCGGCGCGAGGCTACACCTCCTACATCACCGATGAGGAGTTCGACGCGGCGCGCCAGCGGCTGCGCAAAGAGAAACACCAGTTCAAAGAGACCATCCGCCGCCGCCGGACGCCGCCCCAGCCGACTCGCCCCGCCCCGCCGGTTGACAACCGGCTCATCGACAAGACCGTCCGACAGACACTCGTCAAGGTCCAGGGTCGCGCGATCAAACACCGACGGCCCGTGCGTGAGACCCGGACCACGGTCGAGCCCGAGGGCCGGTCGCTCGTCAAGGTCAACCCCTACATGACCGTTGCCGAATTGGCCCATGCCTTCGGCACCACCGCCTCCGAGATCATCAAGAAATGTCTGGGAATCGGTATGCTCGCCACCGTCAACCAGCGCCTCGACCTAGACACGATTCTCCTTATCGCCGACGCCTGCGGCGTCGAGGTCGAGCCGGCGGCCGAAACCGAGGCTGAAGTCGAACGCGGTGAGCCGCGCCCCCGCCCGCCGGTCGTGGTTTTCATGGGACATGTCGACCACGGCAAGACCGCTCAGATTGACTACATCCGCAAGACCCGCGTTGCCGAGCAGGAAGTCGGCCGCATCACCCAGCATGTTGGTGCCTATGTCGCCTACTACGGCGGCAATCCGATCGTCATCCTCGACACACCGGGCCACGAGGCATTCACCGCGATGCGGGCACGCGGCGCCCAGGTCACCGACATCGCGGTACTGGTCGTCGCGGCTGACGAAGGCGTCATGCCCCAGACACTGGAGGCACTCGACCACGCTCGGGCCGCAGGCGTCCCCTTCATCGTCAATATCACCAAGCGCGACCTGCCGACTGCCAACCCCGACCGGGTCAAGGCCCAGCTCGCCCAGCACGGCGTGAAAGTCGAGGGCTACGGCGGCGACACACTCTGCGTCGAGACCTCCTCGGTTACCGGCGCCGGCGTTGAAGAACTCCTCGACGGCATCTCGGTACTCGCGCTGGAACTGGACCTGAAGGCTCCCTACGACGGTCCGGCCACCGGTGTCGTCATTGACTCGCGTGTCGACCGGGGCCGGGGTAACATCGCGACTATTCTCATCGAACAGGGTACGCTGCGCAAAGGCGACCCGTTTGTTGCCGCCGAGCATCATGGCCGGGTGCGCGAGCTGCTTTCCGAGTCTTTCACTCCGCTCGACGAGGCAACGCCGTCGATCCCGGTCCAGGTGCTGGGTTTCTCCGGACTGCCCCAGGCCGGCGACCGGTTCGATGTCGTCGCGGACGAACGGACTGCCCGCGACACGGCCCAGCGCCGACTCCTGGCCAAGCGCGACCGCATCCTCTCGGCCACCAAGCCCAAAGTCAGCCTTGAGGCAATTCAGGAGCGGATCGCCGACGGTCAGATTCGGGAACTGAAGATCGTGCTCAAAGCCGACGTATCCGGGTCAGCCGAAGCGCTGAAGGATTCGCTTGAAGGACTGTCGCTCGATGAGGTGCGGGTCCGCGTCATCCACTCGGGTGTCGGGGCCATCAACCAGAGTGACGTGCTGCTCGCCCAGGCCTCAGAGGCAATCATCGTCGGCTTCCACGTCAAGCCGCTGGCCGATGCCCGACAGCAGGCCGAAAAGGAAGGCATCGAAATCCGCACCTACCGCATCATCTACGCCGCGATTGACGACATCCGGGCCGCCATGCTCGGTCTGCTCGAACCGGAGAAGAAAGAAGTTACGCTCGGTCGGGCCGAAGTGCGGCAACTATTCCGACTGCCGCGTGGGCCAGCGATCGCCGGCTGCTATGTCATCGAGGGTAAGGTCGTGCGTGACGCCTTGGTGCGCATCATCCGTCAGGGCAAGGTCGTACTGAGCAGCCGGGTCGGCTCGCTGCGCCGGTTCAAGGACGACGTCAAGGAAGTTGACACCGGCTACGAATGCGGCATCGCGGTCGAGGACACCGACGACATCCAGACCGGTGACATCATCGAAGCCTACGCCATCGAAGAAGTCAGGCGCAACGCATGATGCCTGACCAGACGCGCCGGTGACCGTCGGTCTGCTCGTTCTTGACTGCTTCATCGCTGAAAGCCTGTCGCTCAAGGACAAACGCCGTATCCTCGCCAGCTTCACCGACCGCGTCCGCCGCTCGTTCAACGTCGCGCTCTGTGAAGTCGAGTTCCAAGACCAGTGGCAGCGCGCCCGGATTGCCGCGGTCATGGTCAACACCGACAGCCGCATGCTCCAGAGCTCAATGTCGAAACTGGTCGAGTTCGTCGACCGCGACCGGCGCCTTGAGGTACTCAATGCCGAAACGCGCCGACTGGTTTAGCTAGCGCACGAAAGCCAGGGCCGCCAGACCCACGGCCCACAGATAGAACCCAAACCGGTACAACCTGCCTCGGGTGACGGCACGCCGCAGCAGAAACAACGCCGCGGCGCCGGAGACAAAGGCAACCAGCGTCCCAAGAGCAAGTGCCGCAAGCCCGACCGAGCCGGCATCGAACCTGCGCAGCTCGAGCATGCTTCCGCCCAGCACCGCCGGAATCGAGAGCAGGAAAGAAAACTCGAACGCCTGCTCCGGGTCAAGGCCGGAGTAGATACCGGCACAGATGGTCGCGCCCGAACGCGAAATCCCAGGCAGCACTGCCACCGTCTGGGCGATGCCGATGAGCGCAGCTCTGCCCCATCCCAGACCACGCTGCGGTCGCGGCACGAACCGCGTGCCGAAAAGCCCTATCCCGGAAACAAGCAGCATCAGCGCCACAAAGACCGGTGACGAGAATGCCGCCTTGACTTGCTTCTCGAACACCAACCCGACGACCGCGGCCGGTATCGAAGCAGCTACAATGAACCCGACCAGTCGCCACCCGGCACGCCGTCGGTCTGGCGCGCGGGCAATGCAGTCCGCACCAATCCGGCCTAGACGCCGGGCAAAGAAGACCAGGACCGCGGCCGCCGTTCCCAGGTGGAGCATCGTCGTAAGAGGCAGACGCTGTGCCTCAGGGACGTGCCAGATGTGCTGGAGCAACGCCAGGTGTCCGGAGCTCGACACCGGCAGGAATTCGGTTGCACCCTGAAGCAGTCCCAGCCCCGCGGCCTCAATCAGGCTCATGCCCGTCTCCTCTCAATATGCACTTTGTCTTCTCCGCTGCTTCGCCTGACCGGGCTTGCACCTAAAAACTCACCTCATACAGGAAGTGAACCTTACCTCGCAGCGGGCTTTCCGACAGTGGGATTCCGTAATCCACGCCCAGTACCCCGGCTCGAGTCGCTGCCCGCACTCCCAAACCCCAGCCGGACACAAGTCGCCACCGGCCCCGGTCGTCACGGAACACGCCGCAATCAACGAAAGGGTAGACACGCGACTGCCGGTCCGGCAGGTAACGCAGCTCCGCCTTCGTGGTTCCGGTCCAGTTCGAGCTGAATTCACCATCCCGGTAGCCGCGCAGACTCCCCACGCCGCCAAGCTCGTACCGCTCATGGCGGCTCAATCGGGCTGAGGAGTAGACCATCCGCCCGACCAGGTCGCCGTACAGCACCAGCCGATTGCGCATCTGCACGACCCCAGCCAGTCCGGTCTCAGTCCGGCTGACCAGCCTGGCTCCGGTCGAATCCACGGCTCTGGTGCCGGCCCGCGTGCCGACCGAAAGCATCAGCCCGCCTGCCGGGTTGGCCGGATAGTCGCGTGTGTCGAAACGCAGCCCGGTCCCGACCCAGGTCGTCCGGGCGTCCAGTCGCTCGGTCGCATCGGTCACAAAGTCAAGTCCGGTCTCAACCGAAACCACCGGGCCGGGTCTGGTTGTCGCGGCCGCGACGAAAGCAAGCCCGGTCTTCGCAACCGTCGTGTCTTCGGTCTCGTGTCTGATACTGCCGGTGAGGTCGATGCCGGTGCCGAACACCCATGGTTCGGTGTAGCTCAGATTGTAACCGGTTCGGGAATAGACCGAATGCCAACCTACCTCCAGCCGGCGACCGGTGTCAAACAGATTCGCGGCGCGAACCTGGGCCGAGCCCAGAAGCCGCCGCGCTGCCGGGTCGTAACCAACGCCGGCACTCGCTCGGTTGCTGCGCTCGGCCGTAACCCAGAATCTGAGACCGTAGGTTGAATCGCGCCGCACCACCGCCGCACTCTCCACCCGTACCAGACCGGAACGCTGAAGGCTCTGCTGACTGGCTGTGACCTCGGCCCGACTGAACCAGTCGGGTACGAACCGGGCGTGCTTCGCGAGCAGCGCCGGTCGTGTGCCCGGACTGCCGGTAAACTCCATGAAACTGAGCCAGACTCTGGGCCCGGACGCAATGTCGAGAGTCGGAAACACAAAAGGGATGCTCTCGCGCAGTGCCGTGCAGCGAACCTGAACAAAAGGATACCCTTGCGACTCGTACCAGCGCTCGCAGCGCCCGATGACCTGCTCGACGACCTGCGGCCCGAACCGAACCTGCCGACCGGGTAACTGGCGCCGAAGACCGGTCACGCTGTCGTCAGTCTCAAGAACCCAGCCGCCGCACCGCGCCTCAGGCCCACGGTCAATTCGGAAACGGACTTGCAGCCCCTCTTCGGCGAGAGACGTGTCAACCGTAACCGCGGACCAGAGATATCCCTGCTCGGCAAGCTGCCTCCTCAGCCGCACGTTGGCGTCAGCCAGCTCCTCGATGTCAACCGTATCGCCGACCCTGAGGCCGGGGTCAAGCACGGACCCGCGGCTGCGCGGTCGAGCGTCAATCTCGACAGAACGCGCAACTCGGCCGCCGGTCGCCCAGACCAGATTCAGCAGGAGAATACCCAGCCCGGCCCAGCCCGGTCTCGGCAACGATGCTAGCTCAGGAAAAGATACTGACGCCAGGCCTCAGGCACGGTACCGAGCGCGCTGACAGCAAAGGTGAAGTAATGCGGTTTGCGCGGCCGGCGGCGCAGGCTCATCATCGCCTGGGCCGGAGTCCGATTACCCTTCTTGGCGTTGCAGTCCGGGCACGCACAGACCAGATTCTCCCACGTATCCCCGCCGTTCAGCGACTTGGGGATGACGTGGTCGGTCGTCATTGCGCCCTGCCGCGTTCCGCAGTACTGGCATACCCCGCCGTCACGCCGCAGCACGTTACGCTTGGTCAGCGGCACGTCTCGACGCTTGACCCGCACGTAGTAGTTGAGCCGGAGCACGCTCGGCAGCCGCAGCGCGGTTCGCACCGAGCGTGCCGTCATCCCCGAGCACTCAAGCATCTCGGCCTTTCGCGCGAGCACCAGCACCAGTGCCCGGCGCGCCTTGCACACCGACAGCGGCTCGAAATTCTGGTTCAGCAACAGAACCTGCTGGTCAAGCATCGCCGGCTAGTTGTCCCGGACGAACAACTCCTTGTCAATCGCCTCGACGGTCTTATCAATATAGTCGTTCTGTGCCCGGGCGTATGACGAGTACGCCGGGTCCTGAGCACCCCGGGCGTAGTAGGACTTGGCTTCCTGATACAGTGCCTTGGCCGCCTTGAGCCTGGACACCGGCGTTGCCGCCAGATTCGTCCCGCGCTGCTTGTCTGCCGCCTGACGCCGGATGTCACCCAAGTCCATCCAGGCTTGCACCAGATCCGGGTTCAAAGCCAGGGCGCGGCGCAGACGAATCTCGGCTGCGCTGGTATTGCCCTGTTGGAGCAGCGCTTCACCCCAATACAAGTGATACTCGGCCTTGGTCGAGTCGCGCCTCACCAGGTCCTCAAACACGACCAGCGCCTGCTTGGTCTTCTGCTGCAGCATCAACACCGCCCCTTTGCGCAGCAGCGCGTCGCGGTTGTCCGGGTCACTTAGCAGCACGGTATCAAGCTGTGCCGCCGCCGCCGCGTAGTCCTTCAGTTCCAGCAGTACGTCCACCAGCCGCTGACGAAGCATCACGACGGTCGGAAACCGGGCAATGACCGGCCCAAGCGCGTCCGCAGCCTCACGAAAGCGCTTCTGCTTGTAGAGGAAATCAGCCCAGAGCCGCTGCACGTTCTGGTCGTCCGGGAAAAGACGCATCGCGGCCTTGAACATCGCCTCGGCATTGGCCCATTCGTTCTTGCGCACATAGACCTCGGCGGCCCCGTTATACAGGTCAACCAGAGTCGAGTCCTGCTTCAACCCGGAAAGATAGACGGCAAGGGCCGAATCCACCTGCCCCATGGAAAAATACAGGTCGCCCAGTCCTTCGTATGCCTTGGGCCGCTTCGGGTCCACCTTCAGCGCCTTACGGAACCAGACTTCGGCCTCGCCTGCCTCCCGCTGTCGGCGATAGGTTGCCCCGACCGCGACGTAGGCCTCATAGAAAGTCGAGTCATGAACCAGGGCTTCCTTGAAGTTCTTCAACGCAGCCTCCAGGTCTCCCTGGGCAAAATACTGCTGGCCGATACTGTAACTCGCCTGGGCCTGCTCGCGGTGCGCCTTCAACTCCTCTTCCGAGGTCGGTTTCACGCTTTGAGAAGGTGCACAGGACAACGCGGCCAGCACGGCCGCGGCCCAGCCGAACGAAACGATTCTCGATGATTTCAAACTACTACTCCTGACGGTATATGCTTGCGCCGTTGTCGACGGCAAGATGGAGCCGACGGGAGTCGAACCCGTGACCTCTTGACTGCCAGTCAAGCGCGCTCCCAGCTGCGCCACGGCCCCGTTTGAACGTGCTAAGTGTCCCTGAAATCCGGCCGCAAGTCAAGCCCTGAACCTCCTCGCGTCCCTGCGCTGCGGGCGGCCCACACCGCGTACCGACAACCCCGACCCACCGACACTCAGGCGCTGTCGCCGTACAATCCTCTGAACATGGTGCTCAACTATGGGCTGTCAATACAAGACTGGACGGCCAGGACCTGCCCGCTGGCAACGGCGTCTACTTCTGCAGACTGCAGGCTGGCGGCGGGTAGATGACGAGGAAGCCGGTGCTGCAGCAGTAGGGCAGGGAGTGAGGCAACGCGCGAGGTTGACGTGGTTCTGCCTGGCGGTAGACTATCGCGTGTAGAGACGACCGTGGAGACTTCCAGATTCCGGTTGATGCTCCTGGCCTGCTTCCTGCTGGCCGGCGGAGTGAGCTATGGCCAGTGGATTGAGGATTCGATTTGGGTGCCGGGCGCGTGCATGGACATACTCTACAACCCCCTGTCCAACAAGGTCTACGTCAGCCTGACAACAGACCAAGTCGTCGTGATTGACGCGGCGACGAACCAGGTCATCAACACCATCTCTGTTCCCGAACCCCAGGACTTGGCCCTGAACACCAACCTCAACAAGGTGTACTGCACCTCGGGTGAATGGGACCGGCTGACAGTGGTCGACGGTGTCGCGGATACGGTGGTCAAGGTCGTGAGCACCCCGGGCTGGCCGTACCGGATGGTGTTCAACGCGGCGCTGAACAAGCTGTATGTCGCCTGCACCGATGCCGGGGCGGTGCGCGTCGTGGACGGGGCGCGGGATTCGTTGGTCAAAGCGGTCCGCGTCGGGTCGGAAGGACCGGAGTACATGCTGTGGCACCCGAATTCCAATAGGCTCTTCTGCTCGCTCCGCTATCAAGCCTCGGTCGTGGTCGTAGACTGCCTTCGCGACGAAATCGTCAGCTCGCGGCAGGCTCAGCTACCTCAGGCTTCGTGCTGGAATCGGGTCAACGACTTCGCCTACCTGTTGACCAAGGACACGATTTTCGCATTTACCCCGGCGGGCGACTCGGTCGTTGCCAGGATACCCGCGAACATTCACAACAACGGCATGGGCGCGTGCTTTGTCCCGTACCCAAACAAGATGTATGCTTTTGGAGGTGACCCGTACCGCAAGATTTTCGTGGTCGACTGCGGGTCTCAGACGGTAGTTGAGACCCTGACCAGCGGAGGTTCTTCTGGCAGCCTTCTTCTCGACAGCATTGCCGGCAAGGTCTATGCATCGGGAGCTGGAGTGCGCATCTTCGATGCCTGGGCAGATACTTTGGTCGCGAGGTTCAGCCCCGGTCGCTACCCTTTTGGAATGACATGGAACTGGCGGAACCGGAGGGTCTACGTCGCGCATGCGATGGAAAGTTTCGTCTGCACGATCAGGGACACAGCGACCGCCGTCGCCGAGCCGTCCGCACCGACGGCGCGGCCGTCCGTGCCCATCGCGACGGTCATTCGTCGGGCTATCGTCTTGCGGGCCGGCGGACAGGCAGACCTGTTCGACCTCTCAGGACGGGCCGTCGCACGCTTGCGACCAGGCGCGAACGATGCACGCGGTCTGGCACTTGGCGTCTACTTCGTGCGTCTAGGGGATGATGCTCACACGGCCAAGGTTGTGATTAGCAGATAGCCTGCCTCTCCGGTTCGTGGTCTTGCTGCCGGAGGCGGCGGGCAGATGACGAATGACCATTGAGCGAGACCTGACGTAGCAGACGCTCACGTCTGCTCAACCGAGGCCCGGCAGGGCCTCAAGGAGGAGAAGATGCTGAGAGCGAACCACGCAAGTTGGCTCGTAACGACAGCATTACTCGTTGCGGCAGCACTGCTGAAATGTTCCACAGAAAGTGAGACAGAATTGGCTTCTGATTTGGGGAGGGTTATGATAGCGTAGAAAGGCGATAGTGGACCAAGAACCAAGAGCTGCAAGACGGGCGTTCAGTCCGCAGGAGAAGCTGGAAATACTGCTGGAGGGCGCGACGACCGGCAACGTTGCCGAGGTCTGCCGCCGCCGTGGGTTGAGGGTCAGTAT
>CBFGIT010000029.1:0-31756 GCA_965648905.1 Caldifarciminota bacterium
TGGCTGTCATGCCTGAAGTGCCGGAGGTCGTGCTGAAACAGGCGCCGCGTGAAGTCGCGTCAGTCGTGCCGGCCAGCGTCACGAAGTTCCTGCCGACACCAATGCCGCGCCAAGTGCGGACTGGCTGTACTTCTCAGATTCCGCCGGACATGTCATCTGAGGTGCCGAGACCGTCGAGTCGAACAAGCACGCTGGTCGTCCAGACTGGAGTAACAATAGGAGTGCTTCAGGGAACTGCCTACTGGGCATGCCTGAACAAGTGCCCAAGGGCCGGCCTGCGCGTGTAACTAGTTGACTGTCAATCTGTTGCCATGGTCACGATGGGGAGCAGGAGACCGGCTTGGCCTGCCCGTGCATCTTGGCTGGGTGCGACACGCAGAGGCAGGCAGGCCGCGATTATCTAGCCCCCCTACGCCTTTGCCTGGTACGTTCGACAGCGCGTGTCCGGTAAGTGACGAATTGACAAGATGTTATCCCGATAGGGGGGCGATTCGTGCTTGACATTTCCTTGGGGCGCCCCATAATGGTGGCAGAGCGGATGGATTGACGCAGGCCTGTGGCGATGTCAATGCCGGCTGCCCCTTGGCAGCCGGGCAATCCGCAAGTGTGACCGTCAAGTGCCGCATTGGAGGTGACCGTGGAGAACGTCTTGTCGAGGTTTCTTGAGTTCGGGCAAACCCGGCGTGCCGCCGCGCCGGAAGATGACAACCGAAGCCCTGCGCCGGCCCGGGCCGCGCGAAACGGCCGGGCAACGATGGCTGTGCTATCCCTGTGTGCTGTTTCCTGTCTGCTGTATGTTCCGGTTCACGGTCAATTCCTTGAGACGACAATCTGGCTGCCCGACTCGCTCGCCGGGATGAGCTATCCGCGGGCGATTGCGTGGAACCCGATGAACAACCAGGTCTATGTTGCCAGCGAGGTGAGCGAGTGCGTCATTGCCATCGACGCCCGTACGTGGCAGAAGGTCGCCCGCATCCCCTCGGGCCGTGGCGGCGCGGCCCTGCTCTGCACCCAACCGGACAACAAAGTCTACTGCGCCGACGAATCCAGCAACACCCTCACCATCATCGACGGCAGCCGGAACGCGAGAATCGCCACGCTACCGGTCGGGAGGCGTCCTCGGTCTCTCTGCCACAACACGGCCCAGAACAAGGTCTACCTCTCCGCGTTCGGCACCTGGCCTGACCTCCCCGATTCGTTTGTGTTCGTAGTCGACGGGTCGGCTGATTCCATTATCACGCGAGTGCACGTCGGCTCCTACCCGAGCGGCCTCTGCTACAATCCGGTGAGCAACAAGGTGTACTGCACGGTCTTTCTCGACTTCGCGCCGGGCAAGGTCAGTATCATTGATGGTGCATCGGACTCGATAGTCGCGAGCGTCTCGCGATACCGGACGTCACCGTTGGTAGTCTGCTGCAATCCGGACGAGAACAAGGTCTATGCGGCGGAGTGGCATCCGGTCCATTGTGGTGACTTCTGGGTTATTGACGGTGTCGGGGATACACTGATTGCCCTGTTGCCTTGGGGCCTATCGACCGACATCTGCTACAGCCCGGTGACCGGCAATGTCTACAGCGCCAACCCTCAAACCAACAACGTCCGCGTGGTCGATGGCAGGGGCGACACGCTGAGGGCGGCAATCGGGACCGGCTACGCCATCGACCTCTGCCCCAGCCCGCAGGGCCCCAAGGTCTACGCCGCGGTGTCGGGCCGCGGCGTAGTGGCGGTGATAGATGGGCTGGGTGATACGGTCGCAGCCGAACTACGGACCGGGTCAGAGCCGACCCGTCTCTGTTATGCCTCAGCGGCAAGCCAGGTCTTCTGCTCCCAGCGCCTTGGCCATGATGTGGCCATCATCGACGCGGTGTGTGATTCGGTGGTAGGCCATGTGACGGTGGGAGACTACCCAAGCGACCTGAGCATCTGCCCGCAGGCTGGCAGACTCTACTGCGCGAACCTGCGCAGCGGCCTGGTTGCGGTCGTGGATGCGCAGAACAACCGGGTCCTGCGGACCGTGGCAGTTGCAGACAGTCTTCTGGCTCTTAGCTACAACCCGCTGGGCCACAGGGTGTACTGCGCAGACGGCGTCCGCGGAAGAATCACGGTGCTGGACGCCGAGCAGGATACCATCCTTGGCGCAATTCCGGTTGGCAGCGGACCGGCGGTACTGCTCACCGGCCCGCAGGGCAACAAGGTCTACTGCGCGAACTACGGGCGTTGGCCGGAACAGGATTCAACGGTCACGGTCATCGACGGACATGCCGACACCGTGCTAACGACGGTCGTCGTCGGCAACCGGCCGCGGGCACTGCTCTTCAACCCGACAGCGAACAAGGTCTATTGTGCCAACTATGGCAACGGTTCGGTCTCGGTGATTGACGAAACGTCGGACACGGTCATCACGACGGTTCCGACCGGCCAGTGGCCCGGGCCGATGTGCTGGAGCAGCCGGCAGAACAAGGTATACATCGCGAGCGAATGGGGTAACCGGGTAACCGTGGTAGACGGCGTCCGCAACAGCGCCGTGACGACGGTGCGCGTCGGGAACCAGCCCTCGGCTCTGTGCTACGGCTCAGCGAATGACCGGGTCTACTGCGCCAACCGGACCGACGGCACGGTAAGTGCCATCGACTGCACGAATGATAGCGTGATTGCCACCGTGGCTGTCGGCCAGAGGCCCGAGGCGCTGAGCTACGATTCGAGCCACAACTCCGTCTACTGTGCCTGCGCCGGGTCAGATTCGGTCTATGTCATTGATGGAACCAGCAACGCGGTCGTCGCGCGGGTTGCAGTCGGCAGGGAACCGAACAAGCTGGTCTGGGACCCAAGCACGGGCAGAACGTATGTGGCGAACTACCTTGGGTCGAGTTTGAGCGTCATCCGCGACACGTCAGTCGGAGTCGCGGAACGCTCTACGCTCTACGCTTCACGCACTGCGCCGGTAGCCAGCATTGTGCGGGGCAGCTTGGTGTTGCCTGAGGTAGACAGCAGAAAGTACACAGGATACAGGGTGGAACTCGTGAACGCGGCGGGGCGCAGGGTCGCGGACCTGAAGCCGGGTTCGAATGATGTTCGGGCATTGCCTGAGGGGGTGTACTTTGTGAGGACCGCGCAGGAGAGCTCAGTGCGGCGCGTGGTGGTGGTGAAGTGAGTATCGTAGGAGAGAATACAGCAGACAGCATACAGGATACTGGGCGCGAATGACCATTGACCAATTGCCAATGACCAAGAGGAGAGCCTCGGTGACTTAGCGTCTTCCCCTTGGCCAGCCCTTGAAAGTGAAAAGGGCAGCGCCTGTCGTCCGGCCAAGAACTTCAGGTATTGGAGCTTGCGCTCCATGCTGCCCGCATCATTGTAGCAGGCGAGGTGGGTGCCTGCAATAGAAACAGGGTCGTTCACCACCAAGGCGCCAGGACACGAGGAGGTGCCGGGCGAATCGGCTACTGACGGAGGGAGTTGGGGACAGCTCTTTGACAATCTGGAGAAACAAGAGCCGAGTGAAGAACGTTGAGTGCTGAGCGCTATTCTACGACCAGCACCTTGCGCACGACGGCCTGGTTGCCGAGACGGATGCGGAGGAAGTAGGTGCCAGCAGTGCTTGACGCTGGACGCCAGACCCCGGACGCCGGACGGGCGACGATGCGGCCAGAGGCGTCCGCGACTTCGCAGACGGCCGACTGCGGCAGCCCGGCGATGCGAACAACCTCGCTGCGCCGCGCGACCGATGGCAGTACGGTTACCCGCTCCAGCGCGACCCTGGCCCGCTCCTCAACCCCGACCGGCAGCCACTCCCAGATGAGAGTGCGGTCCTGGTAGTCGCAGATGAGTTCGTCCCGGCCATCTGAGTTGATGTCGTGGAGCGTGGCTCGTTCACCGCCGCTGTCGGTCTGCCAGAAACACTCGTATCGGTTGCTGCCGGTGCAGCGATACAGCCTGACGTAAACGCCGTTGGTTACCATGAACTCGAGGACAGAGTCGCCATCGATGTCCCCAACGGCAACTGACCAAGCGTCCCAACTCCCGCCCTGTATCGAGTCGGCCCAGACGACTTCTGGCGAGCCAGCACACGGCCACTCTACCACGGCAACCTTGAAGAGGTTCTGTCCACGCGCGAGAAAAGGAACTAGGAGTTCGTTTCTACCGTCGCGATCGAGGTCCGGCATAGCGGCGAGTGCATAGCAACGAGAGACGTCGCTGTCCAGAATCCGCACGGTGTCTTTGAACTCAATCGAGTCATCCCCCACCGCCTCAAAAAACGCGATGCACCCGCCGGCGCGTACCGCGATCTCAGGCAGGCCGTTTCGGTCCAGGTCTTGAGTCTGGACAGCGACGTAGCCGTCACTGGGCGGGGGAACGTGGTATCGGTACGCGTACTGGTTATCGCCCACGCACTCGAAGACGCAGATACCAACGCTCTCCCAGAACATCACGAGATCCCGTGCCGAATCGGCGTCAATGTCGGCGATAGCAGGATAGAAATGCTCGGACTGGCAGAGACCCGCACCCCAGACGCTATCTGTCGGCAGCGAGAACGAGTCAGGGCTTTCGAACACCAATAAGCCGTGTAGCACCAGATCGGTCAGCCCGTCCCCGTCAGCATCACCGATTCCCTCAGGGCAAACCGTATTGGCCGGGGCCAGCCAGAAGGTGTCGAACTGGTTGTTGCCGATGTGCTCAAACGCGCACGCTGCCCAGCTATCAGGACCCACGTAGACACTCGCATAGAACTCGCGCTGGCCGTCGCGGTCAGCATCTGCACAGGGCACGGAGAGGTACGGCCGGCAGAACAGGTTGGTGACGACCGCCATGCCCCAGGAATCGTGGTCAGCATCTTGAGTAGCTGACCCCACAGGAAGACCGGGCATGAGCGCGGCGGTGCTCAGCAACCAGATAAGCGCCATTCGCGAGAGTCTAGTGATTGCACGAACACGTGTCAACCGCTAACCGATGAAGGAAGACTAGGGGAGGTCAAGTATGCCGAAGAACGTGGCGGGGCTCAGCAAGCCGCTCACCCGTCGCGGGAGAACGAGCGGCCTACGATCGATAAGTACTCGAAAGAAGGAGTTCAGAATGAAGCGACAGTTTGCCGCATACGTCCTGTGCCTACTAGCGCTGGCCGGCACAGGTCATCTCGCACAGAGCCAGGCAAGGTGGATAGTTGGACCTGCCAGTTCCTTCGCTTCTGGCGACTCGGTGGCCTTGGCCCGCAACAATGGCTGGGCAGTCGTCAGGAGGTCGTGGGTATCGCCCGGTGGCCGCGTTCACGTAGCATACTCGAAGAGGACCGGCAATCCGATCAAGTGGAAAGTCTTCACCAAGCACACCAGCAACTACGGACGGAGTTGGGCGGCCCCAATGCAGGTTTCAGGGCATCGCTACGATGCCCGGGACGCGGTGATCGCGTTTCTTCGGGACACGATTGCGTTGGTGAGCGGGGACGCTACCCATTTAGGCAATCATGTTGTCAATAGCACGCGACTTCGACTTCTGCCGTGCGGGCATGTCCGCGCAGGCCTGAGGGTAATCGCGGACGCTACCCATTTGTAACTTGTGTTGTCGATATGACGCCGTGGTCGTGAGGCGTGAGGCGAAGCCGGCTTGACCCACCCGAGTTCCGCAGCGTGAAGAAGGCGGCGTTGATGAGATAGCCGGCAGTAGACGGAAGACAGTGGACAGCGTACAGGATACAGGGCAGGGCGGCGAGAAGAAACTCGCCGCCCTGTTCTTGTTCGAATGGGGCCCACGGCTATGCCAGAAATGGCCGGCCTCTGACCAGAGAGTTCCTCCTGCGGCTTGCGGCGCGGATTGGAGGGCGGCTTGCCGAGCGACGCCCGAAGCGGCTTGGTAAGCGACGCCCGAAGCGACTCAGGCTGCGCACCCGAGAGCGCAGTGCCGAGCCGCAAGGAGAGCCGAAAGGGCTGCGCCTCGGGTCGCGGCAGTCACCGGGGTTTGGGCCACGCTGGCCTGAGCCGCGGCCCAAGCCGCAGGGAAAGCCGCGCCGAGAGCGCTTCAGGGTTCGCTCCGGGTAGATACTGATGAAGAGCCTCCTCGAGTTTGAAGGTATGATTGAAGTGAAAAGTCCTTCAAACTGTCAAAGGAGGCAACCAATGCTACACGTAGGACTAGATCTACACAAGCGGTTCTCGACCACGGCGACGATGGACGAGAACGGCAACATTCTGCACGAGGGCAAGCTGTACCACGACGACCGTGGCCGGCTGACTGAGTTCTTCGGCAAGCTGGCAGGCAGGGCGGCAGTGACGCTTGAGGCCACGCGCAACTGGTACTGGCTGTACGAGCTGCTGGAAGAGCAAGGCGTCGAGGTGAAACTGGCTCACGCCCGTAAGGTCCGGCTGATTGCCGAAGCCAAGCTCACGAACGACAGGGTCGATCCCAGGACCCTGGCAACGTTGGAACGCATCGGCTTCCTGCCGGAAGCCTACATCCCGCCGCGGGAGGTGCGTGACAGCCGCGAGTTCCTGCGCTACCGGCTGACCCTGGTGCGGCTCCGAACCGGGCTGAAGAACAGGGTCCATGCGCTCTTGGACAAGCTGGGCATATTCCACCCGTTCGCCGACCTGTTCTGCCCTGCCGGCCGGAAGTTCCTCGGTCAGCTCAAGCTCCGGCCGGTGTATCAGGAAGAACTGACCAACTACCTGGCGCTGGTCGAGGAGATCGAGCGCCGCATCGCCGCGGCGACCAAGGCGATCAAGCAGCAGCTCAGACCTGACGCTCGGGCCGAGTTGCTGATGACGATACCGGGCATCGGGCATCTGACCGCCTACCTGCTCCTGGCCGAGATCGGCGACATCAAGCGGTTTCCGAGTGCCGCCAAGCTGTGTGGTTACAGCGGGATTGTGCCGACGGTCAGGCAGAGTGCTGGCCACTGTCAGCACGGTCACATCACCCGGGAGGGCAACCGATACATCCGCTGGGCACTGACCGAGTCGGCCTGCAAGGCGCCGAGTAAGGACTACGCACTGGGCAGTTTCTACCGGCGACTGGCAACCAGACGTGGGCCGCTGAAGGCCCGGGTGGCGGTAGCGAGGAAACTACTGGTGGCGGTCTGGCATGTACTGACGTATGGAGAACCGTACAAGGTCACTGCAATCCCGAAAGTCTGAGCAAGCCCGGCGGGAACGCTGGCCAGGTCAAAGGGCCGAGGGTTAGAATGGGAAGCTCAGACTCGGATAGCCGTACGTGTCACGCGGAGGACGAATAGAAGCTTGAGACGAACATCAGACGGTAACAGACCAAACCGGACCAGGAGACCTATCGAACCCCAAACTTGACACGGGGCTCTTCATAGAAGCGGTTCCCTGAGCCGTATAGGGAACCGTTCCCCCTGGGGGTTCTGAATACCGGCCCATCTTCGGCTAACTTCATGATACTTTGAGGGTTGAGTCTCGAAACCGGCCAAGTCGTCATTATACAGCTTCGCCAAGTGGCCTTTGTGTCGCTATCTCTGAAACATGCGAGGACTTCAGCCAGGTTCGTGCCCAAGCAGTTGTCTTGCCGGGTGCCTGGGGCTCTGTGCTGCGCTAGTCCTGGATGACCAGTTTCTGCGTGGCAGCAGTGCCAGCCGAGGTCAGGCTGACAAAGTAGACCCCGGGCGCAAGCGAACAGAGGTCGAGCGCGAATGATGAAGTCCGAAGGTCGAATGACGAGTGAAGGACAAGTCGGCCGGCGGCGTCGAAGATACTGAGGAGAGCAGAGGACGAGTTCAGATTGCAGAATGCAGATTGCACATTGCAGAACAGAACAACCGAGCCGCGTGCCGGGTTGGGGCTGACCTGGAATGCGACACGCCGGTTATCGGGCAATACCCGTTCCTCGGCGAATCCCGGAATCGGCACGTCGGTCGTGAACTTGATTGCCCGGCCCGAGTAGATGGGCGCGGCTGCGGCGTGGTAAGAATTGCGGTAGAGCAGGGTCATGCCGATAGTGTTGGTCGAGTCCTGGAGTCCGACCGTGCTCGTGGTCATGCTTCGGTTGTACCGGTACTGGAACATGAACTCGTTGTTGCCGTCGGCCGCGGCCAGGGTTGAGTCGTAGAGGATGAACTGGAACTTGTCGAACTGGGTCGAGCGTGCCCGATAGTGAACCGAGTCCCATTCGACGATGAGGCGGTGGCCGGCTGAGTCAAGGGCGTAGAGGACACCGCCGCCATAAGGCGGGTACAGGTCGTCCCAGTTGACCGCGATGAGCGGCGTGCCGACCTGAGCCGGAAGGCGGCGGCTGGCATAGCCGGTGAACGTGGTTGTGCCGGGCGCAACCCAGCCGTTGGCGCAGACCGAGAGTCGGGTGTACCGCTGGCCGTAGTAGTAGAACGGGCCGAAGGTCTCGGGCAGGTCGAGCGTGACCGTGGTATTGTCGCCGAGGGTGAGGCGCGTGCCTGAGCCGCGGAGCTCGACCCAGGAGAAGTCCGGATGTTCGGCGTAGGCGGTGTCGGTGTCGTCAAATGCCCAGTAGAGCGCCGGTACGCGCGGCCCGTCCGGCACCGGGTCGCGGTTCGTGGTGATGCCGACGACGATGCCGAACCCAAACCGCCACTGCCGGCCCGGTGCCGAGACGATGAGGCTGCAGGGGATTTCGGTCTGGGGCACCATGTTGCCGGCGCGAACGACGAATGGGTTGGAGCTGTTGCTGGTGGCGGTTCCCGGGCCGGCATCGGGTAGAAGGGCGAGCGAGTCCTCGACCGACAGACGCGGGTCGAGCGAGCGGAGCGTTGCCCGCAGGTTCAGGGCCGTGCCCTGGCCGGAGTTGTATAAGGTGACGCGCAGGGCCGCGGCTTCGTTCGGGTCGAAGCGCTGGTTGCCGTTGCCCTCAAGCTCGACAATCGAGGTGTCGGTGAGCTCGAGTGCAGGCAGGCCGACCGGAACGCGAAAACGTGAGTCCCAGACATGCGGGCCCGAGGCGCAGCGCAGGTTCATGAGCAAGTTGCGGCCCTCAGGACACGTCGGGCCGACGCGGCAGCGAAACCCGGTGCCCGGCGTCAGCAGCGAGTCGTCGGGCAGGACCGTGCCGAGCAGGCACGTGGAGTCGAGCACCAGAGCCAGCGTGTCAAGCGTTGAGAGGGTAGCGGTGACCGAGCCGGCCGCGGAGTCGCCCCAGTTCCTGACCCAGACCGGCAGGTCAAAGGTTTCGCCCGGAGAAATGCAGCTATCGCCGTTGCCGCCGGGCGCCGGGTCGGAGATGACATACCGGTGATACGCGCAGAACGGGCCACCCTGGATTTCTAGGCGACAGGAACCAGAGTAAGGCCTGAGGTTCGGGCCGGTGACCGTGACCTGCATCAGGCCGGGTCGGTTGGAGCTGATATCAAGCTCGGCCCGACCTGATGAGTCGGTCGTGTCGATGACGTAGACCGCGGTGTCCATCCAGCAGCAGACGATTGCCCCTGCAACCGGTTGCCCCTCAGTCAGCACCGCGACCGGAAAGAGCGGCCCGCCGAGCCGGTACAGGGAGTCATGGGTAACGGTAATGGTGCGCGGCGGCCTGGTCCAGAGCGCAAGGTCAGGGTCGCCAAGCAGGCACCACTCGACGTATCGGTCACGCCGGTGGTAGAGCGAGTCGACTCGGAACCGGGCGCGGAGCGTGGCCGCGCCGAGCGAACCTGCGCCTTCGCTGAAGACTGCATCGAAGAAGCCACGATAGACCGCGCTGCGATACTGGGACAGCTCGTATCCGCTCATGCTTGTACCGAAGAACGCGACCATGCCGCCGAGCCCGGCCTCAGAGCCGTAGCGGAGACAGGCGTTGCCGAGCATCACTTCAGAAGGGGCGAGCGTGATGGTTTCGCAGGTGGCGGAGATGACAATCGGCATCCGGCCGCGGTTCTGCCAGGTTGCATCCGGGAAGAACGTGTAGTAGGGCATCGACCAGACCCCGCCGGCAACGCCACGATAGGTGATGTAGGCCCGACCGTCGTTCAGCGCGGTGACGACCCGGGTCGTGCTGCCGCTCGGGCCAAAGCTGTCAATCCGCGTGTAGCCGGCAGTACGCCACAGTTGGTGGGCGTGGCGCGAGTCGGTGAAGTAGTACGGGTCAGGGTTGAGCGAGTCATCTTCGGCGACGATGGTTGTGCCCTGACGATACCAGATGGTGTCGGTAACCGGTGGCGTGCGCTCGTAGGCCAGGATTTTGGCGACCATTGCGCGGCACTCGGAGACGTTCTCTGCCGGCAGACGTCCGACCGCAATTTCCATCCGGTAGTCACCCTGCATGTTGCCGTAGTAGCAGTCGTCGTCGTTGTTGTTGCCGGGAAGGTGACGGGGTGCGCAACAGAGCAGGAGGTTCTCGGGTCGGGTGGGCCAGTTGGCCCAGGCGTTGCGCACGTAGTTCTGGACCTGGGTTGGCGTGGTGCCGGTAACCGAGAGCGGCACGACCCGGGCAGACATGCCTTTGCTGGTCTTCCATTCGGCGAGCGGCTGAACCACGGACACGTACTCGTCGGCAGCGATGATGAGATAGCGGCAGCCCGTGCCCAACTGAGCCGGAAGTCTGGCTCCGGCTGAGAGCAGAGCCAAAATGACCAGACCGGGAGTCGGGCGCACGTGCTAGTCAGCGATGACGAATTTGGCCGACGCAGCCAGCCCTTCAAGACACAACAGGTATACGCCAGGACCGAGGCCGCAAAGGTCAAGCGGGAATGACGAAGTCCGAATGTCGAGTGACGAATGATGGACAAGACGGCCGGCGGCGTCGAAGACACTAAGGAGAGCAGTGGACGAGTTCAGATTGCAGAATGCAGATTGCAGATTGCGGAGCAGAACAACGGAGCCGCGCGCCGGGTTAGGGCTGACCGAGAGAATGCTGCGCCGGGCAAGAAGTGCGGGGTGTTCGGCGAGTCCGGTCAGGGCGTTAGTCGAGAACCAGATTTCGGCCTTGGTGTTGCGCATGTCCTGCCAGGCAAGGTAGGCATAGCCCTGGTCGTCAACAGCAATGGTCGGGTCCCACTGCTGAACCAGCGGCAGGAGACTGACCGGCTCACGTTCGTCCCAGGTGACACCAGCATCAGTTGACCGGGTGTAGTAGATGTTCCAGATTGTGGTCTGGCGGTCGGCAATCATCAGGCCGGTGTGGACCGTGTTCTCCGAGTCAATCGCGAGCTTGGCGCCGTTGACAAAGGAGCTGTAGATGGTGTCGAGTTCGGTGACCATGACCTGCGGGCCCCATGAGTCCTGGGGTGTGTAGAGAGTGCGGGCCATGGTGACGCACTGATTCCCGTAGCCGTTGCCGCCGTAGTCGGTAATGATATGACCGACATCGGCAACGACGTGGGGCTGCTGTGAATAGCCGGAAAAAGTGTCGAGCTGGCATCCGGGCGAGAAAGTGCGGCCTAGGTCGGTTGACCGGTAGAAGTGGGAGTGAAGGACAATGCCCGAAGGGTAGCGAACCGGTGCAACCGCAGTGACGAGGTAGTGGTTTGTGCCGGGCTGGACATAGCAGTCCGGCGGGTAGCAGTTGAACGAAACCGTGTCGTCGTCCACGCGCACGTCCTGACCCCAGGTGCGGCCCTGGTCCGTGGAAACGTCAGAGTAGACCCGCAGGTACTGGCCCCGCTGGTCGGTCCAGGTGCAGAACAGGTTGCCCAGCGTGTCGAGCGCAAGCCGGGCCCAGCCGACGGCAACGCGCGACGGGTTGTCGTCAACCTGCACGGGCGCGGACCAGGTGCGGCCCGAGTCGGTGGAGCGGGTTGCGACGATGCGGCCCCGGCTGCCGTCAATCCGGTCGGTGATGACAAGGCAGAGCGTGCCGTCCGGGCCGACTTTCAAGTCCGGATAGCAGGCAAAGCGGTTGCCGCGAAGGACGATGATATTCTCTGGCAGCCAGGTCTGGCCAAAGTCGGTCGAGCGTTGGAACGCGATGTCGCTCGAAACAATCGTGAACGGGACCGAGTCGTCCTCAAACGCGCAGTAGATGGTCGGGTTCGGGCCCGGACTGACGGCAATGTCGGCGTGGTAGCAGGCATGACCGGGCCGGTCTTCCCGGTCAAGGCGCACAGCCGGGCAAAAGGTCGTGACCAGCAAGGCAGAAGCAAGCAGGAATGACGAAAGCATCTAGTCCTTGAGCAAGACCAGCCGGGTTGAGGCAGACTCTCCGCCGCAATTGACTTCGGCCATGTAGACCCCGGCCGCAAGCGGGCAGAGGTCGAGCGCCAATGCCGAAGTCCGAATGTCGAATGACGAATGATGGACAAGTCGGCCCGAGGCGTCGAAGATACGAAGGAGAGCAGAGGACGAGTTCAGATTGCAGAAAGCAGAATGCAGATTGCAGAACCGAACAACCGAGCCGCGTACCGGGTTGGGGCTGATTGAAAGGGTGCTGCGCCGGGCAATGGGTGCGGGGTGTTCGGCCATGCCGGTCACGGCGTTGGTTGAGAACCGGATTTCCTGGCGGTTGTTCCGGCCGTCCTGCCAGACAAAGTAGGCAAACCCGGTTGAGTCGACCGCGATGTCCGGGTCCGACTGGCTGCTCACGCTGTCTTCGTTCACCCGCTCACGGTCAGACCATGATGCGCCGTGGTCAGCAGACAAGCCATAGAATATGCCGTACTGCATGGCTGTAAGGCTGAATATCATCAGGGCGATGTGGACCCGGCTGTCGGCCGAGATGGCAAGCTTGTTCCCATTCAGTTCGGAAACGTGGAGCGAATCGAGGTACGTTACCGGCACGCGCGGGCCCCATGTGTCGGGCACGGTGTAAAGGGTACGGGCTTCGGTTCTGCTCTGGTTGCCCGAGGATGAACTGGTTCCGGTGTAGTTGCAGATGATGTGCTCAGCGTCCGCGACAACGTGCGGCTGGCCGCAGTAGCCGTCAAACAAGTCAAGCTGCACACCGGGTTGGAACGTCCGGCCCAGGTCGGTGGACCGATAGAAGTAGGAATGATAGCCAATCTGGCCCGGTCTGACCCAGTAGGGCGAACTGGCGGTTACAAGCAGGTGGTTGGTTTGAGGCTGGACCGCAACGTCGGTGTGGAAACAGCCCATAGGTACGGTGTCATCATCCACCCGGACGTTCTGCGACCATGTCGCTCCACGGTCAGTAGAGATTGATGCCCAGATTCGCATCTGGCCGGTCTGGTTGCCGTTCCAGGCCGCGAACAGGTTGTCAGCCGAGTCAGCAGCGATGCGGGCCCAGCCGATCGGGACCGGGCTCGGGTTGTCGTCCATCGCCACCGGGCTGGACCACGTTGCGCCCTGGTCGGTGGAGCGGACGCAGTAGACGTGGCTGTGCAGGTTGTCGACCCCTTCGGTGTACACCACATAGACCGCGCCTCTGGAATCGGTAGTGATGTCCGGGTAGCAGGCAAAAGCCTGGCCCCGTTTGATGAGAACGTCCTGTGGCAACCACGTAGCACCGCGGTCGGTCGACCGCTGGAACAGGATATCAGAGCGCTGGGTCACGATCCCGACCATCGAGTCGACCTGGAACGCAACATAGACCGGCTGAGTACCGGCCGGAGCCGGACCAAGAGCGATTGCCCCATGGAAGCAGCCGTGGTTCGGGCGGTTCTCATGGTCGACCCGCACTGATGGGCAGAACCCGGAGACAATGGCAGTAGTGGCAACCAGCCAGAAGATGACCACGCTATGCTAGTTGCCCAGATTGACCAGCCGGGTTGTGACCGACTCTCTGCCAGAGTTGACTTCGGCGATGTAGACCCCGGCCGCAAGCGAGCAGAGGTCGAGCGGGAACGACGAAGTCCGAATGTCGAATGACGAATGATGGACAAGACGGCCCGAGGCGTCGAAGATACGAAGGAGAGCGGAGGACGAGTTCAGATTGCAGAATGCAGAATGCAGATTGCAGAGCCGGACAGTTGAGCCACGTGCCGGGTTAGGGCTGACCGACAGGGTGCTGCGCCGGGCAAGGGGTGTGGGGCGTTCCGCAAGTCCGGTCACGGCATTGGCGGCGAACCAGATTTCGTCGCGTGAGTTGCGCTGGTCCTGCCAGACAACGTAGGCGAACCCGACTGAGTCAGCCGCGATGTCCGGGTCGGCCTGGACGTTTGTCGTGACGTCGTTGACGATTTCGCGCGGCAGCCAGGTCAGCCCGTGGTCGGTCGAGCGGGCATAGTAGACTTCGTATTCCCAGGTCACAAGGTCACAGACCATGAGCGAGGCGTGAACCGTGCCCACCGGGTCGACGGCCAGCTTGCCGCCGTTCAGGTATGATGAGTAGAGGGTATCGAGGTCGGTGACTCTGGCCGGCTCGGTCCAGGTGTTGCCAAGGTCGCTTGATGTCCGGGCTTCGGTTGCCATCTGGTTGCCGCCGCCGCTGCCCGAGTAGTCGCAGATGATGTGTTCGGCGTCGGCGACGACATGCGGCTGGCCGCAGTAACCCGAGAACGTGTCAAGTGTGACACAAGGCGAGAAGGTCCGACCGCAGTCGGTTGAGCGGGTGAACGCGGCATCTGAGTTGATGTACCCGGGTCTCATCCAGACCGGGTTCGACGACACAACCAGGTAGGCATTGGTTCCGGGTTGAACAAAGACATCGGCATGGTGGCAGTCGCTCGGCACAGTGTCGTCATCGACCCGCACATTGGCTTGCCAGGTGTTGCCGCGGTCAGTGGAAACCGATGACCAGATACGATGATAGGTTCCACGTTTGTCGTTCCATGCCGCAAGCAGGTGGCCGGCCGTGTCGACCGCAACCCGGGCCCAGCCGGCGGGAACCGTCGATGGATTGTCGTCAATCCGGGACGGCACAGTCCAGGTCTCGCCCGCGTCGGTCGAGCGGACGCACCAGAAGTGACCGTTGGAACCGGAAGTCCGCTCGGTATAGACAATGTAGATGCTGCCGTCCGGGCCGACCGCGATATCCGGGTAGCAGGCAAACAGGTTGCCGAGCTTTATCAGCCGGTCCTCAGGCAGCCAGGTACGGCCATGGTCGGTTGACTTCTGGAAGTAGACGTCCGAGCGGACCACAACGATGCCGGCGAACGAGTCGTTCTCAAACGCAACGTAGACGTTCTGCCCGGCCGGGCCGGTGGGGCCGTTGGCAATGGCCGCGTGGTAGCAGCCATGGCTGGGTCGGTTCTCGTGGTCAACGCGGATATTAGGCCCGAACGCGGCTCGGGCCAGACCCGAAGCAGCGAGCAAGATGAGAAGAACAGCAGTTGGCTTCATGATACCTCGTCTGACGACGGTATCACTATGCCCGATTATGCGGGCCGAGTCAACAATGATTGTCGGGGGTCAGCCCGAGGTCTTTTCGAGGCCGACCGCGTAGCCCTTTTCAAAGGCCTCGATGTTCTTCTGCAGCAGCCGGTCGGGCACAGTGCCGGGAATCGAGTCGAGCACCGCCTGCTTTGGCATCAGCCTGGTGACCGCGATGATGAATCCAATCATCACGAAGTTGGCGTAGAGCCGGTTACCCAGTGACTCGGCGATGCGCGTTGCCGGAATAGCGTATTGTCTGATTGTGCCGCGAACCGCGTGAGGCCTGACCAGGTCTTCCTCAATCAGGAGGATGCCGTCTTCCTTCAACTCCGGTTCGAACTTCTCGTACGCCTCCTGGGACATGGCCACAAGCACGTCGGGTGCGGTAAGGTACGGGTACAGAATCTCAGTCTCGGAGATGACAAGCTGGGCTGAGCAGGCACCGCCCCGCGCCTCAGGCCCGAAGCTCTGAGTCAGGGTGGCGTTCTGGTTGTTGTTGATGGCCGCAGCCTTGCCCAGGGCCATGCCGATGCGGATAATGCCCTGGCCGCCGAAACCGGAAATCTTGATTTCCATACTACTTGTCTGCTGGAAGCTCTTGCCTGCGCTCAGAGTCGTCCGGGGACATCGGCCCGACATAAGGTACGTACCTGGCACCGAGCACCTTGCGCAGATGGGCGTCCATCATGTCGAGATAGGTCGGCTCCTCGCGCTGGACAAACTTGCCGACGATGATATCCTGCTGGAAGCGGATGTCACACTCGCGGGTGCTGGCGAAGTTCTTGGTGATTGAATGGTCGTGGTAGAACTTCATCAGGTCGAGCCCGGTGCCGAGTCGGTTGCGCCGGCCGTACACCGTCGGGCACGGCGATATCACCTCGATGAACGAGAAGCCGCGGTGGTTCATCGCCTCTTTGATGGCGACGGTGAGCTGACGAACGTGGAGCGCGGTCCACCGAGCAACGTAGGTCGCGCCGCAGGAATCGACCAGGAACGGGATGTTGAAGGGCCGCTCGAAGCTGCCGTAGGGCGAGGTTGTGGTATTGGCGGTCTGAGGCGTGGTTGGTGCGGTCTGGCCGCCGGTCATGGCGTAGTTGAAGTTGTTGACACAGATGATGGTCATGTCCATGTTGCGGCGGGCGGCGTGAATCAGGTGGTTGCCGCCGATCGAGACGATATCGCCGTCGCCAGAGATGATACAGACCTTGAGCCGCGGGTTGGCGAGTTTGAGCCCGGTGGCATAGGGCAAAGCACGGCCGTGGGTCGTGTGGAACGAGTCGAATTTCAGGTAGCCTGCGGCCCGGCCCGTGCAGCCGATGCCGGAGACGATGGCGATGTCCTCGCGCGGAATCGAGTTTTCCCGCACCGCGGCGATGAACGCGGTCAGAATCGTGCCCAGTCCGCAGGTCGAGCACCAGATGTGCGGTATGCGGTCCATGCGCAGGAAGTCCTCCATCGGATGATGGTCGGGCGTCCCGCGGGCCGTCGCCAACTGGTTCGGTTCCATCATCGGGCACCGTCCACGATGGCGGCGAGAATGTCGCTCGGATTGTGGACCCAGCCGCCGCAATGGGGCACGAGCGTGGTCCGGCACTGGCCGGCAGTTGCCCGCTGGAGCTCGCGGAACATCTGGCCGAGGTTGAGTTCGGGCATCACCATGGTCTTCACCCGGCCGGCCAGTTCGCGGACTTTCTTCTCGGGAAACGGCCAGACCGTGATGAGCCTCAAGAAACCGACCTTGATGCCCTGCTTCCGGGCGTCGGCAATCGCCTTGGTTGCGACCCGGGCGCTGATGCCGTAGGCGACCACAATCACATCGGCGTCGTCCAGACGTTCTTCCTTGAACATCATCAGCGCGTCGGCATTGCGGGCAATCTTGTCGGCCAGACGCGAGACACAAAGCTGCTGGCACTCGGCATTGATGACCGGGTAGCCGCGCTGGTCATGAGTCAGGCCGGTGATGTGGAACCGGTAGTCGTCTCCGGCCCGGACCATGGGCGGAACACCGTCGGCATCTGGTTGATAGGGTTGGTACTTGTCTTTGGGGCCGCGATACCAGCGCCGGGATTCGACCTCGATTTCGCCCACTGGCGGGATGACGACCTTCTCAGTCATGTGGCCGACGCACTCATCCATCATCAGGAGCACCGGCACGCGGTACTTCTCTGAGAGGTTGAAACAGCGGATGGTCAGGTCAAAGCATTCCTGGGGCGAAGCCGGGCAGAGCGCGATAATCTCATAGTCGCCGTGCGAACCCCAGCGGGCCTGCATCATGTCCTGCTGGCCGGTGAGGGTCGGCAGGCCGGTCGAAGGCCCGCCCCGCTGCACGTCGATGACCACACACGGCGTTTCGGTCATGATGCCGAGTCCCAGATTCTCCATCATCAGGGAGAAACCTGGACCCGAGGTGACGGTCATAGCCTTGGCCCCGGCCCAGGATGCGCCGAGCACCGCGGCGATTGATGCCAGCTCGTCCTCCATCTGGATGAACGTGCCGCCGACTTTCGGAAACCTTTCGGCGATGCGCTCCGCGACCTCGGTAGAAGGCGTAATCGGATAGCCGGCAACAAACCGGCAGCCCGCGGCAATCGCGCCTTCGGCCGCAGCGTGGTCGCCATCCAGATAGTGAGCGCCGGTCAGTACCGGACCGCGCACCGGCCTACTCATTCCTTTGCCGCCTCTTCGGGTTGGTCGAGCGTGTTCCAGATGGCGAACTCCGGGCAGAGCGCCTCACACAGCCGGCAGTTGACACACCGCTCAGGGTGGGCAACGACCGGTGGATGATACCCCTTGCGGTTGAAGTCGCTCGATACATCGAGGACCTTGCGCGGGCAGTACGCGACGCAGAAGCCGCAGCCTTTGCAGCGCTCGAAGATGACGTGAACTTCGCCATGCGGAGGCTTCTTCTGGTCTGCGTCCAGGGGTTTGCGCCAGTACTTCATAGGCAAGGCAGGGCAGCAATTATAGAGGCCTGGGCAGCACGGTCAAGGAGATGCTTGCGTTCCTAACAGGCAGTGCGACAGGTTGCGTTGACTTCGGGTCAGGGCCGCATTATGATCTAGTCAGGACCCGGTCCTGCCCGGCAAATCAAAGCCCACGGGCAGAGCCTGAGGGCCAGCGATTGGCAAGATGGGGACGCCGGCAATCGACCGCAAGTCTGCTTGGCGGCATTCTCAGTGCCGCGAACGCGGCTCGTCAGTCCACCCCCTGTCGAGAGCCGGTTGGTGCCGACGTCCCCAACCATAGCCGACCCCGAACCAGACTGATTGAACCTGGTGCGGCATCAGCCGGCTGGCACAATTTCTGGCAGGCTGGTGAAGATAAGGAAGGCGGACACCCTCCTGCCCGGATAGAGCTTGCGGCAGGCCGCGGCGTAGTGTCGGAGCTGGCCGTCGTGGTACTGGCGGGCAAGGGCCGGGATGTCCTTCTTCTTCACCTGGAAGGTCTTGTAGTCGTAGATTCTGACCTCGTCTCTTGAGACAATCAGGCGGTCGATGCGACCGGTAAGGATGGTCTCGCCGTCCGTGAACATCACCGGCAGCTCAGCAAAGGAGTCAGGCTGGGGACGGATGACCGACCAGACAGACGTGTCAGAATGCAGAGTGCAGAGTGCAGAATGCAGAGTGCCGACAAGGGAAAGGTCGAGGCCGTGAAGCCGCAGCAGGCGCTCGATTTCGGCGGTAAGCTGTGCGCTGTCAGCGGTCAGAGTGCCTCTTGAGATTCTCTCCAGCAGTTTGTGCATCACTTCGCCGGTACCGACTGCTTCTTCGCCGAAGTCCCGGAAGTCGATGGCGAGATTGCGCGTGACCGCGCGGATGGTCGGGGCAGGCTCAGGCGATATCCGGACAGTGGCAACGCGGGGTTTGGGCTGCGGCCTTGCCCCGAGTTTCCGGGCAGGCACAGCGGCAGGGATGTCTTCGGGTGTCAGGCAGTGGACGCCGGGGATGTTCTCTTTGAGACTAAAACCGTTCCCGTCTTCCTGAAGCCCAAGGTGCTCTTCGAGCCAGTTGAGGAGCGTGTTGGTGCGGCTCTTGTGCCAGACACCGGTGATGAAGAGCGCGTCGGTCGCCCGCGTGCAGGCGACGTAGCAGGCACGCTTCTCTTCTTCCCACTCCTTCTCGGCAAACTCGGCATGGAAGGCGTTCTCCTTGCGCCGGTCTGATTTCTCGATGTAGGAGACCCAGGCCAGGTCTGGTCCCCGCTCTTCGATGAGGAGCTTGTCGTCGTCCCGCCTTTTCAGCGACACGTCGGCCCCGGCGTAGAAGACCACCGGGAACTGAAGCCCTTTGGCATTGTGAATGGTCATTATCTGCACGGCCTTGCTCGACTCGACGCTCACGTCAGCCCGCTTCTCGTCCGGCTTGCCGGCCAGGTACTCGATGATGCGCAGCGGATGCTTACCTTCGAGCTCCATCGCCTCGATGATACTCAGAAACTTACGGATATTGGCGACGCGCTGCGGTTCCCAGAAGACCCTCCACGCCCCGCGGTCAGACAAGGCCTGTTCGAGAATCGAAGCCAGGGTCTGGCGGTTGACCCGGCCCAGCCAGTTGCGGAGCTGCGCGACGACCGAGCCCAGAGTCGTGTCTCTGCCGGCGAGCGGCTGAAGTTTGTCCCAGAGGTGTCGGCCGGGCGCAAGCGCGGCGAGGACCAGGTCGCGTTCGGCCAGGGAGAAGAGCGGGCCGCGCAGTACAGCGTACAGGGCAAAGCCGTCAGTCGGGTCAACAAGGAACGAGAGCAGACTCTTCAGGTGACAGACTTCGGCTTCCTCGAAGAAACCTTCGCCGCCGACGGTAACAAACGGGATGGAGTGCTCGTGCAGGACGTCGGTGAGTGTGGTCAGGTGGGTGCGCGCGCGAATCAGAATGGCGATGTCACCGTACTCGCACGGCCGGGCGGTTTCGACGTCGCCCTGCCTTTCGAAGATGGTTAGTGCGTTCGGGACACGGTCATGTCCCTGCACGAGAGAAATGATGCGGCGGCAGATGAGCTCGGCCTCCAGCTTGCGGCGTTCGGACATGTTCTCGTCGCTGCGGTCGAGCAGAATCTCCACCTGTCCGGCAGCGTCGTTCTTGCGGCCGCGCTCAAACGGCTCGTAGACCGTGCGCCAGGCCGGGTTGGTCGGACCGGTCTCACCCGTCTGACTCATGAGCTTCGAGAAGAAGGCGTTGGTGAAATCGATGATGGCCTGCAGGCTGCGGTAGTTGTACTTAATGTGCTTGTCGGCCACGCGGTCGCCTAAGTCCGCGTGCAGCCGCTTGCGGGCTTCGGCAAAGACCTCGACTTTGGCGTCGCGGAAAAGGTAGATTGACTGCTTGACGTCGCCGACGATGAAGATGGTCGGCTCGATGCCCAGCTCGGCCTTGGCCCCTTCGCCGGCCCGCCACTCCTCGGTCAGTTTGAGGATGATGGCCCACTGGAGGTAGCTCGTATCCTGGAACTCGTCCACAAGCAGGTGGTCGGTCTGCTCGTCAAAGGCGTACAGGATGCTCTGCCACTGTTCATCCTCAGAGATGACCTTGAGCGCGCGGTGTTCCATGTCGACGAAGTCGATAACACCGGCTTCGCGCTTGTACTCGTCGTACGCGGCAAGGAAGCGACGGCGGAACAGGTCCAGCATCCGGCCGAACTCGTCGTAGTCTGCGAGCGTGAGCAGGACGTTGCGGTACTCGGCCATCATCTCGTTCCACTCTTTGACTTCGTCGGGGACGCCGCGCTTGCGGATGGGGCCGCCGCCCGGGTTCAGGAACACGAGCCTGTTCTCCTCAAGCCGCTCCAGGGTGCGGGCAACCATCTCCGGCGACGGGTCATCCGGAAACAGCTTCGCGTAGCAGCCCGGCAGCTTCTCGCGGCCGATGGGGTGCGCGGCCAGTTGCGCACGCAGGATACGCAGTCTCTCGCACGCGGCAGGCGCAGGTTCGGCACGCTCGACCGCGACGCGCTTGGCGTACAGTTTTGAGAACTGCTCGGTCAGCTTCTCCCAACCCATGCTCTTGCCCCGGCTCACGAGCGCCATCAGGTTACGGAAGTCGGCGCTGGTACGCGGCTCAGAGGCAATACGGCTCAGCGTGTCGTAGAGCGCGCGGCTCCAGAGCGCGCCCGCGCCGGACTCTTCCAGTCCTTCGAGCGCCGGGTCCAGACCGACATGGGGCGCGAACCGGCGCAGCAGGCCCAGACAGAATGCATGGATGGTCGAGATACGCAGACGCAGGATGTTCTCACGCACCTTCATGTAGAGGTCAGGATGGTTCTGACGCAATCGCTTGAGGATGCGCTCTTTCATCTCGGCCGCTGCTTTGTCGGTGAAAGTTAGGGTAAGAATGCGCTCAGGCGCGACCCCGAGCCGGAGCAGCTCGATGTAGCGCCGGCTCAGTTCCTCGGTCTTGCCTGAGCCGGCTGGCGCGGCGACGATGAGACTCTTGAGCATGTCAGCCTTGCTCCGGTCTTTCGCGGCCGCACAGGAACGCCTGCGGGCAGTCCTCGCACAGCTTCTCGTCGGCCGGGGCTGGCGCGAACTCAGCGGCACGGATGGCCTGGGCAATCTCGGCAACGTTCTCAAGCGCGGCCACGACCAGCACATCAACCTGGTAGTCGTCGTTCGCCAGCCAGTAGACCCTTGCCTCGCGGGTCATATAAATGCCCATGTTATCGATGGTCGTACCCTGCCTCGCGGCCTTAAGCAGGTGGGAATAGACCGGCAACTGCAGGTGGGTGCGGGCTTCGATGACATCCCGGGCAGTGACCTTGCCCGAGCTGCCGGTTTTGTAGTCGAGCACGCGCAACCGCTTGCCGCTCGCGTCATATCGGTCGATGCGGCCCTTGACCTGCACGTCCGGCCCGGCCAATCCGACCAGCGCTGTCTCAGTGCCGGCCGGACTGAAACCCTCGGCGCGTAGTCCGGCCTCACACTCGATGATGTCATCGATGCTGTTCTCGAACAGACGTCTTGTGACCTCGGCCCAGAACCGGCTGAGCCCGGATTCAGCGATTACGTCGTTCAGGCTCTCAAGCGCCTTCTGCCTGATTTGTTCCAAGGGTACTGGTCCATCGCGGTAGAGCTTGGCCAGGGCCCGGTGGACGATGATACCGTAGAGTTGCGGCTCGACCTCCAGCCCGGGTAGGTCCAGAGGTTCGAGCCCGAGGACATCGCTCAGGTAGAAGCAGTAGGGACAGGCGCGAAACCTTTCCAGCGCTGTGACGCTCAACCTGCGCTCCGGGCCGAAGCGCTTCCTGAGTGCGGCGAGCACGTCCTTGTCCTTGCTCACGTCCACCGGTCGGCCCATCTGAGGCAGGGTCTGTCCGGTCGCCGCGCCCTCATAGCGCTGCTCCTCCTCGGGCGAGAACAGACCCGGAGCCGGCTGAACCGGTTTCGGCTCGAGGTCGAGAAACGGCGTGGGCAGGACCAGCTTCGCGTCGGCCGCAGCGTGGTAGCTGAGCCAGGGCGTCCGTCGGCTGCAGTTGCACGTCCGCTCGAAGTGGAACCGCTCGTGGTCGCGGTGCCAGTCGATGTCAGGCAGTCCCAGTCTGCGCCGGACCGAATCCGGCAGCAGCGGGTCAACCGGATAGCGTGAGGGAAGAGCCGATTCGGTCAGAGCGCCGATGTAGAGATTCTCAGGCGCAAGGCCCAGGGTCTCAGGCAGAGAAATGACCAGTACTCCGTGGGGCACGCGCTCAAGCGTGCGCTGGGACAGGCCGATGAGGTAGGTCAGGTTCCTGGTGAACTCGGTCAGGCTGGTCGGCTTGGTCCCGAAGTCAGTCTCGAAGTCCGCCAGCGAATCAAGGATGTCGTAAAGCTCCCCGCGGTCTTCAAGAAGGCGTTGGGCCTCAGGGTCATCGGCCGCGAGGTCGCGGCAGAACCCGGCAGCTTCGAGCAGGCGCTTGAGACTGCGGGCAAACTCACCCAGGGTGTCGGGCTTTGACATGAACTTCTCAACAAAGCCGATGGCCTGATGCACGCGCTGCTCGAGGTTGCGGGCGAACTTCTGTTCTTCGTCGTCCCTGAAGCCGTACTCGGGCTTGAGCAGCCCGGCCAGGTGCTGCCAGGAGTCCTTGCCTTTGACGATGCCGGCTTCGCACGCGGCGCGGTTGAGTGCCGCGGCAGCAGCAGCGCGGGGCGTACCGTCCTTGTCCGCGCTCAGGCGCAGCAGGCCGGGCAGGAACTCGGACGAGAACGCCGCGGTTGTGGCGGTCCGTTCAAAGCCGGTCTCAAGCGCGGCCAGCAGTTCGAGCACGGCGACGACCGGCGGCGATGCGGCAAGGTCCTGAGCCGGATACACGGTGGCCGGGATGCCGTACTCCCGGAACGTGCGGCAGGCAAGTGGGGCCATGGCCTGAAGCGTAGGAAAGGCGACCACGGTCTTCGCAATGTCGAGTCGGCCGTCGAGACACTGCTGCTTGATGTCCCGACAGATGCCGACTATTTCGTCTTCCGGCGAGCTGAAGCTGAACAGCGTCGGCTCAGGTCGGGCCGGTGCGGGCTCCAGTTGCGTAACCGATAATCCCTGCTGCCTGAGGAATCGCGTGAAACCAGCCCCAAGCCGGTACGCCGGGTCATCACCAGTGGTACCGTAGCAGAGTGCCACAGCCGTCTCCGCCCGTTCCAGCAGACGAGCGATGAGCCGCAGTTCCAGAGTGCTGGGTGCGACAAAGCTGTCCAGCACGAGCAACCGGGCCGGGTCAGATGCCGCTGTCCAGGACGCAGCCAGGGCGAGGATGTCTTCGTCGTCAGACCAGCCCTGTTCCTTGAGGACAGCATCGTAGGACTGGAGCACATTGAGGGCTTCGAGTGCGCGGGACTTGGGCTTCTCGTAGGGGTCGAGCAGTTCAGCGACAATCCGCCGCGTAGCCGCGAGGTCTTCGGCCGCGGCACCGAGCTTCAAGTCCCGGATGAAATGAGCAACTGCCGAGCAGTAACCGATCGACGATGGTCTGGCCAGCAGACGCTGCACCAGCAGCGGCTTGAGCTCGGCGCGGAACCGGCGCGTGGTCCCGAACTCCTCGTGGAGTTCGCGGGCAAGCTCGAACAGGGTCAGAAATCGGGGCGGAACAAAGACATCGCGCTCCAAAGTGCGGGCGAACCGCACCTGCGCGTCCCGGAGTTTGCGCGGGCTGGGACAGAGATAAAGAACTTCGCCCGGCTCAACCCTGGATTCAGATACGACTGCCAGCAGCCGGTCGCTCGCGTCCGGCGCATTGAACGGAGCCAGCAGCAACTGGCGCTTCACGAGCAGAACCTGACAGCCGTGGCTGCCAGCGGTCTGGCCTAGCTGGCTTCGGTCTTCTTGGCCTCGGCCTTGCGGCGCTCGGCGCGGCGGCGCTTCTTGAGTGCCCAGCGGTGACGCAGGCGGCGGGTCTTAATCTTGCTTCTTGGCATGAGTCTCCTTGGTTTATCTGACCAGCACGAAAGGCACGATTTCTGTTCTGGTTCGCACGAAGTACAGACCGGCAGGCACTTTGCGGCCGGGTACAACGCCTCGGCCGTCAGGGCGGAATAAGTCGGCTCCAGGTAGAGTACGGACGAGTCGGGCCCGGAACCGACTGCCGGGCAGCGGCCGGGGTGTGTCTTCGATTCCGGTGAGAGGCGCACTGTTCACGCAGTAGACCTGGGACGAATCAGGCGAACTGCCCACGAGCACCAAGGCATGGCCGCAGTGGCGCGGGTCGATGACCAGAGCGCCCGTGCTCGAGATGCCGTCGGTTCTGATGCCGGAGTTGAACCAGTAGCCGTTGAAGTTGGAGCAGTGGTATATCTCTTCCATGTTGATGTTGCCGTTGATGCGTTCCCAGGTACAGTGAACGAAGTTACGGTCCATGGCAAATCCGCGCATGCAGGAGCTGGCCGAGGCGGTCATCAACTGATACTGGTCCCACTGAGTCGAGTTGGCCGGCCGGTGCAGGTACGACGTGGTCCATGGAAAGCCCCAGCCGTCATTGCCGCTGACCACAACGAACAACTCGCCCGAGTCCCGGGCCGCAACTGCGGAAACATAGTCGACGTCGTTCTCAGTCGGCCCCAGCACTTCGTAGTACCACACCGTGTCACCGGGGATGCGGTTCTGAGCGTGGTGCACGCGATAGGCCGGATAGTCGCCGCCCCGATAGGTGACGTGGGCGATGCCGGAAGGCTCGACCGCCAGCCAGGGCGAAGCGCCCGAGCCGAATCCGCCGAGCTGGCTGCCCCAGAGGGTCTGCGGTTGCCATGCGCCGGACCGGTTTGTCGCGTAGGCGATGTAGTAGGCGCGGTCCGGAGTCTGGACAATCCAGGCCACGTGCACGCGCTCGCCTTCAAGAGCAATCGTCGGCAGCCATTCGGAAAGCGAGTCATCGGTCAGGCGCGTCTTCACCCAGGTGCCGGTGCGGTTCGTGGCATACATCACGTCCGCAGTACTGCCGACCGGCACGGTCCACGTCACGTGCGCGCAGCCGGTGTTCGGCTCGACCGCGATGGCAGCGTGGTTGTTCGTCGACTCGGCGATGACCTCAGGCCGGGTCCAGCCTGAGTCGGCCGGCTTGCGGGCATACATCACGTTCCGGAGCGAGGTGCTCGCGGCTTCGGTCCAGGTTGCGTGCAGGCAGCCGGACGAATCGCACGCGATTGCCTGCATTGACACCCACTTGCGGACCTGACTGCGGGTGACTGTGTCGGTCGCGGTCGTGACCCACTGGCCGTAACCGAAAACGCAGAACAGACTGAGAGCAGCGAGCGCTCTAGTCAGTAACCTTGTAGACAACGTCGTGCTCGTGCGCATGGACACCGACCTTCACGCCGGCATCTTTGCCGACCTCGATGCGCGGGATCTGCTGGTGCTCGGACTGGATCGACTCGATGACCTGGGTGTGGTCGGTGGTGTGACCCTTGATGTGGATTCTGTCGCCCACGGCAATCGGTGCCTCGGTGGCCTTGATAATCGCCACCCCGACCTTGCCGAAGTAGTGCGTGACGATACCGACTTTGGTTTCAGGCATTGCTTCCTCCTAGCTGATGGGGACGCTACCCGTTTTGGCAGTCATCACGGGTAGATTTTCTCAAGCATGCGCGGGAACGGAATCGTCTCCCGGATGTGCTTCAGTCCGCAGACCCAGGCGACCGTGCGTTCCAGGCCCAGGCCGAAACCGGCATGGGGGAACGAACCAAACCGGCGCACGTCAAGATACCATTCGTATGCGGCCCGGGGCAGCTTGTGCTCGGCGATGCGCTTCTCCAGTTCGGCGAGGTCGTCCTCGCGGACCGAGCCACCGACGATTTCGCCGTAACCTTCAGACGCAATCATGTCAAAGGCGAGAGCAAGGCTGTAGTCCTTCGGGTCGCGCTTCATGTAAAAGGCCTTAATCGCCGCAGGATAGTGGTGGACCAGCACGGGCCGGTCATGCGCCTCACCAAGCATCGTCTCTTCCTCAGCGCCGAAGTCATCCCCGAGCTTCAGGGCCTTGCCTTTGTTCTGGAGCAGAGCGATAGCATCGGCATAGCTGAGGCGCGGAAACGGCTTCTTCACGGCTTCGAGCTTTGCCAGGTCACGCTCCAGTTCAACAAGGTCGGACCGGTGTTTGGTCAGTACGCGCTCAACCGTGTAGACGACCAGGTCTTCGGCCAGCTCCATATCACCCTCGAGGTCGAGGAACGCGGCCTCAGGCTCAAGCATCCAGAACTCGGTCAGGTGTCGTCGGGTCTTCGACTTCTCGGCCCGGAAGGTCGGGCCAAAGCAGTAGGTCCGGCGGATGGCAGCAGCCAGCGGTTCGTTGTAGAGCTGACCGGACTGGGTGAGAAAGACCTGCTCGCCGTAGTAGTCGACCGGAAAGAGCGTGGTCGTGCCTTCGACCGAGGCGGGCGTGAGAATCGGCGTGTCGCCGAGCACGAAGTCGTGTTCGTCCAGATAGTCGCGCATCGCCTTGACCATGGTGGAGCGGATACGCAGCACCGCAGCCTGACGCCGGGAACGCAGCCAGAGGTGGCGTTGGGACATCAGGAACTCAATCCCGTGTTCCTTGGGCGTAATCGGGTACGGCTCGGCAAGCTGGATGAGTTTCAGGTCGGTCGCGGTCAGTTCATAGCCGCCGGGCGCGCGCTTATCCTCGCGCACGGTTCCCCGGACTTCGACCGACGACTCCTGGGTCAGCTTGTCAGCCAGCTCGAACGCCGGCTCAGGAACCTGGTTCTTCAGGAACACGCACTGGATAACGCCGGTGCCGTCGCGGAGCAGGATGAAACGAATCTTGCCGGAAGAACGGGTGTTGTAGACCCAGCCGGAGAGCGTAACCTCCTTGCCGGCTGAATCGGCGATGTGCTTGATAAGGGTTTCCTGCGGCATGACTCGATTCTAGTTTCGGCCCGGCCCAAGTCAACCGGAGGCGCAGGGGCCGAGTTCGCGACCGAGTCGCCCAGAGCCAGTGAACGCTGCGCACAGAACAGGCTGCGGCCGCCGAACCCTGCCTGGTTGACACGTGGACGAAAACGGCCTAATCTGAATCGTCGCGTCAGCGGCGGAGCGTAAGTCTTTAGGTCATGAAAGAAGGTTGCCATGATAGGACGTTTGCTTGCAGTGTCCCTTATCGTTGCCGGGTCGGCGCTCTTTGCCGACATCATCCACGTGCCGGGTCAGTACCCAACGATTCAACAGGGCATCGACGCAGCCCGGGCCGGCGACATCGTGCTGGTGGCGCCCGGCCACTACCGCGAAGAGATTGTGCTCAAGGCCTCGGTCATTGTGCGCGGTGCGGGCGAGGGCCGGTCGATTATTGACGGCCAGGGCGATGCCGGCGACGTCGTCCGCGCCATCGGCAACGCCATCGGCCCGGACACGAAGCTCGAGGGCTTCACCATCACCGGCGCGCACAACAGCGGCGGGATGCCGGGCGGCGGCGGCGTGTTCTGCAATTCCGGAGCGCGGCCGGACATCGGCAACTGCCGGATTGAGGGCAATGATTGCGGCATCGCGCTCTGGAACGGCTCGACCGCCTACATCCATAACTGCGTGGTGGCGAATAACACCTACGACGGCATCAGCACCGGCGCGGGCGCGACCGTCGTGAACAACACGATTCACGGCAACCGCATCGGGTTCTACGACTACTCGGGCTACGGCCCGGTGTTCATGAACAACATCGTGACCGGGAGCACGCTCTTTGGCGTGTACGGGCCGAGCGGCGGCACTCCGCCACAACTCACCTACAACGATGTCTGGGGCAATGCCACGAACTACCAGCAGGCGACGCCGGGCGTCGGCAGCATCTCACGCGACCCGATGTACCGGGACACCGCAAGCGGAGACTATCACCTGCAGCCTGGTTCTCCCTGCATCGACTCGGGCAACCCGGCGGCCCAGTACAACGACCCAGACGGCTCGCGCAATGACATGGGCGCCTATGGCGGACCGGGTGCAACTTCGAACCAACCGGAGATAACCACGCTGTTCCCGCCCCAGAACGCGCTACACGTCAACCCGGCCACCGATGTCGGAGCAGGGTTCAACATGGCGATGAACTGGTCAACCGTGACAAACCGGACGTTCACCGTGCGCGGCGCGTGGACCGGAACGCACTATGGCGCAATGGCCTTTGACACGTTGGCCAATGTTGTGACCATCGACCCTGATGCGGACTTCGTGGTCGGCGAGCCGGTGAGCACGGTACTGAGCAAAGGCATCGTCTCGGCCCTGGGCGACACCTTCTCCGGGTTCGTGTGGAACTTCACCTCCCGCGTGGCCGGCGGCTCAGGCCGATTCTCGGTGACTCGTTCGGATATCAGCCGGGCCGACCCGCTTTCGCTTGTCACCGGCGACTTCAACTCGGACGGTCATCTTGACGTGGCATCATGCACCGACATCGGCAAGCTCGGGGTGTTTCTGGGCCGGGGTGACGGCACTTTCGAGACCGAGCGCGTCGACTCGTTCGGCGGAGCATGGACATTGTGCTGTGCTGACTTCGACGGCGACAGCGCATTAGACCTGGCTCTGGCCATGGCTTCGAACCATATCGGCGTACTGTTCGGTCACGGCGACGGCACATTCGACCCGCCGGTACGCTACGCGTGCGGCAGTACTCCTGTCCAGGTGGCTGCAGCAGACCTAGACGTCGACGGTGACATCGACTTGGCCGCGGCCTGCTTCAACGGCCAGTGCATTTCGGTCCTGCTGAACGCCGGCGACGGCACGTTCGCACCAGCGGTCTCGGTTTCTGACCCGGGTGCTCCGTCTGGTCTTGCCTGTGGCGACCTGAACCGGGACGGGTTCTTGGACCTGGTGTCGGCCAACATGGGCTCAAACGACCTGGCCGTGTTCATCGGCAAAGGTGACGGCACATTCGACTCGCTCGCGCGCTATGCCGCCGGATACATCCCGTTCCGACTGAGTCTCGCCGACTTCAGCGAAGACGGCGTGCTGGATGTTGTCGCCGTCAATCAGGAATCAGCCAACGTTGTTGTGTACCTGGGCGACGGCACCGGCCGCATGCGCAGCCGCACCAACTACGCCGCGCCGGGCGAACCCGCGGGCCTGCTTGCAGCCGATTTCGACGGCGACGGGCACGAAGACCTGGCCATCTCCGGAACCAACGTCGTGAGCGTCTTCCCAGGACGAGGCAACGGTTCGTTTGGCGCCCGGACTTCATGGGCCAGCGGCTCGAACTCCTCGGGGCTCACCCGCGCTGACCTTGACGAAGACGGAGACTTGGACCTGGTTGTGGCGCGGTATTCTGCCGGCTACATTACGGTGCTCTTCAACGACGATGCCCTGTCCGTGACCCGGGTTCTGCCTCAGCAGCACGCGGTCGCGGCCGAGCGCAGTGCAAATCTCGAGGCGACGTTCAACCTGACACTGAACCCGGTCAGCCTCGACTCGACCAGCTTCCTTGTGTTCGGCGCGATGACCGGGTTGCATCGGGGCAGCATCAGCTATGACAGCACGACTCTGACCGCGACTCTGGACCCGCGGCAGGACTTCGCTGCGGGCGAGCAGGTTTCGGCCGTGGTCACGAACCGGGTGCGGGCGCGGACCGGGGTGTACTTGCGCGGGTTCGGCTGGAACTTCACCTCGCGCGTACCTTCGGGGTCTGCCGGCACGTTCGGCACGCAGAACAGCTACTCGACCGGGGCCGAGCCGCGAGGAGAATGGTGCGCCGACTTTGACGGTGACGGTGACATCGACATTGCCACCACTTCGAACTCGCCGGCTGCGGTCTGTCTGCTCAGGAACTCAGGCGACGGCACGTTCGCCGCGCCGGTGTACACGAGCGTCGCCCAGGACCCGATATCGCTGTTCGGGGCTGACCTCGATTCAGACGGCGACGTGGACCTTGCCTGCTTCCATAACGAACCGGGTTCGTCCCATCTGGAAATCCTCAGAAACAACGGCTCCGGAGTTTTCACGGTCTCGCAGACCCTCTCACCCGCGGTCCTGGGCCAGCAGGTCCGGGGCGGAGACCTGGACGCAGACGGCGACATCGATTTGGTACTGAGCGACGGCTGGGGTTCGCAGGACAACGTACGGGTGATGACCAACAACGGCTCAGGTGCATTCTCAGGACCGGCAAACTACTCGGCCGGGTCGTGGGCACGCGGCGTATCCGTGACCGACGTGGACAACGATGGCGACATGGATATCTGCGTGGCCAACGCCGGCAACGACAACCTGAGCGTGCTGTACAACGACGGAATCGGCGGATTCAGCAGCATGGCCAACTTCAGCACCGGTGCCGGCCCGTCCGGGCTGTACACCAATGACCTGAACGGAGATGGCTGGACCGACCTTGTCACCACGCACCCAAGCGGCACACAGGCGAACGTGCTCCTGAATCGGGGTGACGGCTCGTTCGCACCCCCGGCCGCGTACGGCACGCGGGTCGGGCAGATGACGGTATGTGGCGGTGACTTTGACGGCGACTCAGACGTCGACCTTGCGTTCTCCGGGTACAACGCGGACAGCGCGGCCGTGCTCCTGAACGACGGACACGGCATGTTCGGCGGGCTCGCGCTTTACCGCACCGCCAGCCCACCCTGGCACGTCGTGACCGCAGACTTCAACCGCGACGGCGCACTCGACCTTGCTTTGCCCTGCTACTCCGCGGGTAGCGTATCGGTGCTTCTGGCGACCGGACTGGGACTCACCAGCACCAATGAACTGAAGGCAAAACGTGTGCTTCTGCTCAGCCCGAACCCATTCCGCACGTCCCTGGCCATCAACCTGAACCCAGGCAGCGGTGTCAAGACGCTCTTGACTGTATCAGACGTGGCCGGTCGAGTTGTGCGAACGTACCAGACACTGCCCGGTCACACCACACTGGTCTGGGATGCGAAAGACGACCAGGGACGCCGCGTCGCGCCCGGGGTGTTTTTCGTGAAAGTCGAGGCTGGCACCTCAAACTTCGTAGAGAAGGCAATCCTCTCGCGCTAGCCCGGCGTTGCTGGTGGTACCTGTCTGCGTGCAGCGCACAGGCAGAGGCAGGCGGAGGAATTCCGGGTAGAATTCCGGGAATTCCGGGGACGGGTTTAATGTCAAGCCGTGCGTTAGCTGCTCTCCCCTGAGACAAGGCTGACGACGGCGTCGGCCCATTTCTTGCTGCCCTGCCGCTTTCGATCGGTGTGATGGCATGCTGCG
>CBFGIT010000030.1:0-29518 GCA_965648905.1 Caldifarciminota bacterium
TTCTCCTTTCGGTAACGAAGATAGTATATGAATCGCCTGGGTAGCTGCTATTGTTGGCGCGACCGTGACGAACTAGGGACCTGAGGCAACGGGTCGGTCTCGGGTAGATTATTTCTGAGGCAACGCGCGGATTTGACTGCGCAGCAGGACGACGATAATATGACCGGTTGATGTCATTCACCGGCAGCGGTTCGGCCCTTCCGCCGTTCGCAATCTCGTTCAGATGTGTACGCCCAACCCAGTCAGGAGGTCCAGTTGATGAACGACCGTAGACTCCGTCTCGTTCTCTTTTTCGCGGTGATAGCGGTCGTCGGCGCGGCGTATCTGTACAGCGTTGCGCCAACCGCCTCGTTCTGGGACTGCGGCGAGCTGATCGCTGTCTCGTACATCATGGGTGTACCGCACCCGCCCGGAACGCCTCTATTTGTCACCATCGGTCGTATCTTCTCAATGCTGCCTCTGGGACCTGAGTACGCTTTTCGTGTCAATCTCATTCCGGTGCTGTTCGGCGCACTCTCGTGCGGCATTATCTACTTGCTGGTACTGAAGCTGATTTCGCTCTATGGCGGTGGCGAGCGCGAGCGGTTCCGCTGGCTGCCGCACGTGTCCGGCGTGTTCGCGGCGCTGGCGTGCGGGTTCGCTTACTCGTACTGGGACAACTGTGTCGAGGCTGAGGTATACGGGCCATGCGTGGTCGTGGCGCTGTCGGTGCTGTACATGGCGCTGGTCTGGCGCGAGCGGGCCGAAGCGGGTGGCGACAACCGGCTGATACTTGCGGCCATCTTCCTGCTCTTTTTGTCTACCGGGATTCATTTCACGCCGATGATGACCGTGTTTGCAGTCCTCGTCTTTGCTCTGGTCGTTGACCGTCAGTCGGTCCTTCAACTGCGGCTTTTTGAGCTAATTGGCGGCTACCTCATCATTCTGACTGCCGGCGAGATGGGACTGAAGCCGGGCACATTCGTCACCGTGCTGCTGATGCTGGCGGCGATGTGGTACGGCATCAGGGTCATCGAGGACTCAGACCGGTGGTGGAAAGAGATGCTCGGGCTCTGTCTGCTCGGGATGGTTTTTGTCATCGGCTACGTTGCAGCCGGGAACCGCATCATGGACGATACGGTGCTCTTCCTGGCCTCGCCGACGGTCGCGTTCATCGAGCGCTGGGTGCAGTCGCCTGTGCTCGTGGTGCTGTTTGCCTTTGGGTATGGCGGCTATCTGTACTGGCTGCACCGGCAGGGTCGGCTCAGCCCGAAGTACGTCCTGTTGATGCTTGGTCTGGTCTTTCTTGCCGGTACGGTTCAGTTCATCATGCTCATCCGTGCCCGGCTCGCGCCGAGCATCAACGAAGTTGACCCGTCGAGATGGCGCGACTTCGTATCAGTGCTGAAACGCGAGCAGTACGACCCGATGAAGCTGTTTCCGCGCAAGACCCAGTTCCTCACCGAGCAGGACTGGCGGATGAACGAGAATGCCCGGTTCAGCCTGGCGGTCGCCTACTTCGAGCAGGTGAAGTTCTATCTGCGCTACTTCTTCTGGCAGTGGGGCAATGAACGGTTCTTCGATATCTTCCTCGGCATCAAGTGGCAGGCGCTGCTCGGGCTGATTCCGCCACTCATCGGCATCTGGGGAATGTGGCATCAGTTCAAGCACGAGAAGCGTTCGTTCGTGCTCATCATGGTGGCGTTTCTGGTCGCTTCAGTCGGGCTGATTACCTATCTCAACCTCAAGTACTCGCCGTCGGACCCGCGGCGCGGGGACCCAGCTCAGGGCAAACTCGGCTTCCTTGAAGTTCGTGAGCGAGACTACTTCTACGCGTTCTCGTTCGTCTTTTTCACCATCTTCATCGGCGTGGGTGCGTACGCACTGCTGCGTCGGGTTCAGGACCTGGTGCGTTCGCGTCGGTGGCCGATGCGGGCAGTGGGGGCCGTGCTTACCATTTTCGGGTTCGTGCCGATGGTCTTGAACTACCAGACCGTTACCCGGCGCCATAACTGGATACCGGCAGAGTACGGCTACAACATGCTTGTCTCCTGTCCGGGAGAGAAGGCGGTCATCTTCACTAACGGCGACAACGACACGTTCCCACTCTGGTTCATGCAGACCGTGCCGTCGCGCATCGCAGGCTATGATGCGACGTTCGGTAAGAACGTCTCGGTCGCCAACCTGTCGCTTCTGAACACGGCCTGGTACTGCAAACAGATGAAGCGCTGGGGCGCGCCGATATCATTCACTGAGGCGGAGATTGAGAAGCTGCCTCAGGGTTTTCAGGGACGAGGCGGCCGAACCTTCCTGCTTAAGGACGTGATGATCCGCGACATCGTTGCCACCAGTGCCGGCATCAAGCTGAAGTGGCCGGACGACTACGGTTCGACCGCTGAGGAGTTCATGAACAAGGTATTCCGGGCCGGCCAATACAGTCCCCGAAACCCGGTGTACTTTGCGACCACGGTGTCGCGGGACAATCTGCGTGACGTCGAGCCGTTCCTCCGACTTGAAGGGTTGGTGAATCGGGTGGTCGGTCAGGAGGGTTTGAATCAGGTTGACGTTGAGCGCACACGCCATCTGCTCTACGATGTGTATCAGATGAAGTCGATGACCGACCGGCGCGTTGAGAAAGACGACAACACCCGGGGCCTGCTCATCAACTACGCGGCGAGCTATCTGGCCCTGGCTGGCGAGTACCAGAAGGCGGGCCGCAATCGTGATGCTCAGGAAGTTCTGATGACGGCGCTGAAGTTCGACCTCGACCCGGACCGAAAAGTGCCGCTTTTCTACCACACTTCGATTTTCGCGACACTCAGCGGTGATTATGACGTCGCGCTTGCCTGCCTTGACTCGGTCGAGGCGCGCGGGTTCCGCGATGCCGAGCTCTCGATTCGCCGTGGGATTGCCTATCACGGCAAGGGCGAACTCGACAAGGCCGAGAAGGCCTACCGCGACGCTGCGCTTCAGGATGGGTCACGGTCTGAGCCGGTTCAGGCGTTGTTCCGGCTCTACCTTGAAGACCTGTATGACACCAACCGGGCGCGAGCCCTGATGCAGGACTGGCTGCGGCGCAATCCGGGTGACTCAACCGCCCATCAGATGCTCAGGGACATCTCCTAGGGCAGGGTTGGCTGGAAAGGGGAACGCGTCGTGCACGAGCTGGCAATCACCCGGAGCATGCTGAACCAGGTTCTTGCCACGGCTCGGGAGCACGGCGCGGGCCGGGTGACAGGCATCAGACTGCTGGTCGGCGAAGCAGCCGGGGTGGTTCCCGACTGCGTTCAGTTCTACTTTGACCAGATGAAAAGTGGGACTTGTGCGGCTGATGCGAGACTTGAGTTCCGCACTGCTGAACTGCGGCTCCGTTGCCCGGCGTGCGGTGGCGAGTTCTCAGGAATCGAAGACCTGTGTCCCTGCAACGCCGGCGCGGAAGTAGTCTCCGGCCAGGAACTGACAGTTGAGAGCATCGAAGTCGAGTAGCGCGGAGTTGCACTATGGCTAAGGGTTTCGTGACTCTGGGGCTGGTGTGTCTTGTCGCTGTTGCCCAGTGGCATGGGGTTTATCACGACTCGCCGCTGGCACTCAAAGTCAGGCCCGACCGAGCACGCTACCACCCGGCCGACACCTTCCGCATCACGGTTACTGCGACCAACACCAGTGACCGGCCTGTACTCTTGCGCCGGAACTGGCGCGAGCAGCTTGTTTTCTACCACCTCAATCCGCTGGACAGCTTCATGGTCGAGTGGCCGGGCCGCGTGAACACCGCTACCTGGCTCAAGCCGGACGATACAGTGCTGGTCAGACCCGGGCAGAGCTACTCGTTCTCCCGGCTGGTCTATGTTTTCATTCCCGAAGATACACTGCCGTTCCAGTTCCGCGTCAAGCTTGTCGGCGTCAAGGATTACGGCAGGGTGTTCGCTACCTGGCAGGGCGAGGTCTGGTCGCCTGCGGTACGAATCAACCTGTCGTCTCGCTGATTCACTCAGGCTCGGTTGCTGCTGCCCGTCACTGAGGGCTGCGGTTGACGGCCTAAGTTGGCTTGCGGAACCATTGGGAACGTTACCCGGACACGATGATGTCCGTGCATCTGGCCATACCACAGAACACCGATGAACATGACGGAGGTCGTTGAGCAAGTCGCGTGCAGAGCGGTTGCAGCGTGCAAAGCGGGCAGGCCTTCGGTCGTGCAGTCGTAGGTCGAGTCAGTTGGGCGGCCCACAACCCAGCCGCACGTCGCAATGGCAACCATGCGTATGAGGGCGAGTGATGGCGGAGGCCAGAGGGGACAGGCAAGCGCAGGCGCAATCGTGCGCAGGATTCTGTGAACGGCGATTGCGCTGATTCCGGCAGGTCATATGGTGCGGACTACCCCGGGAACGCAGGAGGACTTGACAGGCCGAATCGGGCAAGCGCTTGAGTGCTCGGCAGTTAGGTTGATTCCGTCCCCTTCAGCGGATTGTAGCAAGTGCTACAACACTGTGCGCTGGTTTCGTCACTGTCGAACGAGGCGCTGCGTAGGCAGACGTTGACATGGCGCGACAATCAGCGATAATCGGATGTGCCGTCGAGAGTGAAAGAAAGACTCTATCTGGGCCGGCTGGAGTGGCTCGGGCCGATACTGGTTCGAGGACTAGGGCTGCTGAGCTCAGTTGAGGCGCTGGGCGTTGATTTCTCGTTCTCTCAGGCGATGGTATTGCAGGCGTTGCTGATTCACCGCGAGATGCGAATGAACGACCTGGCCCGGTTTCTCGGGCTGACCAAGGCTAACGCCACTGGTCTGGTTGACCGGCTGGTGAAACGGGGGCTGGTCGTGCGGGAGCCGGGTGTTGACGACCGGCGAGTGGTGCGGGTACACCTGACGCGGTCAGGCGTGTGCACGGCCCGGCGTCTTGCGGCAGTGCAGCGTCAGGGCTTGGTTCGGATGATGCGGCGCATTCCGGAAAAGAGGCTGGCCGTGTTCATGGACACGCTCGAGCAGTTGGCGCTGGGCCTAGCCGAAGCCCGGGCCGACAGCAGAAGCTGACGACCCGGGCGCACTGGGGGATAGGGATTCGAACCCCAACTAGCTGGTCCAGAGCCAGCCGTCCTGCCAGTTAGACGATCCCCCAACAGAACGGGCAAAGGATAGACAAGGTCGGGCAGAAGTCAAGGCGCACCGCGGTCTTGAGTCCGACGTTGCGGGTTCGGTCCTCCTGCGTTCTGCGGTCAGAAGTGATAGGTGATAGTTCCTTCTGTATCGGTTACCAGCTTCTGCGCCAGCATCGAGGCGATGACTTGTTCGACCTCCTGCCGGGACAGTTTCTTCTGATACAGTGCCGAGATGCTTTGAGCCAGCGTCCTGCGGCGGCGCGGTCGTGCCCGTTTCTCGAGCCGGCCGAGGAGTTCCACGACTCGTCGCACCTTCTGGTCATCTTGGACCGGCGGCGGGTGGTGCGCACGTTGGGGTTGATGCAGCTCGTGTAACCCTGTGATACGCCGACACTTGAGGCCGTTTTCGTCAAGGTACCTGAGTAATGGGTCAAAGCCCCGGTCCTTGGACAGCACGATGCACTCGGGCTTGTGTGGTTTGTCCATTACGCGACCGAGGTAGAAGGCGATGAAGAAGTCGAGTGCATTTCGGCCCTCGCCTGACACCTTGTGCCATTCGATTCGGCTGCCGAGCTGCTGGGCCTTGGTTACGAGCTCGAAGGGTACGCTCTTCTGGTTCGTGCCGACGAAGATCACCACACGATAGCTCTCGTCGAGCCGGGCCAGCTCGACCTGCTGGACGTTTTCGAAGTCGACCAGCAGCAGCCTGGTTTGGTCACTGGTTCGATTCATGACACCTCGTTTTCTGGCGCTTTGCTGTTCGTGCCATCTCGTACTTCACTTCTGCAGTCTAGGTTGACACCGGGCGTATGTCAAGGTTTGACGGGCGGTTGTTGTCTGGGTTTCCCCGGCGTCTTTGGCGTCGATTCCCGATTCAGGCATCAATTGACAGATGGCGGTGTGTGACTGTAACATTGACGCTCAGGCAAGATAAAGACCCAAAGGAGACCATGTGAAGATAACGCTAATGCCCCGCAAGTCATGGACCGGACGCGTGCTGGCTGCGTTCATGCTCGAGGGCGAAAAGACCCTGCTCGGTATGACCGCTGCTGAGAGCATGGAATTTGTCCGAGTCGCGGCCGAGGAGAAGTTTACCGGCCAGGCAAAGAAGACGTCGTTCATGCGCTACGACTCGGGCGTGAGCAAACTGGTCCTCGTCGGGCTGGGCAGGCGGAAGGACACCACGTTGGATATCGTGCGTGCCGGTACGGCCAAGGCACTGAAGCGGGCCGAGGAAGTCGGCGCAGAGTCGGTCGGGCTGCTCTTGCCCGAGGGCAGGCTGGGGCGGCTTGAGGTCGCGGACTTTGCCTCAGCCGCAATCGAGGGCGCCATTCTGGGCAGCTATCGGTTTGCCCGGCATATGACACCTAAGCCGGATGACCCGAAGCCGGTCGCCGAGTTGGTCCTGGTTCTTGCCGGCAATCGTCCGGCGTCTGTCGGGTTGACGCGCACGGTGGATAGCGCGGTCGCTCTGGCCGATGCGGTCTGTTTCACGCGTGACTTGGTGAACGAGCCATCCAGTCTGAAGCCACCGGAGAAGATGGGTGAAATCGCCCTGACCTTGGCGCAGAAGGGGCGGGTTTCTGTCAAGGTTATGCACAAGGACGAACTCGAGAAGCTCGGCATGGGTGGGATTCTGCGGGTCGGCGCTGGTTCGCACGAGCCGCCGTGTCTTGTGCACCTGACCTACACACCAAAGGGCAAGTCCAGAAAGACCGTGGTGGTTATCGGTAAGGGCATCACTTTTGATTCAGGCGGGCTGTCCATCAAGCCGGCCACCGGCATGGAGTACATGAAGGACGACATGGCCGGCGCGGCTTCGGTGCTCGGGTTGTTTAAGTGGCTGGGCACAGTTGAGCTGCCTGTAACCGTCCACGGGTTTGCGCCTCTGGCCGAGAACATGCCGGGCGGCGGCGCGCAGAAACCCGGTGACATCATTCGGCACTACAACGGCAAAACGGCTGAGGTTATCTCGACCGATGCCGAAGGCCGGCACCTGCTGGCCGACTGTCTTGCCTATGGTTCGACCCTGAAACCGGACGTGATGATTGACGTGGCGACTCTGACCGGCGCCTGCGTCGTCGCGCTCGGCGATGAGTACTCGGCCCTGCTCGGCACTGACCAGAAGACGATCGACAAGCTCATCCGCCTGGGCGGGGAGCAGGGTGAGTTCTTCTGGCAGCTCCCGCTGCCCGAGCGGTACAAGGCTCAGCTCAAGAGCAGGGTTGCCGACGTGAAACACATCGGCAAGCCTGGCTCGGGCGGCACGATTACTGCGGGTCTGTTTCTGAAAGAGTTTGTCGCCGACGACGTGCCGTGGGTTCACTTTGACATCGCCGGTCCGTCGTTCACCAAGGAAGACTGGGACTATACTCCGGTCGGCGCAACCGGAATCCCGGTGCGGACTCTGGCCGCGTTCCTGCGGAGCCTCTAGTGGCGATCAATTCTCGGAAGAGGAGTACAGTGATGACCAGAGCGCTGATTGGGTTGTTGAGCTGTTCTGTATTGGTGCTGGCGATGCCGTTGCCTGAGTCCGGAGCACCGCCGCCGGAAGCGGTTCCGTTCGATGACGCCAGCCGGGTCGCCTTGAGCCTTGCGCGAGCCGAGTTCCCGGGCGCACGACTGGGCACGGTTGTGCCCTATGTTGACGAGTCGGGCATGACTGCGGCCTGGATGTTCCACTTCAGGACTGATGGTGGTATGTTTCCCGACTATGACCGGGTCGCGGATGAGGTGCTTGCCCAGCGCCAAACTTTGGCGCCGAACACCAATCTGACCTGCTGGACATCGCCCTACTGCTACGTGCTTGTCTCGGCACGCTATGACCGGCCGCCGGTCTGCCGCTTCGGCTACGGCAGCTCCGAGTACTACGCGCTCGGCCGCCCGGCGCTCAATGAGGCTCGGGCACTTCTGGGCGTTGATGCCCGGCTGTCGCGCATCTACTTTGTTTACCCGAACACCTATCTTGAGTTTGAAAACGGAGTCGGTCAACGTGTTGTCCTCTCCTTTCAGCCGAAGCGCGTCTGGTCATCGCGGGCGGACTTCGCGGAATACATAGCGGTCGAGCGGTCCGAGATGGAACGTCAGTACCCGGTGGATGAGCAGGCGGTCCGTGAGTGCCACCGCCGCGAGTGGGACCGAGCGCTGGTCGGTTACGGGCCGAGTTATGCCGACGTGTTCGTACCCAACGTGAGCCGGGCGCCGTTCTACGACTGGAGCTATGGATGCACGCCGACTTCAGGCGCGATTGTCCTGGGGTACATCGACCGCACCAGAGAATACGGCCGACTCGTAGACTGGTTTGCCCAGCGTCGTGACAACGTTGAGAATGAGATGGACTGGCAGATACCCAACGTGCAGCGGGAGTGTGCTCTGGCGATGTACACCGATACGAGTTACGGCGGGACGTATCTGCAGTACATCGCACCCGGACTGGCAACGGTCGGGGCTGATAACGGCTACTCGTTCGAGGTAACCGATGTTCTGGGCGCGGAGTGGAACGACTGGGCCTGGGATACGATCACGGCGCAGATTGACTCGGGTCGGCCGATGGTCTGGTCTGCGACCTGGGAGCGGCATTCGCTGGCCTGTTTCGGCTACCGGACCGAAGGTCAGTTCCTGTATGTGCACAATACCTGGTGGCAGCCCGCGGCCTGGTGGTCTCATTCTGGGCCGAACTGGGCCCATGTTGCTGCCGTCAACCCGAGTGGAGGCGACCCGCACCAGTTGCATCTGGTCTACCCCAAGGGCGATACGAACTACAATTCGACGGGCAGGGGAGAAGTAATCTACGTCGGAGACACCTGCCTTGTCCGCTGGGACAATCACGGCAATCCGGGTACGGCAGTGGATATCTATCTGTCGCAGAACGGAGGGCGCGATTGGCTGCAGATCGTTGACGACGCTCCGGACAATGGTTCCTACGCCTGGTACGTTTCCGAGGCCCTGACGAGCAATGATACAAACCGGTTCCGACTCGAGCAGTACAATGGCGCCACCTATACTGCGGCCGACGGTTCGTTCGGCAACTTCCGATTCCAGCGCGAGCCGATGCCGCCAACTCACCTGGCTCCACCCAATGGCCTGCCGCTTCAGAACCCGCCGGTCGTGCTGGTGATTGATTCGACCCGGGCCCGGTGCGACAGCGTCGAGTTCAAGCTGATACTCGGGGTTGATACCATCTGGCATCAGCTTGGCACGGCGTCGCGCTGTTCGCTGCCCGACAACCTGTTCGAGCGCAATCGTACGTACAAGTGGACGACACGAAGCCACAACCGGTTCGGCTGGGGTTCATGGGCAGGCACGTGGTCTTTTCGGGTGATGTTCGGTGGGGTCGAGGAGGCACCAGGGTCGTTACGGCCACAGGAGCCTCGGCTGCCAGCAGTGGCGCGCGTAAGCGGCGGTGCAGTCATGTTGCCTGGTGCAGTGGCAGGCTCGAAGGTTGAGGTCTTTGATGCACTGGGGAACCTTGTCCGGGTGGTTCAGCCGGCTCAAGCAGGTGAGTCAGGTTGGGACCTGCGTGATGGTTACAGACGACGGGTTCAGACCGGCCTCTACTTCGTTCGGTTCGTGGCCGAAACCGGGACTCAAACTCGCAAGTTCGTCCTAGTCGACTAGGCGCAGCCGGACAGAGGACGCAATGCCCCGACGCCCCGGTTCGGCCGGGGCGTCGGGGTTGCCAAGCGGTTAGCGGGTGACTAGGATCTTGGCGATTCTGTCCTGGCGTTTGACGAAGTAGACTCCGGGCGTGAGGGAGCCAACTTCGTTGGAACCCGGCTTGAGCAGGAGAAGTGTGCGTCCGGTTGCATCGAGGAGAGTTGCCGACGATTCCTGACCGTCGTCTGCCGGAGTCAGATTGATAAATCCGCGGGAGACGGTAAGCGCGGGACGCGGCGAAAGGCCAGGGGAATGTGGTTCGGTGACCCCGGTCATGCTGTCGCGGAAGACCGAGATAGAGGAGTTGCCGTAGTTGGCGACATAGACCCGGTTGTCTTGTGGATGCCAGGCCATATCGACCGGCTGCAGACCGGCCTGGAGTACGCTTCGTATCGAGTGGAGGCGCGCATCAATCACCGAGACCGTGCCGGTCGAATGGCAGCAGTAGACGGTCTTGTTCGCATCGTTGTAGAGCAGGCCGATGGGCCTTGGTGATACTGGTACAGTCGCGACCCACTGCCCGGTCGTGCCATCAATCACAGTCAGGTCGGCGCCGGCACGGTTCGCGCAGTAGACGAGGTTGCCTTCGGGCACGTGGAGCAGGGCCACAGGTTCCTGACCCACTCCAACGTTTGAGACGAGCGAGTCACCCCAGGCGTCGATGATGCTCACGGTGTACGACTCGCGGTTGGCGCAGAATACGAGACCGCTTTGTGGATTGTAGCAGAGTGCGATTGGTGTGTCGCCGACCGCGATCGTGGCGCAGACAGTGTCGACCGAGCAGTTGATGACCGATACGGTCCGGCCCAGCGCATTAGCGCAGTAGACTCGGTTCTGAGTCGGGGCGGCGCAGAGCGCGACCGGCGCGTTACCGACCGGGACCGATGCGATGGTCGTATCGAGTGAACCGGAGATGACGCTGAGCGCCCGCCGGGTCCGGCTGGTGACGTAGACCTTGTCCGCAGTTCGGTTGTAGCAGACCGCAAGGGGCGCGCCGCCAATCTTGGGCGTTGCGATGACGTTGCTCGACTGGCCGTCAATGATTGCCACGTCCGAACTGGCGTAGTTGACGCAGTAGACCTTGTTTCTCTGGTCATTCCAGCAGAGTGCGCTTGGTTCGCGGCCGGTCTGGATACCGGCAATGACGGCGTTGGTCGGACAGTCAATCACTGCAACCATGCCAACTGCGCGGTTGGCCGAGTAGAGCAGGCGTCCGGTCGCGTTGTAGCAGAGGGCCTGGGGTTGGGCCCAGCTCGAGAGCACCGCAAGGGTTGCTCCGGACTGACCGTCGAGCACGGTCACCGTGTTGCCGGTGCGGCTGGCGCAGTAGACCCGGCCCGCGTCCGGGTTGAAGCAGAGTGCCACTGGTTCGTCGGCAACGGCGACCGACTCGATGACGGCATTGGTCGCGCCGTTGATGACCGAGACGCTGTCCGAGAGTTCGTTGGCACAGAAGACGCGGTTATGGACCGTGTCGCAGACCAGAGCGCGGGGATAGCGACCAACCCGAATCGTGGCAACGACCGCATTTGACGCGCCGTCAATCACGGTCAGCGTGCGACTTAGCTCGTTACCGCAGTACACCTTGTTGTTACGGGAATTGTAGGCGAGCGCGACCGGGCGTGACCCGGCTGGCCGGGAGGCAATCAGCGTGTTCGTCACGGCGTCAACTATCCTGACGGAATCGCGCTGGTAGTCCGCAACGTAGACTTTGTTGTCGCGCGGGTTGTAGCACACGGCCGCAGCCTGACTGCCGACGGCAATCGTCGCTAGCACGGTGTCGGGAACGCAGTCAATGACCGAGAGCGTACCGGCATTCTTGTTGGCGACGAAGATGCGATTGTCAACCGTGTCGTAGACCAGGGCCTGCGGTGTCAGACCAACCGGCACGTGGCGCAGAACCTGATTGGACGCGGCGTCGATGACCGTGACGCTGGTGCTGACGTAGTTGGCGACATAGACCTTGTTACCGCGCGGGTCATAGGCCGCGGCGCACGGGCCACTACCGGTTGGCAAGGTGGCAATCACCGTGTTGGAGCCGGCGTCGATGATGGAGACGCTGTCAACCGCCCGATGGACAGCATAGACTCTGTTGCTCACCGGGTTGTAGCAAAGAGCGCTAACAGTAGACGTCACGGGAATAGTCATGGTCTGGCTGTTTGACGTGCCATCAATGACGATGACCGAGTTGCCCGAGTCGCCGCCGACATAGACCGAGCCACTGCCCGAGGCGTAGACCAGGTTCTGCGGGTTGCGTGCCCCGCCGAACAAGATTGTCTGTTCCAGCCACTGGGCTCGAACCGCCGGAACTGAAGCGAGACAGAGCAGGCAGGTCAATACTGCGGACGTGGTTTTCATCGGGTCCTCCTGACAAGATGGTAGAACATCAGGAGCCAGTGTCAAGCATGGACTTGGGCGCCGGCAGCGCGGCGCGGTCGGGCTAAGGCAGGGAACCAGAAGGCAGGTACTCGGGCTTCAGGTTGTGCAGGCCCCAGAAGAGATTGGTGCGGGTGCGAGGGTGCTGGTGATAGAGTCGTTCCAGGATGCGGCGGACCCGCATCCGGGTGCTCGACCGGTCGGACGGGCAGCGGTAGCGCACGGCCTTCAATCCCTGAGCGGCGAGGTAGCGGCGAATAAGAGGTTTCCCTATGTAGTACAGGGGGCGGATGATTTCGAGCCTGCCGTCGAAGAATTCCTGGCGCGGGACGATGGCCGCGGCCGAGGAGGTGAAGAGCAGGTTTAGAAGGAACGTTTCGTTGACGTCGTCCATGTTGTGGGCAAGGGCAAGCTTGCGGCAGCCTAGTTCGGCAGTGATTTCGAACAGGGCCTTGCGTCGCTCTCGCGCGCAGAGGAAACAGAGGCTGCGTTTGTCGGGGCGTCGGCCTGGGACACGATCCGGAATGTCGGACATTCCGGTCATGTCCCGCGCCACGGCGAGCTGTACCACCCGGCAGGGGAGTCCGATGCGCGCGCAGGCGCGTTCTATCCGGGCCGGGTTCCAGCCGGCGAACCCGGGGTCGATGTGAACCGGGTGGATGGTCCAGCCTCTGCGGCCGTGCCGGTTATGCTCGTGCAGTAGGTGTAGGAGGCACAGGCTGTCCGCACCGCCGGAGACCCCGACCACCACGCTTTCGCCGTCTTCGAGCAGGCGGCAGTGCTCAAGGCAGCGGCGGAAGAGCTGTGGGCAGGTCTTCTGGGGCCAGCTCATAGCGGCGGTCGCGCGCCCAACTCAGAACTCAGAATGCAGAACCGAAGGGCGAGCGGCGAAGAGCGAACGGCGCAAGGCGTCATGTCCCCATTGGCAACCTGACTTCGGGGAAGCGGCGGAGCTGGTCGAAAAACAGCGCTTGGATTTCGGGCAGACGCTCCGGCGTGCGGGCCTCGAAACGAAGCACGAGCACAGGCTGGGTGTTCGAGGCGCGTACCAGCCCCCAGCCGTCCTCGAACACGACCCGCGCGCCGTCGATGTCGATGACATGGTACCGGCTCTTGAAGTAGTCGCAAAGCTCGGACACGACCCGGAACTTGAGTTCGTCCGGGCAGTCGGCCCGAATCTCAGGCGTGGAGAAGTACTGCGGCATCTCGGCCGCGAGGTTGGAGAGCTTCCGCCCGGTTTCGGCCATGATGCGCAGCAGGCGGAGCGAGGCGTATATGGCGTCGTCGTAGCCGTAGTAGTCGTCGGCGAAGAACATGTGTCCGGACATCTCGCCCGCGAGCAAGGCGCCTTGTTCCTTCATCTTGGCCTTGATGAGCGAGTGGCCGGTCTTCCACATCAGGGGCGTGCCACCGATGGACTCAAGGTACTCGATCAGTCCCTGCGAGCATTTTACCTCGAACACGACCTTAGCACCGGGGTTACGGGCAACGACCTCCTTGGCGCAGATACCCAGGAGTCGGTCGCCGTAGACAGTTGCGCCGGTCTCGTCGATCGCGCCGATTCGGTCGCCATCGCCGTCAAAGCCGATGCCGCAGTCGGCCGAGAGTTCCCGTACCTTGTCAGCGGCCTGCTTCATGTACTTGGGCACAGTGGGGTCAGGCACGTGGGCAGGGAACCGGCCGTCGGGTTGCAGGTTGATGAAGGTCGGCCGGACCCGGGTGCCGGCGAACAGCCGGTCCAGGAGTACGCCGGCAGTGCCGTTGCCCGGGTCGAACACAACCGAGAGCTCTTTGGGAATTTCGACTTTGGACCGGCACATGGCGACATACGCGGGGATGACGTCGGCCCTGGTCGTCCTGCCCCTGCCAGACTCGAACCGGCCTTCTTCCATCAGGCGCCGCAGGCGCTGGATTTCTTCGCCGTAGATGGTGGTCTTGTCCAGCCCGACCTTGAACCCGTTGAACTCAGGCGGGTTGTGGCTCGCGGTCACCATCATGCCCGCCTCGGCCCCGAGGTGGAAGAACGAGAAGTAGAATACCGGGGTGGGGACAACGCCCAGGTCGGTCACGTCGAGGCCGGTCGAGACGATGCCGTCGGTCAGGGCCTCTTGGATGCGCGGGCCGGACAGGCGCACGTCCCGGCCCACCACGCACCAACGCTTGCCATGTCGGTGGGCATAGGTGCCGTAGGCCTGTCCGAGTCGAAACACATCAGTGTCAGTCAGGTCGGAATCGGCCAGGCCCCGGATGTCGTACTCGCGGAAGACGAGGGGATTCACGGTCGAATACTAGCAGAGCAACGTGGGAAAGACAAGCGGGGACGCACTCGCGTCCCCGCGCACACTCGATTGTCCGGGCTACCAACCCAGTCCGCAGCAGCCAACGCCGCCGCCTTTGCCACGGCGATAGGCGAGGTTGATGCTAAGGGCGGGACCGTGATGGACTTCTCCGCCGCCAAACAACAGGTAGTACCGTGCGTCCGCCATGACGTGGAAGTCGTAGGTGTGGAAGAGCATGTACCCGGCGCCGGGTGAGATCACGAATCCCGGGCCGCTCCTGTAATCGCCCCAGTATCCTTCCCGGTTCTTATAGTAGCTGTAGACGCCAATGCCCATGGCGCCGCCATAGTAGGGGGTGAAGTCTGCCCGCGAGGCGGTCTTGAACACGCCGATAGTGATGGGCATGAAGCTCGCCCCGCTGTAGGATTCGTTCGACATGTCGATGCTCGCCGAGTAGCGCAGTTCCGCGAAGAAGTCCGGCGTCTCATAGAGCGCTGCTCCGGCATAGGTCATCAGCATGTTGCTACCACCAAGGCTGGCAATAGGAACGAACGCCCCGAAACCGACGATGCCGCCGAAGAAGGCCTCGCGGCGGGTGGCCTCTTTGCCTTCCTTCTGCGTAACCTCGCCCAGTTCAACATCAGCCGCTGACTTCTTCTTTGATGCGACAGCCTTGGCAAGTCGCCGCAGTACGACGTCGAGTTCCTCCTGACTGGTGGTCGCAAGCTGGTCCTCGAACTCGACACCGGTCGAGACGTCGATAAGCTGGACCTTGCCGATGGTTTGAGTGCCCAGCTTGCTCAGGCTGCCGATCACCGCTTTGGCCACGCCCATCGAGCGGGCGGCGTCCTGAGCTTCTGAGATTCGGGTTACCACCTTGTCCGAACCCAGAGCCGTGACTACCTCGTCCACGGATGCGACCGAGAACTTGCCGGTTGCACTGAGCTCGGTGCGGAAGACCGAGGTCGCCACGACCGCGGTTACTGAGTCTATCCCAATTCCCTGGAAGCCAAACACGGCCACCTTTGGCGCTGCGGCCGCGATTCCGACCAGGGCAACGAACATGACTGCCACTTTCATCGGACCTCCGTTTTGTTTGACACTGCTCTGCGCCGGATTTCTCCAGCCCATACAGTGTAGCTCGCTCGGCCTCAGTGTCAATACACGAAGAACAGACCATCGTCAGGCTTGACCGGCAAGCCTTCACTCGGCTATGATGCGATGATGTATCAGCTTGCGTCGCGACCACGAGCTTCCTCTCCGGTTCGGCTGGTTGCGGCTGGTCTTGTGTTGTGTGTGTTCTGCACTGGTCGGTGCGCGCGGGCAGCATTGGCCCGAGCTTCGCGGCAAGGCGGGACTGACTATCTGGTCGTCAGGAAGTTCGTTTCCGGGTTCGGCTCGATGTCAGGACCGAGTCTGGCGCGGTTGTTCGCTGAGGACGGTCGGGTGACAATCGAGGGTCTATCGGTGCTGTCGACCGGTCGGCAGGAGATAGCTGGGCTGGCAGAATACGGTATCTCGGTGCGCTCCCGGATGACCCTGCTTGACTGGATTTCAGACAGCGCGGTCGTTTCGTGCCGCCTGGCCGAACGGAACGACTGGCTGCAGTTGCTCGGAGTGGACTCGGCCACCTACCGGTGTCGGTTTGCAGTCAATCGAGGGAGAATCAGCGATGCGGTCATCGCTCCGGAGCCGGCAAGCCAGGAGCTGCTGGCGGGGAAACTGGTTGAATTCGGGCTCTGGCTTGCGCTTAACCATCCGGCCGTACTCGGCAGACTGCTGCCGGACGGCAAACTGGTGCCGGGCCGGACCGACTTCGGGGAAGTGATGCGTCTGCTCAAACAGTGGCGCCGCGTGCGTTGACCCTGGTCCGGTAATCGAGTATAATTATCGAGCAGTGAGACATGGCGAGCGGTTGAGATGGCAGCCGTTCCCCACAATGTAGAATAGAACTCGCCGGCCCGATACAGGGTTGCGTGAGTTGTTTGGCAGGAGGCCATGTGATGCGGATTGCTGTTCTGGCATGTGTAGTACTTGAACTGGCGGTGGGGGCGACGCCGGTCACGTGGACGGGTGGTTTCAATGGCGGAAGTCTGTCGATTCAACCAGGGCCGATTCACGTCGTGCACCAGGACATGGACGGCCGTCGGTTTGCGTCGGTTGGCATCGCGGGCGCCGGAGTCGGGGGCGATTACGGCACACCAGCCGTGCCATGGTTCCGGTATCTTGTCGAGGTGCCGCTCGGCGCCGAGGTCACGGTCGTAAGCGACGTGGGTATGTTGGATACAATGGTGCTCGAATCACCGCTGGCTCCGCGCCAAGAGCCGGTGCCGAAGTCCGGACCAGCCCCGTTGTTCTGCTATGACGCCAAGGCCTATGCTCAGGATAGTCTCCTTCCTACAATCAGTGCCCGTTTGACCGAGTTCGTCGAGGTACGGGGACACCGTATCGCCGTGATTGATGTCTTCCCGGCGGCGTACAACCCGGTTCGAAACATGCTGGTTACGGTCCAGGAGATGAAGCTGCAGGTGGACTGGACTGGAGCGGACTGGGGAGCAACGCACGCGGCTCATCGTCGCTACGCTTCACCCGCGTTTGTCGGCCGGCTTGACCGGGTCGTGCTCAATTCCGAGCAATTCGCCTTTGATGATGGGCCGAGTCTACCGGTCGGGTACCTGGTGATTGTGCCGGATGACTGGGAGCCGAGCGTCCGGCCTCTGGTCGACTGGCGTCGGCGCAAGGGGTACAACGTGTTTGTGAGGACGTTAACTCAGGTCGGTGGCGGTTCGACAGATGCGGTCAAGGCGTACATCCAGAACGCTTATGACAACTGGCCGATCCCGCCGAGCTTCGTGCTCCTGGTCGGCGACGTGGACCGCATCAATTGTTTCACTGGTGGCGGTCAGGGAAGTCCGCCGACTGACTTGAACTTCGCCTGTGTAGCCGGAACCGACTACCTGCCGGACATTGACGTGAGCCGGCTCTCGGTGGCAAGTCAGGCACAGCTCGACAGTTTTGTCAGTAATGTCGTGCGCTATGAGCAGGTGACCGGAACCGGTGGGACCGGATGGCTGCAGCGCGCATACTTCGTCGCATCGTCCGATGGCGGCAACCACCAGGTCGCCGAGCGCACCCACGCTCATGTGATGGGCCGGCTTCGGCCCAGAGGTGTGCTCTGTGACTCCCTATGGCTCTATTACGGAACCGGCACACCGATTCCCAGCGCGGTCAATTCCGGACGCGCCTGGGTGACATATTCGGGCCACGGCAGCGAGAACGCCTGGGCCGACCCCAGTCCGGACTTCGACCTTGCCGCAGTACACGGGCTCGCTAATGTTGACCTGATTCCTTATGTTCAGACCTACGCCTGCTATTCGGGCAACTTCGCTTCGTCGAGCTATCCTGAATGCTTCTCCGAGGCGTGGATAAGGAATGGCCGACGCGGCGCGATTGCGCACGTTGCCTCCTCAGTGACCTCGTATTGGACCGAGGACGACACGCTTGAACGCCGAGTCTTCGACTGCATGTTCGACTCGGCCGCGACCTGGATCATGGGCGGGCTGAACAAGGCCAGACTCTGGTACTTCCGCCAGATGGGTTCAACTCCGACCACACGCCGTTACCTCGAGATGTACAACCTGATGGGCGACGGTGCAATCGACATCTTCACTCGGGAACCCAAGAGGCTATCGGTCGTTCACCCGTCGGTGATTCCGCTCGGGGTCTATGCGCTTCCCGCATCGGTCTTTACCGGGCAGGCGCCGGTTCCGAATGCGCTGGTCTGTGCCACGGCGAAGCACGACTCCACGGTGTTTGCTGCCGGCTACACCGATGCTGCCGGTCAGGTTGTTCTCTCGATTACCACCCTGCAGCCGGACTCAGTCTACTTGACAGTCACGGGCCACAATCTCGAGCCATATCTGGGTGCTGCGCCGGCCCTGCCTTCGGCCGGTCCGTATGTCGCATATCTGCGTCATACCGTGGACGACTCTGCAGGCGGCAACCGTGACGGTGTCATCAATCCGGGCGAGACAGTCAACCTGCCGGTCTGGGTGAGAAACTGGGGTGGCGTCGAAGCAGAGGGGGTTCGGGCCTGGCTGCGAGCGACCGACTCGAGCGCAGTGGTGCTCGACTCCCTGCGTGACTTCGGCAGCGTAGGCGCTGGAGATTCGGCTTACACCGGCCGGACCGGGTTCGGGTTCCGGGTTGCGCCGAGTTGTACCAACCAGCAAGTGCTCCGGTTCACGCTTGTGGCACAGGATCGCTGCGATTCCACCTGGGTTTCCTCGCTTGCCCTGACCGTCGGCACGCCGGTAGTGCGGTTCCTGGGCTACCGGGCTGACGACCCGCCGCCGGGCGGCAACGGCAACGGCATGATTGACCCGGGCGAGAACGGCGACATCATCGTCACCCTGCGCAACCAGGGCCGGGGCAACGCCTACGGCGTATTCGCAACTCTGCGTTCGGGCGACGCGCGGCTCGTGGTGCTCGACTCGGTCGGCTCGTTCGGCGACATCTTGGCCGACTCGACCGGGAGCAATGCGGCCGACCGGTTTTCGGTGCGAGCCGACGGGACGATTCCCCGCGAGACTAGAGTCGCGTGTACGCTTGCGGTCTGGCTCGGCGCAGTCACGGAACTGCACACTTTTCAACTGGCGGTCGGAACGATCCGAAGCTGTGACCCGATTCCGGATGGCCCGCGCACACCGGCCCGTTACTACGCCTACGACATTACCGACACCGCCTATTCCGAAGCACCGGACTTCGTCTGGCACGAATTGCGCGGCATCGGCACGCGGCTGACACTGGGCGACGATGAAACCCGGGTCGTGAGTCTGCCCGAGTCGTTTGGTCCGCTGGTCTGGTACGGTCAGAGCTTCAGTCAGCTCTCGGTCTGCGGCAACGGCTGGGTCGCGCCCGGGTCAACCACATCCTCGGCCTATGCCAACACCGCGCTGCCCGACGGCACGAACCCGGGAGTTATCGCTTGCTGCTGGGACGACCTGTATCCGCCTCAGGGCGGCGGCGTGCTGTACTATTTCGATGAGGCCCGGCGGCGTTTCATCGTCGAGTGGGATTCGGTCCACTATTACTCGCCCCGTGAACAGTGGGACTCGTACCAGCTCATATTCTGCGACAGCTCAATGCGCACCCCGACCGGAGATAACGTGGTCGTCGCCCAGTATCTGACCGCGAACAACTACGGCTCGGTCACGGTCGGCATCGAAGACCCGCAGTCGACCATCGGCATCAACTACCTCTGTAACGGAGTCTACCATCGAGGCGCAGCAGCAGTTACACCGGGCATGGCGATCAAGTACACGACCAGTCCGCCCCAGCCGCGCGTCGGTGCGACCGAGGCCGACCATCTGCCCGGAAAGCCGACGCGGCTCAGTCTGTTCGGTGGTGCACCCAGTCCGTTCCGTTCCCGCACCCGGCTATCCTACGCCGTGCCGCGGTCGATGCGACTGCAACTGGCGGTCTACGACCGCGCCGGCCGGACGGTGACCGTGCTGGTTGACGGGCCGGTCGAGCCGGGAAACCACGTCGTATGCTGGAATGGAACCGACGCCCGCGGTCGACGCGTGCCCCAGGGCATCTACCTGTTCCGGCTGAGAAGCGACGACGTCACTCTAGTACAGAAGACCGTGCTGGTTGACTGAAGCTGGGCTTGACTCGGACGGACTTTGACGATAAGTTTGGCCTAACTGAACTTAGGAGTTTGAATTGAAGAACCGCAGAGTCGGAGTCATCGGTGCCGGCACGATGGGCAGCGGCATTGCCCAGGTGTTTGCTCAGGCCGGCTATGACGTGGTGCTGACCGACGTCGAGCAGCGTTTCCTCGACAAGGGTCTGGCCACGGTAGAGAAGTTTCTGGCAAAGATGGTCGAGAAGGCCAAGCTGACCCGGGACGCGGCCGACCAGGTGCTCGGTCGCATCAGCATCAGTTTAGACCTGACCGCTGTCCGGGAATGTGGTTTGGTCGTCGAAGCCGCGACCGAGAATCAGAAGGTCAAGAGCGAGTTGTTCGCGCGCCTCGATGGCCTGTGTCAGCCTGAGGCGATACTTGCAACCAACACCTCGACGATTTCGGTGACCGCCATTGCTGCGGCGACCAGTCGGCCGGACAAAGTCATCGGCATGCACTTCATGAACCCCGTGCCGGTCATGCAACTGGTCGAGGTCGTCCGGGGTCTGGCAACCGCGGCGGCGGTGACCGACGAAGTCGTGGCGCTCGCCCGGGAACTGGGTAAGACTCCGGTCGTGGTGAACGACTCGCCCGGTTTTGTCTCCAACCGGGTGCTGCTGCCCATGATCAACGAGGCGATCTTCTGCCTGGAATCGGGCGTGGCCGACAAAGAAGCAATCGACACGGTCATGAAGCTGGGCATGAACCACCCGATTGGGCCCCTGGCACTTGCCGACCTGATTGGCCTTGACGTGTGCCTGGCGATCATGAACGTGCTCCACACCGATCTGGGCGACTCGAAATACCGGCCCTGTCCGTTGCTCAAGCGGATGGTCGCGGCCGGACACCTGGGCAGGAAGACTGGCAAAGGGTTCTACGACTACCAGAAGTAGCCGCACTTCGGTTCTGACCGTCTCGGAGCTGAACCGGCTCGCAGCCGAGACCCTTGACCAGCGGTTCGCCGATGTCTGGGTGCGCGGCGAGGTCTCCGGGCTCAGACAATCGGAGCGAGGTCACCGCTACTTCCGGCTGAAGGACGAGTCTTCCCAGCTTGACTGTGCGCTCTTTGCCTCCTCAGCCAGCAGGCTCAAGTTCGAACTCGAAGACGGTCTGGCGGTCCTGGTGCACGGCCGACTTGACATCTATCTGCCGGCCGGTCGGTACCAGTTCGTTGTCAGCGAACTCGAACCGGAGGGATATGGTGCGCTTCAGAAGGCATTCGAACAGCTCAGGAAGCGGCTTGCCGCCGAAGGCCTGTTCGCACCGGAACGGAAGCGGCCGCTGCCGCGTCTGCCCCGCGTACTGGGGATTGTCACCTCGCCGTCCGGGGCCGTGATTCACGACATCCTGACGACTCTGCGCCGGTATCGGGCTTGTCTGAAGGTGTTGCTCTGTCCGGTCGCAGTCCAGGGAGAAGGCGCGGCCGAGCAGATTGCCCGAGCAATTGGTCTGCTTGGGTCGAAACCCGAGATAGACGTAGTGATTGTCGGCCGGGGCGGAGGCTCGATTGAGGACCTGTGGGCGTTCAACGAGGAAGTCGTTGCCCGTGCCATCGCGGCCTCGCCCGTACCGGTCATCAGCGGCGTCGGCCACGAAGTTGACTTCACGATTGCCGATCTTGTTGCCGACGTCAGGGCGGCAACGCCCACTGCGGCGGCTCAGCTTGTGGCTCAGGGCTGGCATGAGCTGGACCAGCGCCTGGTTGATGTCCGGCACCAACTGACCGAAGCGGCCGAGCAGTTTCTCGCCGAGCGGCTCAGAGTCGTTGAGGACTTCGCGACCCACCGTTGCTTTGATGCCGTGGCTCGGCGCGTGACCAAGTTGCAACTCCGGCTGGCCGGGAACCAGACAAAGCTCGCGGCCGCGACGAGTGATCAACTTACTCGAGACCGGGACCGGCTTGCCCGGTTGCGTGAGCTGCTTGCCCGGCAGAATCCGGTATCGCGCATCCTGCATCAGCAGATGCATGTGCGGGCCTGGCTGGCGCGCATCGAGCAGAAAGTCCGGGATGCACAGCAGCGGGTGTCGGAGCGGTTCGAGCGTCTGCGTGTGAGACTGGAGCGACCGATTCAGCTTCGGCTGGCGGCGAGCACTCAGCAGCTCGCCGCGGTCGGCGCCAGGCTTGAAGCACTGAGCCCGCTCGCAAACCTGGACCGGGGCTATGCAATCTGCCGTCGGTCCGACGGCGCGGTCGTCAGTCGGACGGGTCAGGTCAGGCCCGGAGACAGCGTATCGGTGCGCGTGTCGGACGGTCGGATTGGCTGCCGGGTTGAGGATACGATAACCGAACCAGGAGGCTAGCACACAATGGCGACGAAGAAGAACGGTTCAGAGGCGGTTGGCTTTGAGCAGGCGCTGGCCGAGCTTGAGAGCATCGTCAAGCAGCTTGAGGCTGGCAACCTGGCTCTGGAGAAGTCGTTGGAGCTCTTTGAACGGGGGGTCGGACTGGCACGGCTGTGCAAAGAGAGGCTGGTCCAGGCCGAGCTGAAGGTGAGTCAGTTGGTCAAGGACAAGGAGGGATTGTTCTCCGAGGAACCGTTCGAAGAGGGCGGGAGTCGCTAGGGCAGGACCGTGAGCTTGGCCGCCGGGCCATGGGCCGGCATGACCAAGACGAAGTAGCCGCCAGCCGGCATCGACCTAAGGTCGAGCGCGAATGACGAAGTCCGAATGTCGAATGACGAACGAAAGACCAGGTGGCCCGAGGTATCGTAGACGCGGAGCGCAAACGGCGGGGCGCGAGAGGCGAAAGGCGCCCTCACTACCGTCTGCCCGCGGCAGGGGTTGGGCTCGATTGTGAACGCGGGGTCGGCTGGCAGCCTGGAAGGATGCGGTTCCTCACGGGCCGTGAGCTCCACAGTCTCAATGCGCAGAGCCCGACGTGCCACCAGCGGTGCGGACACCCGCGGATACCAGTTGTTGCAGGTGTGGGTCAGGCCGCTGGAGCCGTCCCGGTTCTGGAGGCCGACAGTTGCCTGCGAGAAGTTGTTCGCGGTGCGGAACTGAATCATCATTGAGTTGTCGCCGGTCGGTGTGGTGACCGTCTGGTCGTAGAGCTGGAACTGAACCTTTTCCCAGTCACGCACGTGGCCGAAGTAAGGGACTGAGTCATACTCGACGATGAACCGGTGATTGGCGGTGTCATGGTAGTACCAGATTGAGCCGAACGCAGTCGGGTCAAGGTCGTCCCACTGCACGGCCACGATGTTCGGCGGGGCGTTCTGATAAGGCAGCGCGACGTTGACAAAGTCGCACCGGTCGGTCCAGCCCGCAGCGACCCAGCCATTGGAGCAGACCGAAATCGTGTCGTAGTCCACGCCATAGTAGCGCCACGGACCGAATCCCTCGGGCAGGGCAAGCTGTTGTGTTTCGTCGCTGCCCAGGTCGATTCGCACGCCGATACTGCGAAGCTCAAGCCAGTCGTAGACCGGCAGCCGGGCATAGCCGGAGTCGGTGTAGTCGTAGATGCGATAGCCGCCGATGTCCGGGCCTGCGGGCAGATTGGTTGAGTCGCCGACGAGGAGCGGTATCAGAACCGTGTCGTGATAGCCGCTGCCTGAGAGTACAAGATGGCAGTACGCCGGCATCTCGACCGGGGCACCGGCCGCGGCCCGCACCCGGAACCGGTCGATGCCTGAGGATGTTGTCTCGCCCTCACCGACCGCGGGGAAGCTTCCGTCCGGGTCGAGCACTGTCAGGTAGGGGCTGTCCGACTCAAGCCGGCCGGTGAGCGGGCCGACCGGCGCGCCGGTGTTCCTGAGCACGATGGCAATGTCCGCTTCCTCGTCCGGGTCGAGCTTGGCGTTGACGATACCGCCCGTGTCGTCAACCCGGAAAGAGAAGAACCGCAGGTATGGAGCTTCTCTGGTCCAGACGGACAGGTTGTCGGCGAAGACCTTCGCCGCGGGATAGACGCTTCAGCAGTTGTCGAGGACGAAGCCGAGCAAATACACTCGGATCGCCTTGACCGACTCCGGAACCACACCCGGGAGATTGGAGCTGACTTCCTCGGCAACGTTGAACCGGTAGTCGTGCCATTGCAGCGAGTCAGGCGCGGGCACGAGATGAAGAACCGATGTGCTGGTCCAGGGGCAGCCCGCGGTGGCGGAATAGATCCGGGTCTCGCCGATGACCGAATCGCGACTGTCCAGATACTCGAGTCCGGCGCAGGCCGCGGCAAAGAGCGATTCGCGCTCGGTCTTGGACGAGAGGCGGCAGGAAACGGCGTAACCGAGGTCGAGAGTGACAACGCTGAACTTCTGGGACAGCTTCATCCCCTGATGGAGCATCTTGTGCAGCATCACTTCCCGGTCCCGGTCCGGAGCGATATCGTGCCGCCAGCGCAGGCGGCAGTTGCCGGTGTCGGAGTACATCCCCCAAGTATCGAGTTGCCAGCCGAACTCGGGCGCGAGTTCGAAGTCGCCGTTGATCACAAGGTCACGACCGGACGCAAGCGCGACGAGCAAAGCACACAGCGTCGTCAGTGTCGCCGTTCGCCATTCGCGGTTCGTCACTCGCGGTTCGCTAGTAGATCGGCTGACCGACGCGGACCGTGTAGGTGTTTGTACGGTACTCAACCTTGACCGCGTCGGAACCGACCTCGACGATTCGGCGGCCTTCAAGGTCATCACCTGGCTTGAGTCGTTTCTCACCGACCAGGGCATAGCGCGAACCGCTGGCATCGACGATGATCGCCTTCAGCTCGTGGGGACTTGAGCTGCTGCGCCGGCTCGAACTGCGGGTGAAGCCACCCGACTCGCTTCGCCGTGTGCGGCTCGGGCGGCCGCGCTGGCGGTCCTCCCGACCTGATTCGCTTCGGCGACTGCGGCGCGCGGCGACCCGGTCTTCCTGTCGCGAGCGGCGCGAGGCTTTTGCGACCGAGGATGATTTGGTGCGTTTCTTCGGTGTTTCTTCACCGGCCGCGGGCTTGGCCCGGGTCGGGGTCGGCTGGCTCCTGCCCGTGGTCAGCAGTACCACGACAATGATAACAACAACCGCCGCACCAATCGCCATGTAGAGGTACTGATTCGCCGCTCCTTTCTGGGCGCCCCGGGCACGCGGTCGCTGCGGGGCGGCAGCGGTCTTGCGTGAAGCCATCATCGTACACCTCCTAGTTTCACGTCAGGTTGTGCGACCTGGCTAGCTCTGCCTGACAGAATTCCATACTACAGCTTACCGTGCAAATCAAGCCGGTCAAGCGCTAGAAGTCGGCGCGCAGCTCGGATGAGAATCGGTGGTCTGCTGGCCGGTCCGGACGGTCGGAGAAACCGTACCGGGCCGAGGCGTTGAGGACGTTGCTGAATGAGTGGCTGAGTTCGAGTCCCAGCATGGGGTTCAGACCGGTGGGACTGGAAAGCGCCAATTCGTAGGGCAGGTCGGGAACCGACGCGGTCCGGCGAACCAGTTCAATCGAGGTACGGATGCGGGTGCGCGAGCCGATGGTCGTGGACCGGGCGAGTCCGCCACGCCAGACATCGAGCGTGAAGCGTCCCAGCTCGGGATAGGTGACGGGCTCGGCGACCAGAAGTCGTTCAAAGCCGGTAGTCAACTCCAGCCGCAGTCGCTCACCGAGTACCGGGTTGAATTCCGCCTTGCCGTGAAGTTCCTCGTGGTCGGTCAGGCCGGAGTTCAACGTCCGTTGTGCCCGGCCCGCCTCAAGACATGAACGGAGCTGAAGCTCGCGGAACCAGTCGGAGTTGAGTTCGACATAGCCGATTGAACGGGCCGAGGCGAGGCCGGTTGCCGCCAGAGTGCGGTCGTGACTTGCAAGGTAGTTCGCTCCCAGGATCGGGTTCACGGCCGGTTCGAGTGCTCGCACCGACAGCCGCAGGTCCCAGCGGACGTCGCTTGACAACTCGCCCGATTCGGTCCCGGCGCGGTTCAGACTGAAAGAACCGCTCAGGGCCGCGGGCCGTGCGGTCGAGACTTCGCCTGAAGCCGAGGCGGAGAGGGTGCGAGCCGCGGTAGTCCGGCCGGTCGTAATCACCACGCGCTCGTAGTCACCATCCGGGTCTGAGACGTAGCGGCCGGTAACCGTGTCTCTTCGGAACGTGCCTTGGCCCGGTCCGACGTAGCGGAAGAACTCGTCGCGCAGTTGCACGCGCCGGAACGACTGGCCCAGGTCAGTCATGAATCTGAGCCCGGCCCGGGGTGCGAACGTGGCCCGGATGCTGCCCAGAAGCTGATGCCAGTCATCCTGAGCACTGAGCAGAAACCTGCGGTCCTGGTGGGCTGCGCGGCCGTCAAGGTCCAGAGCCGGCAAGGGTTTCCATCCGACTGTCACCTGGACCAGTCGAGCGCGGCTGGTCCTGTTCCAAGCTCCGCGGCTGGAGTCAGGTTCCTCGTACTCAGTGAGCCGGGCCGATACGCCGCCGGCCGGACGTCCGACTGACCGACGGGTCGAGCTGTCGACTGCGAGGTCAAGACCGGCAAGCCAGGAGCGCGACCGTTCCTCGGGCCGAGCTTCGTTCTGCCATCCGGCCCGGGGCAGCAGCGGTCCGAGCCGGGGCGCGGCATGAACGTCGTGACGCGTAACCTGACCGGCGTGTGCTCCTTCATACTGCAGCCAGCCGAGTCGTGCCGACCCGCCCAGCCGCGTCACCGCTCTCCGGTCAGTCCTTGCCAGCCGTCCGGCATCAGCCGCAAACTCCAGAAACCGCCAGGGCCGGGCGTGTGCTGCCAGTTCGTCGCTGCTCGCGCGCTGGTCCTCAGTTGTCCCGCCCCAGCGGTAGCTGAAATCAACAATCGGGCTGGCACCGGGTAGTGCAAGACCACCCCCCTGCATATGGCGGCGGTACCCAAAGCCCCAAGTCGAGTCTTGGTACGCAGCCGAAAGGTTGAGCCCGGAAGCTCCCGGCCCGACCGGAGACGGGGCGAACAGGTTGAGGTTTCGGCGCTGAAACGCGCCTTCGACCCGGGTTGAAAGCCGAGCTGCATTCAGCCCGACCCGGGCGTAGACCAACTCATCCTGCTCGGGCAACCGCACCCGCACCCGCGCGGCATAGTTGCCTGCGCCCGGGCCGACATATAGGTACGCGAACAGCGTGTCGTTGTACACGTAGTCTCCGACCGAGTCCCCCACCAGGGTAAACTGGACGTTGTAGTCGCCGCTATCCGGGCAGTAGAGGAAGTGGTCGGCTTCACGGACATAGCTGCCGTTGCCCGAGCCGACGTAGGTCTCGCCCGGCAGCCAGGCTCGGCTTGTGTCCTGGCCGATGCTGGCCAGATAGTCCTGTTCCTCCGGACTGAGGTCAAGAGCCAGGTTGCGTGACCGGTTGTCATTCTCGCGGAAAAGCCCCAGACCGAGGTCGAACAAGGCCGGGCGATAGTCCGCCACCACCGCTGCTCCGGTGCGCTCATAGTCACCGGCCGCAAACTGGAACGTTGCCTCGATTCGCGACCGGTGGCTGATGATATTCCGGTCGGTGAATACCAGCTCGCCGCCTGCGTAGTCAATGGTGTAATCTCCGTCCCAGCCCCGAGTCATGCGCCGGCCATCAAGATAGACCGCTTCGCTGCCCGGCACGACCGTTGCGGCCTGTCCGTTCGGCGCCAGCAGATAAGGGCCTTGGGAACCATCGGTCCCGAGCAGGGAGACCCGGCCGAACTGGCCCCGGGGCGTGGCATAGCCGACCGTCACGTTGGCGCCGCCGGTCTGACCTGAAACCAGCGCGCCCTTTGCTCGACGTTCGATTCGGCCGAACGACCCTGCAGGCACCGAGACGTCAACATCGCCGAACGAGCCCTGCCAGGACCGAGCTTTGAGACTGATGAGCAGCCGGTCAAGCTCCTGAATGTCGCGGGTCGTGCCCTCTGCCGGAATCGGCGAGCTCTGGTCCGAGAGCTCGGCCTCGACCCTGATTCCCTCGACCTCGCCCGAAAGCGCTACTCGGGTCGCCTGGTCAATGCCGCTGCCTTCGGTTCCGCCGAACGAGACTCCGACCGTCTTGCTGCCCGAGAGTTCCAGACCCGCACCCGGTCCAGTCGTGTCAATGACCGCAAGCACGGTGCTGTCGGCCTGCAGTGCCGGAACCGGCTGATTCCGGGACGCGCTGCGGGCACGGGACGGGCCGCCGAAATGCAGGCACCGTCGGGTGACGGTTATGACCGCGCCGGCTGCCGGTCTCGTCAGTAGCCAGACCCGTCCGTGGGCGGGGTCGAAAAGGTAGCGAGACCGGTCCAGGACGCGACCGTCGACGTGCACGGTGTCGGTGCCGATGACGGTCAGTTCTTCGGGCAACCAGAACACCGCGCTCGACCCATCGGCAACGAACACGGTTTGACACCGCTCGCCGATTAGCTCGGCTCGGCACGAATCGTGCCCCCGGGTCGGAGAAGGCACGCCGAACAGTTCGTGGGGCAGCAGCCCGACGGCAAACACGAGAGCGCCCGCCCGGACCAGTGCCGCGACCGGTGCGGCGAGAAGCCCGAGCCGCCAGGGTCGGGTCGACTTACAGTTGCGGCAGAACGTACGACAGGACTCGGGTTCCGGCATCGAGCACGACCAGGGTCGAACTGAGAACGGCAAAGCCGACCGGGCTGGAGCAGCCCGGCAGCCTGAAGCCGGTGGTCCGGCCCCGGGCAAGAGTCCAGACTTCGGGGATACCGGTCTCCATCAGGTAGACCGTGCCGCGGTCGTCGGACTCAGCAATGTCACAACCGTCGGGAATACGGTCAGTACCGGTCAGTACGCCGGCACGGTTGAAGTGAACCATGTGTCCGTTGCCTGAGATGACGCAGAACCGTCCGTCAGGCATGGTCGCCAGTGCGCCAGGATTCGACAGCTCGGATTCGGAAAGAAAGCGACGGCTCTCACCGAACACGGTCTTGTGCCAGACGACCTTGCGGCTTGCATCACTGACCAGCATCTCACCGGGCGCAAAGCTGGTCATGCCGGCAACCTCGACGTTGCCCAGCCAGGAACCAAGCTCCAGTTTCTCTTTTGACATGCGCCAGACAACGCGCGAGTCCCAGATGTAGTAGTAGAACCGGTCGGCCCTGACTCCGCGCGGCCCAACCAGCCTTCGGCCAAGAGGGATTGTCTCACCGGGCACGAGTCGCGCCGACAAGAGTACCAGTCGGTCCCCGCCCGCATCAAGCACGACGACCCGGTCGCCGTCACGGCACAGACCAGCGGCCGGAGTAGCGAGGAGGAGTGAATCCGCGGGCAGCAAGGTCAGCTCTGGCCGGCTCGCGGTCATGCGGATGGTCCCGGGACAGCCGGCAACGAAGACGGCCAGACACAGCGCAAGGATAGGGACCGGTTTCTTCACAGTCATCTATTGTCACGACTGCTGCGTCAAAGTCAAGCGAGCACAGAGACCTGACTTACCCCACTAAGTCCGTGTAGCCAAGCCCGGGAGAGTACGCTGGACTGTAGCCGTGCGGAGTGTGTCCCGCACTGTCCGCAGGTTGCTCAAACGTCGGTTCGGTTCTGCTCTCCGGTTCA
>CBFGIT010000031.1:0-29277 GCA_965648905.1 Caldifarciminota bacterium
GGTGAACCCGCGGTGGCCGTAGTTGATAATGAGCGAGCCGAGCGCGCCGAAGATGCCCGCAACGCCGATGCCGACCGGACAGCCGGGATTGCCGCAACAAGGGCAGGTGCCGCCTCCCATCGCCGCGTAGGCGGCGGAGATTCCGGCCCAGAGTCCGAGGAAACGGAGTAGGTTCGCAAGCACACGCGCGGCCCGACTTCCGGGGACGACGGACGGTGCCGCTGCCGGCGTCACTTTGGGCTGCAGTGTGGGCATGTGCAGCCGTCTGGTTCCTTCGTGCCGGTTTCCTCCTTGAGAATGACAATGATGTCCGGGATGCAGCAGGTACCCTTCGGGTTCAGCTCCTTGCAGCGGTCGCCGACTCCAGCGCCGGTTGTTTCCTGAATCTGCTTGAGCGTCGTCGCCCCGGCGCGGATGGCGGAGACAATCCGACCGCGCGTTACCTTGCCGCAATAGCAGACGAGCGGGTCGGTCACGGCTTCTGCGCCAGCGCGTCCACGACCGCGGCGACGACCTTGGCGATGTCGTCGTTGGTGTGGTCGAACTGGCCGTGCTTCCTGATGCCGAGTTCGGTGACTACGACGTGGACCGCCGGCTTCACGCCGACGTTCTCCAGTGACCTGCGTACGCAGGCAACCGGGCAGCCGTCAATCGCGACGCAGGGCTTCTCGTTCACGCTCTTGACGAAGCTCTCCAGTTGCGCGCCGACCCCGATGGCGCAGTACATCGAGCCCTGGCCGTAGCCGTCTAGGGCCTTGGCCGCATCGTTGGCAATCTGGCCGACGTTGGAGCCGCCGGAGCAGGCAAGCAGGAGCACGTCTCTCGTGCCGCAGGCGCAGCTTGGTTCGTTCGAGGTGCAACACCCAGCCATGGCTACTTGCCTCCGCCGAGGAGCTTCTTAAGCTCGTCGTTGGACGGTATCTTGCCCTGCGAGATGACCTTGCCGTCAACCACCAGACCGGGCGTCATGAAGATACCCAGCGCGGCGAACTTCTTCAGTTCGGTGACGTGTTCGACCCCGGCGGCGATGTTGAGCTCCGCCAGAGCGTCGATGACGTGCTTCTCAAGTTCGATGCAGCGGGGACAGCCGATACCGACAATCTTGATGTCCATCGTTCCTCCTATTGTATCTTGCCTTCCTTCTTGAGTTCCAGTTTGACCTTTGCCCAGACCCCATGCTGCTTGTAAGCCTGTCGCAGCTCTTCGAGCGAGGGAAAGGAGATGCACTTCCCCTGGCAGAGGTTGGCGCAGGTCGAGCAACCTACTATGCAGTTCAGAGGACGTGCGACCTTCGGTCCATCTTCAGTCCAGTCGTACACCTGCTTTCCGCAGTTCATGCACATGCCGCACTTGACGCAGTGGTCATGGTCAATGGTCGGGTGCCAGACGATTTCACCTCGCGGGATGCCGACAAGCCAGGGCATTATCAACCTCCTTTGCAGTTCGTGTTTCAGTCTTTCTTCGGATTGCCGTCCAGCGGCACCAGCAGCACCGTCTGGCGGCGCTGTGAATCTCCGCGGTGGCGACCGCCGCGGGCAGGTACTCCGAAGCCGGGGAGAGGTCGGTTGCTACGAGGATTCTGCGAAACATGGATTTCTCCTTTGCATGATTTCAGTCCATAGCGGGGGCGTCGGGTTGGGCGGGAACCGACGCGGCCGGTTGTGGCGCGCCCCGGTTCTTCCTTCCGAGTACCAGCGAGTAGGCGGCAGGCATGAAGAACAGGGTTACGGCCAGCGAGTAGATGAGTCCGCCGATGACCGCGATGGCCATCGGCTTGAGCATGTCGCCGCCCTCGCCGAGGTTGAGGGCGAGCGGCACGAGTCCGAGTATTGTCGTCAACTGGGTCATCAGGATTGCCCGCAACCGGACCGGCGCGGCCCGCAGGACCGCTTCGTTCGCCGGCACTCCGGCCCGGCGATGGGACTCGGCCAGGCTGAGCAGCACCACGCCCTGCGACATGATCGCGCCCATCATCACCACCATGCCGATTTGAACCGTTGACCCGAGCGCGCTGCCGCTCAGGGCGAGCGCGGCGAATGTGCCGGTCAGCGACAGGGGAATGCCGACGAGTATCAGCAGCGGCAGCAGCAGGGACTCAAACTGGATGGCGAGGACGACAAAGGCAAGCAGCGCGGCAAAGGCGATTATCAGGCTCATCGTGCGCTGGTTCTCGGCCATCATCTGGGCCTGTCCGCCCATCACGTACTCGACGCCGGGCGTCCGTTCCATCGCGGCGACCGCTGCCGCTGCACGCCCGGTGGCTTCGCCGACGCTCTTTCCCAGCCGGTCGGCACCGACGACCACTTCCTTGACCTGGTCGGTGCGGACAATCTCCACCGGGCCGACCGAAGGCACAACCTGCGCGACGTCGCGCACGTACACCGGCCGGCCGTTCCGTTGCTTGACGACAAGCCCTTCCAGGTCGGTGCGGCTGGTCAGCCTCGATTCCGGCACGATGACCCGGATGTTGTAATAGTCGGTGCCGACGCGATACCGGCTCGCGACCGTTCCGCCGACCTGGGCGCGGAGAGCGGCGGCGAACTCGTTCACCGTGACGCCCAGAGCCGCGGCCCGGGTCCGGTCGAGCCGGCAGCGGTATTCAGGCTTGGTCATGTCCACCGCGAGCGTGACGTTGGTCAGGCCGGGAACAGTGTCGAGGGTGGCGGCAACCTGGCGGGCGAACGCATAGATGTCGCTCATCTCCGGGCCCCGCACGCGGACCTCGACTTCCTGGGTTCCTACCTGGCGGATGCCCTTGACTTTCATCTGCGCTACCCCGATTCGGCCGCCCGGGGCCGGGACCTTGCCGACAATCGGCCGGATGCGGTCCATGAACTGGCGGGTCGTTACCCGGCGGCGGGAGCGCGGGACAAGCTGGATATCGAGCTCGCCTTCGTTGGCGACCTCGTAGGTCGCAAGACCCCAGACCCGGCCGCCGGCCATGGCAAAAATGCTGGCGATCTCCGGCTCGTCTTTGACCGCTGCCTCAAGCCGGGAGAGAATGGAGTCGGTCGTGGCGACCGAAGCCCCGCTGGGAAGGCGGACCTTGACCATTACCCGGCCGTCATCCACCGCGGGCAGGAACTCGGAGCCGATCCGTCCTGCGAAGAAAAGCCCGACCGCGAGCAGCAGCCCGGCGATGATGACCACCGGCCAGCGGGCCCGGGCGAGCAGCCGGCCGAGCAGAGCCGCGTAGCGCTCAGTGGCTCGGCTGATGCCGTTCTCTACTGCCCGCATGAACGGGAGGGAACGGGCGTGGCGTTCAGACCGGAGCAGTCGGTCGGTGAGGAACGGCGTCCAGGTCAGGGCCACGGCAAGCGAGATGAGCACGATGCCGGCGATCACCAGTACGAGTTCCTTGAACAAGATGGCGGCGAGGCCGGGAATGAAAACGAAAGGCAGGAAGATGGCGACAAAGGTCACGGTGGAGGCGACGATGGCCGAGCCGACTTCGCTGGTGCCGCGCACGGCAAAGTCGGGCGCGGACAGCTTGCGCTGGCGGGTGATACTCTCGAGCACGACAATCGAGTTGTCGAGAATCACGCCCAGCGCGACGACCAGTCCGCCGAGTGAGAAGAGGTTCAGGGAGAATCCGGCCAGCCGCATCAGCAGGAAGCTGGCCAGCAGGGTGAGCGGCATCGCGGTTCCCATCACTACCACCGGTCGCCACTGGCCGAGGAAGAGGTAGACGATGAAGATGACCAGTATCGCGGCGAGTATCGCGGAACTGCCGACGCTGTTGATTGCGGCCATCACGTACTCGCCCTGGTTCTCGACGTAGTTGAACGAGACGCCCTCGGGCGCCTCGGCCTCCAGTTCCGCCAGCCGGGCCGCGACTGCTTTGGAGACCGCGACCGTGTTGGCGTCGGCCTGCTTCAGGACGTTGAGCTTCACGCAGGCCCGGCCGTTGAACCGGGTGATGACCCGCGCTTCCTCGTGTGAGTCCTCGATGGTGGCGATGTCCCTGACCCGGACTTCGCGGCCGTCCGGGCCGCGGAGCACCACGACTTCGGCCATTTCGTCAAGGGACCCGAACTCACCCGCGGTGCGGGCGATGATTTCGCGCGCGCCGACCGTGACGCGGCCCGCGAACATCTCGCGGTTCTCTTCCTGCAGCGCCTTCGCCACCGCGGCGGGCGTGAGTCCGTACGCGGCAAGGCGGCGGGCGTCGAGCAGCACCCGGATTTCGCGCTTGAGCCCGCCGACCGCTTCGACGCCGGCCGTGCCGTCAACTGCGTTGAGGCGGTCGGTTAGCCAGTTCTGCGACCAGTCGCGCAGCCAGACCAGGTCGTGCCGGTCGGAACTGACGGTGACTTCCATCACCGGCAACTGTGAAGGGTCGGCCTTGATGATGACCGGCGGGTCCATGTCGGTGGGGAGCTGGCGCGCGACCCGGCCCATCGCGGTGGTGACGTCGGCGTAGGCGTCCTCGATGTTGACACCGTACTTGAAGTTGACGAGCAGGGTGTACATGCCCTCGATGCTCGACGATTCCAGGTAGTCGAGGTTGTCCACGGTGGCCATCACGCGCTCAATCGGTTCGGCAATCGTGGTCTCGATTTCCTCGGCCGTGGCCCCGCGATACCAGATGTGAATCTTGACCATCGGGTAGGTGACTTTGGGCAGGTAGTCCACTTCAAGGGTCTGGAGGCTGAAGAACCCGATGACCGCGACCGCGACCGCGAGGACGCTGACCGCTATTGGGCGCCTGATGGAAACGGACGAGAGCTTCACGCTCTAGTCCTTCTTCTCCGGAGCGCCCGCCTTGCCCGATTGGACGCGCACCGCCGCGCCGTCGCGAAGCCGTTCGTTGCCCGCGGTTATCACCGATTCGCCCGCGGTCACGCCGCCGAGCAGTTGCACCCGGCTGCCCGACTCGATGCCGGTCCTGACCTGGCGCTGCCGGGCAGTGTCACCGCTCACGACATATACCACCTGCTGGCCGTTGGGCGTGACGGTGACCGCGGCCACCGGCACGATGACCGCAGAGTCGGCCTGCGCGGTAGCGATGGACACCCGGACCATCATGCCGGCCCTGAGTTCGGGGAAGGGCGGCTGCGGCACGATTTCCACCATCCCGGTGCGGGTCAGTTCGTCGAGTCGCGGGTGAACTCGCTCCACCCGGCCGGAGAACTCCCGGCCGGGCCAGGCATCGGCGCGCAGCCTGACAACTGAGTTGCGGGTGACGCCGGAGATGCTCAGCTCGGGCACGGTTACGTCAATGCGGAACGACCCGGCACTTTGTACTTCGAAGAGTTTCTGGCGGGGGACGACCATGTCGCCGATGTCAGCGGAGCGCTGGGACACGACCCCGGTCATTGGCGCGATGAGCGGGGACTCCCGATACTCGGCGAGGGCGAAGCGGAGATTCTCCTCGGCCTCGGCCAGCAACTGTCCGCCGGTTGCGCGCAGTGATTCAACCGCCACGCGCGCGGCGTTGACGATGTCCTCGCGCACCAGCGGACTCACGTAGGCGAGCACCGCCCCTTCCTCGACCCGGTCACCCTCGCGGGCAAGGAGACGGCTGATTCTGCCCTCGGTCGGCGACAGCACGCCGGCGACGGTTGTCGGCCGGACCGTGCCGGGCAGTTCGATTTCCTGCCTGATTGTCCCCAGTTGGGCGACCGCGGTCTTGACCAGGGGCGGTTTGGGTCCGCCGGTCTCAGCGGCCTTGCGGCGGCAGGCCGTGTGAAGCAGGACGGCCGCGACCAGGGCAAAGAGAAAAACATTCTTGACTCGGTGGGACATGCGGCTCAGGTATCGGGTCATTGACAGACCTCCTGTCTAGAGCAGTCCGAGCAACGCCAGCAGCCGGGCGCGGGCGTTGTGATAACCTTCATAGAGCCCGGCCAGCGTCAGCTCGGTCTCAAGCAGGCTCTGCTGTATCTGAATGGCGTCGGTAGCGGAGCGGCGTCCGGCGGAGTACTCCAGGTCCGCGGTACGCAGGTTGGCGCGGGCCTGCTCGACCGCACGGCGCTGCACGGCGATGCGTTCCGGGTACTCCTGAAGCGCGGCCAGCGCGCCGGCCACCTCGGCCTGAAGTCGCAGCTTCGCGTCTTCTTTCCGGAGTTGCGCGGCGCGCAGGGCGGAGTTGGCCGAACTGAGACGGTTCCGGGCGGTGCCGCCGTCGAGCAGCGGAACCGCGGCCCGCACCCCGGCGTAGTAGCGGCCGTTCCTCTGCAAAGAGAAGCTGTCCGGCCCGAACTCCCATCCGTACCAGGCAGCCCCGTCAACGCTCGGCAGCAGCGCGGCCCGGGCCGAGGTGACGCTCGCACGGGCCTGCTCAACGTCGGCCGTGCGCTGTACCTGCTCAGGGCTTTCGTCAACCAGCCGGCGCGCATCTTCCGGCCCGGGCAGGGCCAGACCGGCGGTATCGGCGACCAACGAGTCCGCAGGCACAAGGATTGCGGAGTCTGACCGGCCGAGCAGCGCGACCAGACTGCGAGAAACGGCCTCGTACTGGTTGCGGGCGGCAATCAGGCGATTATCGAGGCCGGCCGCCTCGACCTCGAGCCGGCCCAAGTCGAGCGCCGATGCCCGGCCGGCGGCGTGGAGCAGCCGGGTCCGCTTCAGCCGGGCGGTCATGTTGTCGCGGCTGTGCTCGAGCACCGCGGTCTCCTGCCTGAGACCCTGGAGCCGGCGGTAGAGACGCTGAGCCTCAAAGCGCACCGCCATCGCCTCGGCCGAGAGCCCGGCCGAATCCTGCTTGATGCGCGCCCGGGCCGAGGAGTACCGGGCAGCGGCTCGGCCGCCGTCGTAGAGCGGCTGGCGTACGCCGACCGTTGTTAGGAAATCGTGCGGCGAGTCGCCGATGAACGGCTTCTTGGCCTGGGGGATGATGTCGAGCCACGTGTATTCGCCGCTGATACTCAAATCGGGAATCCACTCGCCGCGCGCCGCACGCAGCTCGGCCTGCGCACCGGCAAGGCGCGCCGACGCTGCCTGCAGGCGCAGGTTCTCGGTGGCGACTGCGGTCAGCACCTGGTCCAGGCTGATGACGGTCGAGTCGGCAGCGACCAGCGTGACGAGCAGGAGCAGCGCGGTCATTCTTTGTTGGTGCAGTACAGGGCCGCGGAATAGGCGCGATTCACCGCGTCCATCAGGCCCTTACCGGCGTCGGCGAGCGTGGCGTCCCGGTAATGCCGGGCCAGGACGAAATGGTCCACAGCCGGGGAGATGCCGCTCAACGCCCTCCGGTAGCACTGACACCGGCCGGCGTCCTTGGGATACGGGCATGGCCCGAGGAGCGCGCGGTTGCGGAGCTCCAGAACCCGAGAAACCAGCGAGTCGGCGCGGCCCGACCCAGCCGAGTCCTTCGCCGCCGCGATGGCGTCCTTGGCGGTGCGGCGCAGGTGGTAGATCCGGTCAGCCGCATAGTCGAGTCCGTTCTCTTCATGCATCCGGATGAACTCCGCGCAGCCTTTGCCGCACGCCTTGAATGAACCCGCGTGGTCGCCGGCGCGCAGCAGCGATTCCATCTGTCCCATGGCCTTGCCGATGCCCTCCAGCCGGTCCGCGAACCCGGCGTCGGACCCGTACTCGGCCGGCGGATTCTTCCCGTAGGTCGCGGCGACCTTCTTCCAGATGGCGCGGGCGCGACTGAGGTGCTTCAGCGTGCTGTCGGTCAGCCTGGGCGTACCGATGGAGTCGAGTTGCTGGACCAGGGTGCAGTAGGCGCGGAGTTCCAGTCGCGCCGCGGTCACGGTGCTATCGAAACTCGAAAGCGGCGGCGGATTGGGCCCGGCCTGAGTCAGTCCGACCAGGCCGGCCAGCGCGACCGCCATCATCCCGAGGCGCGTCAGTTGTCTCACGCCTTTCCTCCGGCAAGCAGCTTCTTCAGTTCGTCCTTGGACGGGACCTTGCCCTGAGCAACGACCTTGCCGTCAATCACCAGCCCGGGCGTCATGAAGACGCCCATCGCGGCGAACTTCTTGAGGTCGGTGACGTGTTCGACTTCGGCCGCGATGTTCATCTCCGCGAGCGTGTCGCGCACGCGCTTCTCGAGTTCCTGACACCGGGCACAGCCGATTCCGAGTATCTGGACTTTCATCTTGATCTCCTTTTCAGAATGGTACTAGACATCAAACAGACGGATGAGGTATTCAGGTCTACGTATCTCGTCAAGTGCTTTGGCGGCCTTACCCCGCGTGGCCACAAGCGGGAGTTTCCCTTTACCCGGAAGAGGTCGCCTACGAATGCGGAAGTGGGCTGCTGCAACCGCAGTACCCATGAGTTCGGCAGAGCACCTCTGCACGCCGTGACGTTGCCAATATGCGCTCGGATCCTCGTGGACCGCCGACACGGCGATGCGTGCCGACCCCCGCCAGAGGGCGCGCCATTTCTCAGTCAGCCGCCGCAGTTGGGCTGCGTCGGGTTCCACCGGGTGTTCTGAGTCATGCGGCAGCAAACGAGGTATGAGTCTGGATCGTTTCAGAACATCTTCGTATGGGCGCACACCGTACATGTCATAGCACGCGCAGAGCAGGGCTAGTCCGCTTGGGAGACGAACCAGCCGATGGCTGTCCGAGAAGTCGTCCTCGCAGGAGTACCAGACAGGGTTTTGCCGTGGGCCCGGGTTCTGTGGAGGCGGGAACACCTTTCTACCTAGTCCCTTGACTCCCTTGGCATCCCAAGCTACACAAAACTCGTCTCCCCTCCAATGCTCAGTTCCACGTGCGTCGACGCCAGCGATTATCAGCGGTTGTACGGGCCGTCCGCGCTTCGCCAGCATCGTGCACGCCCGCATACAGTCGTCGGAGTAGTCCGTGACAACGATCTTTGCCATTCGTGTTTCTGTGTCGAGGAGACCCAGATGCTCCGGATGACGGAAGTACCCGCCCGGCAGCACGACGCAATCCAGGCTGTCCCATCCGTGTTCCTTGATGTCGAGGGCTATCGCTAGCAGCAGGCCCGAGCGGTACTGATTCGTGGAAGCGGACTTGGCCTTCGACCCCACTACGCAGACGGTGACAATCCGTCCGTCGTTTCTTGTACTCACGCTGATACCTCCCATGGCCGGGATTTCGCGATCACGCTGCTACGCTACGACTCCATCACGCGCTTCTCGAGTTCCTGACACCGGGCACAGCCGATTCCGAGTATCTGGACTTGTCGAGTAGAAATCATTTCTTACCTCCCCTGGGTCATAGATTCCCCTCACAGAACCGAACGTGACCATTTCGGTCATTCGGCTCTTCATGAACACTTCCGCTAAGGAGGGGGTAACGCCGATATATCTTCGGTCGGGGAAGCGGATGATACTCCAGCCAGCGCTTGAACCGCTGCCAGTCGTAGCTCCGAAGCTGGCTCCGCCGATTCAGCCACTTGTACGCCAGCCCAACCACGTGCCGGTAGAAGCTCTGCACGCTCCGTAGATTCCCGCCTATCCCATAGTAACGATAGTATCCCGTGACTTTCGCCGCCAGCAGCGACCACCAGTCGGCAAGCTTCATCTGATTCCGTATGCTCCTGAGCCAGTCGTTCATCTGTCCCAGTGCCCGTCGTAGTCGCTTCCGCTCTGTCTTGCGCCCCAGCTTGAAGCCGCCCGTTCGCGTCTGTTCGCAGTAGTGCGTGAACCCTAAGAAGTCGAAGGTTGCCAGTCGCTTCGCTTGTCGCCTTGCCGCTGCCCATTGGTAGCGCCCGAACTCGATTACCCGGCTCTTGGTCTCAGCCAAACGCAGCCCGAACTTTCCCAGCCGTTCCGCGAGATTTCCCATGAAACGCCGGGCCTCTTGCCCACTCTGCACGCAGACCACAAAGTCGTCCGCATACCGCGTCAGGTGGGCATAGCCTCTCGTCTGCCGCTTGACCTTGCGCTCAAACCATAAGTCGAGTACATAGTGCAGGTAGATGTTTGCCAGCACCGGACTCAGTACGCTGCCTTGGGGTGTGCCCGCGGTCGTGGCACTCTTCCGACCTTCAGTCACTACGCCCGCCGTCAGAAATCGCGCTATCAGTCGTAGAAAGGCACTGTCGGTAATGCGCTGCTCTAAACAACGCATCATCCATTCGTGATTCACCGTGTCGAAGAACCGCTCGATGTCCGCATCCACGACGTAGTTGACCGGTCGCGTCATGATTGTCCGGTCGAGCGCGTCTAAGGCATCGTGTGCCCCACGCCCTGACCGGAATCCGTAGGATACCTCCAGAAAGTCAACCGCAAAGACCGCCTCCAGTATCAGCTTGCAGGCCATCTGCACTATCTTGTCCTCTACCGCCGGTATGCCCAATGGCCTTCGGTCGCCATTCGGCTTCGGGATGTATACCCGCCGGGGCGGTCGCGGACGATACTGCCGAGCCTTCAGCCGCCGGACCAAGTCCTTGAGATTGACCACCAGATTCGCTTCGTAGTCCTCAACCGTTACCGCATCTATGCCCGGGGCCTTGTTACGCTTCAGCTCCCCGAAGCACGCCCGTAGGAAGTCATCAGTAAGCAGGTGCATTAGTGCACAGAATCGGCTTTGAGGATTCTTGCTGGCCCTTAGAGTAAGGGACTTGAGTCTTGTTGAGAACCGTGCTCCGGTTCTGAGTCCGGCAGTTCTGTCCCTCAAGTCCCGTCGCATTCCTGTAGGCCCCTTCGCTCCACCCGCGTTAACGGGCTTCGTCGCTACTATGGGCCTATCCGACTCCCATAACGCCGTCTGGGCCGCCTTGTCTTTCCGGGACTTGGCCGCCCATACTCTGCTGAGAGCGTCATGGGTCTCCCGAGTTCCTGGCCTATCCGTATGATACCTCGCCACGGTCTCAGACCCCGCCAGTCTCGCCGCTCCTTGCCTGACGGTGCGGAGAGTATTGCCTGCGGCTTTATGAACAGCATCGGCAACTGGGATGACAGGAATTACGGGGCTCAATCCCTTCACTTGCGTTGTGGCTCGGTAACTCGTTTCCGCTGGCTTCATAGCTTCGGTTACCCTGACTATGCAGCGTTCACTATTGAGGTGGCTGCCAACCTTCCTCAAGCCGGACTCTCACCGGCTGGACAAACCAGACTTTTCTCGGCGCACTCATCGCATCCTCCTGCTTTGGGTTGATTCGCTTTCCATGCTAGCGCAGCGCCGGTATCAATAGCAGCGGCACCGGCGACTGGTGGGCGACGTTGTGGCTGACACTGCCGAGGAATACCTCGCTGATGAAACCCCGGCCCTGGTTGCCCATGACGAGCAACGATACGTCGCGTTCACGGGCAAGCCTGAGTATCTCGGTGGTGGGCGCGCCGTAAGGTAGTTCGAGCGTGACATCCGTTGCCCCGTCTTCGACGAGTTGCGCCTTCAGCCGTTCCAGCCGGGCGGTGTCGATGCTATTGAACTCGGCCAGCTTTTCCTCAAGGTACTTGCCGATGCGGGTCTTGTCCTGGACGTGCACCAGAGAGAAGCGCTTCCCGCCGGTTCGTGCCAACTCACGTACATGGCTGAAGGCGTGCTCGGCGTTATCCGAGAAGTCGGTGGCAAAGAGCACGTGATGAGCAGGCTTCAGCGGCACTACTTCGTTGACCTTCCGACCGTCGCGCTCCGCGTGGCGGATGCGCAGGATGAGTACCGGCCGACGAGCGTGGTGTAGAATGGTGCAGGCGGTACTGCCGAATGCACTCTGATACGCGAGGGAGTGACCGTGCGAGCCGATGACGATGAGCGAGACGTCGTGGGACTCGGCAACCCGATGGACCTCGCGGGCAGGCGAGCCGACGGCGACCTCGACCCTGGCCTCAAGGCCGACTTCACGGGCCAGCGCCGCCTGGCGGTCGAGCTTCGGCTGAACGAACTTCAGCATGTCCGCGGTCAGCGGCTCGGGCGCGTAGGCATTCAGGCAGTAGAGGACAATTGCCTCCCGCGCTCCATGGGTGCGAAGCGGGCCGAGGTTGCTGATTATCTGCTCCGATGTATCGCTGAGGTCAGTAGCAACGAGAATGCGTTCAAACATCTGACACCTCCTTTGGTCCGTAACAACCACAGGTCTGCGGCTTGGGGCTAGGCAATTGCACCATAGAGCAGGCCGACGATGGTTGAGAGAACAACCACTAGTAGAATGTAGGTTGCCGCGCGGCGCAGGCCGATCATCCGGGTTATGACGATCATCGAGGGCAGGGACAAAGCCGGGCCGGCAAGGAGTAGTGTGAGGGCCGGGCCCTTTCCCATCCCTGACCCGATGAGGCCCTGCAGAATCGGGATTTCTGTCAGGGTGGCAAAGTACATCAATGCGCCCGAGACCGAGGCAAACAGGTTGGCCCAGAGAGAGTTGCCGCCGAGCAGACCCGCGATTACGTGGTTCGGAATGATGCCGGCGTCGAGGCCCGGCCTCCCGAGCAGGAAGCCGGCCACGAACACGCCGCCGAACAATAGGGGCATTATCTGCTTGGCAAAGGTCCACGTGGATGCGACCCAGGCCTTACGTTCTTCGCCGTTGAACCAGCGCCATACCATGAGCGCGAGGGCGAGGAGCGACGCACCGGCGAGATACCAGTGAACCGAGTAGACGGCATTGTAGAAGCCGATTGGCTCTTTGGGCTTGCCCCAGGTCAGGAAGATGAGCGCGAGAATCATTGAGACGAAGTAAAGGATGTTCTGCCAGAGCCGGCGTCCGCTCGCAGCGGCTTCAAGGTTGAACCCGGCCTGCGACTCGGCGCGCTGCTTCTCCGACCGTATGAAGATGAACGCCATTGCCAGACCGATGATGACCGAGAAAATGACCGCGCCGATGGCGCGGGCGAGGCCCAGTTCGAGCCCGAGCACGCGGCCAGTCATCAGGATTGCGAGCACGTTGATGGCAGGGCCGGAGTAAAGGAAGGTCGTGGCGACGCCAAGCCCGGCGCCGGCCATGTAGATGCCCATGAACATCGGGAGCACGGTGCAGGAGCAGACCGCGAGGATCGCGCCCGAGACTGAGGCTATCGAGTAGGCGAGTACTTTGTTGGACTGCGGGCCGAAATACTTGAGGATGGCTTCCTTGGAGATGAAGTTCTGGATGGCGCCGGCGATAAAGAAGGCGGGCACGAGGCAAAGGAGAACATGGAGCCGGGCGTACTCCTGCAGCATCTGGAACCCTTCGAGCAGGGCACCCTGGACCCGGCCCGGCCCAAGCGGCACGAAGTAGAAGAACAGGAAGACGCCGAGGATGATGAGGAGTTTGGTGCGTTCTTTCATCAGCTACTCCCAGCCGAACTCTCTGAATTTCGCCACGATGGAGTCACGCGGGTACACGCCGATGTGGCGAAAGAGCTCCTTGCCGTCCGGATCGTAGAATATCTGCGTGGGGATGACTTGGATGCGGGCCTGCATGGTCTTCTCCCGGTCCTGGTAGACGTTGATGATGCGGACGTCTACTCGGTCCTTGTACTCAGCCATCAGCGGGGTGAGGATTTTCTCCATCTCCATGCAGGGAAGGCAGTTGGTGGAACCATAGTCCCACATCCGTGGCAAGGCCTTGGGTTTGGGCGGCGGCTCCGGCTTGGGTTCCGGTTTCGGCTCTGTGTTGGCTGGCGGCTTTGGCTCGGGCCTGGGTTCGGTCTTCGGCGGGGCCGAGTCTGGAGCAGTCGCTGCAGAGGTGGTCTCGGGTACAGGAAGTGTCTCGCAGACTTCGTCCGGGGTGGCAGGTGTTGTCTCCGGTTTCGTGCTGGTGGTTTGCACGTCAGGCTTCGGGCCGCCGCAACCCGGCGCGTAGGTCAGGGTCAATGCTGCCATAAGAACCAGCAGGAGCAGTTTCTTCACACTCAGATCCTCCGTTCTAGCGCTTGAATATCTCGTACAGGAAGTACACGGCCACGAGCAGGAGCAACACACCCGAGGCCTTCTTGAGAACAACCGACAGTTTCTTTAGCCCTTTCGAGTTCACCATCGCTTCGGCAATGCCCATCGAGCTGCCCGCGACCAGCACCAGCACCGAGTGGCCGAGCGCGTAGGTGAACAGCAACAACCCGCCGTAGACTACGTTGCCCTTCGACGCAACGTAAGAAAGGATGACCGCGAGTATCGGCATGGCGCAGGGCGTGGCGATGACGCCGGTCAGTGCGCCCAGGAGGAATGCGCCGACGATACCGCCGACCTTTGGTGCGAAGCCGCGCGGCATCGGGATTTCGAAGTTGGGAAAGAGGAGTATCTGGCCGCCCATGACCAGGCAGACGACGATGATGAGTATGGGCCAGAACTTCGACGTCGTGCCGAAGAGCGTGCCGGCGAGCGACGCAACCATACCAAGCGCAGTAAACGACGCAGCGATGCCGAGGAAGAGGAACAGAGCCAGCAGCAGAGCATAGCCCTTGGAACGGCCGGTCGCATAGCCACCGACGAAGCCAATGGCCAGGGGTATTGACGCAAGCACGCAGGGGTTGAGCGCGGTGACGAGACCGCCGAGAAAGACGACCGGCACGGCGAGCAGGGGCTGCGAGGTAATCAGCTTCTCGGCATTGGCAAGCAGGTTGGTGAGCATCAACTTCTTCTACTCCTTTGGCTTGGCGGCCGAGACGCCGATGCTGCGGACCGAGACTGCGGCCGACCGTAGTTCGTCTTCTGTCATCCCTGACTCGCGTACCAGCGCCTGCAAAGTGGGGTCGCTGGTCGCCGCCTCAACCGGGAAGCGGCTTTCAACCTCAACCTTGACATCACCGAATCCGGCGGCGGCAATCATCCCCCAATAGTCCTGCTTCAGGCTCGCGCCCGAGATGCAGCCAACGTAGGCGGCAGCGGAGTCGAGCAGGGCTTTCGGGAGCGGCGCGGTAAGCACGATGTCCGAAACCATTAGCCGTCCGCCCGGCTTCAGTACGCGGAACGCCTCACGGAAGACCTGAGGCTTATTCGGGGAAAGGTTGATGACGCAGTTGGAGATGACCACATCGACCGAGTTGTCGGCGACCGGCAGGTGCTCGATCTCACCCAGCCGAAACTCGACATTTGCGAAGCCAGCCCTGGCCGCATTGGTGCGCGCCTTGTCGACCATCTCCGGCGTCATGTCTACACCGATGACGCGGCCTGCCGGGCCGACCTTGCGGGCGGCGAGAAAGCAGTCGAATCCGGCCCCGGAGCCAAGGTCGAGCATGACATCGCCGGGGCGCAGCGCTGCCAGTGCGGTCGGGTTGCCGCAGCCAAGGCCAAGGTTAGCGCCGTCCGGGACAGATGCCATTTCCTCGTCGCTATAGCCGAAGCTGCGGCTTGTTTCACGGGCGGCGCTCGTCCCGCAGCATGCGCTTGAACCTCCGCAGCACGAGCCGCTCCCGCGCGCGACCTTGGCGTAGCCTTCTCTTACCGACTTGCGGAGTGCATTTTCGTCGTTCTTCATCAGTCCTCACTTCTCGACCGGGCACAGCATGCGAGGGGCGACGCCGGGCCGACCGGAACACCCCTTCCTGGGTCTAGAGACATACGGCGGGCAACTCTAACCAGCGCAGCCACCCGGCGGTCGGCAATCTGATGGAAGACGCGGCGGCCGACCTTGCGCGACCGGATGATACCGGCGTTCTCAAGCACCGCCAGGTGGCGTGAGACGACAGTCCGCTCCTGGCGGAACGCCGGGGTAATCTCACAGACACATCGCTCGCCCTCAAGGAGCAGGATGACGATGTTCAGCCGCACCCGGTGACCGAGGGCGGCGAAGATGTCTTCGGCCGGGGGGCGACGTGATCGTAGCATATGTGCAAAAACATACACATATAGACGCTGAAGTCAAGGTAAAGTTGCCTCGCCGGGACGGCGCGGCGCGCCGTCAACGTTGGTCCCCGGCTAGGTCCGCTTCAGCAGTGCGTCGAGCCGGGCGCCGATTTCGGCCTCGGTCATCTCACGAGCGGTGCGGAAAGCCTCTTTGCCGGTCGGGTCGAGGAACACGAACGTCGGGACGATTGTGATGCGGTAGCGGCGGGCCGTTGTCTCGTCGACGTTGATGTCGACGGTGCGGAATGCGGCGCGGCCGACGTATGAAGCAGCGACCTTCGCCAGCACCTTGTCCATAGCCAGGCAGCTCTCGCAACGGAAGCCCAGGAACCGGAGCAGGGTCGGCTTGGGCCGGGGCAGCCAGTACAGCAGCTCACCCAGGCTGCGGATGAGGCGGGCGGCATCGGCACCCCGGCCTGCGGCCAGCAGGGTCTCGGCGTCGGCGATGCGGCCGGAGATGAGCACGCCGCCTTCGTTCCAGCCGGCGGGGAGACCGGCTGTGTCGTCCGCGAGGCCGGCAACGGTGCCCGACCAGAGCCGGCCGGCGTTGTCGACCAACGCCAGCGCGGAGTCGGTAGCACCGGCGGCCAGGCTGGAATCGGCCCGGCGGACGCACTCGGCCACCGGTTGGAGCCGGGCGATGAGCGAGTCTTGGGGCAGCGCGAGCGCGAGTACGAGAATCACACCCATGGTCGGTACTTAGAGACGCAGGCGCGCGGCTTGGAGGACCTGCCGAGTGGCGAAGTCCTGGAGTATGACATAGACGCCGATGTTGTTCTTGTCTACGATGTGGAACGGTGTGTGGCGTGCGCTGAGCGTGTCGGGAATCGCGAGTGAGCGCTGGAACGTGCGGGTCTCACCGGCGTTGAGGCTTAAGGTGTCGGTGAAGACGAGGTCGAGAACGATGTTGCGAAAGACGCTGGTATCACCGGGGCTGTTCTCGTAGGACACCGGCCCGAGTTCGTACAGCCCGACCCCAAGCCCGACACCGGGGCCAATGCCATCGACCGCGTCAAGTTGCACCGTGGCGGTCACAGAATCGGCACCGGAACGGACCGCCTGCAGCCCGACCAGTACCGGACTGGAGATACGCAGGAGCGAGTCGACCAGCCGGCGGTAGTCACCCATGGTCTGCCGCTCGGTGCGGCCATCGAGGTAGAGCCAGCCGCCGAGGCGGAATGTCGGCGCATAGTAAAGACGGCGGGACTCTGCGGCCGGGCAGATGAACGGCTCCCAGTAGTAGGCGAGCGTGTCGTCGGAGGCGTGGTACTCAACGTGCACGACGCTATCGCCTAAGCTGTCCACCAGCGCATAGAGCGCCATGCGCTCGGGGCGGGAGCAGACGCAGACCGTAGAAATCATCTCGGCCGCGACCCGGCGTCGGGCACTGCGGAGCACGAGGCTGACGCTGGTGGTTTCGGCCCGGGTGACAGTGCACGAGCTTGAGTCCGACAGGAACCCGGGGCTTGCGGCCCTGACCAGATAGTTCCCGGGCGTGAGGTAAGTCAGCACGAATGCGCCGAGCGAATCGGTGGTCACCGTCGCGCTGGCCGGGACGGTGGATACCGCCGCACCGGCAACCGGGGTACCGGATTCCGTCTTCACGGTCCCGACCAGTGTCCCGCTCGTCGTGTCCGCGGGACAGCCGCCCAGGGAAAGCAGAGCGAGCAGCAGGAGCGCGCCGAGTGGCAGGCGGAGCATGTTGCCTCCTATATCTTCAGGTTCAGCTCCAGGCCGGGCAGATGCGCGGTGTAGGCTGCGGCCGGGTCCCGGTGGCGCACGAGCGAGTACTTGAGCTGGACCGAATTCTGCAACGTGAGGCGGCGCACGAGGAGCAGCGAGCCGATGACCTCAGTTGCGTCGAGTCGCTCGTCGGCCTGCAGCGTTGCCGGGTCGTCGGTACGGGTATTGCGGCGCCATTCGCCGTCGACACCCAGGCTGGTTCCATACCACGGCTCGCAGCGGATGCTCATGGTCACGACCCGGAAGTCGCCGGGGTACTTCCCGCCCGTGAACTCGGTACCGACCATCGGCACCAGCTCACGCAGGAACTTGACGTAGCCCGACGCACTCGCGGTCACGCGGCCGAAGGCGATGTTCCGACGGGCGGCAAAGAACCGTAAGCCTTGGCGGTTGCGGCCGACGGTCAGGGCGCGGTACAGAGGCAGGAAGTTCGGCTCAAAGCGCAGGTAGTGCATCTGCAGGTCGAGGTTCTCGCGGTCGCCGAGGCGAAGCCCTGTGCTCATGCCGGCGTCGGACAGCTCGGGGTCGGCCAGGGCGAGGTTGTCGTCGCGCATACTGTACGCGACCTCGGCGACGACGGCAACCGGTTCGAGCACGGGCAGACTCAGGTCGAAGCTTGCAACGTCGCTGCGCAGCGGCGGATTTGCCGCCTGACCGACCGAGCCTTTGTCGTCGGTGACGCGCAGGCCGGTGATACCAAAGCACGCCGTCGAAGTCAGCCACGGCACCAGAGGTTCGTAGCGCAGGCGCACGCCACCCAAGTACTGGGCGTAGGACCGGCCGGCGCTGGGCAGCGCAGTGCGGGCCAAGAGCAGGGTCGCGTGCAGCGGCCCCGGAGCGAGAACGAGCCGGGTGCCTTCCAGCCGGTAGTCGGCCGAGAAGTCCTCAAGGCTGTTGCCACGCAGACCACCGACCGCAACGGCGCAGCAACTGGAGCCGGAACCAAGCGGGTTGTCGTCCAGGTCCCAGCGCATCAGGGTCAATGGCGTGAAACTCGCGTCGAAGGCGCCGGCGGTGATGTCGGCAATGCCCTGCTCGAACCGCGCCCACCACCAGCCGCCGGCCAGCCGGCCCGACACCAGGTCAGGCGGGAACAGGGTCGCATCCGCGTCCTCGTTCGACACCCGCAGCGCCGTGCCCAATTTGAGTCGTTCGGTGGCGCGAAAGGTAGCACCGAGCTCCAGGCGCGAGCGGAAGTCGAAACCGGTCTTCAGCCGCTCGCCGCTGATGCCATCGATGGAGTCGCCCGGCGCCCCGATCAGCCGAAACCGCATCCGCGCCAGCGCACTTACGTCGAGTCGGTCGCCGACCGCGAACGCCCCGGCCAGAGAGCAGAGCAGTGCCAGCGCCGTCAACAACCGCGACTCCCGGATACCAGTGGTCGCGAACCGCGCGACCCAGCGGATGCGGGGTGCGGTTGAACCGGTTGGGAAGTCGACGGTGGCGTCAGGCGATGCCGGCGCGTTTTCGGACAGACCATTTGTGCACAAGGATACACATGTCGGTCAGACGGTCAAGCCTTGCGCTGCGGAAGCGGCGGGGAAGCTATCTTGCGCCCAGCTCGGCTCGCGCGCTGTCCAGATTTTCCCGTACCAGGTCACGCAGACTGTCGAGTTCCTCTTCGGTTTCGACCGAGTCCATCTCGGCGAGCAGAGCGAGTGCCTCGGCAACGTAGCGGTGGAACGGGGCAAGCTCACTTTCGGCCCCGGGGCCGAGTCGTTCCTGCAGCAGCTCGGCCTTCTCCTGGAGTTCTTCGACGCGGGCAACCGCTGCCTCGGCAAAGTTGGGCAACCTCTCCGGCGTCAGATGTCGGTCAAGCGGGTCTGGTCTTGACGCCAGTCCGATGACCGCGGCGAGGGCGGCAAGCGTCACGGCTGAGCCGAGCACGAGCGCGGCCAGGGGCCGACCACGCGCCTTGTGCTGCTGTCGGATGAGCAGTACACCAACCACGATGCCCGGTATGCCGAGCAGCCCGAGCCAGACCGAGAGGCGTTCAAGGTCCGGGCCGGTGCCCGGCATCGTGGGTGGCGGTGGTGGCGGCCGATTCGGCGACTGGGTGTTGGCGTGAATTGTCAGCCGTTCGGTCTTCTCCAGGCGGGTTCTGCACTCTCGACAGAACCTGACCTTTGCGGGATTCTCCGCGCCACATGCTGGACAAAAAGGCATTTCGTTGGCTCACTTTCTAGCGAAGTCGGGCGCTAGAATAGCGACCTGAGGCCGGCAGTCAAGAGGACGCTGTCCGTGGGCTGCGGCAGACGTTCCCGTTCTACCGAAGAACCGGCCCGGTATGCGAATCCCTTAGGACGCAGGACCAGCAGGGTCGTGTCAGCGGAGCACGACTAACTTCCGGGTTAGCTTCTCATCACCGGCTTGCAGTTGAAGCAGGAAGATGCCGGTTGGGAGGTCGAGAACGAATTCCCCCCGCTGGTCAAAGACCCCGGACCTTACAAGCCGACCGGCCACGTCCTGAATCGTCAGTCTAACCGCGCCACTCAGGCAGAAGTGCGCTGGCCCCGTGAGACTGATGACTACCCGGCCGGCACGAACGTGACTGGGCAAAGTCAGTCGCCCGCCACGGGCGTCCCGGGATGTTGCGGATTGAGCACCGGTCTGTGCAATTGAGCCAGAGGCTGGAGCCTCGTGCGTCGGGACATACTGCCAGAACTCATTGCACTTGTTGCCCTTGAGCGCAAGAAACTGCTCTCGGCTGCATGCGATCAGGCTGCCGCCGCCCTTGACCCGTTTTTTCCTGCCGGTCGAACCGAATTGAGGAATCGTCTCAAGCTCTGCCCAGGAGTCGCCGGCCAGCGAGTAGCGCCAGAACTCGCATGTGTTCCCGCCTTTGAGTGCGTAGATGTAGCCGTCGGCCAACGCGCCGCTGCCGCCGTCCTTAGATTTCTTGTTCTTTCCGGCCCGGTTGACGTAGGGCATGGACTTGAGCTGGACGTCGCTCCAGGTTCCCGACGCCATATCGTACCTCCAGAGCTCGTGCCTCTTGGCCTTGTGAGCGTAGATTGTCTGCATCCCGTCGTAGGCCAACCACGAGCCTTTGTCCCACTTGGGGTTGGCACCGTTTGGAGCTTCCGTCAGCATCTCCCAGGAGTCGGTCACGGTACTGTAGCGGCAGAATTCATTCTTGTAGCCCTTGAGGAGGTAAACATAGCTGACATCGCCGACATCAGCGCATACCACGGCAGACCCGCCTTTGATCTTCTTGTTGCTGGGCCCCAGTGGAACGTCGCGCATCTGGGTCCAGGAATCGCCGGCGATGTCATAGCGCCAGAATCCCAGGCTGTTGCTGCCCTTGACCGCGTAGACGCTGCCGCGGCCATCTGCCACGCCGACCGCGCCTTTCTTGGGTGCTTTGCGTTCGCTGCCCTCAGGCCAGACGGCGAGTTGGACCCAGGTGTCCCCTTCCGGGTGGTAGCAGTAGAAATCCTTGGTACCGCCGCCCTTGGCTGCGTAGACCACGCCCGAAGCCGGGTCACGTGCCAGCCAGGCGCCGTCCCGGGCCGCTTTGCCCGAAGGCATGCTCGGGACCGCCGCGACCTCCTTCCAGCCGGTCACAGTCTGAGTGCCGCCGGTCCATACCACAAAGTGGCGGCTCATCGTGTCGTTGGCCGGCTGAGTGTCGTTGGCGGTGAAAGTGGAGCAACGAGCCAGCCACCGGCCGGTGTCCACGCCAACGTTGTGTCCTTCGAAAACCAGCACGGTGTCGGCGCCAGGAGCGAGGGCGCTGACACTGATTGACTGACTGCTGATTCTGGCTTTGGCGGGGTTCTCGATGGAGAACTGGGCGACGAAGTCAACCGCGGTCGTCGAGCCGTTATGCCAGCGCGCCCTGGGTTTGACTACCGAATTGGTGTCGACCCAGTTTCCTGGTTCCAATATCTCCGTGACTCCGACATCTCGCCCAGCCAAGACGCCGGCAACGCGGAAGCTGTTGGAGCGAACGTCGTTCTCCCGATTGATGTCATCCGTGGCGTAGGTTGAGCAGATTGCTGTCCAGCGTCCGGTATCGGTCCCGATCGTCACAGCCGGGAATGCCAAGGCCGTATCCCGCAGACCGGCGAGCGAGGCAACGATAAGTGATTCTGAGTAGACTCTGGCACCGCCTGGCCGAGTCACGATGAAGTAGGCGACGAAACTCGTCGCCTGAGCCTGGCAGTTTCGCCACCGGCCGATGGGCACGACCAGCTCGCCCGGCTGGATTGTTCCAGTCGGAGCGATGACTTGCTCGGCACTGACATCGGTTGCCGGGGGTGGCGAGTAGTAGATGGAGAGATAGGGCTGGTAGACGCCCCCGGGTCCGCCGCCGGACCCATAGGCGTAGCCCCAGTTGGTGTTCTGGTTCTCGTACTCGTGGAGGCCGAGAGCAACCCAGTCCGACACGAGCCGTGCCTGGACCGCGGCGACACCTGTGCTATTCAGGGTGCGGGTCTGCCAGCCGACCCCGTGACCGTAGTCAGGGGCAACGAGCGTGCCGGTAGTGATGTCGTTCCACAGGGTCGCCGCGTTCGCGGTCACCGGGTCAGAGGTGACTAGGCGGACGTACGTTCTTGGCATCTCGCCAATCTGGTAGCAGTAGTAGTAGAAGTGAACCGCGGTGAGTGTCGCTCGGTCGGGAATCGGTGAGAGGTCGAACTTTGCCCACGCCTGACGACGGTCTTGGCTTGATGCTTGTCCGCCCCTGAAGTAGAGGTCGCCTCCGCTCTTGGTGTAGTCGGCGTTCCGAAATTTGACGTTACCTGTCCAATACTCCTCGCTTTGTGGATAAGAATTCCTTACCGAGTCGGCATCAATCGGCACCCAGGCCCCGGAGGGACCGCGCTGGTGTATCGGCGCAGAATATACGTGGGTATTGTAACAGCCATTGTCCAACAAGAATGTCCGCGAAAACGGTGTGCGCAGTTCAGGCTGCTCGCCAGCGAAAGCCGCGGCAGCCGCCAACAACGCAAGCCAAGGTGTGGCGGTACGAACGAAGCGAATGTGGCGTTGCATCATATCCCCTTGTCTAATTGTCTTGTGTCCGGTGCGCCCCCGGGCTTACGCCGCAGCGGATTATCAAACTGACCGGCCTTACGTCAGGCCGTGACTACTGCTAATAATTGTACCAGAATGAGGACCATGGTTCAAGGATGGTCGGGAACCGGCGGAATCTCAAAATGAAAGCGGGGTGTGTCAGCGGCCGTGTGCCAGACCGCGCGACAGTTCGATTGCCAGGTTTGCCACCCAGTCCGGGTCAGGGCCCAGAATAAAGAACAGCGGCTCTTTGCCCCAGCCGCGGGTTTCGTAGCAGATGGGCGGGACACTGCCGTGCTGCTCGACCAGGCGCCTTACCTTCCACGGGATGGAGCTACGGTCTCGGCCAATCAGTTCGTCAGGCTCGGTTGCCCGGTCGACACCGCCGAGTCTAAGTCCGTGGGCGCTGGCGTACGACCGGACGAACTCGAAGATGGTTTCGTTCCAGCGGAAGTTAAGTCCGGCCCGGATGGTCGGTTCATGCCTGCTTGCCTCGATGACCAGCCGTGCCATGTGGTCTGAGACGCCAAACCGCACCGGGCCTGAGGCTTTGGGTGCTCCACCGACCACGGTGATGCGGCCATCAACACCCGCGACCTGGGCCGGTTCATTGGCATGCTCTCTGGCGTAGACGAAGTTGACCCGCACCTCCGGGACAAGCAGGGCGAACTCAGGGCACGCCTCAAGCCGCCGTACTGCCTGTTCAAGGCGTTCGAGGACCTCGTTCACGCTCCGATTGCCTTGAAGTAAGCTGCCCAGAACGGGTCGGTGACCGGGTGAACCAGGGGTTGTTCGCGGCCGTTCTCGACCAGGGTTCGGCCCTTGCGCGTCACTTCGCCAATGACTGCAGACGGAATGCGCTTCTGCTTAAGCGCGGCCAGGATGGCGTCGGAATAGCCCGGTCGGCACATGATGATGAGCGTTCCTTCGCTGATGGACTTGTACGGGTCTATGCCGTAGAAGTCGCAGACCTCCAGAACGCAGGGCAGTACCGGCACCGCTTCCTTCACCACTCTCAGACCGAACCCGCCGGCCTGCGCCATCTCGTACAGCCCGCCCCAGAGCCCGCATTCGGTTGCGTCGTGCATGGCGGTGACGCCTCGGTCTCGTGTCCCGACACTCGTGGCGGCCAAGGCATCCTCGACAACGGTCATCTGCCAGAACAGCTTTTCAGCCCGGCGGGCAAATGCCGAGCCGAACTTCTCGGCGAGCCGGTCTGGGAACATAGCCGCGAAGATGCCGGCGGCCTCCACTGCCGGGCCTTTGGTGACGATGATTGAATCGCCGGGCCGGACAAACTCGGGGGAGACATACTCGGAAAGCCCGCCTTCGGCAATCGCGGTCGCACCGCCGACCATCGGATAACCGCAGTTGCCGTACCGCGCAGTGTGGCCGGTGACAACCGAAACGCCGTAGCGCCGGCATTCCTGGTGGATGGTCTTCCAGACAATCTCCAACTGCTCCTCGGTCATCTGCATCGGCAGGTTCAGGTCAATCGCCAAATACTTGGGCTTGAGCCCGCTGGTCACGACGTCGGAAAGGAGGATGTGAATCGCAAACCACGCCGCCCGTTTCCAGCCGTACTCCGGGACGATGAAAACCGGGTCGGTCGTCAAAGCCAGAGCCCGATTCCCGACCCTGATGATGCCGGTGTCAACACCATGCATCGGGCCAACAAGCACGCTGCGGCTCTTCGCGCCGAGACGCGGATAGATGAGTTCCTCAAAGACCTGCTGGGATATCTTGCCGACCGGGGGAAGCTTGACTCTCATGCTGCAATTCTACGATGCTCTGCCGGTCAGTCAATCGCCGGCGACGGATGGTGGACATTGACAAACCGATGCTGGGACAGAGAATTAGCTGTTGCCCTTGCCGGGCAGAATTACGAAAGGACACCGCTTCAATGAGAATCAGCGCATTACTGCTTGCTCTTGCGCTGGCCGCGTCGGCCAACCTGCTGGTCAACGGCGACTTCGAGCAGCCGTTCAGCGTCGGCTGGCGGGATACGGTCAGCGACTTCGGTGGCGAGTATCGCATCGAGCGCAGCGATACTCTGGGCCAGCCCGTTCCTGGTCATGCTGCCCGAGTGTACAAGTTTCTGGCCGAGTTTGCCAGCTTGTATCAGACCGTGGACGTACCGGGCCCGGATCTGAGCCTTGAATTCGACGCCCGTTTCAGCATCGACGGCGGGTCTTCGACCTGCTGGCCGGTCGCATCGCTCTGGGTCAGATACCAGAACGCGTTCGGAGCCGAGCTGGGCAACACCAGGTTCTACCGGCACAGCCCGTACGCGACCTGGGTGCGCAGCGACACGGTCAATCTGATTGAGGTTACGGATAACGGTGTCTGGCGTCACTATTCGCTTGACATCGCCCAGGAGCTGGCCACTAATCTGAGAGGAGTCAATCCTGCCCAGGTGCGCAAGGTGACGATTGACCTGTTCGCGTACGGCAGTGGGACCTGAGGGGGCCCGATGGCGGAGGTCTCCGCCGACCAGATTACGCTCACGGCCAGTGGTGTGGAAGAAGCGTCGAACTCGGCTCGGCCGAGCGACATCAGCGTGTGCCCGAACCCGGCCCGGGGAAGAACGATAGTGAACTGCTCCTTGTCCGAGGTCGGCCCGTCGAGCTGGGCCCTGTATGACGCAGCCGGCCGCAGCGTGCTCAGCTCGACGCTCAGGTCCGGGACATCGTCATTCCCGGTCGACCTCAGGACCGTGCCAGCCGGCGTGTACGTTCTCAAGCTCTCGGGTGCGGTGAACGGGACCGCAATGATCAACCGGCTTCCAGACTAGGTGAAGGGCGTGTTCCGCTCCGGCCCGGTCCTGCTCCAACTGACACTCGCCTTGACCCTGCTTGGTTGTGGGACAAAGCAGACCGTCTGGCAGAGAGTAATTGATACTGGCGGTCACGAAGACGCAGCCGCGATCGCCGTAAGCGGGTTGCATCTCTACGTTGGCAGTACGGTCCGCAATCTTCACTCGGACGCAAGCGTCTGGCTGGTCACCAAGCTGAGCCGGGACGGCAACGAGGTCTGGTCCCGCCTGTACAAAGACTCGCCCCGGGCCGTGCTCGGAGACCTGGTCGCGGACGAGCGCGGCAGCGTTTTCGTTGTCGGGCGGGCTGAGTTCGACAGCAAGCAGCTCTGCCTCGTTGCTCGATACGGGTTTGACGGAACCCTGGAATGGCAGAAAGGGCTGGCCCTGGGCGACCGAACCTGGGGAACCGGGATCTGTCGGCTGTCGGGCAATCGGCTCGCGGTCTGCGGCATGGCCGGTACGAAAGATAATGCCGACCACATGGTCGCGGTGCTCGACGCCGGCGACGGCAGGACCATCTGGACCCGGAACCATGACATTGGTCCGACCGACCTGGCCGTGCGCATCTGTGCGGACGCCCGGGACAACCTGGCAGTTGTCGGTCAGTATGCGAAGGACGACAACTCGGATATCATCGTCATGAAACTGAACGATAAGGGCGATACGGTCTGGACCCGGTACTATGACTCGGGCGGCAATGACGAAGCGGGTGACATTGCCTTTGACCCGTTCGGCAACGTCGTTGTCACCGGTACGGCCCGGGTCGGCGATTCGACCCGCAGCATTATCCTCGAATACGACGGCGACGGCGGGGTGATACGCAAGGCCGCGTACGGCAAACAGGCTCAGGCGACCGGTCGAGCCATCAACATCACACCCGAGGCCGATATCTTTGTCACCGGAACGCTGCTCGGCAGACCGAGCCAGGTACTGGTCTATCAGTACGTGCCCAATGCACTGTCGGTCTGGGAGCGGCACTACACTTCGGGCGGCGATGCCTCAGGCGCTGACCTGGTCGTGCTCAAGGATGCGTACGTCGCCGCCACGGTCGAGAACAAGACCCGCGACCTGGCGGTCTACTGCTTCTCCAAGCCACCGCCACTTTCCCCTGCCGGTACGAGACAGTAGTCAGCCTGATGATTCTTGAGCTCGAAGGCAGCACACCGCAGATTGCGCCTGACGTCTTTGTCGCTGCTAATGCCACAGTCATTGGTCAGGTTGCGATCGGCCGAGGTTCGAGCATCTGGTTCGGCACAGTAGTACGCGGCGACATGGCCTCGATAACGGTCGGCGTTGACACCAATATTCAGGACCTGTCGATGGTTCACGTCGACTACGATACACCGACCGTGATCGGCAATCGGGTTGTTGTCGGCCACCGCGCCATCATTCACGGTGCGACTGTGGAAGACGACTGTATCATCGGCATGGGCGCGATTCTGCTCAACCGGTCGCGGGTCGGTGCGGGCTCAATTATCGCGGCCGGCGCGGTCTTGCGCGAGGATTTCGTGGTTCCGCCCGGCAGCCTGGTGGCAGGCGTACCCGCGGTAGTCAAGCGGCCGCTCAATGCGGCTGAGACCGACCGGATCAAACGCAACGCCCAGGACTACGCGCTCCGCGCCCAGCGCTACCGCCAGACCCTGGGCTAGCTGGCGGTTGCGGACCAGCACCAGAATCGACGCGGCCAATGCTTGACCCGGGTCAGGAGGGTAATATACTCAGACCATGCAGGGCATCCGTCTGGAACCCGCCCAGGACCTCCTCAGCAATCTTACCGTGCCTGAGCTGCGCCGGCTGGCAAAGTCGGCGCAGGCGTCGCTGCCCGCGTCGCCGTCCAAACAACGGCTGATTGACGCTGTCTCCCGGCATCTGGATCTGGACGAAATCGTCCAGGAGATACCCAAGAGCCTGATGCGGGCGCGAGCCCGGCGACCGGTTACAGGACCGGAACGGCTTGACCGACTGCCGCCTCGTCACGGCGAGGCCGCGGTTCACGTCTACTCTCACTCCCGGCCGGCACTGGGTCATCTCCTGCTGCAGTGGCGAGAGCAATGCCTTGCGCTCGGGCTCAGGAACACGCCGCTGTTTCTTGAGAACCGCTGGCCGGTGATGGTCACCTCGGTCGGTACCAAGCCTCGGACGTACCTCCATGCTGCTTTTGTCCGGCCCGGCCGAATTCATCAGAGCGCTGAAGTCCCGCCGCCGCGGACCCGCCCTTACATGCTCGATGAGGGTGAGTACCAGTTGCGCAATTCCCGCCTGCGGCTGGAGCTGAAGCGGTCGGGACCGATATCTTTCTCGGTGTCATTCTTGAGGAATCTGCCGCCTGCGGGCAGACCGCAGTACCTATTCGAGCCGATCGCCTGAGTCGTTGTTCGCGCGTGATGAGTTTCGGGTGATAAGCGATGGGCGATGAGTGACTCGCGATGACCTTCTCGCTCATCGCGCTGGCGGTCGCTCCGGCTCTGGCCCTGTTTCTCTTCTTCTACCTGCGTAACCGCTACAAGCAGGAACCGCTGCGGCCGCTGGTCACGACCTTCCTTTACGGTGCGGTGGCCCTTGTTCCTTCAATGATGAACTCAATGGCCCTGCAGCGGCTGACCGGCTGGCACTCGAGCACGCCCAACGTTCTTCACTCTCTGCTGGGCGCGGTTTTCATTGTTGGCCTGGTCGAGGAAGGCTGCAAGTACCTTGTGGTGCGCTTCTACTCCTATCGGCTTCCCGGTTTCACCGAGCCGTACGACGGCATCATGTACTCAATCAGCGCGGCGCTCGGGTTCGCCGCGGTTGAGAACATCCTCTACGTTGTCTCGGGCGGGCCGGCGACCGGCGTGCTGCGTGCCGTGCTTTCAGTGCCGAGTCATGCGTTCAACGCCGTGCTGATGGGCTACTTTCTCGGTGAGGCCAAGTTCGCGCGCAGCGATGCAGCGGCCAACTGGTTGTCGCTGCTCGGGCTCGCGCTGGCAATCATCGCCCACGGCATCTACGACTTCATTGTTTTCTCGCTCGACAAAGCGCCGCTGCTTGTCTTCCTGCTCGTGGTTTGTGCGGTGCTGTCCTGGATTATCATCCTCATTGCCACTCGCCGCCAGGCCGAGCAGTCGGCCCACAAACACCCACAACTCGTGGACCTGCACCAGCAGTCGGCCCGCGACGCGGCTGCGGCCCGAAAGAAGAGCCGAGACGTCAACGGCCCGCTGAGTTGAACTCGGCGATGGCGTCGTCTGAGAACCGGTGATTGCCCAGGCTGAGCAGCACGTCGAGCGGCATGGTCAGGTGGTGAGCGCCGGCGATGGAGGCGCGTGCCGCCTCCTCTGCGGACTTGATGCTGGCTGCGACAATCTGGGTCCTTTTGCCGTACATCTCAACAATGGCGAACATCTCGGCCACCAGTTCGCACCCGTCGTCGCCGGTCAGCCTGGTAGTTCGGTTGACGTAAGGGATGACATAGCGGCATCCGGCCTCGCACGCAACCAGAGTCTGGGCGCCGCTGTAGACCGCGGTTGCGGCACAAGGAATGTCTTCTGACAGACGGGCGGCGAGCGCCAGGTTTTCGGTCGTGGCCGGAATCTTAAGCACGACCTTATCCGGACAAATGGCGAAGAAATCCCGGGCTTCCTGCTCGCGCTCGAGCGGGGTCTTTCCGGTTACCTGGTAGAACACCGGCCCAGGCGACAGCTCACAGATCTGCCTGATGACGTCTCTGCGGTCGTTCTTCACCCGAGCCATGATACTCGGGTTGGTTGTTACGCCGGAGACGAATCCGAGATTAACTGCCCGCTTCACTTCCTCGATGTCCGCGCTATCCAGGAACAGGCTCATCCTACCTCCGAGTCGATGGGGCAAAGACCGATGCTTATCGGGATTTCGGTCAGCAACAGGGGCCTGAAGTGCATCGTCCGATTGTAGGCGGCCCGGCCGCGGTGTCAAGGTTATCGGGGACGCTACCCATTTGTAACTCATGTTGTCGATATGACGCCGTGGTCGTGAGGCGTGAGGCGAAGCCGGCTTGACCCACCCGAGTTCCGCAGCGTGAAGAAGGCGGCGTTGATGAGATAGCCG
>CBFGIT010000032.1:0-29025 GCA_965648905.1 Caldifarciminota bacterium
GGGTCGTGGTTTCTCTAATGCCGGTGAAAGGGGCGCTATGAAGAGAAGCGCGAGTATCAGAACCGCGGCTGGCGTTGGCGGCACGCTGCTCGGCCGCGGATTCGGCAGGAATGGCTATTGACGACACGACTGCCTAAATGGGTACCGTCCCCAATAATCTTGTCCCTGCTTTGCGTCTTGGCTCTTGGCTTCTAGCTCTTGACCTCGCCCCACCCGCTCCTTTCTGCGTCCTTGCTTTCAGCTTCTGCCTTAGTCTCGTGACTGCCTACGCCCCTCGGCCCATCACCCCTGCCGAAAGCGAGGGGACAGCAAGAGCCGGGCCGACGCTGTCGTCAGCTTGGCCGTAGAAGAGAGCGACTAACGCACGGCTTGGCGGACAGACCTGCTTTGGAATTCCGAACTGACAAGAGGTTTTTCGCGAGACGTGTCCGTTTGCTCATCGATAGGGCGACAAGGCCATATTCAACTCGATGGAGCTAACATCGGACTCCAGGGAGCTGACGTCAGACTCGATGGAGCTGACGTCAGACTCGATGGAGCTGACGTCAGACTCGATCTGACTGACCTCGGAACCAATGAATGAAAGCTCCATCTGGATTGAACGTAGTCGGGCATCGATGTGCACCATCCACAACGCAAAGAGAGTCATCAGCAAACCCAAAAAGAATGCTCGCCAGTGCGCCTTTGCAAGCCGAAGGACTGTCTTTGCAACTCGCTTCACCACGTCTCCTTTCAGCGGTTTATCTCGGAATCTCGACATTTCCGGGACATTTTGCTTAGCTTCTTGTCGTCGATGACTGCCGGACTTCGTGTCTTACTCGAGTCATTGTACTCTGGGTCGGGGGGCAGTGTTTGGTGTGCGCGGAAACTCCCGCGGCGCGCTACCAGACTGTTGAGGTCGGACTGACTGTTGTCCCTCCCCGACCATCTGTTTCGGTCACGCCGTGATAGTAGATGCCCGGGTTGGGCGTGTCAAGAAGAGAGCAAGAGAATCAAGGGGGCAGGGAACCGAGGGGTCGAGTGGCCGGGAAGGGGCCAGGGGGCAGAATCGCAGGGACGCGCGGGGCGGGGTGGGAAAGAGCATCAGCCGAACCGTGACATGTAGTTGGCGATTCTGGACTTGATCTGGTCCAGGGTCAGGGCGCTCGGCTGGAGCCTGGCTGCCCAGACTCGGCCTGGGTGAAGCGTGTCCCAGTTCGGGCGTCTTCCCCGGTGGCGCCCGGCCCCCGGGTCGTGGTTGCCGAAGCCGTCCAGAACCACGTTCCACAGTGGCTTGTAGCTATCTAGGAGTAGCGATTCCGCAAGGCGAATCCAGACTTCGTCTACAACTAGGTGGCGGCACCCGAAGTCCGCGAGTTCCAGGTTCCGGGCCTGCCGAATTGACTCGGCGTGTTCTTCGAGCCGGCGGAACAGCACCGGGTCCGGCCGCGGTTCGTCCGAGAACTCGCCGCCTTTCCGCCCACCCGGCGGGACCGCCTTGCCGACGTAGATTGGATGCTGCCATTGCTCGGCATTGGCCTGGGCCAGCGGCCGGTACAGGGCGAAGTCCCCGCGGTAGTAGATGGCGTAGATGCCAGCCCCGGGAAAGCGCGTTTGTGGCGGCAGCGGGTGTACGTCATGACCCAGAAGCTCCCGGACGATGCTTTCGGCCAGCCGTCGCTTCTCCAATGGGTTGTACGGTTTCAGCGTCCTGCCGTTGATAGGCCCGGGTCTTGCCTTCACTGCCAGCTATCGCTTCCGGAGCATCACCGCTGACTCGTAGAGCGTGGCGCGTGACTCCAGCCCGCGGCGCACCGCGGACTTGGTGATGCTTGCTCCCACGCGCTTGGTCCTGAGCATCTCAATGCCTAAGACCTCGTACCCAAGTCGAGTCGCGAGGTCGGCCAGAATGCGGTCGACCTTGACTTCGTGCCCTTGGATGATGGAGTTGCCAATGACGATGACCACGGTTCCGCCTTTGGCGAGCGACGGTCTCATGACTGCTAGGTAACGCTGGGTGTCGTTCAAGTAGGAGGCAACGTAGTTAGCCCAACCCGGCCCGCCGTAGGCACCCTCGTCGGTGCGCGTCGACCGGAGTTCGTTCAGTAGCCGATGTACCGCCGTGTCTTCAAACTCAAGCTCGACCGGCTCCGAATCCCGGACAGTCTGCCAGTACTTCCCGACATTGTTCTCTTCCAAGCTACGCAGGTCCTCGCGGCCTTGCACGAGGTCCAGCCAGTGAAGCTGCGGCCGGGTGCTGCGGACGTAGTGGTAGTTGTTCATGTACGGGGGCGAGGTAACCACGAGGTCGATGCTGGCCGGCTTCAGCACACGTTGTGAGTCCATGAAGCTCATCTGGTGAACCGCTCCTTCTCCCTGAACAGCCGCGGACTTCAGTTCCGACTGCAGCCATGTCACGTCGTGGAGCATCTGGCCGAGCTTGCGCAGGATGCAGCCATGCACGTCCGCATCCTCGACTAGCGGCTTCCCTGCTCCGGGCCGGGAGCAGAGGCTCGGTTCGTAAGTGTAGTTGGAGAAACTCACCATCACGGCACCGAAGGCCAGCCGGAACAAGTCGGCTACCTCCGGGCTGCGGATGGTGCGCAGGAATGCCCGAAACCCGAAGACCTGTTTCTCGACCGAGGGGCTGAAGAACGGGATGCGCGTCATGAAGTCAGCGGGCCGAGTACCAGTCTTGCGGTGCGAGCCATTCCGGCTGAACTCCGCATAGCGCCGGCACTGCCTCCCGAACTCCGCTGGGTCGATTCGCAGCGCGGCCATCTTCGCGCGGCAAGCCAATGCAGCATACGGGTTGATCTCGAAACCGATGGTGTCATTGCCGGCGGTCAGCGCGGCGACCAAGGTCGTGCCCACGCCGGCAAATGGGTCCAGCACGCAAGGTCGTCTCCCAGCCGAGCGGGGCAAGAACTCGCGCATGCAGTCATCGACGAACGCAGAAGAGAAACCGGCAATCCAAGGAATCCAGCGATGAACCGGGACCTCGCGGTTTTCCATGAAGGCTGAATCACGGAATCGGCGGACCGGAGCCTCGGTCGAGTCAACGACCGGCAATTCAAGCTGCGGGCCGCAGGCCAAGGCGTCGCGGACAAGGAATGATTCGAATCGCTGTACCCGATGCCGGGGCCGCGGACGGGCGGTGGATTTCTCCGGTTTTCTGGAAGAATCCTGGCGGCACAATGTCAGACTCCTGACGCCAGCCGACGACGTCGGCCTAGCTGCTGTCAGTCGCCGTCTATCCACTTTGGCCATCGCGGTCATGATAGATGCCCGGTCTGGGCGTGTCAAGCAGAGAAGAAGAATCAAGGGGTCGAGGAACCGGGAGGCAGAGTGACAAGGGGGTGCGCAAGTCGACCCCATACGCTATCGTCCGCCCGGCCTCGGGTGAGGTTAACCAACGCACGGCTTGACAGACGAACCCGTCCACGGGAACTACCGATGATCTCATATCGTATCAATCCGCACGGCTCGTACACGAGCGCATCGGTCTGCCTTTCGGTGACGGTCACCGCGCGCAATTGAGGTTCCTGCTGGTTCTGGGCACGGCTTTCGACCTTCCGGGTCGCTACCTAATGCCGGTGCATCGTTCAAGGTCGGGAGGGTTACTTCAGGGCGACTCCAAGGCGCCTTGGTCCAATAGCCGCTCCGGCCGAACTACGCCCAAGCACGGCCCAGTTCCTGACTAACGGGCAGTAACGGAAGGCGCACTTGGCCTCCGTAATCAGGTCATCCGGTCTGACTAAGCTCGCGACTATCTCTGATCACGCAGAATGACGTTCACCGCTGAAGGCCTGAGCCGATAGGCATCGCCCATAATGAGTCCGGAAAACAGGCCACAGCCGGCCACTCCGGCGCCACCCAGCATTAGTGTGCCAGTGAGGCCCGAGGTGAATGAGCTGTAGGCAGGTCCTGAGGACCGACTATCCGCATTCCTCTTCAGGAGATACCCGGCGCCAGCGAGTAACAACCCTCCTCCTGTGAATCCTACAAGGTAGCAGCCGCGCAGGCTGCGATGCAGGTCTACCGCCACCGGCTCGTACCCATCCTTGCTAAGCACGATTGTTACATTCTCCGTCCTGTTCAACTTAAGCAGTACCGGGGTCGTCGCGACTTGTACGCCCCTGACAGTGACAGCAGCGCCGGGCGGCTCGGAGCGAACCCAGACGCGCTGGGTTGGGGCGCAGCCCGTCACCACGACCGTCGAGAGCAACAGGACTGATACCCACCGTTGCAGGTCTGAACTACACATGCATGATTCCTTTCGCGTCTTCCTGAATCCCGATGACGCAATACGTAACCATTGACGCCGGTTGGACATCACGTGGCTGGTTGCCATCAACCGCCGTACATCTGGATCGGTCGCGCGACCATGATAGATGCCCGGTCTGGGTGTGTCAAGCAGAGAAGAAGAGGAGGAATCAAGGGTCAAGGAATCGAACGGCTAGGGAGCAGAGTGGCAGCGGGGTGCGCGGGGCGGGGGTCGATGCCACCGCCGGCAGGCACAAGTGAATCACCGCGCCGACTGTACGCCGTGCCGCTCTAGCTGGGCGGGACGGACGAGCTGTGAGTCAGGCGAGGTCGGCGACGCTGACGAGCCGTCGTTCGGCACAGGTGCGCCGGTGGCGACGACAGCGTTCAATCTCATGGAGCGTGTTGGCCGTCAGGTAGCTCTGGCCGCAGTGGGGGCATGCGACAACCGGCACGTTCTCAATGACGAACAGGCTTCGGCCCCTGCCGTAGCTCCGGGTGACACGCTCGATGCGTGCGCCATCACGAGTTGCGGTCGAGCTGGAGCTGGTTTTGGTTGGGTTTCGTGGAAGTTCGGTCTAATGCTCTGAGCTGCGTGTTTGCGAAAGTTGGACCGGCAACACCGGTTGCGCGACTGATGTCTTGAGTGGTCCGGGGAGCGAGTGGGGGAACGGCTCCCGTAACCAGACCGGAAGCTGGACCATGGACTGGTTGCGTCTGTGCCTGGCAGTTCGGTCATGCTGGCAGGCGTGATTCCGGTTCTGGTTGCGGGTGCGACTGCAGAACCGGCGGCAACCGCGTTGCCGGTTGCGGCCGCGGTTGACGAAGCTGTTACGTGAGTAGGTCGGTTATCGTGTCTGAGGACGGCCGCAAAGCCGAACCTGTCGCTGCCTGCGAAAGCGGTAGCGAAAGGAGATGCGCGACTGCCGGCAGCGTCAGCGCCTAGAACTGGCCGGTGATGCGGCCGGAAAGAGCGAGCGAGCGGGGCGGAGTTGGGGCGAGCGGATGGGAGTAGTTAAGGCTGAACTGGAGGTAGAGGAACCGGAGCAGGTTGAGGTTGAAGCCGAGGCCGGGGAGGAGCGTGAGGGTCGAACGGCTGTTGGTGAAGGATGAGGACCGGGTCGTGTCGGTCTGCTGGCGCGAGGCGCCGAGGTCGAGCGTGGCAAAGGACTTGGTGGTGAAGCGGTACAGGAGCTGGGAGTTGAGCTTGAGTTCGCCGGAGGAGACCTGCGGAGCAGTCTTGCTGCCCCAGGCGTCGGTGTTGGTGCGGCCGCTGGCAGTGAGCTTGGTGCGGATTTTGTCCGACCAGGGCCGGTTCCATTCCAGAAACAGGCTGCTCGTGGTGCTGAACGGATAGCTCGCGACGCGGCGGAGTGTCCACTGGCCGCTGAACATGCCCCAGCGCGGAGGCTGGTATTCGATTCTGACCTCGTCGTCGGTCGAAGGCGACAGTTCGGGCAGAGCGTAAAGGGCAAATCCGCTCCGGTTCAGGGCCCGGCGGTATCGCAGCATCAGCGTGGACCAGGGGTCAAGTTGGACCGAGCCATACATGGTCACGAGGTCTTTGACCCGGGAAACAGGGACGCCAGGCAGGGGCCGCAGGCGGAAAGGCGGTGCTGCGGCCTCGATGTTGCGGGAGTACTGGTCGAAGTTCGTGCCTGCGCCGGCTGAGAAGTTGACCACGGCAAGGCGCGGGTCCCAGCGGCCCGGGGCGATGCGCAGGTCGTTGAAGACGTAGGAAGAGACCGAGAGGTCGCGAGTCGGGGGGACACGACCCGAATTGTCGGACAATTCGGTCATGTCCCCTCTGAGGTTGAAGGTGCCAACATAGTAGAGCCCGGGGATGGCGTCAACGTTGAGGCGGCCGCGGAGTTCGCGCTGCGTTGCGGCCTGCGCGCCAAACAGGCGGTTGGAGCGCAGGCGGAAGTTGCCTGTGACCGGAAAGGGCAGGGTGAATCCGGCGTCGGCGATGTACTCGGAGGAGCGATAGTGAGGGGTCAGGGAATCATGTGCCTGAGGTTCAACGGCTGTGTTCTGGTACACGCCTGCGAGCTTGAGCCGGGTCGATAGCACGGTGAACTCGTGGCCGAGGCTGGCCTTGAGGCGCAGCTTGTCGTTGTCCGGCAGCATGTCCTTACCAACCAGCAGATAGCCGTTGGGCAGGTTCTGGTTCAGGTAGCTTAAGCGGGCGCTAGTGTAGTTGGCGGTCACAGGAGACCAGTCGGCGAGGTACTCGCGGCGGATGCTGCCGTCGAGACGCACCTGGGCGATTGGCTCGATGCCGAGCGAAGCTGCGGCACTGTGCCGGAGGTCGCCGTACTTGCGCTTCTGCCGGCCAAAGGCTTCAAACCTGGCTGCGTAGCTTTCGTACTCGGCACGACAGGAGAGCCATTGGTAGTTGGCCGTAAGCGTGTGGTGCTGGGCTGCGGCACCGCGGGTATTGACCGCGAACTGGGGAATAACTGTCAGGCTTAGGGGAAACGCTCCCGAATCCGAAGGAGGTTTGGTGTTCAGTCCCTTTGTTTCGAACCGGCCGGAGAGGTGCACCATATCTTCGCTGTCCGCGTGTGAGAACCCGGGCGACAGCCTGAGCCCGGGCGCGACCGCGATATTGGGCTGGGCCGACCAGAACAGCGACTTCTCCTCACGTTCGACCGACGAGTACCGGACTGTGATTTCGCTGTAGTCGGTCACGATGTCGGGCTTCAAGAACACGAGCGTGCCCGAGGTGTAGTCAATGGTATAGTCGGTGCCGCGTCGAACTGGTTCGCCATCGACCAGCACCTCTTCGCTGTTGCGCACAACCGGGCAGGACGACAGATAGTAGAAGAGCGAGTATGACCGGTAGCTCAGGTGCATCGTGTAACACCGTCGGCGTTCGGTGTAGACCACGTCCGGGAAAGGCCGGGCCGTGGGGAACAGAAGGAATCCCAGGTCGCAGTTGACGAACTCCGGGTCCACGCTGTTGTCGCCGTCTTGGTCCAGCCCGAACTCGCTCAGGGCGTGGACTTGTCCCAGAGTGTCTACAATCGTCATGACGAGCGAGCCGGGGATGATTCCTGAGCCGAGAGCGTAGACGTTCTCCATCACGTGGTCGGTGACCGTTTCGGACTGGAGCACCAGTTCCTCGCTGCCGAGCTTGAGGCAGACCAAGTCGGTCGGCCGGACCGGCACTGCGAACTGGACGATGCCGCGGTCATAGTCGATGTGATAACCCTTGCCACGGATGAGCGGGTCGAAGTCGCCGGTAATGCCGGCAACTGTGAAGCCGATGCGCGTGTCGAGCTTGTTCGTCAGGACCTGGTGGTCGTCGATGAAGATAGTGTCCTGGGTGCGCTTGAGCGGCCGGGCCGGCTGGTATACATGGTAGAAGGCGTTCCTGACGTAGTTCACATCGGGCAAGGTGAGGTTCTTGTCCAAAGACCGGCCGGTGAAGAGGTCAATGCGCGGTCGGGACTGGAGTTTGCCCGCCTGGACCCCGGCGCGGTGGTCTTGGTACTGGAGCCGGGCGTTGCCGCCGAAAAGAGAGAGCTGCGGAATGATGTCAAGGTCAGAGTACTCAGACTCGACAAAGCCTGCATCAGCCCGCCGCAGGATGTCTTGCGCAGTGCCCCGATACCCGGCGCCGTAAACGACCTGGTCTTTGTCGGTGTCGTCGTAGTACAGGGATAAAGAACGGTTGCTGGAGTGGAGCGCGGCGAGGTTCAGGGCTGCGGTACGACTGCCGGTGCGGCTGGTTGACTCGGGCGTTACGGTTCTTGATAGCGCGTGGTAGGCGCGGCCGGTCAGGCGCAGGTCGGTCGCAGGGATAAGCCGCAGGTGCCCGCCCGCATCGTCCAGATAGACGAGCTGCTGCCGAACTGCGTCGGCCCGGGCCAGCTTCTCGACCTTCCAGATGCCGGCGGCGCGGTCCTGAAACTCGATGGCCTTTTCGGTCACGGCGAAGAGCACCTGGCCGTCCTGGAAAGCGGCCCTGATGGTGTCGGTCTCGAGTCCGGTCGCGACTGAGTACGTGCGCACCGTGCGGGTCGCGAGGCTGTCAATCAGGAGACCTTTGTCTGTAGCCAGCACGAGGTTCGCGCCCGAGGCAGTAATGCCGTTGACCGGGGCCAGGTTCTCGATGTCGCGGAATACGACCCAGTTGTCCGAGCCGGGCTCGTACAGCACCACGCGGCCCCGGCTGACGACAAACAGCGAATCGCCCAGAATTGAGTAATCGGATATTTCGATGCCACGATAGACCGACCATGCCGCGGTTGCCCGGCGATAGGCAACCAGACCCTGCGACGAGACAAACCAGACGCGTTGCTCAGTGCTGATGATGCGGTCATAGGCATAGGGCGGCGCGGACACGGCTTCGAGTTGGTTGAACTCGCGGCTGTAGCGCGCGAGTCCAGAGTCAGTGGCAAGCCAGACATAGTCATTGTCCGAGAATACGTCGTTCGCCGGCAAGGCACTGACCTGGTGCCACTGCTCGGTGATGCGGTCGAACCGTGCGAGACCGAACCGGCCTGCGGCCCAGACATAGTCCTTGTCAAACGCGAGTCCGGTTACCCTGCCAGGCAGGTCATAGGTCTGCCAGTCGCCGAGCTTCAGGTCGGCTGAGGCAAGGCCTGAGTCTGTCGCGACCCAGAGTATGCCGTCGTCAACACCCAGGACGTTAACCGAGTTATCAGGCAGGCCGCTGGCTTTGGTGATTCTGCCCCAGGTCTGGGTGGTGCGGTTATAGGTGTGGATGCCAAGGGGCGTTGTGACGAACAGGTACTCAGCAGCATGTCGGTCAGCAGTACCGTCGAGTATCATGGGCCGCCCCTCGAACGCCTTGCGCGTCAAGCCCAGGGCAGGAGCGGCGGTCAGGAGCACGACGGCCACGAGCCGCAATGCTCTTAGTTCTCGTCCGTTCCCGGACGCTACTCCTCGATGAATCCCGAAGGTATCTCCTCCGGCACAGACTGGCCGCACTGGCGCTGCTGCACTTTGGCGTCGGTCTTGTAGGAGCCGGTGCGGCGGCGTTCTTCGCCGATAGAGAAGACCTGGATGGCGGCCGGACCTTCAAGCGGGCAACGCGCTTCGCACGCGCCGCAGCCGACACACGCCTCGGCATTCACCGACGGCCGCAAAGCCTGCCCCATGCCGGTCGGGTCCTTGACCGCGTTGATGGCGTCGTAAGGGCAGGCTTCGTCGCAGACCAGGCAGTGCTTGTCGCGTTCCCAGGCCAGGCAGCGGCTGCGGTCCACGGCCGCGGTGCCCATCTTGGCATAGCTCTTTTCTTCGAGCGACAGGTTGCGGATAGCACCGGTCGGGCACGCCCGACCGCACAGGTTGCAGTTCTTCTCGCAGGCACCGACACGCGGCACGACTCTCGGGGTCCAAAATCCGTTCACGCCGGACTCGAGGATGGCCGGCTGCAGACACCCGCTCGGGCAGGCCTTGATGCACCGGTCGCAGCGCAGGCAGGTGGCAAGAAAACTTGCCTCAGGCAGAGCGCCCGGTGGTCGGATGAGCCGGGAGGTAAGCCGCGCGTGCAGCAGGCTGCGCGCGAGCGGTGCAAGAAGAAGAGCAGAGCCGGCTGCAAGGATTGTTTCGCGGCGACCGATGTCGAACCTCTCAGGCCTTGTCTGCACGCGGTAGCCGACGGTTCCGTGTGCGCAGCGGTACTTGCAGGCCAGACAGTCGATGCACTCGGATGAGTCAATGCGGCGCTCGGCCGACTTGACGGCTCCGGTCGGGCAGGCTGACTCGCACAGGCCGCATTCCTTGCACTCATTCTGAAACGCGAACTTGAACAGAGAGAAGCGCGAGCAGATGGCAAGCAGGCCACCGAGCGGGCACAGATTGCGGCACCAGAACCGTGGGGCGACAAACCCGAACAGGAGGATGCCGGCAAAGGTCGCGAAAGCCGTGAATGTCTCGGTTACTGTGACAGCCCGGGTTGCGCCGACCAGGCCCGCAAGATACGTGCCGACCGGGTAGAAGACAAGGGCGAGGGTGCGCTCCATTATGACCAGCGGGTCGAAGAAGCCGATGAACGACGCGCCGAGGAGCGCAGACAGAAGCAGGAACAGGAGCAGCGCGTACTTCAGGTTGCGCAGCGGCGAACCCGGCCTGTTTCTGCGCCGGACCACTGCGTCAAACAGGTCGATGGTTGTGCCCAAGGGGCAGACGAACCCGCAGAAGAAGCGCCCAAAGACCAACGTGGCCACCACCAGGATGAGCGCAGGCAGGGCCGCAGCCACGAGAACTCGAGCAGCCAGGCTTGTCACCACAAGTACCAGCGGGTCGAATCGGAAGAAGACGTCACCGCCAACCGGGCTTGTGCCGTACCGGGTCCTGAGGAACAGAGCAATGAACAGCGCAAGAAAGGCGAGCTGTATTGCCCACCTGATTAGCCGTTCGGCTGCGAGCTTCGGTCGGCTCACCCGGCTAGGCTTTGACTTCCCTTAGGTCCATCTTTGCCGGGTCGATTTCGCCCAGCTTGTGCGCCGCGGCCGCGACGATGTACTTCACGCCTTTGCCGGTGAATGACTTGTTGTACCACTGGGTGATGCCGACTGCGTAGGAGTCGACCGCAACCGGGTCAGTGCCGGCGATGACCGTGTCGAGTTGCACGGTCTTGCCTGGTCCGCCCGGCCCGCCGCTGGTCAGCGCCCGGGTTGCGTCGACGACGATGAGCTGGGGTTTGACCACCGTAGCCAGGTCGGCAATGCACTGGTGCAGATTGAGCGAATGGAACGTGCCGCGGTCCCAGATGAGTCCCATCAGGTTCTTCATGCCCAGGCTCACGCCGGTGGCCGAGTGGGACTTGGCCGTGGGCAGATTGATGAGCTTATCTGACTCGAGCACGGCCCGGGCAACTCTGGTCGTCTTCAGTTCCCTGCCCTGTTCAACTTTGACTTCAACGAACTGCCGCTCCTTGCCGAGCGTCAGCACGCTGACCTTGTCTTTGTCGAGCACGGCCTTGTTGACGCCGCTCTTCTCCACACAGACCTCGGCGCTGGCCAGGGTGTGGTCGACCAAAATGATTCGGGCCGCGCCCGCCTCAAGACACAATTGCACGACCTGCTGCATCACCTCGGCGCTGGTCGTGGCCCCGCAGTCGGCATTGGCGGCAAACGAGATATTCGGCTTGATGCAGACCTTGTCCCCGGGTTTGACGAACATCTTGATGCCGCCGAGTGCGTCGAGTGCGGCCTTGACCAGCTTTGACCGGTTGCCGCGTGCGACCGCGACGGCCGGGCCGGCAGGCTGCTCAGCCTCGGCCGCGACCAGGCTGCGCGGCAGCAGGGCCAGCGCGGCCGCGCCCAAGCCCAGTTTCAGAAAGTCGCGCCGCGAGACGCTGTGCAGGCGGTCCGGAATTCTGCGCTCTGCTTTCTGCATTCTGACTTCGCTCCTACTGCCTTATCGCCTGAGAGATGTTGCGGCAGAACAGCTTGGCCACGAGCAGGGCCGCGTCCGAGTTCTCCTGGATGGTGACCCAGACATAGTAGCGGCCGTCGCGGAAATCGACTCTGTACGAGAAGAGCTGCTGCTCGATGCGGGCCTCGTCTCCGGCATTATCCCCGGTCCACGGCACCTCGACGCCGGTAGCGACCGCACCGTACACGCCGCGGGCGTTGGTCGAGTCGGCCATGTCGAAGATGCGCAGGTTCAAGTCCACGGTTGTGCCTGAGGGCGAACCGGTGTAGTCCTGGAACGCACAACGAACAAAGCCGTGTTCGACATAGGGTACACCCTCACCGTCAATCAGGTCGTACAACTGCTGCTGGTTCTCGGCGGTCTTGACCGGGCCGCTGGTGTTCCAGCCGCCGATTTCGTTATTCGTGGGCAGCAGCTCAATCGGGTCCTTGGGCTCAGGGGGCAGGACCGCGTCGGTGTCGGCTTTGGCACCGGCAACAACCGCGAACCGGCGGCAGACCTCGCGGGCAAGAGGCAAGGCGCTCTCGATGCGCAGCCAGAAGAAGTACTGACCGTAGCGGAAGTTGACCTCGTAGAACAGGGAGTCGGTCAGAAACCGCGCTTCGTCGCCCGGGTTATCACCGGTCCAGGCGGTCTGGCCTGCGCGTGCCAGCGCCGCGTAGATGAGACGGGCATGGGTAGTGTCAGCCATGTCGGCAATGCGGAGTTCGAGCCGGACCGTGCTGTCGGCGATTTCCCCCTCGAAGAACTGGCGAGCCAGCTTGGAGAAACCGTTACTGGTGTAAGGCTGGGCCGCAGCACCGAGCAGGGCAGTGAGCGCCGAATCGGTCCGGACCGAGTCGGTCTGGCCCGAGCGCGTCCAGCCGGTAATCTCGTTGCTCGCGGGCAGCAGTTCGACCGGGTCTTTGGCCGTGGCCGGCTGGTCTTCCTTCTTACACGCGAAGCACAGGATGACAAGGGACAAAACCAGCATTCGTCGCATTGGCTACTCCTGGTTGAGGACCGTTATCTTTCTGGTCTGTGTACCGCTGCGACTTGAAAGGCGCAGGAAAAAGGTGCCGGCGCCGACCTTGCCCCGGGTGTGCCAGTTCACCTGATGCCGGCCTCGGGTCAGGCGTCCGCGATACACCTGGGCCTGGGTGCGGCCGGCAGCGTCAACAACATCGATGGTCACGTCACCGGCACTCGGCAGGGCAAACGTCACCCGGGCCTGGCCGTGCACCGGCTGAGGCGAGATTTGGAGACGGGACGCGCGGTCGATCAGGCCACTTTCTTCCATGCCGACGTTGTTCAGTTCTATCAGGTTCACCTCGGTCGTGCCCAGGCTATAGGGCGGCTGGGCCGCAGTGGTTATCTGGGCCGCATTCAGTACGCCGAGCCCATGCGTCTGGCGCTCGATGTTGATGACGTTCTGGCCCTGGTAGTCGCAGGCCACTTGGTCGCGGCTCATGATGAGCAATTTGGGATTGAAATTGGGCGAGCCGCCCGGCCCACCTGAATACAGCCCGAAAAGCCCGTCAATGACAAAGAGCTTCTGGATGTTGTTGGGCGTGACGACATCCCGAATCTGCTGGTTCAGGGATGGTATCGCCGGGCTGCAGCCGCCGGTGTGCTGAAGCCCGCCCGGGTTGTGCACTGAGCCGTAGTGATTCTTCAAGCAGAGAGTCACCACGCCCTGGCTGTGAGTCTTGAGTACCGCGGCGTCAATCAGATAGTCGACCATCCGGCTCAGGATGACGCTCGGATTCTGGGACGAGCCATTGACATTGAAAGTCACGCTGCTGTCATAGCCAAAGCCCGAGTGGTTCGTACCGACGTAGCGCACCTGGGTCGGTTCCGAGCCGGTGTAAATCGTGTAGCCCGAGCTGGTCAGCTCCGAGTCGGTGCGGTCCCAGACGATGATGTTGTTCTTCGGGAAAAGGGTGCCGCCAAAGTCCATTCGGCCCAGCCCGTTTGCCATGCAGCGCACGACTTCGGGGTGCGTCGGCAGATAGCGGTTGATGCAGTTGACCTTGATGCCGATGATACTCGACTCGGTGATGCCGGGGAAAAAGCTCTTCCACGCCTCGCCGACGTCGCGCACGCCGGCCAAGGCCATTACCGATTCGTCCATCATCATCTGTACGATGGGCTCGTTGATGGTGCTGCCTGAGGTTGCCTGTTCGTGGAAGCACTGGACTACGTCGCTGGCCAGGTCGCCCGGCGCAAAGCCGCGCGTCAGGCCGGGCAAGCCTCTGGGCCGGACCGCGAGTCCGACCGCGCCGATACCGATGAACTTCAGGAAGTCACGTCGCGATACATCTTTCATCTGGGTTCCTTTCGTGGCCTGACCGCGGACCGAACCAGTTCCCGGACGGGTGCTGGTGTAACGTCACCTTACATTATCCCTGACCCGGCAGTGCCATGTCAAGCATGGCTTGGCTTGACCGAGGCGCACGCCGGACGTATAGTCTCACCATGTACGGCGATTCGGCTGTTTCCGGCGCAGGAGGTGACCGCTAATGTTTGGCATCGGCTGGCAGGAAATACTGCTTATCGTCCTCATCGTGCTGCTGCTTTTCGGCGCGCGGCGCATCCCCGAGGTGATGCGTTCGTTGGGCAAAGGCGTGCGCGAGTTCAAGCAGGGCATGAAGGACATCGACAACCCGGACAAACCCGAGCAGCAGCACAAGGACGACCAGGGCCCGAAGGCAGACTAACCGCGTCCACTGACTGACAGTCCGCGGTTCTGAACTCTGAAGTGGGTCAGACGACATGACCTTTCTCGACCACCTCGAGGAACTCCGCAAACGCGTTCTCTACTCGGCCGTTGCTCTGGGCATTGCGGCGGTGGCGGGATTCTTCTTCTCTCAGCGCATCACCAACCTGCTGACCCGGCCGGTGCCGGAACTCGTCTTTCTCGCGCCGGCCGAAGCGTTCGTAGTTCAGCTCAAGGTCGCACTCATTGCCGGCCTGTTTCTCGCCGCACCGGTCATCTTCTACCAGTTCTGGCGATTTGTCCGGCCTGCGCTCCTGCCCCACGAGGTGAAGTACGTCGTATCCGCGGTCATCGTCTCAAGCGTACTTTTTGTCACGGGTGTTGCCTTCGCCTATCTCGTCGTGGTGCCGACCGCAATGAAGTTCCTCCTGAGTTTCCAGACCCCGAAGCTTCGTGCCATGCTTTCGATCAGCGAGTACGTCGGTACGGTCGGTACGTTTCTCTTTGCCTGCGGCGTGATGTTTCAACTGCCGGTCATCATGTTCTTTCTCACCAAGCTCGGCGTCGTCACTCCACGGTTTCTCGCCCGGAACCAGCGCGGCGCCATCGTCGCCATCTTCATCGTTGCCGCGGTCCTGTCTCCGCCCGACGTATTCAGCCAGGTGCTTATGGCCGTGCCGCTCCTGGCGCTCTTTGAACTCAGTATCCTGGCTTCCTTCCTCGCCCGTCCGCGCCCCACCGGCTGAGCCGCAGGCAGGATGATGTTCAGTTCCTTCTGAGTCATGCTGGTTCGCTGATAGAATGGAGCCATGGATAAGACCCTGAAACAGCGATATGAGGCTCTGAAGGCGATGGTCGTGAAACGGAAGGAACCGTTCGACCAGTTCATGGCTTTCCTCGAAGAGAAGACGTCGTGGCTTGAGAGTCCGGCCAGCACCCGGTTTCATTTGGCTGAGAAGCACGGGCTGCTGAAGCATTCGGTCGGTGTGGCTGAGACCCTGCTCAGATTACGTGCCTGCCTTGCGCCGCAGTTGTCCGAGGAGAGTTGTGTAATCGTCGGTCTGCTGCATGACGTCGGCAAGGTCGGCATGCCGGGCAAGCCGCTGTATTTACCGAACGAGAACGAGTGGGAGAAGAAGAACCGGGGCATGATGTACAAGTACAATGCGGAAGTGACCGCGATGGGTCTGGCCGTGCGCAGCCTGTACCTTGTTACCAAGTACCTGCCGCTGTCCGACGCGGAAGCGCAGGCGATATGCTATCACGACGGCCCTTACATAGCGGAGAACGAAGCGGTTGCCCATGACGAAGAACCTTTGACGCTGCTTGTGCACTGGGCCGACTACTGGACCGCGCACATCTTCGAAGGCGGGCGCGCGGTAAGAGAGAGCGAAGACTACTTCGACCGCGAACCGGGCCCGGGCTGATGAGTAGCCGTCTGCGTCCGAAGCTGCCATCGACAACGACGCCAGCATGGTTTGACTTCATCCGGCATCGTGTTAACATTGAAGTCCGCACTGACAACCTAACATGACAGACGACACTAGAATCGAGGTCAGAAGACCTCTTCCGCAGTTGCCCAAGCGACATTGAACTGGAGGTATGATGGCTGAAGCCTGTTTCGACCTGGGCGGCAAGGTTCTGGAAGTCCGGTGGCACGGCCGTGGCGGACAGGGCGCGAAGACCGCAGCCCTGTTGTTCGGCGAATCCGCGCTCGACACCGGTATGCACATCCAGGCGTTTCCCGAGTATGGCCCGGAGCGCATGGGCGCACCGGTGGCGGCGTTCAACCGCATTTCGGACAAGCCGATTCGGTCTCACTCCGGCATCAAGGAGCCGGACATTGTGGTGGTGCTCGACCCGTCGCTGATTGAACCGGCGCGGGTTACCGATGGCTTGAAGCCGAACGGTATCATCCTTGTGAACTCGACCGAGAGCCCGGCTGAAATGCGCAAGCGGCTCAAGGTGCCCGAGACGGTGACGGTCTACACCGTGGACGCGTCGAAGATCGCGCAGGAAACCGTGGGCAAGGACGTGCCCAATACGCCGATGCTCGGGGCGCTGGTGAAGGTCACCAATGTGCTGAAGTTTGACGCGATGATGAAGGCGATTGAGCAGAAGCTCTCGGAGAAGTTCACCGGCGGCAAGGCGAAGTTTGTGAAGCCGAACCTGGAAAGCGTGCGCCGGTCGTACGAAGAGGTGCGCTGCTAATGACGAATTGCGAATGCCGAATGACGAATGAGAGGACGGAATGGCGAAGCTGAAGAGCTGGCGCGAGCTGCCCTGCGGAGCGATCATCGAAGACCCGAAGGCAGTGCTCGACAACAAGACCGGGGCCTGGCGCAGCATGCGGCCGGAGTGGAACGCCGACAACTGCTCCCAGTGTCTGACCTGCTGGGTCTACTGTCCGGACGCGGCGATCGTCGTGAAGGATGGTAAGATGACGGGCATCGACTACGAGTACTGCAAAGGCTGCGGTATCTGTGCCGCGGTCTGCCCGGGCAAGAAGCAGGTGAAAGCGATTACCATGGGAAGGGAGAAGAAGTGATGAGAGGGCGAAGGCAGAAGGCAGAATGCAGAAGGCAGAGTGCAGAAATGCCGGCTGCGGACCGGGAGGCAGGATGATACTGGCGAAAACAGGCAATGAGGCACTGGCGTATGCGATGAAGCAGATCAACCCGGACGTGGTGGCAGCATATCCGATAACGCCGTCGACGGAAATCGTGCAGATATTCGCCGGGTATGTGAACGACGGCCTGGTCGACACAGAGTTTGTCGCCGTCGAGAGCGAGCACTCAGCCATGGCCGCGTGCATCGGCTCGGCTGCATGCGGGTGTCGGACCATGACCGCCACGGCATCGCAGGGGCTGATGTTGATGCACGAGATGCTGTTCATCGCCGGTGGACTGAGGCTGCCGATTGTGATGCCGATTGCGTCGCGTTCGGTTTCGTCGCCCTTGAACATCCACGGCGACCACTCGGACTCGATTGCGTCGCGCGACTCGGGCTGGCTGCAGTTCTTCTGCGAAACAGTGCAGGAAGGGTACGACACGCTCATTCAGGCGGTGAAGATTGCCGAGAAGGCGAGCCTGCCGGCAATCGTCGCGGTGGACGGGTTCATTCTCTCGCACTGCATGGAGCGCATCGAGACGTTCGAGGACTCTTCGGTGCGCGGCTGGCTGGGCCGGTGGCAGCCGAACTGGAATCTGCTGGACTTGAAGAGACCGATTCTGGTCGGGCCGGCGACGATGCAGGACTACTACTTTGAGTTCAAGCGCTCTCAGATTGAGGGGATGAACCGGGTCCTGCCGGTCATCGAGGAAGTGCAGGCGGATTTCCGGAAGCACTTCGGCCGCGGCTACGGCATCATCGATGAATATCGGACCGATGATGCCGAGGCGGTGGTGCTGCTCATGGGCTCGGCCTGCGGCACGATGCGCGAGGCGGTGGACGCGTTGCGCAACGAGGGCAAGAAAGTCGGAATGGTGAAGCTGCGGGTCTTTCGACCTCTGCCGCATACCATCTTGAAGAAGGCCTTGGCCCGGTTCAAGACGGTTGCGGTCATGGACCGGGTCGACGCTGTGAACTCTTACGGCGGGCCGCTCTACACTGAAGTGACCTCGCTGCTCTATGACCTGCCCCAGCGGCCTAAGGTGCTTGCCTACGTCTACGGCCTGGGCGGCAAGGAGTTTACGCCGCTCGACGCCGCCATGGTGCTCGAAGGTGCGCTGAAAGGCACAAAGGACGAGCTGGTGACGTATGTGGGAGTGAGGTAGCACATGGGACGTGCGAAGTCAAGAGTCAGTAGTCAGAGTGCAGAACGCAGAACGCGGAACGGAGGCAAGTGATGGCGAGACTGAAGGACCTTTGTCAGAATCCCGAGCTATTCTCCAGCGGGCATCGGGCCTGCGCCGGGTGTGGCGAGGCGCTGGCCGTGCGCCAGATTCTCCTTGCTGCGCCGCAGCCAGTGGTGGGAATCATGCCGACCGGCTGCACCGAGATATTCTCGTCCATCTATCCGCACTCGGCCTGGCAGATACCGATGATTCACACCGCGTTCGAGACCGCGGCATCAACGGCATCAGGCGTTGAGACCGCGTATCGGTTCTACAGGAAGATGGGCCGGATGAAGGAAGACGTGAAGTTCATCGCGTTTGGTGGCGATGGCGGCACCTACGATATCGGGTTTCAGGCTTTGTCCGGTGCGTTCGAACGGAGGCACAAGTTCCTCTACGTCTGTACCGACAACGAGGGCTACATGAACACTGGTATTCAGCGGTCGTCGGCCACTCCTTATGGCGCACACACCACGACCTCGCCAGCCGGCAGCGTGGTTCCGGGCAAGACAGTGCACCGCAAGGACATCATGGAGATAGTCATTGCCCACAATCCGGCCTACGCGGCTCAGACGACCATCTCGGTCGGCAGGCAGGCGATGACCGGCTGGCGGGACCTGAACGAGAAGGTGCAGAAGGCGCTGGCGGCGGACGGACCCGCGTTCCTGAACGTTCTTGTGCCGTGTCCTCTGGGCTGGGGTCATCCGGGCGCCCAGACCATTGAGATGGCGCAACTGGCAACCGAGACCTGCTTCTGGCCGGTGTACGAGTATGAGAACGGCAGGTACCGGATTACTTACGAGCCCAAGGACAAGCGACCGATCGAGGAGTTCCTGAAACCGCAGGGTCGGTTCAACCACCTGTTCAAGGACGAGACCGGCAGGCAGGTGATTGCTGAGCTGCAGCGCTACATCGACGCCCAGTGGGAGCTGCTGCACAAGCGGCAGCAGGCGTTCGGTCCGGCGTAGCTCGGTCTGACGGCTAGAGCCCGTACTTCAGTTCGACCGTGAAGATGCGGGTGATGAAGTTATCGGTCTCAACCGCGTGCCATTCCGGCGCGATGCTGGCCATGACCGTCGCGCTCAGACTGCTGCCCGGACGGGAGAATACGGTCCAGTTGGCGTTGAGGTTCAGTTCGTTAAACGAGTAGCTGGATTGATAGCCTGAATCAGCCAGTGGATAGTGCCGACGGCCGATTCGGTCCTCGAATGATACCCACAGCCGGTTGACGATAAGCAAGTCGATGCCGCCGACGAGCGAGGGCTCGCGGTAGTCCTGGTCCGTGGGCAGGGGCAGGCTTTGGCCGATTGCGTACTGGGGCCCGACGCGCGCGGTGAGGTTCGCGCCGAGGTCGAGGTCAAGGCCGAGACGGAGTGTGTTCTCGAAGATGCTCTGGTAGACGTCGGTCGTTGAGTCGTACCAGGTCCAGTTGGCGTCGTTACCAAGCGTCGCTCTGAGGCGGTCAAAGAGGGTCTGGCTCAGAGTCGGACTCAGTCGCGCCTCGCGGTAGCTTCGTTCCCGGGCGGTGTAGGTTCGGCGGCCGATGCCGACTTCGACGCTTGCGTCCGTTCCGGTCTCAAAGTAGTAGTCGAGTCCAGCCTGGGCGCTGTGGCCGTGGTACTTCAGGTCGTCGTCAGCCGCACCGAGCCGCTGGTCCCAATCGCCGCCGACGTGAACCGATGCCAGCAGCCCGAGTTCCTGTCTTGCGTCGACCGAGACGTTGTTCAGCGCGTAACTGCGATAGTAGGAATCCGGCTGAGGGTAGTGGTAGTACTGAAACCGGTCCGACAACGAGAGCCTGGTGGTGTTCCACGGCTGCCAGGTGAGTCCGAGTTGACTTGTGTTGTCAAGGTAGCTCGTGTTGAACGATGTATCGGACAATTGGGGCAGGGCCCGGTGGTAGAGGCGGGCCTCGGCATCGTTCGAGACTGCCAGTTCCAGGGCGGGCAGGAACTGGTAGTCGAGGCGTAAAGACAGCCGGTCGCGGACCGACCGGGTGGAAAGACCAAGGGCATTGTCGAGGTCGAAGCTGAACGGCAGGCGGTCAGGGTCGACCGGGGTCAGGAGCGAAAGGCCGCTGTTCCAGAAGGCTCTTGCTTCGGTCTCGATGTCAGTGGTGTCTTGTTCGGTCGTGTTCAGCTCCAGGGTGTCGAAGCGCAGCGCGGAATACTGCTGGCTGGAGTAGTCCGCGCCAAGTCCGAACTCAGAGCGAAACGTGACCGTCGAGAGCAGGCAGAGAGCGAGTGCTCCCACGTCGTCTGAACCGGACGGGCTAGCGGTCCTTGGTCGGCAGTGAGGCGTCGTCCCTCGGCTGCACGAGTTCGATCGCTCGTTTGACCAGTCGGTATGCGGTGCGGGCTTCAGTCAAGGCAGGCTTGAGCCGTTTCTCGGCCAGGTGCTGCCGCGCGGACTCAAGCCGCAGCATTGCCTGGTCCAGGAGTCGTTCGGCTTCGGTGTTTCCCGGCTGTCTGACAGTGTTCGACCACTGCCGGGCCAGTTCCTCAGCCGTCGCGATTGTCTGTTCGACCAACTCCGGGGACAGCCCACCGCGTACAATCTCCCATGCCTTGAGCAGCAGCTCGCGGGCCGCGAGGCTGAGCTTGACTGCCGGGACCAGGCGTTTCTCACGCAGGGCTGAGCGAGCCTGAGACTGTAGTTCTGTTGCTTTGGCGAAAAGGTCGATGGCACGTTGGTTGGCGCTGGCCTTGACTGGTTCTGCTGCGCGACGGAGCAGCTCGTCGGTCCGGTCGAGTACTTGAGCAACCTGTTCCGGGTCAACCGAGCGCTTGAGCAGACCGACCGCGGCCCGAACGTGCTCGCGAGCAGCCAGAGTGAACTTGATGGCAACGCCGTATCGTTCCTTGCCAAACGCATTCTCGGCAGTCGCCTGCTCGGTCTCGGCCATCTTCCATAGCTCATTGGCGCGTGGCTCGCTGGTCCGCCGCACCAGCGGGCCGAATTCGGCCATCACCTCACCGGTCCGACGCAGCTCTTCTCTAGCTCGTGCCTTTTCCTGTTCCTGCCGCTGCCGCTCGCCTTCCGGGTCTTTGGCCAGTCGCGCTGCCTGCTGGGCATTCTGTCGTGCTCGTCGCGTAAGCTCAAGCGCACGGCGCGGCTGGTTGTTATCGTAGGCCTGCCAGGCCGTACGCTGCTGTTCCTCGGCAGTGGCCAGCAACTTCTTCGCCTCCTGGACTTCTGCCCTCTCGACAATCGGTCGGGCTTCGGCGATCACCTGGTCGGTCTGCTGCAGCTCTTCGAGCACACTGCCCGCGACCTGACCGAAGGTCACAGTCGCGAAGCACACGAGAATCAAGGACAACTGCCTCATAGTCAGATATGGCTCATGCACGGGTCGTGCCAGTCTTATCACGTTGATGGACAACGACTTGCGTGATACAGACACAGGTGAGATGTACCGGCGGGTACACACGTGAACACCGTTGTTCAGGCCTCCTCGCCGGGGTCAGGCCCGGTTCCGAGTCCGAATCGCTCGAGCTTCGTGTAAAGCATACGGCGGGTGATTCCCAAGAACTTGGCGGCCTTGCTCTTGTTGCCTCCGGCCCGGCGCAGCGCGTCTTCGAGCATCCGGCGCTCAACATCGAAGAGCGTGTCGGACGGGTTGTCGCCCTCAGCTCTTCCGGGCTTCATTAGGACCGGCTCGGGCAACTGGATGTGCTCTGGACCGATTTCCGCTCCGGCCGCTAGTATCACTGCGCGTTCGAGCACGTTTTCGAGTTCCCGGACATTGCCCGGCCAGTTGTACTCGGTCAGTTCCCTGATGATCGTGGGGGCGAGCTCGCGGCCGTAGCCGAGCCGGGCAAGGGTGTATCGCACCAGGGGCGCAATGTCGGCGCGCCGTTCGCGCAGAGGAGGGACCTGAATCGGAAAGACCGAGAGGCGGTAGTAGAGGTCTTCACGGAACCGGCCCTGTCGGACAGCTTCGGCAAGGTCCCGGTTTGTGGCCGCGACAATCCGGGCGTCAACCTTGACGGTCCGGGTTCCTCCAACCCGCACGAAAGTGCGTTCCTGGAGAAACCGGAGCAGCTTGACCTGAAAGGCGGAGGAGATGTCACCGATTTCATCAAGAAATAGGGTTCCTCCCTCGGCCAGTTCGAGTCGGCCGAGCTTTCGGGTCTGGGCCCCGGTGAATGCGCCTTTCTCGTAGCCGAAGAGCTCGCTCTCGAGCAGGTTCTCAGGCAGGGCTGCGGCATGAACCACGACAAAGGGGCGTGCTGACCTTGGGCTTTGGCGGTGAATCTGGCGGGCGACGAGTTCCTTGCCGACGCCGCTCTCGCCCAGCACGAGCACGGTTGCGTCGCTTGCCGCGACCTTGGCTACGAGTTCGCGCACTCGTGCAAGCCCGGCGCTCGCGCCGACCATTTCAACCTGACGCTCAACCGCGGCCAGTTCCTGACGCAGGCCGGTGTTCTCGCGCCGCAGGGTCCGTTTTTCCTGGATTCGCTCGAGCAGCAGGGTAAGTTCGTCCAGGCTGAACGGTTTGGTCAGGTAGTCATAGGCACCAGTGCGCATGGCCGCGACCGCGGTTTCGACCGTGCCATAGGCAGTCATGAGTACGACATCGGTCTCCGGGTCCAGCGCCTTGGCTGCGGCCAGAACCTGGATGCCGTCAACCGGAGCCATTTTCAGGTCGGTGATAACGACGTCGAATTCCTCGGCGTCGAGCAGCCGGATGGCTTCGGTTCCACTTGTCACCTGGGTCACGTCATGTCCGGCTTCGGTCAGGTGCTCGGCCACCATGCGGCCGAACCGCTCTTCGTCATCAACAACCAGCAGTCTCATTTGGGCAGTCTGATTTCCACAGTTGTACCAGAACCAGGTCGACTGTCAATCTTCACCCAGCCCCTGTGTGCTTCGACAATCCGCTTGACCGAGAACAGCCCGAGCCCTGACCCTTTCTCCCTGGTCGTGAAGAATGGCTCGAAGAGCCTGGCCTGAGCTTCAGGTTCAATGCCCGGGCCCTGGTCGCGGACCAGGATAACGACGTGGCGGTGTTCAACTCGACCTGTGACCTGAATCGAACCTCCCTTGGTCTGGGTCTGAATCGCGTTCAGGACCAGGTTCAGAAACACCTGGCGCAGCTCCAGCCGCGAAGCAGTGACCAAGGGTAACTGGCCGAGGTCTGTCTTCACCTCGATGTTGTGCTGCCGCGTCTCGTGTTCCACGGCACTGAGAACGTCCGCGACCAGAGCGGCAAGGTCAAGCGGCTCGGGCGCGCCCGGGGACGACTTCCCCAGGTCCAGGTATCCGGTCACGAGTCGGTCAAGCCGGTCAACTTCGTCGGTGATGTAGTCGAAGGTCTGGTCTTCAGTGCCGGCGCCGTACCGCTTTTTCAGGCGTTCGGCTGCGGCACGGATAATCCCAAGCGGGTTTCGGATGTCGTGCGCCAGTGCCGCAGACATCTGGCCGAGCAGGGTCATGGTTCCGGCACGACCGGCCGCCTGTTCCAGCCGGAGCGCGTGCCTTGCCAGGCTCAAGGATACGACTACGACGGCGAGGATTGCCACAAGGCTCAGCCCATTGATGAGCAGGAGCGACCGCTGGAATCCGGCCAGCACTGAAAAGAAGCGGGCGTCAGCCTCGACGCCGAGTACGGCCCAGGTCTCGCCCAGCGAATCCTCCAAGGGGACGTAGGCGGTTTTCAGGAAGTACGGCCCTGCAGCGTAGAGCCGGGACTGAGTCGGCACGCCGACCAGGGCAGTGAGTATCTCAGCAGCATCGAGTTCGAGTACCGGGTCGGACCGGCCGAGCATCGAGCTGTCGCCGGTGCTGGCCAGATAGTGCAGGCTCTCGTCAACAACGAAGATGCGTAGCAGCCCGTTGTCCTGCCGGGCTGTTTCGAGCAGAGGTCGAGCAGTCGAGTCGGCAGGCCGGTCGGCAATCGAGCGGGCCAAGGTGAGTGCGATGGACTCAAGTCGCGCGCCCAGTTCCTCTTCGAGAATCCGACTGGTCTGCCGAAGGACAATCCAGCCCTGAACGTTGAACAGCACGATGACCAGCACAGCCAGGGCCACAGCCCAGAAGGAGAACCGGCGCATGGGACAGTATTCTACAACAAAGCCGCCGCGCCACAAAGCCCGTCGCTCCCATCTGCTGTCCTTGACATCCGGGCTGAACCGGGCAGGATTGGGGCTGTGTTTCGAAGAGTCCTGGCTGTTGTCAATCCGGTTGCAGGCCGGGCGCACGGCGCGAGGCTCAGGCCCCAGGTCGTTGCCGAACTCGGGCGTCTCTTCCCGGGCATAGGAATGGTCGAGACCGCTTGTCCGGGTCATGCGACCGAGCTTATCCGTAACTCCGACGCTGATTTGGTCATCGTGGTCGGCGGCGATGGGACGGTGCGCGAAGCCGCAGCCGCGTTGGCCGGCACTGACCGGACCCTTGGTATTGTTCCGGTCGGCTCAGGCAACGACCTGCTCAAGACGCTCGGCGTACCCGGCGACCCGCGGGCCGCGTGTCGGGTATGCCGCGATGGCCAGACCCGTCGAATCGACGTGGTCCAGGTCAGGGCCGAAGGCAGTGGTGGACCGCGTGAGCTCATTTTCGCCAATGCGGCCGGGTTCGGGTTCGATGCCGCAGTTGTTGCCGAGGCGACGAGGTCTGTGCGTCTGCGCGGTCTGCCGCTCTACCTTGCCGCGGTCTTCCGTGCCGTGCGCGATTACCAGTGTCCGCTTGTGCGCATCGCTGTCGCAGGCCAGACCTGGGAGCAGCGGGTCCTGATGTTGGCCGTGGCCAACGGTCGTATCTACGGCGGAGGGATGAAGATTGCGCCTCAGGCCCTGCTGGACGACGGTCTTGCGGACATCTGTGTGATTGATGCGGTCAGCCGGTTGACCATCTATCGTCGCCTGCCGCGTTTCGTGGCGGGCAGTCATGTTACCTTGAGAGAAGTAAGCATGCACCGGGCTGCCGAACTCGAGATTGAGTTCCTGGAGCCGGTGCTGGTTCAGCTTGACGGCGATGTTCTGCCTGACCCGAACCTGCGCCGGTTCGCTCTGCGCGTGCTGCCATCGTCCTTGTCTGTGCGTGTGCCGCCGGTCGCCTCGTCGGCTTGACCGGCACCGGCATCAAGTTAGAATTGATGATTGACACGCACCGCACAGTGGTTCGGATGAGCGCGAACCGACTGCTGCCCTGCTTCTGCTGACCGCCTTCGTCAAACGACACTCTGGAGGAAACTTGAGAAAGCTGATGATAGTATTCCCTTTTCTCGTGGTGAATGTGCTTGTGGCCGGTGAGTTCCTGGGCATTGTCCCCGAGGGACGGTTTGAGGACTTGGCCGGACAATACACTGTTGTCGGACAGACCCGAAACGGTATGCTCGTGCTCGGCAGTTCTAGTCAGGGGACACGGTCCGGCCTGTCGGACAATCCGGTCATGTCCCCCCAGAATCAAGTCCGCGTGCTTGCGACCGAGCCGCGCGACCATGTCTACTACACTGTGCGTCTGTTTGACCAGGACGCGCTGGCCGAGCTGGCGCAGCTTACGCGCATCCTCGACTTTGACGGCGAGCAGTATCTGGTTGAGGTCAACCCGAACCGCATCGAAGAACTGCTGTCACTGCGCGTCATGCTTGGCCGGGTCAGCCTTTCCGGCTGGAAGCCGGCGCTGCCTGCGCCGGACCTGCCGCCCGTGACTGCGAACCCGATGATTGAGCAGATGGTTGCGCGCGTGAACCCGGATACGGTTCTGTCGTATGTCCGACGGCTGCAGAACTACCGCTCCCGTTATTCGACCGGGGACTCCTGTCGCGCGGCCTGCGAGTGGGTGAGGCAGCGTTTCCTCGCGTACGGCTGCGATACGGTAATCATGCAGCCGCACCGGACCGGCCATGCGCCCAATGTCATCGGCGTGCGCTACGGCACTGCGGGCCGGCGCAACAAGTACGCGATTATCAGCGGTCACATTGACTCTTATGCTGCGTCGAACGCACCAGGCGCTGACGACAATGCCTCAGGCACGGCCGCGACCCTGGAGGCCTGCCGGGCTACCCAGGGGTTCCGATTCACTCAGGACTTGCGGTTCATCGCCTGGACTGGCGAGGAGTTCGGCCTGTACGGCTCTGAGGCATATGCGAACGAGGCCCGGGTCCGGGGTGACACGATTCTCGGGGTGCTCAACTTCGACATGATCGGCTACGTGGACGCGGCTCCTGAAGACTGCGACATGATGGCCAAGATTGCCAACCCGCCCTGCGAGCCGTTCTGCGACTGGTTCATTGCGGTCGCTGATACTTACACGGCCCTGCCCTGTCTTAAGCGGATGATGAGTGACAATCAGAACTCTGACCACGGCCCGTTCTGGAACAACGGTTACGTTGCGCTCACCGGGATTGAGGATTTCTGGCCGACCAATCCGCACTACCACACGAGCCACGACTCAATCGGCGCCGGATACAACAACAACGAGTTCTGTACCGAAGTGACCAGGGCCGGGCTTGCCGCACTTGCAACCCTGGGTGAACCGATACCATCGAACCAGCCGATGGTCGGTCTGTTCCGCACCCGGCTGGACGACGCCTCGGGCAACGGCAACGGCCGCTGGGACGCGGGCGAGTCGGTCGCGGTCTATCTCACCCTCAAGAACTTCGGCCTCATTGCCGCGACCAATGTCCAGGCGAGCATTGCGACTTCTGACCCCTATGTTACCTTGTTCCAGACCAGTGCCAACTATGGGACGGTCAACGGGCAGGATACGGCCAACGGGTCGAACCCGTTCACGATGAAGGCGTCGCCCGTCACCCCGCGTGAGCACGTCGCGGATTTCACCCTGACTATCACCTCAACCGAGACGACATGGGTGAACAACTTCGCGCTCCGAATTGGTGAATACCTGATTACCGACCCGGTCCCGGACGGCCCGCGTCAGCCGCCGCTGTACTGGGCCTACGACAACATCGACACCGGTTTTCCGCAGCATCCGACCTATGACTGGTTCGAAATCCGCTCCCTTGGCACGCGCATCACCTATGCGCAGAACGATGACGTCGCAGTTGTCAGTCTGCCGACCGGGTTCGGGCCGTTGCGCTTCTACGGTCAGCAGTATACCCAGGTTTCGGTCTCGGCTGACGGCTGGCTTGCCGCGGGCAACTACCCTCAACGCAACTACTCCAACACCACCCTGCCCAGCAGTTCAGCTCCGCCCGCAATCATCTGTGCCAACTGGGACGACCTGTACCCGGACTACAACGGGACCGGATTCGTCTACTGGTATCACGACGCGGCCAACCACCGTTTCATCATCGAATTCGACAGCGTCAAGTACTACACCGGCTCGGTACGCGACAAGTTCCAGTACATCATCTATGACACGACCCGGGCCGCGCCGGACGGTAACAGCGTGATTGTGGTTCAGTACATGACTGCGAACGGCTACACCAGTTCCACGGTCGGGCTGCAGGACCAGACCCGTACCATCGGTATCGCTGCCCTGTTCAACGGCACGCTTGCCCGTGGCGCGGCTCCAGTTCAGGCCGGCCGGGCAATCAAGTATACGACCGATGCTCCGACCGGGCTGGAGGAGCTTGCTGCTCGCTCGATGTCTGCCGGGGTACGCCTCGGCCTTGGTGCGAATCCGGTTTCGGCCCGGACTCGGGTCATGTTCTCGCTGCCGGCAGCAGGACCGGTCGAACTCGCGGTCTTTGACCGGGCTGGTCGAAAGTCGGCGCAACTGGTTCGGACCGTGATGCCGGCCGGTCAGCATAGTGTTCTCTGGGACCCGCAGTCGCTTGTGCCTGGAGTCTACTTTCTGAGACTTGTGACCGAACGCGGCCATGCTTCAGTAAAGACCGTGGTCAGCCGCTAGTCAGGACGGTGCGCCGCTGCTGGAGAAGTCAGCGTACGCGCAACCGTGAATGAAAACGTAACCGCTGCCGCAGCACAAGTCGCAACCACGACCGCGACCATGACGGATACGCGCGCCCTGTTGCCAGCGCAGATGCCGGCCCGAATCGCTGCCCAAGCCATCGCGTAAGTGCAGGTCAGACGCGCAACTGCAGTACAGAGCGCAGACGCAAGCGAGGTTGAGAACACAGTAGAAGTCGCAGCAGAAACCGCGCCAGCAGGGAAGCAGCAAGCGCCTGCGTACGCACCTGCGCAGACTGCAAGGGGAACGCGGGAGGGCAGAACTCGCCCAAGTCTGTAACCATGTGGCAGTCAGGCAGTTACCCCTGCCGCGCCACTAGCTGTCCTTATTACCTTGTGGTAATATCACCTGCCCCCAAGCCGGTCATAGGAAAGCCCGGAGTGCACCTCAGCCCAAGGCCTCAGACGTACTGGAACTATTCCCAAGCTGTCAGGAAGAACAACGCCATCCTGACACACTGAAACTCCTCCTCCTCATTCATCCACCGGTACGCTCCGGCGCACACATCGGTCGCGGCACATTTCAGGGAACAGGTCGTGGTCGTGGCAAACCGCGCCCTGTCATTGATGCTGATGCTCCCTTCAGTCGCTCGTATCAAAGACCACCACCGTGTCCTCAAAGTCCGGATAGGGCGGGCTGAACTTGTCAGGGTAGTCGAGGTACTGGACGTAGAAGCGGTACCTGCCCTCTCCGGACAGGAACCGCCACTCAGTCTGAAAGGTCGTCTGCCGGCCCAGGTTGAACCAGTCGGTCGAGTCGAGCTTGATAACGGTATCACCGTTGCCGTAGTACTCCTGGAGCAGCCTGGCTGCATCAGCCGGGCCGCCGCCTTCCCAAGAGCGCGACTCCAGTTTGAGATGCACCAGCGGCACGTTTACCTTGCCGTTCTCAGGCAAGACCGCATCCAGGCTGCCGGTCGGGAAGTGCCGCACGTGGTGGCCGTAGGGGCCG
>CBFGIT010000033.1:0-26930 GCA_965648905.1 Caldifarciminota bacterium
GGCGGGACCGAGCAGGCCCTGACCGACTACTCTGACGCCGACTGCGAGTCACCGAGCTTCCTCGATGATGAACACGTCCTCTTCGTCTACTCCAAGGACGGCGACTATGATAGAGTGGCAAAGCTCAGCATCAACACCGGCACGCGTACGGTGCTGACCGACGGCGAGTACGATGCCGAGACACCGGACCCGGCCCAGGATGGGCAGAGCGTTTGCTTTGCCACTCAGGACAACGACGGCACGTGTCAGGTAGGGCTGGTCAGAAGCGATGGGACCAACGAGCAACTGGTCACAAGCTCCAGCCTCGACCTTGAGGAACCGGACTGGTCTGGTGACGGGGTCTCGATTGCTGCGGTCCGGTGGTATGGCCTGACCAGCCAGATTGGCATGGTGGACACGGCCTCGGGCGACTACACCAGCCTGACCGACTCAAACTGCATCCGGGACAACCCGGACGTGCACTATGCCCAGTCCACGGGCGTGAACTTCGTCGTGTACGAGCGCGATGACCTGAACCTGACCGACCGGGTGCGGCCCAAGCCCAGACCAAGGCCGGGAAACGGCATCTTCCTGGTCCAGCACCGGAGGCAGCAGGACGGCGCGATGGGTGCGGTTCTCGCCACCGACTTGCGCCGGGCCAGCCCCAATCCGGCCCGAGGCCAGGTCTCAGTGTTCTGGCAGGTGGCAGCAGCCGGGACCGACGCAACGGTGAAAGTCTACGATGCCGCGGGCAGGCAGGTCAACGTCTTGTTCTCGGGCAGGGCTCCGGGTGGTCTGAACGAGGCGGTCTGGACCGGCCTGGACCAGAAAGGCAGGTCGGTTCCGGTGGGTGTGTATTTCTGCACGCTCGAGACGCCTGACGACCGCATAAGCAGGAAGGTGATTCTGACCGAGAACGACTGAAGTCCACAGGCTCAGTCAGGCAGCGGCCCGCGTTCGCGCGGGCCGCGGTGGTGGGTGCTGCCGAAGCCGTGGTCTGGTCCGCCGGCGTGTTGCGTCCGAGGCCGGAGGTGAGTCCAACACGGATGGTGGTGAGTGTTCGTTGGAGCCAGGCATGAGCAGGCAGCGGAGCAGACGTCTAGGAGAGCGGTTCGGAGGATATTCAGGAGAATGCATCGGTGAATGCTCCGATGGTCAGCATGGATGGCGTTCTGCTCAGCTACTTGGTTGACTGCCGAGCATGGCACCGACTCGCCGGAGTGGGCGGCAGAGGTGGAGCGGGCTGCACCGAAGCTGCACGACCCTGACCTTGCCCGCGAGTGTGCACGCCTGGCAGCCGAGGCGTTCAACGTGTGGAAGGTGAAGTTACCGCCCAGGCCCGACATTATCGCCTGAGTATTGCCGGCCCGAGCTCAACACGCTGTTCTCCTGCGGGATGTGACCTGACCAGGCCAGCTACAACTAGCCGCCTGGGGCCGCTTTGCAGGACAAGGCAGACCTGGGTGTCATGTTCCAGGGTTGGCCAGGGATGTGGTGAGACGCAACATCAGTGCCGGTAACTATCCTGACGTTCGTTGCCTGCTGCCCGGACCTTTGCCCGGCTTGCGGCCGAGTGCGGCCAGGGTGGCGAGCAGGTTCTCGTGAAACTGCTCCGCGGTGTCGGTGACCTCGGCCTTGCCCGGGTAGATTTCGTACAGCCTCCGGTACTTGAGTGGGGTCAGGTTCGGCATCCAGACGTTGGCGCCGCGCTCGAGGCCCAGCTCGCGGCCGTGCGTCCTGTTGACCGTGGCCAGGGCCGTGGTTGAGGGTATGTTGGCATCCGGGCAGACCAGCCGCGTCAGAGCGACCACCTTGGTTGTCATCAGGTCAGTGGCCGGCACCTGATTCGGTATTCGGAATTCGTCATTCGATATTCTCCCCAATGGTGTGTCCGGATGCGGGATGAACGGCCCGCAGCCGACCATTTCGAGGTCAAGGTCGTGGAATAGCATGATGTCGTCAGCAAGGGATTCGAAGGTCTGGCCGGGAATTCCGACCATGACGCCGGAACCGATTTCGTAGCCGATGACACGCGCCTGCTTGAGCAGTCCGATACGGTGTCTGGACTGACTCGCCGGGTGTATGCGTGCGAACAGCGCCGGGTCTGATGTCTCGTGTTTGAGCAGGTACCGGTCAGCGCCGGCTTCGCGCCAGGCAGCCAGTTCCGCCACCGTGCGTTCGCCGAGTGACAGCGTGACCGCGAGCGGGGTCTCGGTCTTGATACGGCGAACCAGCCGCACAATGAACTCGCATGATAGACCCGGGTCTTCGCCGGACTGGAGCACGACCGTGCCGTATTCGAGTTTCACGGCCAGTCGGGCGCAGTCCATGACTTCTTCTTCGTTCATCCGGTAGCGTTCGATTCTGCGGCTGCCCCGGATGCCGCAGTAGAGACACTCACGCGAGCAGTAGTTTGACAGTTCAACAAGACCGCGCAGATGGACCTCGTCACCAACGTGCTCCCTGCGTACCCGGTCCGCCTCAGCCCAAAGCAGTTCAAGCCTGGTTTCTTCGGTTTCCCGAAGCCAGGCCAGAACGGTCGAGCGGTTCTCCAAGTGCAGGCCGGCAGGCGCTACAGCCTGGGAGCTAGGCATTTTCCCTCTGTCTGGTAATTGGAGTCTGGGTCTTGGCCATTTCCTCGTGGTAGATGGCCAGCGCGGCCGGGAACGGTTCGAGCGCCCGCTCAAAGATGCCGAGCGAGTACGCGATGGTCAGACCGTAGTTGGTGATGGGTACGCCTTGTTCCCGGCACCGGGCCACGCGGTTCAGAACTGCCCGGCGATTGGTCATGCACGCGCCGCAATGAATCACCAGCTTGTACGGGGACAGGTCTTCGGGGAAGTCGTGGCCCTGGTACGTCACGAATTCAATCCTGCCGCCGACGTACTGGGTCAGCCAGCGCGGTATCTTGACCCGGCCGATGTCGTCACCGATAGGATGGTGGGAACAGCTCTCGGCCACGAGCACCTTGTCTTTGGGCCGGAGCCGCTCGATTGCCATTGCACCACGGACCATTTCCGTCAGGTCGCCCTTGAATCGCGCAAAGAGAATCGAGAATGACGTCAGCTTCACGTCGCGCGGCGTGTCACCGGCAACCTTCAGGAACGCCTGCGAATCGGTCACGACGATGTCCGGCTTGCGGTTCAGGCGCAGCAGCGCGTCCCGCAGTTCCCGTTCCTTCGCGACCATGCAGTAGGCGTCGCGGTCAAGGATGTCACGGATGGTCTGCACCTGCGGCTGGATAAGCCGGCCCTTGGGCGCTTCCTTATCAATGGGCACAACCAGCACCGCCAGGCCACCCGCGGGCAGGAGGTCGCCGATGATGGTCGGCGGGTTGACGAAGTCCTCAGGTGCGGCCGCAATCAGGGCCTCGCGCAGGGCCAGGATGCCTTCGGCCCGGGCCGCTGCGGTTTCGACCGTGCGCACGCCTGAGTCGCGCAGACTCCGTGTCAGCTCCGCGGTTGGCGCGCCGAGGTCGTTCTTGTTGAACACCACCACAATCGGGACCTTGCGCCGCCGCAGCTCTTCAAGCATCGCCTGTTCGAAATCGCCCCACTGGCCGGCTTCGGCCACAATCACGCCCATGTCGGTCCGCTCGACGACTCGGCGCGTCTTCTCGACCCGCATCCCGCCGAGAGCGCCGATGTCGTCGATCCCGGCGGTATCGATGAAAAGCACCGGCCCGAGAGGCAGCAATTCCATCGGCTTCTCGACCGGGTCGGTGGTCGTGCCGGGTGTGTCCGAGACAATCGACACCTGCTGCCGCGTCAACGCGTTGAGAAGCGACGACTTGCCGACATTGCGCCGGCCGAAGATGCCGATGTGCAGGCGCAGGCCCTTGGGCGTCTTCATTCTTGCCCCTCACTCGAAGCCTCAGTCCCTCGACTTCTTGATTCCTCTCTGCTTCCCAGTCGGTTCACCGCCTCGGGCGACACCAGCTCGTCAAACCGCTCAACCGGCACGCCGTACTTCTCGGCCGCCAGTTCGCGCAGCGGTCGGCCGGTTGCCTGAAACTCCTTGACCAGTTCCTCGGCTCGTTCGTACCCAATCTCGCCCACGAGTGCAGTGACCGTGGCCGTGGTCGATTCGACGAACCGGCGGCAGCGGTCTACGTTCGCCCGGATTCCTGTCACGCAATGCAGGCGCAGGATGCGACAGGCATTGTGCATCAATTCCAGCTCCTCGAGCAGGGCATAGGCGATGAGCGGCATGAACTGGTTTAGCTCGAGGTTGCCACCAGCTGCGGCCATGGCGATGACCGCGTCGTACCCGAAGACCATCATTGCCGCCTGTGCCACAGCCTCGGGGATAACTGGGTTCACCTTGCCCGGCATGATAGTCGAGCCTGCCTGACGCTCAGGCAGGTAGATTTCGTTCAGTCCTGCCTCCGGGCCGGACGACAGCAGCCGCAGGTCGTTCGTCACCTTGATGAGGTTGGCAGCACAGGCCTTCATCGTTCCCGACACCTCGACAAGGGCGTCGGCATTCTGCGTCGCTTCCACGAGGTTCTCGGCCCGGCCGAGCCCGATGCCGGTGATGTCACGCAGATGGTCAACGACGGCGAAGATGTAGCTGCGCGGCGCGCCTACGCCGGTGCCGATGGCGGTGCCGCCGAGGTTGACGGTGCGCAGCCGCTCCTCGCACTTGAATACCCGCCACCGATCGCGGCCGAACGCCTCGGCATACGCACCCATCTCGCGGCCGAGTGTGGTAAGGACTGCGTCCTGCATCTCAGTCCGGCCGACTTTGACCACACCGGCGAATTCCCGTTCCTTGAGCTGGAACGCCTCCTGCAGGGCGACCAGCTCCTCTTCGAGCTCGCGCAACGATTTGACCGCGGCGATGCGGAGCGCGGTCGGGTAGGTATCGTTCGTTGACTGGTGCCGGTTCAGGTCATCGTGGGGTGAGACCCGCGCATAATGCCCGAGCGGTTCTCCCAGTATCTGGAGTGCCCGGTTGGCGAGTACTTCGTTGACGTTCATGTTCGTCGAGGTTCCGGCTCCGCCCTGCAGGGCGTCGACCAGCACCTGGCCGTCAAACCGGCCTTCCATCATCTCCCGGCACGCCTGCTCGATAGCGTCCGCCCGCTCCGGGTCATTGTGCCAGATGCCGAGCTCGCGGTTGGCCCGGGCACAGGCCAGTTTGACTGCGCCGAACGCGTGAACCAGGAGGATGTGCATGGGCCGGTTCGCGAGCGGGAAGTTCTCGATTGCCCGCACCGTGTGGATGCCGTAGAGCGCGCCGGCCGGCACTTCGCGTTCACCCAGGAGGTCCTTCTCGGTGCGCGTCTTGGCGCCGGCGCGGAAACGGGCGAACTCCTCGCGCACAAGCCCGGCCAGATGCGGCCCGACGTTCTCGCCGAAGACCGCGTACTCGTTGTCTGAGACGACCTGCTCGGCCGGTTCGAGCCGTTCCTCCCCGACCGACCAGAGGAAGTCCCAGCGCCGACCGCTGGCACGGCAGAGCCAGAGTTTGGCCGGCTGCCCGTGCACCAGCCGCGATAGCGCTTCCCTAAGAGCAGAGGTCTCGTTCATCACTCGTCCTTATCTTTTCGACACGCTCTCGAACTTGATTCCGTGTCTTCTCGTTCTCGATCCTCTCAAGCTCGCGGTCGATGAGTCCGAATCCCGCTGCCTGCGTCTCCGGGCTGGCGTAGTCGGTGAGGTACTCGGCTAGGGTGGTGAGGGCATTGGGCGTACAGTAGCGTTTGATGAACCCGGGAATCGAGAACTCCATGAAGTGCTCGCCGGTCCGACCCAGCCGGTAGCAGGAAGTGCACCAGCTCGGGACGTAGCCGTCCTCGATGAGCTCGCGCACGACCACATCCAGGGGCCGGGTATCGTGCAGCTCGAACTGCTCGCGGGTCAGTTCCTGGCACGCGCCGTTTCTGCACTCCTGGTACGCGCCCAGCTCGATGCGCGAGCCGGCGTCAATCTGCGATACGCCGAGGCGTAACGCCTCACGCCGCAGTTCCGGTGTTTCTCGGGCCGTGAGAATCAGGCCGGTATAGGGCACGGCCAGGCGCAGTACCGCGATGACCTTCTTGAAGTCCTCGTCCGAGACAAAGTGCGAGCGGTCGAGTTCAACGTTTGATGCCACATTGACACGCGGAAAACTGATGGTGTGAGGCCCCACGCCCCAGCGTTCTTCGAGATGGATGGTGTGCGCCACAAGACCCATCACCTCGAACCGCCAGTCAGCCAGACCGAACAGAGCGCCGATGCCGACGTCATCCACTCCGCCCTGTATGGCGCGGTCGTGGCTGGTGAGGCGCCAGAGGTAGTCGCCCTTGCGCGTGTTCTCGGGATGCACCCGGCGATAGGTGTCGTGATGGTAAGTCTCCTGGAACACCTGATAGGTACCGATGCCGGCTTGCCTCATGGTGCGATAGCCTTCGACATCGAGCGGGGCCGCGTTGATGTTCACGCGTCGGATTTCACCTCGGCCGACCTTGATTGAGTAGACCAGCCGAACCACGCGGGCCATCTCCTCGGCCGAGTAGTCCGGGTGCTCGCCCCAGACAAGTATCAGTCGCTTGTGCCCCTGGTTCTCAAGTGCGACCAGCTCGTCGTGCAGCTCCTGGTCGGACAGGGTCTTGCGCACGGCGTCGCGGTTGGTGCACCGAAACCCGCAATAGGCGCAGTTGTTCACACATCGGTTGCCGACATAGAGCGGGGCAAAGAGCACGATGCGGTTGCCGTAGACGTTCTGCTTGAGGGTGTGTGCTGCCTCGAACACCTCAGACCACTGCTCTTTGTCCGTGACTGCCAGCAGACTTGCGACCTCGTCCGGTTCAAGCCGCCGCTTGGCGAGCGACTTGGCCAGCACCTCGCGCACGCGCGATGAGTCGGGCTTGGCCGCAGCCAGCGTTTCCTCGATGCGCCGGTCGTCGATGAAGTCCACTGCCTTTGGCTCAGCCGCGATGCTCATGCTATCTCCTCGCGGTCTGCACTGCTGCCTTCTGCATTCTGCCTTCTGATTTCTGACTTCATCCCGTTCGCCTCTTTCTTCCTCAGCGCCGCCTTCACGCTGACGCCGGGTATCGCGCCCAGCTTCCCGGTCAGCGCGCCAATTTCGTCGTTCGTGCCGTCGACGATGACGGCGACGACCGACAGGTGCTTCTCGCGGTAGGGGATGCCCATGCGGCCGACGACGATGGCTGCGTACTCACTCAACACGGCGTTCACTCTGGGCGCGGCTTCGAGCCGGTTCTCCACGAAAACAGCCACGACACCTAATCTCTGCTTTAGCATGTCTTCTCCGATACTTCACCACAAGAGATACCGCGTTCCGGGCGAATTCAGAGGCGAGAAGCTAGAGTGCAGAATGCAGAATCCCGGGACCTCCGACTTCCGGCCCCTGCAATCTGGCTTCTGACCTCGTCTGTTGCCACACGCGGTCTCCGTGTCCTACTGGTAGGGTTCTGTGCTTCGGAAGCTAAGGGCGAAACCGCCCCTTCGAGTTGGGCCTTTTCAGCCCTCTTCGTCGGAACAAGGCTTCCGGCTTGGTTCCTTCAGGCCCGGACGGACAGTAGCCATCCGAGTCCTGTCAGACGATGGATGATAGTATGGAAAGCGCTATGTGTCAACCGGTGCGGGACGGGATTTGCCCCGAGGTGCGACCGGCGCACGGCGCGGGCTTGCGGCCTGAAGCCGCGGCTGTGCCTGCAGGCGCCGTCTAGGCCTGAGCCTTGCGGTCGCGGGCTACGGCCGCTTCGGGCTGCTCGACCCGAGACCGGTCTCCGATGCCGATGAGCAGCGCCGATACCATGATGTCCTCGTCGAGGTCGTCCCAGTGGAGTCCGGTGCCGCCGCCGCTGATGACACAGCGCTGCCGCTGGCCCGGAGTCGCTCTCAGCAGACGTGGGAAGTAGGCCAATGGGACGCCCAACCGCCTCCCGTCCGCCAAGTCTACCCACATCGTGTCGACGTCAAAGGTGACGCGGATGGCCAGTGGTTCAACTGCCGAAGTGCTCATTCCAGAACCTCTCAATCTCTGCCTTACGTTCAGCCGCGACATCCAGCAGTTCGCGGAGCTCATGAGCCGCGAGTCCGTACGAGCTTGCGACCTCAGGCACCGGTTCGAGCCAGAACTTCGCTACCGCGTTCTCCCGTCGCACGTGCACGTGCAGGGGCTCGCGTGGCACTCCTTCGTTGGAATAGAAGAAGAACCGGTAGCCCTTGTACCTGAAGATGACGGGCACGCTGGGATTCTAGAACTGGCAAGGGCCGATGTCAAGTGACCTGAGCTTGCGCTTGGGCTAGCATGAGGCTTGCGGCCGCGTCGACAGGCGCGTACGCTCGGTTGAATTCACAGTGCCCGAGCACGGCAGATTCGCTGATCTTCGCTAGCCCAACGAAGTCGGGATTAGGATGACATCGATGTCCTCCAATTCACCGGATTCCGTAAGGACCTTGGATCCGTACTCCGGCATCACGGCAGAGTAGATTTCCTCTATGTCGTAACTCTCCTCAGAGTCGAGGAAGTACAGAACTCCTTTGGTGTACCCGCAGGAGGAATCGTACTTCAAGATCGCATCCTCTGAATACGCATATTCGTAGCAGTACCGTGTCTGCACATACAGACTAGTGCCATCCACCTGATACAGGCCATCCGCGTTGAGAGTGACGGTGACTCTGTAGACTTCAGCGGGAGCAGGTGTCGCCAGGACCGCAATCGCTGCTGCTAGGGCAAGTTCGCGTGGGCGCGTGTTCATGCTGCCTCCTTTCGTCCTTCTTTGTGGTACCGGCGCGGCTCCAGACCACACACCTGTCTAGCACAGTAGCCTCCCCAGACCAAGGCGGGCTAAGGGCGCGGCGATCGCTACACGGGGTCGTCTGTGCCAATGTCACCTGTTCACAGGGCTACCTTGTTTTCCCAAGACGTAGGTCCCTGAGCAGCGAGGCCCTAGTGGCTGGTCCAGCGATGCCATCAACTGCTAGCCCATTGCGCGACTGGTAGAGCATCACGGCCAGCTTGGTCATGGGGCCGTAGAGCCCATCCACAGGCCCAGGGCCACATCCCAACTGCCGGAGTGCAATCTGCAGGGCGGCAGTGCGGTTGCTGCGGTATCTCCTTGGGCCACGCGGTGCCGCGGTGCGCGTCCCATCCACGTCAGGCGAGGTCGTCCGTACGGTCGCCTCGTACCCGCTGGCCGAACCATACGACGAGCCGCTCCTAGCGTAGTATCGACGTACGTAGGTATCCGGGTTGCCGGTCGCGACTCTTCCTGTATTGGGGTTGTAGTTTCCTGGAAAGCTGTAGTTGTTGTACGGGTTGCCGTCGGGCGCAGTTCTGCAGTGCGGCCGGACGTAAGTCCCGTCCCGGCGATAGTAGCCGCGTACGTGCACCGTGCCGCCCTCGGCGAACAGGTAAGTTGCGGCAAGAGTTAGCACGGCAAAGCACACGACAAACCTCCTTGCGGCGCTACGTCTTGTCATCGGAAAACTCCTTCTTCCAGGAGTCCCGAATGAATCCAGAGGACTAGGCGCGGAACTGCTTATACTAGCCCGCGCTGCTAAGCTCGGCGTTGCCAATTGTCGGCCATGTGTTTCGGCCATCGCAGCATCATAGATGTCCGGGCCGGTCATGTCAAAGGCGGCAGACGATGGGACGGCCGTTGGCTGGCTGACGCAGAGCGGAATCCGAAACACAGCCACAATGACGGTAGACATGGAATCAATCAGAGTCTTGGTCAGGGTCGAAGTTATTAGGCGCTTGCCCTAAGTAGCCTAGTCCCAAGGCTTAAGGTTTGGGGTCGCGTCTGGCGTCCAGTTCTAGTTCTGGTCTTGGGAGTGACTGGGGGAATGGTTCCCTATGCCAAACCCGAAGTCAGGCGGGAAGCCGGCTGTGTCAGCAGTTGCCAGGTCGGAGTTGGAGTCGCGCGTGTTGCCGGTTCAGGCTGCAGTTCGAAAGGCTATTGCGCGGGCAGGTCGGTCGCCACGCGAGTGGCCGGATGCGAAGCCGGTTCTGACGCAATTCGTGCTGCCGGTTGCACAGACGGGCCGAACAGCAGATGCTGTTCGACTTACGACTGGGCACGGTTTGACATTGGTGCGGAAAGCAGGACAATAGACTAAAGGAGCCTTGATGAGAAAGCTGTCAGTCATGTTTCTGCTCTCTGTGCTTGCAGCCGCGCTGTTAGCCGAAGCGATTAGCTGGTCTGAGGCTACGAGTCTGCCGCGGCCGTCGTGGCGCCATGCCTGTGCCGCAGCAGGCAATCATGTCTACTTCCTGGGCGGAGGTGAGGGGCCGCAGTCGAATTGCGACTACGCGACCGTGAATCCGGACGGAACCCTTGGTTCGTGGACTGCCACGACTGCCATGCCGGTCAGTATCGGCTGGTTCTCAGCCGACGCAACCCGAGGTCATATCTACGTCTGCGGGGGCTGGAATCTAGGCGGTCTGACAAGTGCGGTCTGGTATGCCGAGCTCGACTCGTCAGGCAGCGTCGGGACCTGGCGTCAAGGCACCAGTCTGCCGACTGCGCTCTACACCCAGGGCGCTGTCCTAGTCGATTCGAACCTGTACATGCTCGGTGGAGCAACGGGGGTCGGCACACCGACCGTTGCGAACGTCAGGTACGCACGGGTCAGGCCCGACGGTTCAATCGGCGCCTGGGCCGAGACAAGCATGTTGCCCGAGCCGCTGCGCATCATGGGTGTGGCGGTCAAGGATACCTGGCTCTATTCGGTCGGCGGCCGGAATGAACCGGGTAGCGCGGTCAGCTCGGTCTACTTCGCCCGCATCAACCCGGACGGGTCGCTGTCGCCCTGGACTTCGACAACTTCGTTACCTCAGCCGAGCGATGGTCTGACCTGTGCTGTAGTTGGCGACCGGGTCTATGCAGTCGGCGGCTGGGGTGCTGGCCCGTTGAGCAGCGTGTATTCAGCCCAGGTGAATCCAGACGGCAGCTTGGGAAACTGGGTTACCGAGACCTCGTTGCCAGTGCAGCGCTGGGCTTCTGATGGTCTGGCGGTGAATGGTCGCCTGTACGTACCCGGTGGGTATCTTTCCAGTCCTCAGGCCGAGGTTTACTATTCGTCGGCGCTGACCAGCATTGCCGAGCAGCGGTCTGTTTCTCGTTCCTCACCTTTTGCTGTCTTCCCGAACCCGGCCCGGCGTGGCAAGGTCACGTTGAGAGTTCATGGTGAAGCGGCGCGATATCCAAGCCGTCAGGTGTCGGTCAGTGTCCGCGATGCTGCCGGCCGGGCGGTCTTGAGCCAGACTCTGGGTGTTGAGCATGGCGGTTGTCCTGCGTCGCTTGACATCCGCGGTCTTTCAGCCGGGGTCTATCTTGTCCGCATGTCAGCAGGCAGGGCTGTCGTGACGCAGCAGGTCGTGGTGATGGAGTGAGGTGCGGCCACAGACAAGGTACTTAGAATTGTCCTACATCAGCGTGACCTGGCCGGACTCGATTCGGAACTCTCTTGGCGGAGAGGGAGAAGTCGGGCTGTCACGCACCGCGTCTGAGCGAGCTGCATTCAGGCTGTTCAGCCTTCGCGCCGCAGCGTAGACCATCTGTCCTCGTGCGGCAATCAGGTCGAAGACCTGGCCGCTCCGCTCTTCATCGAGTTCTGAGGCGATTTCGTCGAGCAGGAATACTGGGGTTGTCCGGGCTGAGTTGAGCAGCAGGTCGGCTTCAGCCAGGCGCAGGGCGATTCCGGCCAGGCGTTGCTCGCCGACCGAGCCGAAGCGACGCAGGTCTATTTCGCCGCGGGTAGCTCGGACATCGTCCCGGTGTGGCCCAACCAGGGTAGTGCCGACCTGCCGTTCCCGCTGAGAGGATTGGGCCAGTCTTTGGCGGAACCGGTCAGGGCTGGCCGGACCATCGCCGATGTTCGAACGGTACTCGAACCGTGCCGGTGCGTGCGTCAGCTTCTCACAATACTGACCAGCCAGACCAAGTAGTCGTTCTGCCGCGGTCCAGCGTCGCTCAGCCACCGCTGTGCCGGTGCGCACGAGCTCCTCAGTCCAGGCAGCCAACTGGTCTTCGCCCGCTCCGTTCTCAAGCAGTCGGTTGCGCTGGAGCAGGACCCGGCGGTACTCGGTTGCGACTCCGATATAGGCCCGGTCGGTCTTGGCAATTGCCATGTCGAGAAAAGCCCGGCGCACGCCCGGGCTACCGCGTACCAGTTCGATGTCTTCAAGCAGCAGCACCACGACCGGTAGCCAGCCGAAGTAGTCAGAGAGCCGCGTCTGAGGAATGCCGTTGGTGAGCAGTCGTTTTTCGCGGCGGTCGAATCGAATCTCGGCCTCAGTGCCGGTGTCATCCTGGCCGGACACGACTAGTACGTCCTGACCGAATCCCAGAAGCTCAGTATCGGGGCAGCGTCGGAACGACCGGCCGATGGCCAGGTAGTAGATGGCCTCAAGCAGGTTGGTTTTGCCCGCACCGTTGGGACCGAACAGGTAGTTCCGGTCCGGGGCCAGTTCGATTGTGGCGGGCGCGAGGTTTCTGAAACCGCGCACCGTGATGCTCTTCAGTGCCACGCCAGAATCTAGACAAAGACGAGCTTCGGGTCAAGCGTACCGGCCCAACGGGGCGTTGAAGATTGACAGCCCGGTGCTGCTGCTTATCCTCATACATGAGTTGCTATCTCCGGAGTAGTCGATGAAGACGTGCGTGGTCTACTATTCCCGTTTCGGCCACACTGCTGTTGTGGCCAGGACCCTGGCCCGGGAACTGGGCGCTGAGCTAAGATGCATCGAGTCGGTCAGGCAGCACGGATTCATGGGCATGGGCTTCCGCGCGGTGTTCGACATTCGCATGGCCCTGAAGCCGATGGACCTTGACTTCTCAGGCTTTGACCGGGTTGTCCTGTGTGCGCCGATTTGGGCGGGTAAGCTCGCCTGCCCGGCGCGGACTTTCCTGCGCGAGGCGAAGCTTGAGGGCAGGAGACTGGCAGTCGTCTTCACCTGCGCCGGTGGTGAGGTCAGGCGGGCGCTGGAATTGCTCAGGAAGGACATTGCGGGTCGGAACATCGAGCTCGTGGCAGACGAGCGGGTCGTGACCGACAAGGTAAGTGATGCCGAGCTTGAGCAGGCCGGACTCAGGTTCGCGGCTCGACTGGGCACGACCGCTTGAGATTTCGGGGCGACCGGCTGACGTTCCTTGACGTCCTGCTCGTCGTTGCGCTGGTGGTACTACCGGTTTGGGTGCTGGTGCGGCGCCATTCCCTGCCTCATGAACATCGTGCAGTTGAAGTCCGCCTGGGCAACCGGCTCTATGGCGCGTATCCGCTTGAGCGCGACGCGCTAATCCAGGTCGCCGACAAGATGACAGTCGAGATTCGTTCCGGCCGCGTGCGGGTGAGAGAGTCCAACTGCCCGAAAGGGATCTGCCGCCATGCCGGCTGGCGCTCAACTCCAGGCAGTACCATCATCTGCCTGCCTAATCGCATCGTCATTACCATTACTGGTCAGGGTCAGGAGTATGATGCCGAAACCCGGTGACTTGGGAACGTCGCGGCTGGCGATGCTCGTGGCCGGGGCCAGTGTGCTGCACGTGGCTGAGTCGATGCTGCCTCATCCGGTGCCGGGTGTGCGGGTGGGGCTGGCCAATGTCTTTACGCTCGTTGCCCTTGTTGACCTCGGCCCGGCCGCGGCCATGCAGCTTGCGGTCATGCGTTCACTCGTCAGTTCGATGGTGCTCGGTACCTTCCTCTCTCCGACCTTTCTGCTGAGTTTCTCCGGCGCAGTCACAAGCGCGCTGGTCATGGTCTCGGGCTGGTATCTTGCGTCGAGCCGCGCTCTGTTGCGGCCCGGGCTTATCGGCATCAGCGTGACCGGCGCAGTTGCCCACATCCTAACCCAGTTGTTCGTTGCCTGGCTTCTGCTCGTGCGCTCGCCCGGTGTGCTTGCGCTCTGGCCGTGGCTCCTCATTTCCGCAGTGGCAGCCGGGGTCCTGACCGGGCTTGTCGCGCTTGCGGCGGTGCGGCGACTGGATTCGCCGGACGTTCGAGAAGATGCGCTCCCAACGCCCGAGGCAGAACCGCCTTACGCCCATCGATACGTGGCGGGCAGTTCGTTTCTGCACCGAATGACGCCCGCGCTCAAGGTCAGCCTTGTGGCACTGGTCGGGCTTGTCGCGGTGCTGACCACTGACCTGAGGGTCTATGCCGGGCTCGCGGTCTTGCTGGTTGCGGCCTGCCTTGGGGCCCGACTCAATCCGGTCCGAATGCTCGCCGGGTCGCGGGCGGCCATTCTCTTCTGCCTCGGCGCGCTGGCCCTGCCCGTTCTGTTCACCAACTGGGGCAGGGTGCTGTTTGTTTTTGGGCCGGTGCGCATCACGCTGTCCGGGGTCATGGCCGGGCTGGTCTTTGCCGCGCGGGTGACACTGCTGTTTGCTGCGACCGGCCTGCTTGCCCTGACTACTGCGCCGGAAGCAGTGGCACAGGGGCTTTCGCAGCTTCTGGTTGTGCTGCGGCCATTGGGCGTGAAGCCGCAAAGACTGGCCGGGATCGTTGCCCAGTCCTGGCAGGCGTTCCCGGTCTTATCCCGCGAGTTCGGCAACCTGCTGAGCCGCGGCCGCGCGCGAGGCAGCGGCCTCAGGACCTTGGTGCAACTGCCTGGTGAGGCTGTGGCCGGACTGTACAGGATGGCCGGTCAGGTCCGACCATTCGAAGCGGGTCGATGAAGCGCACACGCGACCTGCTCCTGTGCTGCTTGCTGCTGGCCTGCTGTCAGTCGACCGTGTCCGAGCGCCGGACCATGCTGCTCATGGACACCTATGTTACAATCCATGCCCTCGGCCCACGCTCAGTCACGCACCGAGCGGTCGAACTTGGCTTCAAGCGGCTGGCAGAAATCGACCGCAGATTCAACCATCTCGACTCAACCAGTCCGGTCTTTGCGTTCAATACCAGGAACGTGCCGCTGGAAGACCCCGAAGTCATCAGCGTGCTTGAGGTCGCTCGCGACCTGAGCATCGCTTCGGGCGGGGTGTTCGATGTCACGGTCGAGCCGCTGGTGCGGCTGTGGGGGTTCTACGACCACAAGATGGCAGTGCCGCCGCAGCGGGCGATTGACTCCTGCCTGAAGCTCGTCGGGTATCAGTATCTTGTGTTCGAACCGGGTCGGGTCACCAAGGTCAACCCTAACACGACCATTGACCTCGGCGGTATCGCCAAGGGCTATGCTCTGAAGCAGGCTGCCCGGGTGCTCAGAGAGGCCGGCATCGACTCGGCGGTGATTGATGCTGGTGGTGACATCTTCGCCATCGGCAGGAACCGCGAGAGGAACTGGAAAGTGGGCATCTGTAACCCGCGCGGCGAGGGCATCATCGACATCGTGTCGGTGTCGAACATGGCGGTCGTGACCTCGGGTGACTATGAGCGGTTCTTCTTCGGCCCACCGGACAGCACGCGCTACTGTCATATCATCGACCCGCGCACCGGCTGGCCTGGTGCGGGCATTGCCAGCGCCACTGTCGTGACGTGCGACCCTCTCGGGGCCCAGGGTTGGTCCAAGGTGCTGTTGCTGCTGGGACCTGAGGCGATTCCGCTTGCGGTGGTGAATGGCTGCGAGGCGCTGCTTCTGACCGACTCGCTTCAGCGGTTCACCAGCCCGGGACTTGACCGGCTGCTCCAGCCCAGAGACCAGACCCCCAATAACTGACATGACTTCTGAAGTCAGTGACCTGGACCTGGTCAGCCGGGCGCGGGCCGGTGAGCTTGAGGCGTTTGAGGAACTGGTCAGACGGCACCAGCAGCCACTGTTCGGGTTCCTGTATCGAATGTGCGGCGATGCGAATACAGCCGAGGAACTGGCCCAGGCAGCCCTGGTGCGCTCATGGGAGAAGCTCAATACCTTTCGCGGTGATTCGAGCTTCAAGACCTGGCTTTATCGCATCGGAGCCAACCTGCTGTTCAACCGCCGGAGAGGAGCGAGACCGGAGTTCGAGCTGTCTGAGTTCCTGCCTGCCAGCGAGCACGACCAGCCTGATGAGAGCTACCATCAGAAGCGGCGCGAGGAGCTGGTTCAGGCTGCCCTGAATCAACTGCCGGCTGACCAACGGACCGCGCTGGTGCTTTCCGTCTACGACCAGATGAGCTACAGGGAAATCGGGCAGGCGATGGGCAAGAGCGTGCGGGCAGTGGATTCCCTGCTGTTCCGCGCCAAGGCCAACGTGCGCAGGCTCCTGACCGGGGCACGGGCCAAGGGCATTATCTGAAAGGCCGCAGTGAAACGGAGGACTACGTGTCTAAACAATTGAACACGATGGACTGCAAAGAAGTACAGAGAAAGCTGCCTCCTTATCTCGACAATCAGATGGCCGGACAGGCCCGGGATGCCGTCGAAAGACACCTTGGAGCCTGTCCGGCCTGCCGCCGGGAGCTGGAGCAGTTGCAATCAGACATGAGCCTTCTGGCCCGAACCAGTGTCCCGGAGCCTAGCCCATACCTGACCACCCGCGTGATGGCCGAAATCCGCAGCCGGCAGGCGGTGCGGGCACGCGTCAGGACCGGCTTGAGGCATGTCTTTGGTTCGGCAGTTGCCGTGCTCGTAGTGTCGGCCTGTGTCAGCATCGGTGCTTTCTTGGGCTCAGGGCTGGGCCGGAGCCGGCCCGGGGTTACGGCTGCTTCTGAAGAGCTGACGGTCTCGGTCAATGAACCGAACTTTGCCGATGCCTTCGCATCGGTCGTGGCAGGGGAGTAGCAGATGTCGGGCAGATGGCTCGCTGTCGCCTTGGTTGGCTCCATCGCCTTGAATCTGGCCGTGGTGGGATTCTACATCTTTGAGCGTACCCGTCAGCCCCTGCCCCCCCCGCCGCCCGAGTTCGTTCGCGGCCGGCCGGAACTGCACGGTCTGGTCCGGCGGATGCGGATGCGGATGGAACCGGCAATGGACACACTGCGCGAGGAGTTGATGGCAACGCGTCGCGGGCTCATGGAGTTGGTGCGTCGGCCGGACCGGGCAGGAGAGGCCGAGTCTCTGCTCGCGCGCATCGGCTCACTGGAGCAGCAGTTGAACCGGCTGGCGTTTGAGAACGCCCGTCAGCTCATGGAATCATTGCCTCCAGAGGCACGTGAGCGCTTTCTGGAGCGACTGGAGACACGCTGCGGCCCGGACGGTTGTCCACGACCGCGGCACCAGGGTTCGCGTCGATGGATGCGTGAACCCGGGCCGCCAGGAGGAATGTAGTAAGTGACAAACAACAGGAGAAACTTCGTGAAACGTACCACAATAGCAATCATCGCCCTGGCCGCGATCGGCATCGCGCTGGCTCAACCCGGCCCAATGGCCGGTCCTGGCAGGCATATGAGAGCAGTCGACAAACCCGAGATGCCCGAGATGACCGCGGAGCAGCTCGACAAGATGGACGGCCTGCGCATGAGCAATATCAAAGAGACAGCGCCGATTCGGGCTGACCTGCGCATCAAGGAGATGGAGCTTGCTGCGCTGTGGCGGGCCGACAAGCTCGACGCCAAGAAAATTGTTGCCAAGGTCAAGGAAATAGGCGACCTCCGTGCCAAACTGGAACTGGCACAGGTCAACCACCAGCTCGACATCTACAACCTGCTCACGCCTGAGCAGCGCAAAGCCTGGCGGCCGCCGATGATGGGCGGACGCGGGATGATGCGCGGCATGGGCCGGCGGATGATGCGCGGCGCGATGATTGACGACGAAGATGTGGACGGCCCGCCGGGCGCTTGTGGTCCGGCGGGCTGCCACGGGTGCGGCATGAACTGACCCGCACCCCTGACGGCTCGGTCAGGCCGGAGGCCCGCGCCTCCGGCCTTGTTGTTTGACAACGTGTGCTTCCCGGCCGTACAATCAGGCATGGACGGGCTGCTTCTTACCCTGCGGCCACTCCTGCAGGTGGTGTTCTTGGCCGCTGTCCTCTGGCTTGCCGTCCGGGTCCTGCACCGCGCCCTTCTCGGACGCATCGGCGAGATGGGTAGGTTCTTCGTCCTCGTCGCCTTGGCCGGGGTCTATGCGCTCGGATGTGTGCTCCTCATAGTCGGCGGTCCAACGGCTCTGCCGTTCAACCCTTTGTTCCTCACCCGGCCCGGCCCGTGGATGGCTGTTGTCGTCGCGGTCCTCCTCGTCTGGCTTATCATGCGTGAGCTGCCGTTCCCCCTGCCTCACTGGGCCGGCTTCATCCTAGACAGCCCGCTGCGCCGGTTGTTCATGCCTGCTGATGTCGTGCTCTCCCGCATGGCGGTCGGCCCGGGCATGCGCGTGGTCGAGGTTGGCTGCGGCACCGGCTACATGTCCCTGGAAGTCGCCCGCAGGATTCAGCCCAAAGGCGTGCTCTTCTGCGTTGACATCCAGCCGCAGATGACTGAAAAGACCCGCCGCCGACTCGGGCAAGGGGACATGACCGAAATGCCCGGCGTTTCGGATCGTGCCCCGGACCCGCCAGAGGTCCACTTCTTCGTCGCCCCTGCGGACAAGCTGCCCTTCGACATCTACGACGTGGACCTGGTGTACTTCGTCACGGTGCTCGGTGAGATACCGGACCGGCTCGCGGCCCTGCGCGAGGCTTTGCGGGTCCTGCGGCCGGGCGGCGTGCTCTCGATATCCGAGTTCCTGCCCGACCCGCACTACCGGTTCCGTAACGACGTGGTGCGCCTGGCGCGGCAGGCTGGATTCGAGCACATCTCGACCGAGGGCAGCCTGTTCGCCTACACCGCGAACTTCCGCAAGCCGGCGCCGAAAGAGCCCCTCGGCTACGTGCCGCGGTTCACCTAGCTCGTGCAGGGGCTTGATATCACGCCAAACCTGCCGTAGAATGATGCACAGGTAGTAGGAAGGCCTGGGACATGATACGAATCACCAGGCGATTCGTTCATGTCCCGCGCTGGCCAAAGGAGTACGAGTGAACAGACGCCTTTTCCTCCTTGCCGCCACGCTGGTAGCGGCGGTATTCTGTCTTGGCGACGGCTGCGGCGTACAGGTCACCGCCATCATCGTTCAAGCTCCTCAGCAGGTCGGCTCGGGTGACACTGCGCTCGTTGCGGTCTGCTCGGATGTCAACGCCACGGCCCCGGTCTGGGTGCGCTACATCCTCAACTGGGGTGACGAGTCAGTCGACACCACGCGCGACTACTTCAAGGCAACCGACACGGTTCGGTTCAGCCACGTCTGGCACCGGCCGGGAACATACACCGTCGTCGTCACGCCCGATGAGTTCGGCCGAGACGCCGATGGGAAGTCAAAGCACATCCACCCGATGGAAAGCCAGTGCCACATCACGGTCGTCTCGACCGGACATGAGCCGGTCATCTACTCCTTTACCGGCCCGGACTACACGGCGATTGACGCCGAGACCAGATTCGTGGTTGCTGCCGGTGACCCGGATGGCGACAGCATCGCGCTGCACGTCGACTGGGGCGACGGCGATTCAACTGATTCCGCGTACTTCCCGACCCCATGCACCGTGGAACTGACCCACGTCTACACCGGTGTCGACACATTCTGGGTCAAGGCATTCTGCACCGACGTCTGGGGAATCGAGAGCCATGCCGAATCGCTGGAGCTGGTCGTCGGTCAGGCCGGCGCGGTCATCTGCTGGTGGCAGGGCTTTGAAAGAGAGCCTTGGTCCCACGTCAATTCGCCCGTGGTCGTCGGTTCCGGAGAGCAAGAACGCATCTACATCGCCACCGAGGAGGGGTTCGGCTCGCTGAGTCGCTCGTCTCGCCCGCACGGGGACCAGTTCTACCCGGGCTGCTTCATCAGCCACCCATCGTACTCCGGCGCGACCGGTCACATCTACGCGGCCTCAGAAGAGGGGCAGTTGTATGCCTTTGACACCGGTCTCGTTCCTGCGTGGCGGTACCCGGATAACATTACCTACGTCGAATGGGGTTCGGCCGCGGTCAAAGGCAACCGCCTCTACGTCCCGCGCGGCGACAGCATCTTCTGCCTTGTGGACAATGGGTTGTCGGCCACACGGGAGGCCGCCTTCGGCCCCTCCGGGAAACTGGTCGACGCGCCGGTCATCGACGCGACTGGCAACGTGTACTTCGGCACCGACTCCGGCTACCTGTACAAGCTTGGTCCTGACCTGAGCCTAGTCTGGCATATCCGCCTGCTGGCCAACGGCAAGGTATCCGGCTTGGCCCTGCGTTCCGATGGCGTGCTCTACTGCACGTCGGATTCGGGGGCGGGACGGCTGTACGCCGTGAACCCGGACAGCGTGGTCGCATGGTCTGTTCCGACCAACGGTCGGGGCTCGCGCCCGGCAGTGGGACGGGACGACAACGTCTACTTCGGCACCGAGACCGGCTGGTTCTCCCAATACGACCGGGTCACCGGCACGGTGCTCTGGGAAAGGCATCTTGGCACAAGTGCGTTCGCCACCACGCCGGTCATCACGGCCAACCTGTACGTCTACATCCAAGACGAATTCGACGTGCTTTACTGCTTCGAGCAGGGCGACGGCGACCTCGCTTGGGCGTGCGACTGCCCGGCATCGCTGCCGCGTCCAGCGCCCCGCGGTCGGCGGATGCAGCCCAACGACTTCCCTCCCAACCCGACCATCCTGTCCGACGGCAACATCGTGGTCGCGGGACAGGACGCGGTCTACCTGGTCAAGGGCTACGCCGAAGGCCCGCTCGACCTTCTTGCTCCCTGGCCCAAGTGGCAGCACGACCTGCACAATACCGGCTGCGTCACCGGAGGCAAGTAGCCAGACGACAATCGCGGCTGCAGACCGCTCCCACAGCGATCTCGCCAGAGTCGGGAGTTCTGGGACATAATACTTAATTATTGGTTGTCAATATATGGCAGGACGGTCAGGGCCTGTCCACGGGCAACGGCGTCTACTTCTGCAGACTGCAGGCTGGTGGTGCAGCGGTAGGGCGGGAAGTGAGGCAGCGCGCGAGGTTGACGTGGTTCTGCTAAGCGGTAGACTATCTCGTGTAGAGATAACCGTGAACGCCCCTGGATTCCGATTGATGCTCCTGGCCTGCTTCCTGCTGGCCGGCGGGGTGAGCTATGGCCAACCTTATGTCGAGGACTCGATTGATGTGGCAGGTCGGGCCGTGGGCAGCCTCGCGTTGAACTCGCGCGCCAACGTTGTGTACGGCGGGTCGCAGGAGGCTGGCATCTTCTTCGCAATATCAGCCGACAGCAACAAGCTTGTGGCGCGCTGGCCGTTGGCTCGGCCGCGAGATCTATGCTACGACTCGACCGACAACAAATGCTACGTTGCGCACTGCGGGGAGTGGGAGGATTACCTTGCGGTCATTGATGGGAACACGCACTCCTATCTCCGGGGAATCGAGATGCCGGGAGCGACTATGCCGGTGTGGGACCCAGTCTCGAACCGGGTCTTCGTGACCAGCCAGACGCTCAACCAAGTCTTCGTGGTCGATTGCAGCACCGATTCCATCGTCGCCCGCATCCCGGTAGGGGACTGTCCGATACGGGCCTACCTTGGCCGACCTGGACGCAAGCTATACGTCATGAACTCCGACGAGGGTTCGGTCTCTATCGTTGACATCGCTACGAATGCGGTAATTCGCTCCGTGGAGACGGGCGGCGACTTCGACGCCGGCTGCTACTCGTCCGTCGCTGACAAGTTCTACTGCGTGGGCGCGACGAGTATCGTAGTTGTCGGCGGTGCGAGCGACTCCGTAATAGGCCGCATCCCGTTTCCTCTCGGTAGTGGTGTGTCGACCATGACAGATGTGCCGACTAGTGGGTTGATGATGTTTGGCGTCTATGGTGGCGGCTACTCCGCGGTGTACTCGGTAGACACCCAGTGGGATTCGGTCGTGAGTGTAGTGACTGTTGGCCGCGTGGCAAGCTCGTTGCTCAGTAGCCCCAGCAGGCGGCTCGTGTACTGCGCCGGCACAGTCACGGACGACATATCTGTGCTTGCAGACGATGGGACGCGTGTCAACGTAGTTCTGAGTGCGGGCGACTGTCCGTTTGTCATGGTCGAGGCACCCTCGGTTCACCGCGTCTACGTTGGGCACCTGAACACCAGCAGAGTCTACGTGATACGAGACTCCACTTCTCCCGTGTCTGAGGGAAGGAATATCGCGGCAGGGCCTGGGCCGGCGCTGGAAGCGCGGCCCGCTCCATTCTCGAGTTCAGTCTTTGTCCGTAGCCTGCCAGGGGTCGGCCACGTCGTGCCGCTGCATGTCTACGCGCCGAGCGGGACGCTCGTGCGCACGCTGGCGGGCAGGGGCGTTTGGCATTGGGATGGTCGGGATGACCAAGGCCGTCCGGTTCCGGCTGGGGCGTACGTGTTGCGTATCGCCGGGTCGGCCGGTTCCACCGTGCTGGTCAAAGTGAAATAGCTTCCCCTCGGCTCAAGGAAGCCGGAAGAGAAGCAGGAGGTCAAGATGAGCAGAAGGACTTTGCTCGTCGTGTTCGTTTTCACTTTCGCGGCCATGCCGGCGTTTGCCGGATGGCTTGAAGTCGCGGGCGGGCAAGGGCCTGCGCAGGTCGAGGTCGTGCAACAGAGCTCGGGGAGTACGACCATTGAAGTCACGACCCGCGAGGGTAACTCACGGGAGTCCGGGCACTTGCCTGACATCTGCTTCGAGCTTGACATGAAGGCCAGGGTCGTCTAAGCTTTGACTGGGACGTAGTTGGTGTTCTCCGCCAAGCTCGAGATTGCGCTGCTGCTGGCGGTCGGCCTGACTGCCGGGGTGGGCGTTAGCCAGGAGGTGATTGATTCCGTGGACGTAGGATGCACTTGGGTCGGCAGCCTGGACTACAACTCGCGTGCGAACGTGCTGTACGGGGTAAGCGAACTGGGCCGGGTGTTCACTATCGACTGCGCCACTAACCGACTTCTCTCATGGATTGGTGTACGGCGGCCGTTCGCGGTCTGCTACAACTCCCTGGAAAACAAAGCATACTGCACCTTCTGGGATTCGGTCCTGGTCATCAGCGGTGACAGCCACGTGCGGATCGGCTCGATCCCGGTGCCGATGGCGAGTAACTTGGTCTGGGACGCACGGACCAACCGGCTCTACGTCAGCGGTTACGAGGAAGACGTCGTCGGCGTCATAGACTGCCGGACCGACTCGCTCCTGTGTTTGATTCCGGTTCCCGGCGGTCCACTCGGGCTGGACCTGAACACCCGCCACCCGAAGCTGTATGCCCGGTGCGTGGACGCCCAGAACGTCGCCGTCATTGACCTGACCACGAATCAGGTCGCCCGGGTGATACCGACCGGTGGTAACCTGCTTTCCTCCTGCTATGCCGGGTCAGTGGACAAGTACTACTGCGATGGGGATGGAGGCACAACCGTGATTCACGGCGCAGACGACACGGTTGTCGCAATCATACCCTGGCCCGTGGCGATGTCACCATCAGCGATGCTCGCGGTGGATGCGCATTCGCTCGTGACGGTCGCACTCGACGGGGCCCGGTGTTCGGTGCAGTTCGTATCCGGGCGGGGCGACTCGGTCTTTGCCGTTCTCCCGGTGGGCAGAGACCCGCTCGGGCTCACTTGGAGCCCTGCAACGGACCTGGCTTACTGCGCGAATGCCGGTTCTGATAACGTCTCGGTACTCGCTGGCGACGGCTCGCGCTCTATCAAGACCCTGCCTGTCAGCGACGCACCATCGGTACTTGCCCTAGCATCACGCTGCCGACTCCTGTACGTAGGACACTATAACAGCAGTAAGGTGTATGTCATTGGCGACAGCATGGCGGGCGTCGGTGAGCAGCGATGGCATGCCGTCGTAGATTCGAGGCTCCAGGCCGAGCCAAACCCTTTCTCTGGTGCCGTGATGCTGAGACGGGGGGGCCTCTCTACTACCGGCCAGGAGGTCGCGGTCTTCGCACATAGCGGGCGCAGAATCGCAGCGTTGCGCCAGGCCTCGAGTCCAAACGACGCGGTCGTATACCAGTGGGACGGCCGCGACGCAACCGGCCGCAAAGTGCCGCCAGGAATCTACTTTGCCAGGCTTGCTGGGAGTGATGTTTCCATTCGCCTGGTCAAGGTTCGCTAGACAGAGCCGCCGCGCCTCGACGAGCAGCTCAGGCGCACAGCGGCAGGAATGAGCTCGAAAGGAGGAAGACACGAGGAATAGAGGACTGCTGCTCACATTGCTTTGGGCACTCACTGCCGGAGTCGCACTCGGCGGCTGGCTGCCGCCGGACAGTGCCGGGAAGCAGGTCAGGGTGGAAATCGTCTCGCAGTCTGCGAGCCAGACCGTGCTCGACCTATTCGTCCCGGCAATCGAGACGACGGTCGTTGAAGTGGATGGTGCGCAGTACACCGTGGTCAATGCCCCGGGCACCGACGCCACGGGTTTCGAGGAGGGCAGGCCCCGCGTACCGGTCGTCCCGCTGCTGCTGGCGGTTCCGGATGGGAGCAGCGTCAGTTGCAGCGTGTCGGTTGAGGAGAGTCAGACGCTCGATATATCGGACGTCTACCCGTTGCAGCCCGACCTGGATGATAGTGAGGAGCCGGGCCCGTTTGTCATCGACAGTGCCTTCTATCTCTTGGACACGGCATACCCCGGTATCAACGCACAGGCTGACAGCGCGCATCCATGGCGGCGCCTCACGGTCGCCGGGGTTGGTGCCTATCCGGTGCAGGTCAACCCGGGCGCCGGTTTGGTCAGGGTGGCCTCGCGGATGAGGATTACTCTGTACCACGCGGGCGGTACATACCCAGCATCGGTTGAAGGGTGGATGGCACCGCTCTATGCCCGGCTGGTTGACAACTTTGGCGCGCTCAACGTCCAGCTCGACTCTGGTGCGCGCGGCCCGGTGGGGACCGAGTATCTGGTCATATGCCACAGCACCCACGCCGGAAGCCACTGGCTCAAGGACTCGCTCCTGGGCTGGATTCGTCAGCGTGGGTATCAGACGAAGGTGATTAGCGGGTCATGGGGACCGGGCGACACCGCGGCCATCAAGGCACACATCCTGAGCGAGTACAGCGCCAACCCAACCCTGCGTTGGGTGCTGCTGGTCGGTGAGAGCCACCAGATCCCGATGGGGCTGTACCTGCTCGGAACTGCACAAAGAGAGAGCTGCTGGAGTGATTTCTACTACGGCGAGGCTGACGGAGACCCGTGGTACACCGAGCTCGGCGTCGGCCGCCTGTCGGTGACGGACGGGGACGACTTGGAGAGGCAGGTTAGGAAGATACTCAAGTACGAACGGAGTCCGGAGGCGAACGGCGACTGGCTGACAAGGGCATCTCTCGTCGTCACGCACGTGGAGCCCGGAGTGTTCGGGGCCAACGCGATGGCGATACTCACCTCGCCGTGCACGACCTTCTTCCGCTATTCGATGGACACCATCATGGGGCATAGCTACAGCAACAGCGACGTGGCCAGCGCGGTGAACACGGGCCGCGGGATCGTGATGTACCGGGGGCACGGAGGCGTCACGAAGTGGTCCGGCTGGTCGAGGAGCAGCGGCGACTGGGAGGTTGGAGACGTAGACGGCCTGGAGAATGAATCCCTGACGCCGGTAGTGTACAATGGCTGCTGTCATGTTGGCAACATCGCTATCTCCCGCTGCCTCGCCGAGGCGTGGATGCGCAAGATGCCAGGCGGCGCAGTGGCATCGCTGGGTTGCACAGAGGGCAGCAATAAGACAGCCAGCTCAGCACAAGCCTTCATGTTCATGGCCGCCCTGTGCGACGCCGGGCCGCTGCCCGGCGGGCTGGGGTACATTGCGCCCATATTCCACATCGGCAACCTGTTGCAGTTCATGCAGGCGTACGTGGTGAAGACCTTCTCGGGGTCGCCGCTGAAGTACAAGAACGCCTACCGATACATGTTGCTCGGTGACCCGTCAATGCCAATCTGGTGCGGTGGGATGCCGGAGTTGGCCGTCGTCTCGGCACCCGATACGCTGTTGCCGGGCACACCGCTGTTGACCGTGAGCGTGACAATGGCAGGGGACAGCCGGCCGGTCAGAGGGGCCAGGGTGACGGTGATGAGAGATTCGACGGTCTACTCCTGGGCCTTGACCGGGCAGGCAGGGACTGCCACCTTGATGCTACCTCCGCACCAAGCCGGCTGGCTCAGAATGGCGGTTGGTGAGGGCCATGCCGCTACCAAGCCACACACGCCAATGCTGCTCTATTGCGACTCGCTCTGGTCCTGGGGCAAGGTCGGCTGGGCTCATTGTGAGACCATGCCGAGGTCTCCCTCTGGCAAGCTGGTCAGGGCCGGAGGATGGCTAGCCTGCAACCAGGGAGACGGCCGCATCTATGCGGCAAAGGGCAATCGAACCGAGGATTTCTATCGGTATAATCCGATCGCGGATAGTTGGTACTGGCTCAGCCGCGTCAAAGTCGGGCTCGAGGGCAAGCTGCCCTACAAGGGCTGCTGTGCGACTGCGGACGACGCGGACAACATCTACATGGTCAAGGGCAACAACACCGTCGGGTTCTGGCGATACAGCACGACCGAAGACTCCTGGGTGCAGTTGCCGGACGTTCCGCTTGGCTGGCCACGCGCGAAGGTGAAAGGCGGCTCTGACGTTTCCTTCGTAAGCAAGAACGGCACCGACTACGTCTACCTGCTCCAAGGTAACGCGAACAGGTTCTACCGCTTCAACGTAACCAGCAACTCGTGGGAGGGCGTGCCAGACCCGCCCATCAGCGGCAGCGCGACGTGGTCAGACGGGTCTTTCCTGGTCTTTGATGGCGAGCGTTACGTCTACGCGCACCGCGCCAAGCGCAACGAACTCTGGCAGTTCGATACCCAGAACGACGTCTGGACCGGGCAACTGACCGGCATGCCTTTCCTGAACTTCATGGGCAGGAGAAAGAAGTCGAAGGAGGGCGGCTCGGGTGCCCTGTACGAGGGGAGCATCTACGCCCTGAAGGGTGGCAAGACCCAGGAGTTCTGGCGCTACTTCCCGCAGAGCGATTCCTGGGCAGAATACGACACCATTCCCACATGCGCACCGTGGAGCAGGAAGCGTACCAGAGTGCAGCACGGTGGGGACCTTACCGCGGTTCCGCAGTTGGGGCTATTTGCACTCAAGGGGTCGAGAACCAACGA
>CBFGIT010000034.1:0-25572 GCA_965648905.1 Caldifarciminota bacterium
TCCCGGTCCAATCCTACCATGACAAGCCCAAAGACCAGTTCGGCTATCTCGAGGCCGACACCGTCAGTCACTCAGGCACACGCTACGCCGGCGAGTTCTGCCATACCCTGGTCGTCACCGAGACCGCAACCGGCTGGACCGCTCTCCGGGTGCTGCGCAACAAGGCCTGCCATTGGACCCTGACGGCGCTGCGCAGTATCTTCCGCGCCCTGCCGTTCCGACCCACCGGCCTGCATTCCGACAACGGCTCGGAGTTCCTCAACTACCATCTGGCCGAGTTTGCCCGGCGCTGCCGGGTACCGTTTACCCGGTCCCGGGAGTACCAGAAGAACGACTCACCCTATGTCGAGAGCAAGAACTGGGCGCTGGTGCGGCGTCATGCCGGCTACCGTCGCTACGACACCCGGCAGGAGTACAGGGCCCTGAGCCGGCTGGTGGCGCTGGTTGAGCTCAAGCACAACCTGTTCATGCCGACGATGCGGCTGGTGCGGAAGGAACGGCTGGGTGGCAGGGTCCGGCGGAAGTACGAGATCGACACTCCGCTCAACCGTGTGCTTGCTCAGCCCAATCTGGTTCCACGCCAAGGCCAACGAGACCCGACGGCCGCGGAAGCGATCAAGGCGACGCTGCGACACGCCGTTGCCAGCATCGACCTGCTTGGTCTCTGTGCAGCAATCGAGCGCGCTGAGGAAGAACTTGACCGCGCCTATCGGAGCAAGTATAAACCTGGCCGTCCACCAAAGGAGAAGTCCGATGCATCTTGATACCAGCCCTAGCCGCTCGGGTAGATCCAATTCTGAGGCAAGACGATCCGCGCGGCGCGAAGCCGAAGAACTCATCCCGAGTTACCCGATGGTCGGGGCACAGCATCCGGTCCTGGCTCGACCGGCTGGCGTAGGCTGAAGCACACCGGCTCAACCCCCAGACCTCGAAGCAGGTCCTGCGCTCTCGCCAGGCCTGTTCCGAGGTCATCAGGCCGGTGTGCATCCGAGCCGATAGTGAAGACCCTGACGCCGCGGTCGACCGCCTGCGCCAACAGTCGCCTCGCCGGATACGGCTCATCTGAGCCACGCCGCAGGGCCGAGCTGTTCACCTCAATCCCGGTGCCCGAGCGAGCCACCTGTTTCAGGACCTCAGACATGCCATCGTTGATGGCATGAACGAACGTCTCGTCGAACAGCGGCTGAAGGTACCTGCGGTAGATGTCAACATGGGCCAGACAGTCGAACAACTGCGAGCCGGCCGCAGCAGCAAGATTCCGACAGTATCTGCGGGCAACAGCCTCGCCGCCGAGCGGAACCAGCTCGCATCGGCAGTAGTCCAGCTCGTCACCCGCGGTAATCGCCACATGGTCAAGGCAGTGCACTGCACCGAGCACGAAGTCAAACCGGTACCGGACAAGGAAGTCGCAGATGACTCCCTCAAGCCCGGGCTCATAGCCGACCTCAACCCCGGCCCGCACGACGATTGACGGAAACGCGGCCCGGGCCCTGTCAATCGCGGTCAAGTAGGCATCAGGCCAGTCGGAATCAACCGGCTTGGGCTGTCCGGCAACAATCACCCGTTCGCGGTCGGCACGCATTGGGTCCGGTTCATAGTGAGTCGTGAAGCAGAGCCCGTCAAGCCCGATGCGCTCGGCCTGGGCGCAGTACTCCGCGATCGTGCCCTGCGCGTCGGGCGAGAAGTCGGGATGAACGTGGCAGTCAATCACCGTCTGCTGCCAATTCGAGTTGTGCCGCCGCATCGAGATTCGGACCCGGGCTCCAGGTGCAGCCGACCTTCAACCCGAGCCGGCCCGGCCCGACCATGCTGATTCCCGCACCTGCAGCCGTTCGCCAGCCTGTACATGCGGTGTGAAACGAACCGCCGGCACGCATCACGCCGGGCTCGACCGCACTCATTGTGATGCCCGAGCCGGTGATGACAAACCGTGCTACTGACACCCCACCGGAGAACCAGCGCCGGCGCAGGAAAGCCATCAGGCCGACTGCCAAACCCCGCCCGGGCCGCAGCTCCGGGTGCTCGTCGGCCAGGACAAGAATAACCCGGCCGCCTGTTTCAGGCTCGAGTTCAAACTTGAGCTGACTGCTGTGACATCGGCCTTCACCAGCCCGAAACACCCGGCCGAGTTCCAGTCTCGCCCTCAGCCACCCAACTCGCTGGCCGATGTCCACTGCCAGTCGGGCCGGAAGAGAATCAAATTCGAAGTCCCGATAGGAGTTTGCCCGGCAATTCGCACCGAACCCGCGGGCCCGGTAACCGAACCGGACCGAGCCGTCAAGTCGTCCACCGCTGCTCGTCGTGCTCGACCAGCGACCGTGAGGAGAGAAGAACCCATGTCCGCGTCCGCGCAGATTCATTCCGGCCGCGACCCCGCGCCGGTTGCCGGAGACCTCAAGTGCACCGGCAACTCGGCGGCTGCTCGTCGCAGCCAGTTCCGCGCCGACCGCATAGCCTTGCGTCAGCCACTCCAGGCTGACACCACCGACCGACAAGTCCCGACCGAAGAATGCACAGGCCGAGTCCCGGGCTACAAACGGTCGATTGTACGCGACGCGCATGCCCGATGCTCCGAGCTGAACCTTCTGCCAGCGGACACGGACAACAGCACCAGCCGAATGCTCGGTCAAGGTTCCCTTTTCAGCCCGCGCCGCGGAATCGACATGCCTGCCGTCGGTTCGAACGCGCTCAACCGACCCGTCGGGATTGAGTCGTGCATCGCGGGCCGAGGTCGCTACCCAGCCCAACGCGCCAAGTCCTGTCTTACTGGCCTCCAGGCCAAATCCTCGCAGCCCTGAGCCTTCGGTTGCCGACACGGGAAACTCGAGTTGCCCTTTGGCCCATGCTTTCTCGTTCAACCAACTGCTGCCGCGCCGACTGGCCGAACTCAACACCAGACCACGTCCGCTTCCCAATGTCAGGTCACCAAGCACGGCTCTGAATCGGCTCGACCGGAATTGCAGGCTGCCACCGACAAAGTCAAACCAGTTCGGCTCGCATCTATCCTTCTCTACGACTCCGGCCGCCTGCCAGGGACCGTTGCTTACCTGTGCGCGCGTGAACAGGGTCGGCCGATGCCCCGGGCCGGCGAACGAGTCTACCGCTGCCCGAAACATAGCCGACGATGTCCAAGTCCGGGTGCTCCTCCGAATCGTGACCACGTCAAAGAGCGACTGAAGAACATCGGAGTTCATGCCGGGAACCAGCCTGAGTTCACTCATGTCACAGAAGCCGCCCATGGAATCCCGGGTGCGGATGATGGCATGAGCCAGAAATGGTTCGAGCCACGGGATCGCCAGCAAGTCTTCAACCGATGCCCGGTTCAGGTCAACCGGCTGGGCCAGCAACTGCTCCATTTCTTCCTTCAAGGCGACGTCGGCCTCGGTCCAGCTATACGACGGGAGGAGGTCGGTCTCTTCCGGGACAAAGAACAGCAAGACAGCAATCAGCGCCACTCTATTAACACCCCGACAATGTGTGTATCCTTCAGTTGTGGATGGAATCGCCAGGCGTAGCTGAGTCCCAGCATGCCGGCCCTGACCTCCAGGCCACCGGCATACTGCAACGGAGCAGTCTGGACTCCAGCCCGCAGACGGAGTGGTGGCGCAAGCCTGAACTCGACCCCGCTGGCAACCGCCTCGCTGCCTGCCTGACGCAGAATGTCGGCCGCAAGCAGTAACTCGTCAACCGGCTGCCAGGCAGCCGATGCGGCAAGGCATCCCGGCTGTTCGTCGCTGTCCTGCCAGCGTGGTCGGTTGAGGTTCGTGGCCGCCACGCCAAGCGCGAATCGGCCCAGGGCATACCAGCCACCGACATCAAGACTCAGCGCAATGTCCGAGTTGGCTCCATCCTGATTCAGCACCAGAACGTGAGTCCCAAGGCCGAGCCATGTCCTGGCAACGGGCGTGCCGGCAAGGACGAACTGCACGTCGGACTCACGGAAGCGACCCAAGGCCAGACTGCCTGCTCCAAGCGAACCACCCCAGCGCCGCTGTTTGAGATGGAGCGCGGTCGCAACCCAGGTCAACCCCTCAAGGCCATACGGACGACAGCCAACTGCTGCGAAACCCGACCCGGAAGGTACACCGACCAGTGCCGGGTTGAGCCAGAGCCCGTGGCGCCAGTCAGCCACCGCACCGCCCGCCAGCATCGCACCAGCCTGACCACTGCCGCAGGAGAACTCGAAAGCGGAAACAAGGATGAGCAGGCAGACCAAATGGACTACCGTTCTGCCGGTGCTGCTGAGCACCGGCCTGGGCCGACTACTTCACGTAGTACAGAAACCGGCCGCAGTTCGGGCAGATAACCAGTTCGGTCCGGCACCGCGCCACCAGTTCTGAAGGAAGTTTCACGTAACAACCGCCGCAGAACTCCCGAATGACCTGCACGACGACCCGGCCGCCGTAGCGCTTCATGATCCGCTCGTACTGCGCCAGCAGCCTTGGGTCGACCTTCTTCGTCAGTTTCTCCCGCTCACGTTCCGCGGTCTTGATGAACTCATCCGAGGCCTTGAGTCCTCCGAAACCCACCGCCTTGTAGTCGTCGGTCTCGATGTCGCGCAGGATGTGGTCGAACTCCTCCAGTGACCGCAGGGTCTCAATCCGGTCGGAGTTCATCGAATCTTCTCCTCGAGCTTCCGGACGAGCTCAATGAACTCCTCGGGCGACTGGGGGTCAAAGAGGCGCTTCTTCTTGGCTAGTTCCTGACAGACCATGGCTACTCGTCCCAGGGTAATCAGATACTGATTGCCCGGGTCCTGCGGTGGAGCCATAATGAGGAAGAACATGTGCGCCGGCTTCTTGTCGACCGAGTCAAAATCAATGCCCTTGGTCGACCGGCCGACGGCCATCTCCAGCTTGTCAATCAGCAACGACCGGCCGTGGGGGATGGCAATCCCCTTGCCGATGCCGGTTGAACCCAACTCCTCGCGCTTCAGCAGCGTCTGGAGCAACATCTCGGCATCGTCGCCCTGACGAACGAGCGCGACGAGGTCCCTGAGTACTTCGGTCTTCTTCTTTGCCTTCAGATCGAGGTCAATGCGTTCAGCTCGCAGCAGGGATGTGAGATTCAACCAGGCCTCCTCTCAGGCGCGTACGCGCCCGGCTCGACGGTCATCATCGGGACTCTCGGGAAACGTCCGCTGCGGGGCATCTCCCCACAGCCGTTCCAGGCCATAGAACTGGCGGACTTCACCTAACAGAATATGCACCACAACGCTGAAATAGTCAAGAAGAACCCACGCGCCGTTTTCCTCGCCCTCGACATGGTGGACCGGCTCACCTTCGCGTTTGAGCCGCTCACGAAGGTCCTCGGCAATCGCCCGTCCGTGAATCTCGGAGCCGGCCGTAGCCAGGACGAAGTAGTCGGCCAGCGGTGAGTGGCGACGCAGGTCCATGATCACGATGTCGTCGCCCTGCCGGTCGTAGATCAACTCCGCGGCGCGGCGGGCGAGTCGCTCTGACGTCATCGTCAATGCAGCGGCACAACCCCGGGGAAGTACCGGCGGAAATCGTCGCCGACAATCAGTTGGGCCTCAAGGAACCGAAGTGAGTCCAGGGAAACCGTGGTGTCCGGCATCAGCCACCCGCGCAGCGGTATCCGCCACCAGCGCCGTCGGACTGCAAGCGAACGGGCAACCCGGATGGCATGACTTCCTTTCGGGTCGCGCAGGTCCACGACGCGCGTACGCGCATAATGCTCGATGCAGTTACCGACGCCGTACACATTGTAGCCGCGCAGCAACAACTCATCGGCCACGGCACGTCCGACTCGCGGCAGACCGCAGCCGTTGATGACCTCCAGCCGGACCGACTTCGGGTCGAACCGGAAATCGTCGTTCGTCCAGAAGAACCGCACGACAACCGACACGACCGCAACCGCCAGCAGCACAACCAGCAGAACAAGCAGGACTTTCATCGCACCGCCGATGATCGAGCCATCCACATACGTTCGATCGCTGCCAGTTGCTCGGGAGTGTTCGCCCCGAGCATCTCGCACGGGTCATCCATCAACACGGCGACGACTCTGCCGCCGTTCGCCCGCACCAGCTCAACCGCATCGGTCAGATAGTATTCACCGGAGACCCGACTGGGCCTGACCTGCTCCAGAGCCGGCCGAACCCGACCCCAGACGAATGCGTAGAATCCCGAATTCACCTCTTTGACCCGACGTGTCTCGTCGTCGGCGTCGCGTTCCTCGACGATCCGCTCAATGTAATCATCGACACCGCGCAGCACCCGACCGTAGTTGTGAGGGTTATCCAAGACCGCGGTCAGCACCGCCACATCCGCCTGAGTCCGGCGTCGAGTATCAACCATCCGGCGTATCGTCGGTCCGGTCATCAACGGTACGTCACCGTAGACCACGACGCACTCCTCCGCCGGCCCGACCAGGTCCCGACAGGCAAGCACCGCGTCGGCCGTGCCTTTCGGCTCGGCCTGAACCGCAAACTCCAGCCCCTGGTTCGCAAACCGTGCCCGGACCGCCTCTCGACCCGCGCCAACCACAACGATGATGCGCGTCGCCCCGGCAGTACGGCACGCATCAATAACGTGAGCAAGCAACGGTCGACCATCGAGGACCTTAAGCACCTTCGGCTCACCCCCACCCATGCGTCGGCTCTCCCCTGCGGCCAGCACAATCGCCGTCATGTCCAAACGAGGTGCTGTTCCGGTCGTCGCCCTGTCGGCCTGGCCGCCCGGAACAGTGCCGCGGCCACCGACCAGTGCCGCGACTTCGCCATTTTCACCGGCGGTCTTCTACTTATCCGCCTTATCTGAGCCGGGCTTGCGCCCGCCTTTCTCGCGGGCCGCCTTCTCCGTATGACGCTCTTCGCGCACGACCAGCTCCAGAATCGCCATCTCGGCACCATCGCTCTCACGCGGCCCGAGACGGTAGATTCTCGTCCAACCGCCGGGGCGGTCCTTGAAGCGCGGAGCGATTGTGTCAAACAGCTTCTTCACGAGCGTCTTGTCCGGAATGAACTTGACTACCTCACGCCGGCTCGCAATCGTGTTCCGGCCAGCGAAACGAAGCATCCGCTCGGCATACTGGCGGGCAACCCGTGCCTTGGGCAACGTGGTCTTGATTCGTTCGTAAGTGAACAACGCTCGCACCAGGTTGCGCATCAGGGCGATCCGGTGCGACCGGGTCCGCCCCAGCTTCTTGACTTTGTCTCCGTGGCGCAAGACTACTCCTCTCTCTGCTCCGGCTCCCGTTCCGCCAGGGGCAGGCCGGACACGTCCATCCCGAGCGACAAACCCATGTCCTCAAGCACCTTTCTCAGTTCCTCGAGCGACTTCCGGCCGAAGTTCTCGATGTCGAGCATGTCCTTCTCGGTCCGCTGTACGAGGTCGCCGATCGTGTTGATTGCCACGCGCTCACCAGTGGACTTGGAATGACCTTTCTTCAGGCAGTTGAGCGCGCGGTTCGACAGTTCGAGTTCCTCGATGTCCATCGCCAGCAGTTCCGACATCTTCTCGCGGTCACGGAACAACTGCTCTTCCTCGATGAACTCGGGTTCCTTCTCCGCGGGCACAAGCACGGCCATGTGATTCTTGAGAATCGTGCCGGACTGAATCAGCGCCTCTTCCGGCCGCACCGTACCATCGGTCCAGACCTCAAGCACCAGTCGCTCAAAGTCGGTTCGGTCGAGCACACGCATTGACTCAACCCAGAAGTTGACCTTCTTGACCGGCGAGAAGAAGGCGTCGAGGAAAATCGTCCCCTCAGGGGCGGTCCGGTTCTTCTTGATGCGCTCGGCTTTGACATAGCCGCGGCCGTTCTCGACCATCATCTCGATGCTGACCGTCCGCTTGGCGTCGGAGATGGTCAGCAGCTTCTGGTCCGGGTTGGCGATGACGATTTCCGGCGGTACGGTCAGGTCTCGGGCCATGAACTCGCGCCGGCCATGAGCGTGCAGGTGACAAAGCTTTGGCGTCTCCGACCAGAGCCGCATCCGCAGCCGCTTCAGGTTCAGGACGATCTCGGGCACGTCCTCGACGACATCGTCAATCGTGAAGAACTCGTGCGGAACGCCGTCAATTCGAACCTCGGTAATCGCCGCTCCTTGAACTGAGGAAAGCAGGGCGCGGCGCAGCGAATTGCCCATCGTCTGACCCCAGCCCTTCTCCAGGGGGGCAACGGTGAACCGGGCATAGGTGTCGGTCGCGGACTCGGCGTCGTGCTCGACCTTCTCGGGCAGGACAAAAGGCTTAAGCTTCATTTCGAGTACAGCTCCACAATCAACTGCGTATTGCAGGGTATGTCCTTGACGTCTTCCGGTGTCGGCACGCGAACCACGGTACCGGTCCCGCGCTCCGGATTCACCGACAGCCAGGTCATGCCGGGCGCTTCCTTGGTGGCAAGTATCGGACCGATGACCTTGAGGCTCTCCGGGCCGTTGATGCCGACGGTCTGACCGGCCTTGACCGCATACGACGGGATGCTGATGCGACGGCCGTTCACCGTGATGTGACCGTGGCGCACGAACTGCCGCGCCTGGGTACGGGAACTGGCGAACCCGAGCCGGAACACGACATTGTCCAGTCGTCGTTCGAGCGCAATGACAAGACTCGCCGCCGTATTCTTGGTCTTGGCCGCCTTCAGGAAGTAGTTGTGAAACTGCGCTTCGAGGATGCCGTACATCATGCGCAGCTTCTGCTTCTCGCGCAACTGAATCGAGTAAGCCGACATCCTTCTCCGACCGCGTACTTCCGGCTCCTCGCCGCGCTTCATCAGCACGCACTTGTCGGAAAGGCACTTGTCGCCCCGCAGGAAGAGCTTCTCCTTGGCCTTGCGGCAGCGCTTACACTTTGGTCCGATGTATCTTGCCATGATTACGTCCCGATTATAGACGGCCTGAACGCATAGTCAAATCCTCGGACCTAGACCCGACGCTGTTTCGGCGACCGGCAGCCGTTGTGCGGTATCGGCGTGATGTCGCGGATTGACTTGATATCCAGGCCGGCGTTCTGAAGTGAACGAATGGCCGCCTCGCGGCCCGGGCCCGGCCCGCTGACACGGACGTCCACGGTCCGAACCCCAAGGGCACTCGCTTCCTTGGCTGCGGCCTCGGCACACTGCCCGGCCGCAAACGGCGTACCTTTCTTCGCACCCTTGAAGCCGACCCGGCCGGCCGAAGACCACGAGACGACCGCGCCGGCTGGGTCGGCGATCGTCACAATCGTATTGTTGAACGTTGTCGTGACATGGGCGATGCAGGCCGGCGGAACCCGACGTTTGGCTGATTTCCGTGCCATGTTACTTCTTCCCCGGTGGCCCGGCGACCTTCACCTTGACCACACCCGATGTCTTGCGCGGCCCCTTACGTGTGCGCGCGTTGGTCCGCGTGCGCTGACCGCGCACCGGCAGCCGGCGCCGGTGTCGGTCACCGCGGTAGCTGCCGATTTCGATGTACCGCTTGATGTTCGCCGATATCTCGGCCCGCAGTTCGCCCTCGACCTTGAAGGAACTCTCGATCTCCTTGCGGATGCGGGCGACCTCTTCTTCGCTCAGTTCCTTGACGTAGCGGTTTGCATCAATACCGGCGGCGTCGAGAATCCGGCGGGCGGAAAACAGCCCGATGCCGTAGATGTGCGGCAGGGCGTAGAGGATTTTCTTGTTGTCGGGCAGGTCAATACCCGAAATACGAGCCACTAAGCCTCCTGTTCAGAGCTTAATCAGATGCCAAGGAATCCAGTATCCGTACAGTGTAAAGGGTAATATATAGCCGATTCAGGGCCGAAGTCAAGCATCGCGGCCCGCCCTGAAAGCAGCCCGGTCCCGACGCTCGCGATTCTGGCTCGACCATCCTCAGCCGACCCGCTGCACCTGCCAGTCCTCGCCGACCCAGAGCAGCTCGACGCTGACGTCAAGACCCCACTCGTTGACCCGCGCGCCCGCCTGCGCAAGCTGCTGCAACTGGGTCTCCTTGTCCTCCGGATTGCCCGCACAGTCATGGTGGGCGACAATCGCGACGTGCATCGACCCGTGCTTCAGCACCGAGACCTGCACCCGCCGTCTGATTGACTCAACCGCAACCGCGTCATCTGCCTGAGCCAGAATCCGCACCGGCCCCGGCTCGGTTATGGTATCAACGTAGTCGGCACGAAAAGCTCGCCTCAGCCACTCATTGACCGGCAACTGAGTCCGGCCATCCATGCAATTGATGGCAGTGACAAACCGGCCGCGGCTCACGCACAACTCCGGCTCGCAGGAGTATGCGCGACCATCATCACCGGCACATGACAACCGGCGCCAGTTAACACACCTCATGCTAACAGAGGAAGATACTCAGTCAAGCTCACCGCCCGGCAAGACAGGTCGGCTATCAGCGCACCGAACACGAACCGATAGACCGCGGCTTCCTTGACCGCACGTCAGGAGCGGCTACACTCCCGGCAGATGAGAATCGCAACTGACAACTCACCCTGTCCGTCTACCTGCCGGCCGAGGCTGAGCCGACAGGCACTCCTGCTTTCATACTTCACCGTCAGCTACAACCTACTGGAAGGTATGCTCTCACTGCTCGCCGGCGGGCTGGCCTCAAGCGTCGCGCTGGTCGGGTTTGGGCTCGACAGCTTCACTGAATCAGCCTCCGGCGCCATCATGATATGGCGCTTCAGCCAGACCCGGTTGTCTGAACCCGAAGAACAGCGGGTCGAGGCAAGAGCGACCAAACTCGTCGGCTGGTCCTTCTTCGTGCTGGCGGCCTACGTCATCTTCGAGGCGGCCAGAAAGCTCATTACCGCCGACATCCCGAGGCCGAGCCTGGCGGGCATCGTCATTGCGGCAGTTTCGCTCGTGGTGATGCCGGCTTTGTTCCTTGCGAAGCAGGCCGTCGGTCGCAGACTCGGCAGCCAGAGTCTGTTGGCCGATTCCAAGCAGACTCTGGCCTGCACCTTCATGTCGGCGGCCCTGCTCACCGGTCTTCTCCTCAACCGGCAGTTCGCATTCTGGCAGGCCGACCCGATTGTCGGGCTCCTCATTGGAGCATGGCTGGTGCGCGAAGGCGTCGAGACCATCCGCGAAAAAAGACTCTGCAGTTGCTGACCAGCACCTGACACCGGGGTGACGACTCAGAACCTGACTGCAGCACGAACACCCTGACGTCGTCGCTCGGACAACATTCCGGGTGCGCATCCTCAGGCGCTATCGTTGTGGCTCTTCTGGTGACTTGCGCGGCTGGGACAGGCGCGGCCAGAGGCACAACCCTTGCTGATGCCATCGAACAGCAGGGCGGCGAGTTCCGCCTCGCCGCCCTGCCCTGTATCCTGTGTCCTGTATGCTGTCTACTGCCGGTTATCTCATCAACACCGCTTTCTTGACATTGCGGTAGTCAGGAGTGTCGAGCCCGTAGAAGTAGATGCCCCTGGGCACGGTTCTGCCGCGCTGGTCAGTCGCGTTCCAGACCGAGGTGTACTTGCCCGGCTTCTGCATGCCCTCGACCAGGCTCTTCACCATTCGGCCGCTTGCGTCGCACACTTCGATGTTTGCGTTGCCGCGACGCTGCATTATCTGTACCTACTTGGGCGGTGGCCGGTGAGGAGTCACGTAAACCGGCTCAGACCAGTCGTAGAACTGGTGTTCGAGTCGGCGTGTGCGGAAGAGAACCTGTGGGCCGGTCTCATCTTGGTACAACCAGAGGACAACCAGCACCGGCGTAACGGTCACGCCGGACTCGTCACGCACAAGCAGCAGCGCAGGATTGGAGACATGCTCCTTGGTAAGCCGGATGGCCGGTGGCCGGCCCGTCCTCGGTAGTTCTCGCTGGTCTGGTACCAAAGTCCGAGGCTGTCTACTGAGACTCGGTGCTCAATGCCGAGCCGGTCTTTCACCTCAGCGCTGTCCGGAAGAGAATCGCACCAGACCTGGGCAATGGCCTTGTGGAACCGCTCACCGTCGGCTCTGCTCCACGCCGGCAGGGCCACCGAAACCAACGCGACCAGCGCAAGCACGATGCTCTTCACCTAGCGCACCACCAGCTTCCGTGTCAGACATCTGCCTGCGGCCGAAAACCGCACCAGGTACACACCGGCAGTCACGCGATGGCCCTCGTCGTCGCGACGATTCCAGCACAGGGAGCCGACGCCGGACCTCGCAGTTGCGGTCAGGTCTCGCACCAGCCGTCCGGCCGGGTCGTAGATGCCGAGCGACAGCCCGCTCCTGCTGTGAGGCCCGAAGGTGACGTAGGTCTCGCGCGTCATCGGGTTGGGACAGACCACGAGCCCGAAGCTCCGCATGTGACCCTTGGGCGCTTCGGCCATGGCCGACGGTAGAATCCTGAACACGTGGTCTGAGACATCTGAGCGCCAGCCCGGTCCGTACGCAACCACCTTCACCAGGCACGAATCCGAGGGCGTCGCAGGCACGACCCACGGCCAGACGGTATCGCTGGCCGGAATGCCGGTGGCCAGGGTGTCGTAGCTGCTGCCATTGTCCAGCGATAGGAACAGGGAGAAGGAGTCGCACCTCGGCGGCTCGAACTTCTGCCATACGATGCTCGTGCTGTCGCCGGGCGCAAGCGCCTCGCCTCCATTCGGGGCTCGCAACCTGACTGCCTGCACGGCTATGACAAAGGAAAGGTTGTTGCCCGAGGAGATGACCTCGTTGTACCCGTCGTTGTTGATGTCGTAGATGGCGATGTCAGCGCAGTTCCCAGCCTGGTTATTCCAAGTGGCGACGCGCTCGTACTGATGCGGACCCAGGGCCTTGTAGTAGTGCAGATGCGTGCCGGTAGACCAGACCACTTCCTCGACTCCGTCGCCGTCCACGTCGCCGCAGGCGCTCTGCCGCGACCACATGTACGCCGAGCAGTAGGCCGAATCAATGAAGACCGAGTCGTAGGCGTTGTTGCCGGTTGCCTCAATCTGGTACAGGTACAAGGTCCACGTGCCGTCTAGTTCTGCGAAGCCGACGAAGAACTCGGCCCGGCCATTCTGGTCTGCATCCCGGCCATACCAAACGTCGTGCCCGTTCAGCCGGTGAAACGAGAGCGAATCGACCAGTGCATAGGCATCGTCGCCGACGCACTCCCAGATGCGGAACGGAGAGATACGCCCAGCGCCCACGCCGCCGAATTCGGTGCTGCCATCACCATCAAGGTCGCCGATGGCGAACATGCTGATGTCCCGGTCGCGGGGTCGCGGCAGCAATGCGGCAAGCCGGCAAGAGTCATCCAATACGTTCTCGAACACCAAGACTCTATCCTTCTGAATGAGAATCTCGCTCCGGCTATCCCTGTCCAAGTCGGTAAGATAGCCACGCTCGCTGTGCGCAGCGTTCGTGTCGTACCGGGCATACCACGCAAGCGATTCGGGGTACGTGTCGAAGGTCCTGGCTTCGTGCTGGCAGACTACCAGGAATAAGGTGTCCGTCTGGAGCACTTCGCCATTCTCGCCCGTGAGGTCGGTCAGACTATCGGCATCCAGATACCCCGCCGTGTTAGGCAGCAGGTTGCCCGGCTCAATGCCCTGGGGGCTGGCATTACCGGTATCCCCGTAGACGAAGGTGAAGGTGGCGGGCGGGGTCCACTCAAAGAACCCAAGCCCGATTCGGCCAATGTCCCGATAGGTCGTACGGAGAAGAAGCTCGCCTCGACCATCATGGTCAGAATCGAAGACAACCATGGACCCGTTCGTCATCCCCTGAGTCAGGCTTGTCTCTTCGACGATACGCAAGCTGCCACGGCACGGCTGTACCGCGACCATCAGCATACCGCTGAGGAAAACAAGCCTGCTCAGGGGAGGTCTCATGCTAGTGTCTCGGCGTCACCTCGACAGCACCACCTTGCTGCGGTGCTCTGCGCCATCCACCTGCATCCGCAGGAAGTACACGCCGGCCGGGAGCTTGCGACCACTCCTGTCGTCCCCGCGCCAGGAGACTGCTCGCTGGCCAGGCGTGCAAAGGACGCCGTTCAGCAGTTCCTTCACCACGCGGCCGGAAGCATCACAAACCTCGAGGTTCACGCTGCCGACACTCGCTAGCTGGAAGGCGATGCTCGTCGAGGTGGAGAACGGACTCGGCGAGCACGGCAGCAGTCGAGCTTCGCGGGCGAGCCGGGCCGGCTCTGCCTGCTGTCCCTCACGCTGACGCGGCGGGTTCACCTGATAGAGCGCCAAACCAGCCAGAACTGCGTACTGGCCCCTCAACCGCGAGATGCTGAGCTTCACCGCGGCATCGTTCGCGTAGAGCCTAGTCGGCAGCTCAAGCCAGAGCGTATCTATCCCGATTGAGTCGAACTCAACCGTCCGCAGCAGAACGCCGTCGGCCAGGATGTCCTGCGACCACTCGCCCTTACCAGCATGCGCCACCAGCAACCGCAACTCGTAGCCGTACAAGGGATCTAGATAGGGAAGCCTGTACTCCAGCGACTTCGAGCCGATGTCAAACCCAAGACCACGGAACCTGACTCGCGAGTCGCGCTTGAGGCAGTAAGGCGACGGCAACGACTCGCCCACACCCGCGCTGTAGTATGAGCCGGGCAGCTCCGGGCCGCCGTCCATGGGGACGTGCCACCGCCTAGAGTAGCCGATGCGGTACAGGTAGCCGGGTACCTCTTCCTCGGTCCAGATGGACCGAATGCAGTCCGGTGGGGTTAGGCCGCCTGGCCCGCTGAGCTCAACATCGCAGTGGGGCCAGCGAGAAGGCGTGGGCGTGGCGCTGAGGTTGAACAACATATCATCGGTCCACTTCCCACGCGCCTCGTGGTTCTGCTGGTTGTAGGTATGTTCCTGCCAACCGGTGAAGAAGCCAGTGGACACCACCGGGAACTCTGATAGACAGCCCTCATAGCGAACGTCCCAGATAGCACCCCACTCATAGATGAGGTCCTGCACGCACCGGGCCTTGCGCTGGATGCTCGTTTGCTCCGGGATTATTTCGCTGTGGGTGAAGGCAGCATGCACGCTGTCGCCCCAGGCCTCGACGAACGGGCTGTAGTAGTACCCAGCATCGGTGATGGCCACCGGGCTGGCGAAGTCGGTCGGCTGGAGGCCCTGAACCTTGACCAGCCAAGGCAGCAACTTCCGCGACGTGGTGTACTTGATGAAGCTCTGGTCGTGGTCCTCGGTGATGTCGTATTCCCAGACGATGTGCAGCGAATCGCCCGGCGTCCTGGCAATGCAGGGATTGCCCATGACGAGATAGTTCGGCTCGATTGCCTGGTCGAGCGTCACTTCTTCATGATACACTCCGTTCTGGTCGAATGCGACTACCACGACCCGCGAGAAGTCGGGACCTATCGGATTCTCGGGGACGGACTCCGGGAACACGGCATAGCCGAGGTCGTAGAACGGGTCCGGCACGTGCTCGTCAACGAGGTTCGAGACAACCAGCGAAGGTGCACCGAGGTAGAAGTCGTTCGAGGCGTACAGGAGTCGTTCGGTCCAACCCGTGGCGGTCTTTATCTTCGCAACCATATGGTTCATGTCGACGTACGCGACCCAAGGTCTGTTGTTGCGGTCGATGTCGACCGTGGGCCAGCAACCAGGCCCGAGGTCCTCCACGGTCCATGACTCGCCGTCGTCCGTTGAGGCGGCATAGTGAACTCCGTCGGCCGACACGTAGACCATGTGCAGGTCACCGGTCTGCGGGTCGCGAACAAGGTGTCGGCCGTTGTTCGGGGCCGTTGCGTCAGATGTCGTGGAGTACAGAGCCCCTGCCCCGGTCTCATGGTAGACCAGCACGTGGCTCTTGTATCCGTAGTCTCCGCAGACGGCGAACAGGTTGTTGATTGGGTCATAGGCCAAGGGCCCAAGGGACTCGAAGCCGTTGACCTCTTGAACAATCGAATGCGACTCGCAGTCGATTACCAGGAACTCACCCGTCGTGCACGTCACGTAGAGCCGGTCCTCGACGTAGATCAAGTTGTCTGCCCGCCGGCCATCAAGGTCCAGGACATAGCTGCACGTATTGGAGACGCCGTTGATGAACCAGATTTCCCGGCTGTACACGTCTGGTTTCATCAACAGGTACACCTCGTTCCGCCGGGTGCCGACCGCGATAGCCATGGGCCGCGTTGACGGTTCCGTATGCGTGGCGATGAACTCGTTCGTGGTGCCGTCAACCACAACGTACCCCCCGGGCCCGCCGTCATAGTCCTCACCAGCGTCGTCATCGTACGCTCTCTGAACGCCGATGAAAAGCCGGTCGTTGTGCGCATCCCAGACCGGGAAGACCGCGTCCTGCTCGTCCGGTAGCTCCAGGCGAGCTATGAGCGTGTTGGCCGTGCCGTCGACAATGTACAGACTGTCGCTCTCGCCGCAGACATAGACCTTGTCATCATCCGCGTTCCAAGCCATCCGGGAACTCTCGTCGCACTCATGGAGTTCGGCAATGCTCGTGATGAGGGTGTTGTTTGCGCAGTTGTAGATGTTGAGCTGGTCGCGAGCAGGGCAGTAGAGCTTGTCCCCGGCCGGCTTCCAGAGAAGCTCGCGCAGATAGCTGCGGGCCGCTGGGACCGGCATCTGCGTGACGTGCTGGTTAGTGGCAGCATTGAACACGTTTATGACACCCGTGCTGCCGATGATTGGCCCAGAGCCGACATAGTAGTCGCCGTCGACCGGATTAACCGCCATCCCTGCCGGGCCGACTACTCGCTGACCCCAGGTCGCGTGGCCGCCCACTGCGTCCACGTCGGCTACCCACCAGTCACCGATACACCGCGTCAAGAAACGGCCCGAGACCGGGTTCCACCAAATCCGGCTGGCCCGGCACCCCAGTTGCTCGAAGTCCACGCACTGCCCGTTCGAGAGGTTGACCTGGCACAGCCGGTCGTTCCAGGAGGTGCAGACCAAGTCTTGGTTTCCATAGCCGGGCCAAACCGACGTCGCGTAGAGCTCGAACGACTCGTCTTCGTCGAGGTGGATATCGTCGAGTCTCTGGTGTGTCGCAGGTCGGATGACGCCGAGCCTGCCCATGCTCGCTGTGAAATGCAGCCCTCCCAGCGGCGGCAGCGGCTGCACGTACAGCCTGTCGAGGTTCTTGTACAGCAGGTCGCCCACGGGGAAGTTGTACTGGTAGTTGCGATGGGTAATCTGCATGGACACAGGGGAGAATTCCTCGACTACGTTCACAGGCGTGAGTTCGGGGTAGAGGAGGTTGCCTGCAAACACGGACTGCATGTCGTCCACGTTCACCATCACCCAAACGTCGTCCGTGAATCCCGTGACCCAGTCGAGTATCTGATTGGAGCCGCAGTCAATCACCGCGACTGACTGATTCCCCTGTGTACTAACGCAGACCCGGTTGTTGCAGGCCGGTGTGGCAGTGATGGCGGAGCAGTCAAGGTCTATCATGTCGATGACCGTGTTCGAAGCCACATCGACGACTGTCACGTCTTCCGTTAGTCCGGCAACGCAGTACAGGCGCCCGCCGCAGAGGGCGAGTCCGGAGTACCCGTAGCCCCGCGGACCGTTCCCGACGGTCGCTATCTGGGTCACCTGGTAGCTGGTGAGGTCCACGGACGCGAGTTTCGCACCGGCATAGTCGTAGTACAAGCAGTACAGTCTATTCCATGCCGACGCGACCGCAACCTTTACCTCTTTCTCCCAAGGCAAAGCCCCGGGCACGACGCTGAGGTTGATTGGGGGCGCTACCGGATTGAGAGACGGGCCGTAAACATACAGTTTCGGCAGAGCGCCGTCCTCCCAAGCGAGAGCGTAGAGCAGACCCCGGTCGGGGTCATACGTCAGGTTGTGGCAGCTCTTGCACTCGACCGAGGCAACGGTCGCTCCGGAAGCAAGGTTGTAGCAGCATAGACGGTCGGAGAAAACACCCCCGGCGTATGCTAGCCGCTGCTCGCCATTGAGCGCGATGCAACTGGGCCAGGAAACGCCCGAGTTGTTGTTTGGCAGTATTACCGAACTCTGGTATTGCAGGCCGTATAGGCCCGAAGCAAGCACTAGGCCGAGCATCGCCAGACTGGCGAGTAGCCGACCGCGTACTTGCACCTTTCCAACCTTTCCAACATTCATCTTGACTCCTTTGCTGGGTCTTCTTCGCCCAGCGATTCATCGTTCAGCCGCCTTGGCGGCCGAACAGCTTCTTCAATGACATCTCCGGCGCCCTTGACACAGCACGTGTGTGCACATGGATTCTTGGGCTTGAAGCAGAGCGCCGTTCCTGGCTGACCCCTCCGGATGCCCGGACTCCGAAGGGAACGGCAGGCCCGCGCGGGCTTCACCTGACGGGTTGCGGAATGGGTGAGATGCAATTGCCACGTGCGCGCCTACGCGAGTAGGTCGGTCATGACAGTTGGACGAGAAGCCGGGCGATGGCCCACGAGGCCGGCGTGTGCGCCTCGTTGCCTGCTTCCCGCACAGCGGCGCGCCGGGCGTGCCGGGACGGGAAGGGGCTCGAAGTTGGATTCATGCCACCCTCATGCTGACCTACCGCATCAGCACCGCCTTCTTCACGCTGCGGAACGCAGGCAGGTCCAGACGGTAGAAGTAGATGCCGTTCGCTACTCGCCGGCCTCTGGCGTCGGTCCCGTCCCAGGTTGCGGTGTAGCGGCCCGGTTTCCTTGAGCCATTGTCCAAGGTCCTGACCACGCGGCCCGATGCGTCGAACACCCGCAGCAGCACGTTGCCGGCCTGCCCGGTCTGATACCGGATGGTCGTCGCGCGGTTGAACGGGTTGGGCTGGGCCGGGAACAGCTCGGGCTCGATTCTGACCGGCGTGGTGCGCGCGGCCTGCTGCCCGCCCATCTCGTCGAGGTCGCACTGCTTGTACGCGACCTCGTAGTAGTCATCCTCCGGCTCCGCGCCGTTGACTACGTGCGCGATATTGACCGTTGACTGGCCCACCGTCTTCTGCTGGTACACCACGTGCGGGCAGGTGGCCATGGTCGTGTCGTCGGCCACCGACAGCGGCTCGCCGTAGTTCACGGAAAGCATGATGTCGTGGTCGGTCGAGGACTCGGTCTGCTCCCAGGCCACGACAACCTGCTCCCCAACGCTGACCGTGGCATAGTCGCAGGTGTCGCTGGTCGAGTCGGTCAGGTTCTGGGCGCTCTCCCAGTCGTCGTAGTCATCGGCAGTTGAGCGGTGGCAGACGTGGATGTCCGCGCCGTTGTGGGTCCAGGCTGCAACCACCTGGTCCCGGTCCGCGGCTATCACCGGGTGCAGGTCTGAGTTCGAGGAACCGGACAGGCTGATGGCCTGCTCCCAGTTGGTCTCCAGAGCGCCGTTCCGGCTGTCAGTCAGCATCGAGTACTTGACCACGCCGCCGCTCTGCCAGACCAGGTGTACCCGGTCCCAGTCCTGCTGGTAGGCCTCGACCGACAGGCACGGGTCGCAAAGGTCTTCGCCCTCGGCCACCGTGTCCACGTCAAACTCGCCGCCGTCGTCGAACTTGGCCAGCAGCAACTGGCGCTGGTTCTCATCGACCTGGACCACGAAAGCGGCATACGCCCGCGGTGTGGTGGTGTCCGACACCGCAGCCAGGGACACGTTAGAGATGGCGTCCGGGTCGTCCGCGGTAAAGACGTCGAGTCCGCCACTCCAGGCGCTGTCACCGAGGTAGAACCGCCTCACGAAGCAGGAGGCCAGATTGCGGGTCAGAGCCACAATCCAGCGCATGCCGGTTGAGTCCTGGGCAATCGCCGGGTACTCATAGTCTGCGCCGCCGGTCACCACGTCCCGCTGCCAGGAGTCGCCGTTGGGAGTCGAGGCGCAGTACAGGCCGCCGCTCAGGTCGCAGTAGGTGGCATGAAGGCTGTCAGACCCCTGTGGCCGAATCAGCTTCGCGCCGTTGCTCGACCGCGTGGCATTGGCCATAGCGTTGGAGACCGAAAATGTGTCGGCCCGAAATCTGACATCGCCCGTGTCGAAGAGGCCTGAGTCTACCGCGAACACCTCCGCGCTCGTGTAGAGCAGGCTGACTCGTATCTCGTTTGTTGAGGGATTCGTTGCCGACGAGCAGGCCACCGCGTGCGGGTGGTAGGCATCGGTATCATTGGCCACGAGCGTCTTGATGCTGTCCCGTACCCGGGCGTAGAGATTCCAGACGCCTGAGACCTTCTCCTGCCAGACGCTCACGCCGCACCCGGCATACACCGCGTTGCCCTTCTCGGTTGTGTCCTGATTCCCAGTGCTGGGGTTGGTTCCAGCGGTCCAGCCATGGAACATCCCGGTGGGGTCCAGGTCGCAGGTCGCGTGGCAGATGTTGAACGTGTCATATATCCCCGTGACATCAATCTTCTCGGTCCAGAGGCAGTGAACCACGTCCTCGCCCTCGACGCGTGTCATGGGATGATACCCGTTGGCGGTCACCAGCTCAAGGCTGGACCAAGCCGGCGGTCGATTCCAATCACCGGGCCCGTAGTCGAGGAGCTTCGAGCTTAGAATCGAGTCCCCGTGCTGCCAACAGACGACCAGCGTCTCGCCGTAGACCACGGTTACGCTTGGGCAACTATCGCTGAGATTGGCCACGGATTCGATGGTATCCAGCATCAGATTCGTCGAGCTGAACTTGGCCCACAGAATCATGCTGCTCGCCCCAGCCGAGTCGTAGATAGGAAAGGTGAGGGCCGCGGTGGCCGAGCCAGGGTAGCACTCAATGCTCGGCTGCCCCGGCCGCGCCGACGAAGAACCGCAGAAGACGGGCTTGTACGCCCACCCGCCATCGAACGCACACCACAGTGTATCGCTGCGCAAGTATGCGTTCCACCGGTCTCCATTGCCGTCCAGGGCCAGTGCGGGCAGGCAGCCGATGTCTGTAGCGAATGACACAAGGGACCCGTCCGAAACATAGCCCGAGTTCACACTCGGGCACGACGAGTTGGTGAAGCGAAGCATGCCGGTCGCGTCAGGTGCGAGAGCTCGGAAGGAGTTGGCCGGGTCGGGTGGACGCAACGTGAGATATGTCAAGGGGACCCACCCGCCGCTGTAACGGTATATCCTGCGGGTTCCCCCATACGGTACAGACCAGACGCAAGACCCTCTTGGTTGTCCGCCGGCATGGTCTGGATGTGGGTCGGCGGCGACCGAGTTAGGGTTCAGGTCCGCATCGCCCCACGCATTCTCGAACACCTCCGAGAACCAGTGCCACTCGTTTGCCCAGAATCGCCCGACAGCAGTAGTCAGGTGGGTCTGGGTACCAAATGTCTGTTCACAGGTCATGACCACGGTCGGTTTGTCCGAGCAAGTGACCATGGACGCACACGGTTCTGCGCATGCGAATCTTGGGTCAAACGGCCCGTAAGGCGGGTCACTAGTCAAGGCGGGAATCCAGTCTGTGCCGCCATTGGTCGACCACCGGTATCTTATCAGGGTTGCTGGCTCGGTTTCGTCTCTCCAGCAGACAAACAGCAGGTTTCCAAGTGCGGCAATGCAGGGGTTTGCCGCATACTCGGTATAGTTGTCCGAAATCAGGAGGGGCTCGGCAAGCCAATCCTCGCCGAAGTTCACCGACTTCTGGAAATAGACTCCGCTTTCCTCTTCGTCTTCGTAGGCGACGTAGATGGCCTCGCCTGTGTTTGGTCCCACTGCAACGGAGACGCCGAATACCGGGGAGCGGTCCTCCTCGGGCACGATTATGTCTTCGTCGTACCAGGACTGGCCGGCGTTAGTGGACAAACCGCACTCCAATCCCCAGTACTCGAGATCGTTGTCTACGTAGGAGACACCCGTGGCCGCACAAACTCGCTTCTCGTCGGCACCTGTGAACCTGGCCACCGCGACGCGAGGCTCAAGCCCGCCTGGCCGCACAAGGAGGTTCGTGATGTCATCGTACGCGCCCCAGTAGTACGTACCGTCACCTCGCGCATACCTGCGGGCCGCTCTCGCATGGGGGAAGGTTCCTTCGCATTCCAGCCAGGCGGCATGTGTATAGCACTCCATGTCCTGCGGATTGAGGTAGCTTCCGTTGGTAGCGGTACAGAGGAATCGTGGGTTGTATTCGTCGGTGATTTGGAGGTTGAAGAAGTTCTCGTCTTCAAGGGTGCGGAATTCGACGCCGCGCGCCTGAGTGGCCTGCCCAGTCTGGACCTTTGAGTACACAACCGTGGTCCAGAAGGAGTACCAGTTGATGTCCGGGTTCCAGTAGTCGAACATCGCCACGGCGTGCGCGCCGCTGTTGTCGGTCAGTACGTTTGTTGCGTCCTGAGCGATTCGCTTCACGAGGTTGCGGTTCCACTTCCAGGCGTCGGTCACAATTCGGTTCGCCGCTGCCGGAACCGCGAGGGTACAAAGAACAAAGGTTGTTATTGTCAGCCATTTCTTCATGGCAATCGTCTCTCTTTCGTTCTTGGAAGTATGTCTGCTTCGGGCGCCAGGGCAGGGAATCGCCAAGCGCCCGGTCTTGACTGACACGGTCTGTTCGGACCGGCTTTCGTTCTGCTTCCTCCTCTCGCCTGTAGTGAATGTGGCGCTGAAGACGTCCAGTTCGCCGTGTCTCGTCGGCGCTGGCTGGCACTCGCCTCAGCGCAGTATGACCAGTCTCTTCTTCTCATTTGTGTTTCCTGCGCGGACATGATATACGCCCGGCGCCAAGTGCCCAACGTCATTCGGGCCTGGCAGAAGGTCCATGACCTTCCGGCCGGTAGCGTCCAGTAGGACAGAGCGGGTCGCGAGCCAAGGGCACTGCTGTGGTCGGGGGCTGGCTTGGACCTCCCCGGGTTCATCCGCGCCGAGCCAAAGCACACCGCGAACTAACGTCGGTTCGGGCTTGCGGCTGAGTGTTCGGTTCCCGACCACTTCTTCTACTCCGGTCGTCGTGTCGCGGATGACCGACAGACGTGAGTTGCCGCGGTTGAGCACGAACACCCGGCGGTGAGGTGGAACCCAGGCCATGTTCATAGGGTCCAACCCGACCGGAATGCTCATGAGCAGCCTTCCTTCTCGACCATCTACAACGTGGACGACTCGGTTGCTCGGGTCCAGGCAATACACCTTGCCGACGATGGTATCGCATACGAGCTCCGCCACGCCAGCAGTCGGCAGGGCCACGGTGTCCAACGGCTGCCCGGTGGGTGAGGCACAGATGAAGAGCTCGTTCCTCGCCACGGCATAGACCCGACCGAGCGACGGGTCGCAGGCTGCGGAGGCAACAGCCGTGTCGGACAGGTTCCATTGCGTCACGACACTGTCACTCGCACCGTCGACAACGCTGAGCGTCCTGCCGGCGCAGAAGACTAGATTCCGCGCCGGGTCGCAGCACAGTGGGCCTGCCGCCGGCAGAGTCAGGGTGTGAATGGGCAGCCCGGTTGTGCCGTCAGTAATGAGAAGTTGCGGGCTGCCGACCACGCCTGCAAGGTAGACCTTGTCGGCAGCAGGATTCCACAGCGGGCCGTAGGCAGTGTCGGCGACGCCGAGTCGAGCCTGCATCAGGTGTTGCCTGCGCTCGGTGTCCGCGGTCGCCAGGTAGTACGTCCCATCTATCCCGTCAATGCCCAGACAATGGGCCCTCGTTCCTGCGGCATTGGTTGAGAGCCCGGCGGCACCGAACCACGCCGGGGCGATTCCAACTCTGAGCATGGCCAACAGAGAGTCTGCGAGCACGTCGTAGCTCAAGAGGTGCATCATCATGTCACCCGAAACCAAACCGTAGAGTCTGCCGTTGCCGGGAACCGCGAGGTGCTCGGGCGCGAAAAGCTGCCAGGCCCAACGCTGCACCTCGCAGCGGGCCGGGTCCACCATCGCGGTGAAAGGAAACAGGCTCCCGGCCGAGACGCAGTTGAGCAAGTCGGAGTTGGCGTCCCAGCCGACACGGCGCGGCCGCGCATCGGTGAGAATCGTGTCCAGCACGCTGCAGGTAGCTGGGTCAATCATGCTCACTGCGCTGGCACTGCCCGAGTAGACCAGCGGGCCGGCGCTGACAATGGAGTTGGGCTGCCAGCCATTCTGGACCCGGCCGACGATGGTGTCGGCAACGGCGTCAATGAACACGGCTTCCCCTGGCCAGTCACCACCGCAGATGCCAAATCGACCAGCCGCGGCGTTGTGGCAAATACTCCAGCCCAGAATGCCCGGGGCGATGCGTGCCCGCACGTGGTGGCTCTCACCATCAACCACAAACAGCGATTCACCAATCACGATGACGAACCTCTTGCCTGACGTATCAGCGCAGGCTCGGTAGAGTTCGCTGTTGCCCGGGAGCGGCACGGTGGCAAGCAACCGATTGGTCTGGCAGTCAAAGACCGACAAGCTCCGCGAGGCCTGTCCATAGCAGTAGATACGGTCTTTTCCTGCGCCATAGTAGAGCAATCTAATCCAACTCGCTGCCGGGATGACGGTGTCGACCGTGTCGGCAGCTCCGTTGATAATGAACAGACTGTCAGCCGGGGACATCGTGGTCGAGCAGTAGACGAAGTTGCTGCGCGGGCTGCAGGCGACGCGCGCTGCGTAGCGGACAGGAATCGTGTCCACGACGCGACGCCGAGCGCAGTCAATAACGACGATTCCGTCGTCACCCATGGCATAGTACAGCTTTCCGGTTCCGGGGTTGTAGCATGCTGCTGCATCGTCGTAGCTCGAGTACGGAAGCCTCAGGCTGTCGACTATGATGTTTCGCAGGCAGTCAATGATGCTGACTACATTGTCTTCACGAAAGCAGTACAACTCGCGTCGGTCAGTGTCCAGGCAGAGGGTTCTGACGTATGACGAGGGGTCGCCCGGCAACGGAATCTTGGCAGTCTTCTGGCCGGTAAGAGCATCGATTGCGATGATGACTGTGCCCGGGCCGCCGGCCGCGTAGACCGAATTAGTCACCGAATCCCAGACCAAGTGAGTTGGGCCCGCCAGCCCGAGCATGGTGTCGGGCAACAGAACCGTAGTTTCCAGGTACTGCCCTGTCGCGGTCTGCATCGCGCAAAGGAAGACAGCGAGCAGGATGTGAAGTCGGCATGTCTGCACGTTACTCTCTCTCTTGCTCGGTGCTCAGCCCGATGATGTCATGGTCTTCCTCAATCGTCACCCTGAGCGCCGGGCCCCAAGAGGACTGGACGCCCTGGGTGTTCTTGGCCTGGGCGCGGATTTCGGCCGGGCAGGGCCGGCGGCAGAGCGGAGGCAGGCCAGAAAGGCCGGAACGGAGCTGGGTTGGCTTGTGACTGTGATGGTGTCTCGGGCTGTCGGTCGGCTGCGCGTTACTCGCCCGCCCCCTGTCACAGGACAGGGCAGATGCAGAAGCCGCTGCACAGCTTCGGTTGTCCTTCTCCGGCGCAGCGGCACGCCGGGTTTGCCCGAACTCAAGAAACCTCGATAAGACGTTCCTCACGGTTACCTCCAATGCGGCGCTTGACGGTCACGGACCTGCGGATTGCCCGGCTGCTCATCGACAGCCAGCATTGGCATCGCTATAGGCCTGTGTCAAGCCATCCGCTCTGCCACCATTATGAACCAACGCGGGCAGATGTCAAGGATGAATCGCCCCCCCCACTCTGCTAACACTTTGTAGTTCCGCCACTTACCTGATACGCCATGTCGGACGTACCAGGCAAGGGCGCAGGGGGGCTAGATAATCGCGGCCTGCCTCTGCCTGTGCCTCGCACCCAGCCAGGATGCGCGGGCAGGCGGGTCTCCTGCTTCCCGTCGTGACCATGGCAACAGATTGACAGTCAACGAGTTACACGCG
>CBFGIT010000035.1:0-25391 GCA_965648905.1 Caldifarciminota bacterium
GGACCCAGACCGGTGCCGACCCCCCTGCCCATCCGCCCGCGCCTCCCCTTGCCCAACCCACCGCAGCACCCCTCAGCCCGGCAGGGAAGACGACACCAGAGACCATCCGGACCACCCGGCTTGCCCGCAAGCGTCTGATAACGGCCGATTCCGCAAGTGTGCCGCATTCCGAAACCCACCAGACGACGGTCTACTCAGTCAATCGGACCACCAACCGCGTGATCCCATCAAGTCCGAGGCTCACTATCGGGATTGAGGGCCGCTTGACCTGGGTCCGTGGGCTTCTAGAATCTGCCTATGGCAGCAGAAGGTTCGTTCAGGCTGGTCGCGCCGTTTCAGCCCAGCGGGGACCAGCCCGAGGCGATTGACAGGCTGGTCGAGTTCCTGAGCAGCGGAGCGAAGTACGCGACCCTGCTGGGCGTCACCGGCTCGGGCAAGACGTATACGATGGCCAACGTCATCGAGCGGTTGAACCGACCGGCGCTCGTACTCTCACATAACAAGACTCTGGCGGCCCAGCTTTTTGGCGAATTCAAAGGGTTCTTTCCGGAGAACACGGTCGAGTACTTCATCTCGTACTACGACTACTACCAGCCTGAGGCGTACGTGCCTGAGCACGACCTGTACATCGAGAAGGATGCCTCCATTAACGAGGAGATTGAGCGGCTGCGGCTGCGGGCGACCTCAAGCCTGATTGAGCGCCGCGATGTGGTTGTCGTGGCGTCGGTCTCCTGCATCTACAACCTGGGCGAGCCGTGGGAGTTTCGGGATTCGCTCTTCCCGGTGGAAATCGGCAACACCCTGGACCGGGACGCACTGATTGAACAACTGGTGCAGTTGCAGTACACGCGCAACGACATGGAACTCAAGCGCTCGACGTTCCGGGTCAGGGGCGATGTGGTGGACGTGCACCCGTCGCACCGCGACTATGGCGTGCGGGTTGAGTTCGACGGTAGTCAGGTCGGCCGGCTGACCGTGTTCGACATTGTGTCCGGTGACCTGGTCGAAGCCAGACCGCGCATCGTGATATACCCGGCCAAGCAGTTCGTGACCACAGAAGAGCAGATTGTCCAGGCCGAGACCTCGATTCTTGAAGAGCTGGCCCAGCGCACGGCCGAACTTGAGTCGCAGGGCAAGCTGCTCGAATCACAACGGCTGCGGACCAGAACCAAGTTCGACCTGGAGATGATGCGCGAGTTCGGGTACTGCCCGGGCATCGAGAACTACTCGCGCCACCTGCTGGGCAAGAAGCCGGGCGAGCGGCCGTATACCCTGCTTGACTACTTCCCGGAAGACTACTTGATGATCATCGACGAGTCGCACGCGACCGTGCCTCAGGTTCAGGGGATGTACAACGGCGACCGCGCGCGCAAGCAAACCCTGGTCGACTACGGGTTCAGGCTGCCATCGTGCCTGGACAATCGACCCCTGCGTTTCGACGAGTTTGAGAAACTGGTGAAGCAGGCGGTATTCACTTCGGCCACGCCCGGGCCGTTTGAGGCCGCGGCCAGCCAGGGCCGGGTAGCCGAGCTGATTGTCCGGCCGACCGGGCTTGTTGACCCGAAGATGATCATCAGACCGACCAAAGGACAGGTAGACGACCTGATTTCCGAGGTCCGGAAGCGGGCCGCACGCCAGGAGCGCACACTGGTGACAACCCTCACCAAGCGCATGGCCGAGGACCTGGCCGAGTATCTCACTGAGATGGGACTCAAGGTGCGGTACATGCACTCGGAAATCGATGCGATTGAACGGGTCGAGATACTCAGGCAGTTGCGGCTGGGCGAGTTCGACGTGCTGGTCGGCATCAACCTGCTGCGCGAGGGGCTGGACCTGCCCGAGGTATCGCTGGTGGCAATACTCGATGCGGACAAAGAGGGATTTCTGCGCGACGAGCGCTCCATCATCCAGACCTCGGGCCGCGCCGCACGGAACGTGAGCGGTGAGGTGATACTGTACGCGGACAATGTCACCGGTTCAATCCGGCGCGCGCTCAAGGAAACCGACCGACGCCGGCAGAAGCAGATTGAGTACAATCGAGCCCACGGCATCGAGCCGCGCTCGATTGAGAAATCGGTCGCCCAGGTCAGACTGACGACTTCGGTGGCAGACGCCAGGGCAACCGAAGAAATGACGAATGACGAATCCCGAATGACGAATGATGATGACAAGGTTGGGATGCTGGCCAGGCTGCAGAAGGAGATGGAGCGGGCCGCGGCTCTGCTTGAGTTCGAGAAAGCAGCCAGGCTCCGCGACCGGATTCGGCAGGTCAGGCAACAGATTGACGACGACGAGTGGAAGGCAGGGCGCAAGAAGCGGTTGAAACACAGGTAGTTTCGCACAGAGTCGGAATGCAGAAGTCAGAGCGGGCATCGACAGGCCAGCAGTCCGATTCCCTCTCCCGCTGGTGCGAGAAGAGCAGGGTGAGGGCACAACTGTTTGACTTCGTGGCGATTTCAGGTAGAACTTAGCCCGATGCTACGCTCCATCATCACGAGCATGCGGCCGAGACAGTGGACCAAGAACGGCCTGGTCTTCGCCGCGCTCATCTTCTCGCGCAACCTGTTCAACCTGCTCGACGTACTGCGCTCGGTGGCGGCATTCCTCGCGTTCTGCCTGCTGTCCGGTGCGGTCTACATCATCAACGACCTGGTGGATAGGAAGAACGACCAGAGCCATCCACAGAAGAAGCTGCGACCGATTGCCTCGGGCCGGCTCAAGGTCTCGGCTGCGGTCGTCAGTGCGGTCGTTGCCGTTGTCCTGGCACTGGCCGTCGGGTTCTGGCTGGATGTGCGGTTCGGGATTGTCATCGTCGCCTACTTCGCGATGCAACTGGCGTACTCGTTCCGGCTGAAGCGGATTGTTGTGCTGGACGTGATGATTGTCGCAGCCGGGTTCGCGTTCCGGGCCGTGGCCGGGACGTTCGTCGTGCACGTTCAGATATCACCGTGGCTCTTTGTCTGCACGATTCTTCTGGCCCTGTTTCTGGCGATTGCCAAGCGCCGGCACGAGCTGATGTTCCTTGAAGGCGGCGGCATCTCCCATCGCAGCGTGCTCGGCAAGTACTCGGAGACGCTCCTAGACCAGATGATTGCCGTCGCGACGTCTTCGACCGTGGTGGCATACTGCCTTTACACGCTTGCGCCCGAGACGGTCGAGAAGTTCGGGACTCACAATCTCATCCTGACCGTGCCGTTCGTGCTCTACGGGGTCTTTCGGTACCTGTACCTGGTGTACCGCCGGGACCTGGGCGGAGCGCCGGAGCGCGTGCTCCTGACCGACGTTCCTCTGATTATCGATATCCTGCTTTACATGGGCAGCGTGGTGGCGATTCTCTACGTGCGGCTCTAGGGCTGGCCCGGGCCGCTGCGTCGACGCCGCACCTGTTCGAGCAGTCCCAAAGCTTCGCGGTGACCAGGTGAACGTGCCAGAATCGCGTTCAGGTCCTGCTCGGCCGCGTCGAGGTTGCCGCCCATCATCCGAACATAGGCAAGCCGCAGCACCAAGTCCGGGACCGCGGGGAACCGGCGTGTGCCGGCCAGGAGCGCAGTCTCGGCCGCAGCGAAGTCACGGGTCTGATTCAGGGCCGCGGACACGTTGACGTAGCCTTCGAAGTAGTCCGGTGCGTAGCGGACAACCTTGCCAAAGTGCACGGCAGCCGAGTCATATTGCCGACGTTGATAGTAGATACTGCCGAGCAACTGGTGGGCGGTGATACACCAGTCGTCAATTGAGATGGCCCGGTACAGGTTCTCCAGTGCCGGCTCTTCCTGGTTCAGGCTGAGCTGAATCTGACCAATCCACTCGTAGGCGTAGGCGAAGTCGGGCGGCGCAATCTGGTTGCAGCGTCGGAAGGTGGCCAGCGAGCTGTCGTACTTCTGTGGCCGAGCAAGGTTGATGCCAAGGTTGTAGAGGTCTACGAACTCAGGATTCACGCCGGGTGTCTCAATAGGCAGCGATTCGGCCCCGGGCCGGCGTTTGAACAGGACATCAGAATAGATCTGCCCGCCTTCAACAACTGAGACCGGACAGGGAAAGTAGCCTTGGCGAAACCGCGTGCGCAGGAACAGAGCACGCTCGGCCGCAGCGCTGGGCTTGCCTCCGGTCGAAAAGTAGATGTAGACCGGGTTACGTTCGAGCACGTGCCGGGTGTTGTAGTTACGTTCCTTCCAGTAGACCCGCGGGCCCAGGATGTTCTCCGGCTCGTGGGCGACGATCGCATCGGTCAGGCCGAGCATGTCGACCAGGTTCCGGTCCGAAAAGTAGCCAACCGCGCCGATGGTCGTACAGCAGAACCAGTCCTGCTCGGACAGGTTGGCGTTGAGCCAGAGACCGGTCGCCTTCATCTTCTGAACCAGCCCCTTTTCAAGGTACTTGTTGTGGTTGATTTCCCGGCGCACGCTCTTGCCGGGCGTGAACGGACCCCAGAAAGTCAGGACCGCAAGTCCGGATAGAATCGCCGGAACCACCGGCCGCGGTATCTTCAGGAGCCAGAGACCCTCGGCAAGGATGAAGTAGTACAGCAGATAGACCGGGACAAAGAACCGGTGGATGCGAAGGACGTCCCCGCCGACCGAAACCGTATACAGCGCGTGCACGACAATGACCAGCAGGGCCAGTGAAAGCGCGGGCAGGGGCGCACGTGACCGGTACTTGACGACAACCGCCAGCGGGAACAGCAGACCCAGACCCCAGAAACCGTACGCCCGGTAGAAGCTGACCAGGTAGTCGATGCCTGACTTCAGGTACGATGAAGAGAGACCGGTCTTGGCGTAGAACGTGTTGGGAAAGAAATAGCCGTAGTAACCCAGACGCCAGACGTACAGTGGCGCGACCAGGACCACAAACGGCACGAGCAGGGCAAACGCACGACGCCAGGCTCGGCCGCCACTCGACATCTGACAGCCGATGACCGGGGCGAAGAGCCGGCGCAGGACAAAGTGCGCCACGACTAGTCCGAGGAAAAGCGCACCTTCAGGCCGGGTCAGAGCCGCGAGCCCGAGCAGCACCGAGGCCCCGATGGAACCGGACGTGGTTTCAGCACTGAGATAGACGTAGAGTCCGGCCGCAAAGAGCAGGCTGAACAGACCCGACTCCATTCCGCTCACGCACCAGTACGCAAACGAGCCGTTGGCCGCGAGCAGCAGCACGGCAAATGGCGTCAGGTTCGGCGGACCGGTCGAGTGCCTGCGCACGAGCAGAAAGAAAAGTATCAGCACGCCGATGCCGCAGATTACGCCGAGAATCTGGGAAAGCGGGATTATCGTGGTGAACGGAACGCCGGCAATTCCGAGCGCAGCCAGCAGCATCATCCAGAGAAAGTTCGTGTACCCCTCGACTCGCTCGCCGACGTTGAACACCGGCCCATGTCCGCGCGCGATGTTGCGGGTGTAGCGGTAGGTGATGTACGAGTCGTCCTGGAGAAACTGGGTCGACGACGAGTGCCAGACAAAGAGCCCGACCGCGACCACGAGAAGCACCCAGGGCAAGTACCGAGTGGCTGAGCCGGGCGCCGGACGCGAATCAGGTGGCATCAGACGCGCGGCAGCTCGCACTGGGCCAGCTTGCTCTTGCCACAGGCCGCCTTCTCACCGAACGGGCCCTGTCGGATGGCGGTCAGCTCGGCGCGAGCCTGATTCACGACCACCTCGGCGTCGGCCTTCCAGCCAAGCAGACCGGCCGCGGCGTGAGCGCCGGCCAGTCGGCCCTCGAGCATTGCGGTCGAGGCCTCTTCGATTCCGGAAACGTCTCCCGCCACGTAGACCCCGGGCTGGCTGGTCTGCAGATTCTCATCGTGCCATGCGACGTTGCCGCCGAGCTCGGGCACGGATACCATTCGGCAGTCGAGCTGGTGCAGGATCTCGACCAAGGGCGTAAGGCCGACCGCGAGGCAGATGGAGTCGAGTCTGATTCGGCGCTCAGTCCCCGGTCTGGGCCTGAAGTCTGGGCCAACGCGGCAGATGGTTGCACCGGTCACGCGCTCCCGGCCGTGTGCGGCTCTCACTGTGTGCGAAGTCAGAATCGGCACGCCGAGCCGGGCGAGCTTGGCCGCGTGCACGTGATACCCGCCGACGCGGGGCAGGGCCTCGACCAGACACGCAACCTCAATCCCGGCCTGGATAAGCTGGTACGACACAATCAGGCCGATGTTACCTGAGCCAACCATGAGCACGCGACGACCAGGCCTGACCCCGAAGACGTTCATCAGGGTCTGCACCGCACCGGCTCCGTACACGCCGGGCAGGTCACAGCCTGGGAACGGAATCGTGTTCTCGGCTGCGCCGGTCGCGACGATGAGCGACTTGAACCTGAGTTTCTCAAACCGCTCGCGCCCGGCAAGCCCGAGGATACGCCCCTCAAAGCAGCCGACGACCGACGTATCGAGCATCACGGCCGCGCCGGTTGAGCGCAGCTCGGCCTCCAGAATCGGCACGATGTCCATGCCGCGCGTGCCGCAGTGGTGGCTCCTGGACCCGAAGAACTTGTGAGTCTGCTTGATGAGCTGGCCCCCGAGCCTCGGGTTGTCGTCGACCAAGACGACCCGAGCCCCAAGTTGCGCGGCGGTTGTGGCCGCACATAGGCCGGCCGGGCCGCCGCCGACCACGACGACATCAGTTTCCGTCATGGTAGTCGACCTCGGCCTTTCTGGCGCTCGACCCGCACGCCTGCGCGCAGCGGCTCCATGCAGACCATCGTGTTCGGCTGGCCGTCCACGACCATCAGGCACGACGAGCACTTGCCCACTGCACAGAAAAACCCGCGCGGCCGACCGAGCTTGTCGGTATGGCGGAACACGTCCACGCCGTTGGCGACCAGGGCCGCGGCAATCGTCTCGCCCTCGTACCCCTCCATCTCCCGGCCCTCAAAAAGGAATCGCACCGGCCGGCCGCGTTCGAACGCGAGCACGGGATGAGTCGTCATCCGGCGGTTGGGCTTAGACGTGCGTTTGGGCATACTTGACCGCATTCTCAAATATGGCAATACCTTGCGGCTTTGTCAATCTCTCCCGGTGCCAGCGCGGATGCTGCTCCCGGCGCACGAACCGCTCGGGATGGGGCATGAGGCCGAAGACCAGCCCGGTCCGGTCACAGATGCCGGCGATGTCCCCTTCGGAACCGTTCGGATTCTCGGGGTAGGCCGGCGGCTCGCCGGAAAGGGCGGCATAGCGCAGGACCACCTGGCCCCGGTTAAGCCGGGTCAGCACTGCGGCCGACGAAACCAGGAACTTGCCTTCGGCATGGGCAACCGGCAGGTACATCAACGACTCGATGCCGCGCGTGAAGACGCAGGGCGAATCCTCGACTCTCAAGTGGACCCACCGGTCCTCGTACCGGCCCGAATCGTTCGTGTCAAGAGTGACACTCTGCGGTTCGAACAGACGCTCGAATCCGGGCAGCATCCCGCTCTTCACCAGCACTTGAAACCCATTGCAGATGCCGAGGATCGGCTTGCCCGCGGCGTGAAATGCCAGCAGGTCATCCTGCAGGTTGTGCTTCAGTTCGTTGGCCAGAATGCGACCTGAGCTGATGTAATCGCCGTATGAGAACCCTCCCGGGATGATGAGCACCTGGTAATCAGCCAGCCGGCGCTCGCGGCTCTTGAGCTGGTTGATGTGGACCGTTTCCGGGACTGAACCAGCCAGGCGGCAGGCCTCGGCGGTTTCTGAGTCACAGTTGGTGCCGGCAGCGAACAGGATACAGGCCTTAATCACTTGGTGCTGAGAATAGCCGGGTCAAAGCGCGAGTCAAGCCGCGTTGCCTGACCCGATTCCGCCCGGCTTGACTGACCCGGCACTGTGGCTAGTATCATTGCGCGCGGAGGTGTATGGGTGCTGGTGTACCTGGCGGACTTCAAATCCGTATGGTCTGCGACAAGTGGACCGGTAGGTTCGATTCCTACACGCCTCCGCCAATCTGCGTATCACTTCGCCATCCGGCACCCGACCCTGGTAATCCGGCACCGCGTCACGGTTGCTGGTTCGCCAGCCGCCGTCCTGCATTCTGCCTTGCCCCGGCTCTCCGCCCGCCAGCATCCAGCCTCTGACCTGGTCCGTGGCGCTTGCCCGGGCCGGTTCTGGGCCCTCCGCCGGCTTGACCACCGGCCTGGTCTAGCTAGTATCTCTCCGTGCGACAGCGTCGTCCTGACTGGTCGTGCGGCGTGTTTGTTGCTCTGGTCGGCGTGGCTCACCTGGTGGCTCAGATGCTGGCTTGGGTGAGCGGAGTGAGATTTGACGCGCGGCCGCTGGGCCGGTTCATGCAGTACCTCGACCCGGCGTTACTGCGCACCAGGCTGAGCGAGAGCCTGTTCTATCTGCACAGCCAGCCGCCTTTGTTCAATCTGTTTCTCGGACTTGTGCTTAAGCTCCATTCCGGCTGGCAGTTGCCTGTGTTCCAAGCGCTCTATCTGATGTTCGGAACTGTGACCGCAATCGCGGTGTTGATGCTGCAGTTAGAACTCGGGACCCCGCGGCCGGTGGCGCTCTTCACATCACTTGCGTTCGCGGTCAGTCCGGCGCTGCTGCTGTATTCAAACTGGCTGTCGTATTCACTGCCGGTAGCCGTTCTGCTTGCGCTGTCGGCGCTGTACCTGCATCGGTTTGTCGAAACCGGACGCGGCAGGTATGCGTTCGGGTTCTTCTCCGGAGCCGCGCTCGTCTGTCTGGCGCGCAGTTCGTACCATCTCGTCTGGTTCGTTCTCCTGGCTGCGGGTTTGTTCGCGGTCGTGTCCGGCCTCCGAAAGAAGGTAGTCCTGGCCGCGCTCCTGCCTTTGCTCGCCGTGCTCGCGGTGTACGCGAAGAATGCGGTCGTGTTCGGCAAGTTCAGCGGGTCATCTTGGCTCGGGATGAACGCCTGGGAGATGGCAGCGGACCAGTTGCCGCGCGCCGAGGTTGAGAGCTTGGCTGCCAAGGGTGAACTGTCACGGATTGCGCTCATCCCACGCTACGCTGACCCGCCCGAGTATCCGACTGAGTACTCAACCTGGGCTGGCCCACCGGTCCCAGCGTTGACACAACTGCGACGCTCCACCGGAGCAACGAACTACAATCATATCGTCTACTGCCGGGTCTCGGACGTCTACCTGCGCGACGCGCTCCGGCTCATCGCGCTCCGGCCGGACGGGTACGCCCGAAGCCTGGTCAAGGCGTGGTTCGCGTACTTCAAGTCGAGCACAGACTATGTGCTGTTGGAGCCGAATCGAGAGCAACTGGCAGGCTGGAATCGGCTCTACGACACTATCGCGTACGGCCGCCTGCCGTATGACTTCAGCCGCACCGGCTGGCTCAAGGTCGTCTCCCCGCGCGGTCATTTCCTGTACCTGTTCCTGCTCGTCGGACTTCCTGTGCTGTTCGTGTTCGGTGTCCGGGAGGCGTTCAGTCGCAGCCGGCCGCTTGCAGAAAGGGTAACCATCGGTTTTCTGTGTTCTGCGTGCGGCTATGTCGCGCTTGTCGGCAACCTGCTGCAGGCGGGCGAGAACCACCGGTTCCGTCTTGAGACCGACCCGTTGAGCGTGGTGCTGCTCGGGCTCGCGGTCGGGCAGCTCTTGGCGCGCCGGCGCAGGACCGCGGACTAGCGCGGTGTCAGGGTCGCGACCGGTACGACCATCTCTTCGAGTGAGATGCCGCCGTGCTGGAACGTGTACTTGTAGGTCTTTTCGTACTCGCGCGGTTTGGTCGGGTAGATGAAGTAGTAGTCAGAGCGGGCAATCGCGTACTTGACGCCGAGATGGTCGGTCGGCAGCATGTAGTCTTCCGGCCGACTGACGAGCAGGGCGTCGCGTTCCTCGACCCGCAGGGCCGCACCGTGCTTGTAGCGCAGATTGGCCGAGATTTCGCGCGAGCCGTGAATCAGGGTCGGGCGTTTCACCCGGAGGAAGCCGTGGTCACTGGTGACGACGACCCGGCACTTCTGACGCGCCAAGGCTTTGAGGAACTCGAAGACCGGCGAGGAGGCAAACCAGACCCGGGTGAGGCCGACGAGCGCGGCATCGTCCGGGACGATTTCGTCGAGCAGGCGCGTGGTCCGGACCGAGTGAATCAGCAGGTCAAGGAAGTTGATGACGACCGACACGAACCTGAGATTGGAGTCGAGCAACTGAACCCGGGCAGCTTCGATCTCCTCGCCCCGCATCATCTTGAGGTAGGCGTGACGACCTTTGAACCCGATTCGCCTGAGATGCTCGGTCAGGAGTTCGGCTTCGTGGCGGTTCTGGCCGGTCTCGTCAAAGACCCAGTACTGGGGATACCGGCGCTGGATTTCCAGGGGCAGCAGTCCGCTGAAGATGGCGTTGCGGGCGTACGGTGTGGCTGACGGCAGAATCGAGCAGTAGTAGTCGCTCTTGATATCGAAGTGGTCGCGCAGCAGGGGGAACAGGGCTTCCCACTGGTCCACCCTCATCGAGTCGAAGACGATGAGATACACCGGCCCGTCCTGACAGTTTGGTCGGACATGACGTTCGATAAACTGATGGGACATGGTCGGCCCACTGCCGGAAAGCCAGGCACGGTAGCTGTCCTCAACAAACCGGCCGAATTGAACGTTGGCTTCACGGCGGCGGTCAGTCTGCACCTCCTGGAGCGCGGCGTCAGCATGGCGACCCAGGAGCCGCTGCCAGTGGTTGAGGAATCGGTAGTGCTCGACCCAATCGGTCCAGGAGTCAAGCGGCCGCGGCTGATTGGCTGCGGACATGTATTCCTGAGCAATCCGGTTACTGACCAGGGTCTTCTTCTCGAGCAGACGCTTGAGCGTTGCCAGCAGTTGCACCGGCGTGAACGGCTTGATGATGAAGTCATCGACCAGCTTACCGAATGCTTCGTTAATCAGGGCTTCTTCGTCCGACTTGGTCACCATCGCCACAAGCAGATTCGGGTCAATCTCCTTGAGTCGCCTCAGAACTTCGAGCCCGTCCATGCCGGTCATGATCTCGTCAAGCAGAACCAGGTCGAAGTCACGTGTCCGGGCCCGGGCCAGGCCGTCCGGACCATTGGTCGCGGTGTCGACCTCGTAGCCTTTCTCCTGCAGCGCATAGACGAACGGTCGGAACATGTCGATTTCGTCGTCAATCCAGAGTATTCTCAATGTCTTCTCCTGTGTGGTTGCGGTCAGAACCGAGTTGGTCTCGTCACTCTCCTTCGTACACCGGCAGGAGAATCGAAAAGACCGTTCGGCCTGGTTGCGATTCTTTGAGCAGGAGCCGGCCGCCGTGGTAATTCTCAACGATACGCCGGGCCAGGGTCAACCCCACGCCCCAGCCATGCTTCTTGGTGGTAACGCCGGGCTCGAATATCCGGTCGAGCTTGACGCCTTCCCCGGTGTCGGTCACCTCGATTTCCAGGAACCGACGGTCCGGGCTGAACACAGAACGCACCGCGACCCGGCCGGGTCTGGAGCCGATAGCGTCAACGCTGTTCTTCAGCAGGTTTTCCAGCATCCAGGAGAAGAGGACCTCATCGACGCGCACCGGCGGGTCGTCAATCACCAGGGCTTCGAAATCGATCGTGCTCGGCGCCCGGCGCCGGACAAAACCCACCGACCGCTGGACCGCAGCGCCGAGTTGCTGCCGGCTGAGTTCCGGAGGCAGACCGATGCGGCTGAACCGGTCGAGAATCTCGCGCATCCGAACCAGGTCAGGCTCCATCTCGTCGGCAATGGCCGCGCTGCCCTTGGTGCGCAGGACTTCGAGCCAGGCGGAAAACGAAGAAAGCGGAGTTGCCATCTGATGGGCGGTCTCTTTGGCCAGCGCGGTCCAGATGTGCTCCTGCTCGCGGCGCTTGTAGGCAAGGATACCCCAGATACCCACGGCCACGAAGCCCAACAACAGGAAGACCTGTAGAACCGAGAAAAGAGTCAGCGAGCGGACCGAACCGGAAAGCTGCTCGCTGACGCGCCGCAGCGTCAGGGTTGAGTTCGACAGCCCGTAGTGAATGTAACCGAGCGGACGGGACGAATCGGCATCCGATACGAGGAGCGGTACCGGGTCGTGCTGAACATCAAGCTCACGCATCAGAGCGGCCAGTTGAACTGAGTCAGGACGGTCAACGGCCAGGTTGCGCCAGGAAGTCGGTCGGTTCCGGGCATCGGTGATGATGACCGGAAAGTCGAGCTTCTTGATGACTTCCTCGAAGATGATGTCCAGTTCGGGCGAACCGCCTTCTGACGGCTCGGTTGCACGGCTCATGAACTTGGCGTACATCCGTGAGCGGAGCTGAGTGTCGAGTTCCAACTGGCTCGACAGCGTCGTGGCATAGTTTTGCCACAGCCGCGACAACCGGATGAGCAGGTACTGAGAGTAGAAGACCCAGACCCCGGCCAAACCAAGGAGTCCGACAACGAAATAGAGCTGAAGCAGCCGGGGGCCGAATCCGAATCGGGAGCGGTTCAAGAACGTTGTGTGTCGACTAATGATAGACCGGGCCGGCGCTAAGTCAAGCGTACCTGTCGTCCCACCGCCGACCCGGGACCAACGAAACAAGACCAATATCCAAAGTGCCGAATGACCGGAGCTTGACTTGGCCCGCCCTGCTTCTAGAATAAGCCAGCATTACTGTCGCGCCCGTAGCTCAATTGGATAGAGTGCCGGACTACGAATCCGTAGGTTGCGCGTTCAAGTCGCGCCGGGCGCGCTATTTGAGTTCAATCCCAGTGGACGAGCAGCACGACGCCACGGAACCCGGGTACGCTGAAGAGCGCTGGATGCGCGTCGCCCTGGCCGAGGCAAAGGCTGCGGCTGAGGAAGGCGAGGTGCCGGTCGGGTGCGTTGTGGTGCGCGAATCGATGATTATCGGCCGTGGCCACAACCGGACCGAGGGTCTTAAGGACCCGACCGCCCACGCCGAAATCCTCGCCCTGGGCGCGGCTGCCTCGTGCCTGGGCAACTGGCGGCTGTCTGACGCAACCGTGTATGTGACGGTTGAGCCATGTCTGATGTGCACCGGCGCCCTGGTCCTGGCCCGGCCCGAACGGGTGGTGTTCGGTGCGCGCGACCCGAAGTTCGGTTGTCTCGGCTCGTGCTACGATATTGCCAAAGACAACCGGTTCAACCACCAGTTCCGCGTCACCGAGGGCGTGCTCGCGGACGAAGCCGCCGGGCTGCTGCGCGAGTTTTTCCGGACGCGGCGCAGCGGTGAGCGAGTTGGTGCAGGACAATGAGAACTGACCACGGAGAGATGGCCGAGTGGACGATGGCGCGTGACTCGAAATCACGTATACCCGCAAGGGTATCGGGGGTTCAAATCCCTCTCTCTCCGTCTCCCCAGCAGTGCAGTTCGGGCAGGACGCGCCTGCCGCTGGTCATACTCGTGCTGCTGGCTCTGTTCGCAGGCTCGGCCCGGGCCGAGCGCCTGAAACTGACCCGGGCTGAGCGACGCCACATTACCGGCACGGTTGAGCAGCACAACCGGTTCATCCGCAACTACACCGACATTCAGCGTGAGCTGCCACCGCTGGAGCGATTCCGATTCCAACCAACCGAGCAGGACCAACGCCGGGCTGAGAAGTTGCGGGCCGGCGGTTACGACACGGTGCGGGTCCTGTGTCTGCGCGTGGAGTTTGTGGCGGACACAACCCCACTGACAACCGGCAACGGAAAGATGGACACGTTCGGGTTCCTCGCTCCGGATTCCGGGCTGTTCTACGACCCGCCCCACTTCAAGCGGTACTTCGAACGCCAGATGGAAGGACTGCGCAACTATTACCTGGCTCAGTCCCTTGGTCACCTGTACGTCGACTTCACCGTACTGCCCGAAGACGAGAGAACCTGCTATCAACTGCCGCGCGAGATGCAGTTCTACGGCGACACGACGTCGTTCTACGCCATTGAGCTGGGACTGGTGCGACTTATGCGCGACGCGCTCAAGGTCGCGGACGAGGCTGACCCGCAGATTCACTTCGGCGATTACGACAAGTTCATCGTCTTTCACGCGGGTTCCGGGCTCCAGGCTGACTTCGGCCTGCGTCGGGACAGTCCGTTCGACCTGCTGGCAGGCGAAATCCCTGCCGGCGCGATTGAGGCATATCTCGGTGTGCCCTACATCAGCGTTGACTCGGGCCGCACCCGTATCGAACAGGCCACGGTTCTGCCCGAGATGATGCGTCAGGATACGATGTGGGAAGGTCAGACCAACATCCTCGGCATGACCGGGCTGGCCGGGACTCTGGTGCACGAATTCGCCCACCTGCTCGGAGCCTATGACCTGTACGACGTCACCGGTTACACAATGGGTGTGGGGTCGTGGAGCCTGATGGGCTACGGCGGTTGGCTCGGCGACTACGGCGCGGGCGCACCGCCGGGAGTGATTCCGGGTTTCCTGGATGCCTTTCACCGGGTGCACCTCGGGTTTGTCCGACCGCTGGTGGTAGCCGTACCCCGGGAGTCAATTTTCGTCTACGCTGCCCAGATGGACACCGCCTTGTACTCAGCCCGCAATGACACGTTTCATCCAACCGTTGTCAAAGTCCCGATTACCCGCGACGAGTACTTCCTCATCGAGAATCGTCAAATCGACGTGCGCCAGCCGGACACGATTGACGTTGACGTCGAGGACGGAGTTGTCATCTCGGTCGCCTACGGTGAATACGATTTCTTCCAACCGTCAGACACCGCCTGGCCCCGGGGCGGGTCGGGGTTACTCATCTGGCACGTGGACCAGCGCGTGCTCGCCGACTACGGCCCTTACAATGCCGTCAACATCTTTCCTGAACACAAGGGCGTGGACCTTGAAGAAGGCGACGGCGTCCAGGACTTTGATGTCGTCTACTGGGAGTCGCGCAACCCTGAGTACGAAATCTACGGCCACAAGTTTGACCCGTTCTTTGTCGGCGGGTACAACCGCAGCTTCACTGCCCACACCAATCCCAATACTGACGGTTATACCGGAAAGAGCTTCATCAGCGTCACCCTGCTCGGTGAGGTGGACTCAGCCGCCCGACTCAAAGATACCATTATCCCGGTGAACGTGACCTGGGACCTGCACCAGCCTGGATTTCCCAAGACCGTCGGCAGCTCGCCCCTGCTGTCGGCATTTGCGGCCGACATCTACGACAACGACACGCTCGCCGTTGCAGTTCTCGACACCGCGGGCAGCCTGCGGGTCTGGCGGGCGGACGGGGTCCTGCTGCGTTCGCTCGGTATCGGCAGCCCGACCCGCGCTGACTTGGCAATCGGCGACGTTGCCGGCGATGCGAAGCTGGAAATCGTCGCGTGCGGGACCAACGGCCAGGTCCGGGTCTTTCCCACTGTCGGAGCGCCGGTCCAGATGAGCACCGGCGACCGCATCCTTGCCGCGCCGGTCCTGGCCGACCTGGACGGAGACGGCAAGAAAGAAGTGGTTGTCGGCTCGACCGATATGAAACTCTATGCCTGGAAGGGCAACGGCAGCCTCATGACCGGGTTCCCGGTCAGCGTCGGCACCGAAATCCGCGCCGCGGTGGCGGTCACCGATACGACCAGACCCCAAATCGTGCTCCTTGCCGGCGACAGCCGGCTGTTTCTGTTCAACCCCGATGGAACCATCGCGCCCGGGTTCCCGGTCGCGCTCGGCATTTCGCCGTTCTATGCTACCTGTCAGCCGGTTGTCGGCGACTTCAACCGCGACGGCACCCGGGAAATCATGGTCATCGCGCCCGGTGACCACGACTGCCGTCTGTTCGTCGTGAGCCTTGAAGGCAAAGTCCTGCACCAGTCCGGCGAGTTCATTCGCAGCCCGGTCTACGGCCAGCCGGCTGCGGCCGACGTCAGCGGCGACGGCTACCCGGATATGCTCGCCGCATCCTGGAACCAGTTGTTCGCCCTGAATCACAACGCCACCATGGTCACCAACTACCCATTCACCCAGGACTCGCTTTTCCAGACCACCGAACTGGCCGGCAACTGGATCATCACCTTCGACGAGTACTTCATGTACGCTTCGTCACCCGTGGTCGCCGACGTCGACGGCAACGGTGACGTCGATGTTGTCATCGGCTCGCCGCGCTACGGTCTCTTGGCCTTCAATGGCCGCACCGGCGCACCGCTTGACCGTTTCCCGCTCCTGACGACTGCGCGTATCAGTGCCGTGCCTCTGGCCGTGGACCTCGACCAGGATGGTGACGTCGAACTCGCGGTCGGCTCTGACTCCGGCATCTTCTACGTCTGGGACCTGCCTGGTCCGGCTTCGGGCATCAGGTGGCCCTGCGTATTCCACGACGCCTGCCATACCGGGCTCGTGCTCGAATCTGAACTCGGGTCCCTGCCCCAGTTGAGTACTCGCCTTGTCGACGCGCTCTATGTCTACCCCAACCCGGCCGGCCGGCAGGCTCAGGTGCGCTACCGTCTCGGACCTGACCCGGCCCAGGTGCACATCCGGCTGCTCGACCTGGCCGGCGACCCGGTCGGCGAGGAACTGGCCGGCAGCGCAACCCCGGGGATTGACAACGAAACAACGCTCGACCTGCGCCGGACTGCACCCGGGACCTACGTCGTGCGGCTGAACGTGGCTGCCGCGGGCCGGAGCGAAGTCAAGTTCACCAAACTGGCGATTGTGAGGTAGGCGATGAACCATGCCCTGAGGCTGCTTGCATTCCACCTGCTTCTGCTCGGTGCGGCTCTGGCCACAACCAGCCCTGAGATTCAGCAATTGCTCGACGCCCGCTCGCCTGAGAACCCACGACCTTGGCCGGTCGGCTCAAGGCCGCCCCGAGCCTTCCGCCCGGTCCGTTCCCTGACTCCGGCATTCACTGATACGGTCATCCGGGACGACTTTGTCTGCAACGATGATGCAACCGGTGGCTGCCGACAACTGAGCGTCCGGATTGCCGCTGACAACCACGGCGGATTCGTTGCTGCCTGGCATGAGTTCCGGGACGGTGATACCGACGTCTGGTTCCAGCGATTCGACTCTCTCGGCCGGCCGCTCGGACCAAACGAGCGTCTCAACACCGACATCACCATGGGCTGGCAGGGCGACGCCGCACCCGGAATCGGGCCGGACGGCCGACTGCTCTTCTCGTGGGAAGACCGCCGCGACATCGGCAACTCCGACCTGTTCGGCCAGCGATTCGACCCGTCAGGCAACCGTCTGGGCAACAATTTCCGCATCAGCGACTCGGCCGCGGACGGCGACCAGAGTTACTCGTCCCTGCACGTCAACCCGACCGGCACCGCACTTGTCGTCTGGGACGACCGAAGGTTCGGCCTGACCGGCGACATTTTCGCTCAGTTCTTCTCTCCGGACGGCAGTCCGCTCGGCGAGAACTTCCGGGTAAACGATGATGCGGTTGGCCTGGCCAACCAGTACTCGCCCTCGGTCGGTGGCGATGACTCGGGCCGGTTTGCAGTCGCCTGGATGGACGGCCGGGGACGCAACCCCTACGACTGGAACATCTTCCTGCAGCGCTTCGGCCCGGACCGGAATCGACTCGGTTCCAATGTCCAGGTGACCACCGACGAGAGCATTCAATGGACACCGCGCATCGGTGTGGGCCGGTCTGGCCGGGCAGTCGTAGTCTGGGATGACCGCCGCTCCGGCCAGTGGGACATCTACGCTCAGCTCTACAGCGAGACCGGTGCGCCGATTGGGGCGAACTTCAGAGTCAGCGACGACCCGGGCACAAGCGACCAGTTTGCCGCTGACGCCGCAGTGAACGTCTTCGACGAGTTCCTCGTTGTCTGGACCGACCGGCGCTCGGGCGACGAGGACGTCTATGCCCGACGCTATGACCGTTCCGGCAACGCTCTCGGTCCGGGCATTGTCGCCAGCGACGTCAGCACAAACAACCAGGCCATACCTTCGGTCGCCGCCTGCTCGGACGGCGGCTACTGGGTTGCCTGGGTTGACTCCCGGTCTGGTGACTACGACGTCTACTGCCGTCGCCTGGCCCGCGACGGAACGCCCCTGGCTCCCAGCTTCCGCGTCAACGACGACGAGGCAAGCTCGCTGCAACGGGTCTCGTCCATCGGCATGGATAGCCGGGGCTGGTCGTGCGTTGTGTGGGAAGATGAACGGACCGGCGCGACCGACATCTACCGTGCCGTGTTTGACGACGCCGGCCAGATGGTCGGCCCGAACCTGAGAGTCAACGACGACGGCACGGCCGGTGCTCAGCAGTACTACGCGGCTGCGGCCGGTGGCAGCGGCCGGTTCGTCACTGCCTGGACCGACAACCGGCTCGACTGGGACATCTACGGTCAGTTCCTCGACGGCACTGGTCAGTTGGTCGGTGCCAACTTCCGAGTCAACACCGACGCACTGGGCACATCTCAATGGTATCCGTACTGCGCGATGGACTCCTCGAACAACTCCGCCATCGCCTGGATGGACTACCGGCTGGCAGCAACTCAGATTTTCATCCGGCGCTTTGATCCGGCGGGCAACCCGGTTGGCGAGGAGTTCCCGGTCTCTGATACCAACGCCACTGGCATCTATGGCAGCATCGCCATGAGCCGCAACGGCTGGCTGGTCGCGGCCTGGATGGACTACCGCGACGGCGAGTCGGACATCTTCTGCCAGGCCTTTCGCCCGGATGGAACCAGGGTCGGGCCGAACGTCAAGGTCAACGACCCGATCGCCAACACTTACAACGGCTACCCGAGCTGCGCCATTCGCAACGATGGCTCGTACGTTGTCGCCTGGGAAGATACCCGCAACAACAGCTACGACGTCTACCTTCAGTGGCTCGACTCGACCGGCAACCGTCTCGGCGGCAACGAACGCGTCCCGGACGGCAGGGCCGACGCCGACTACTACTCGCCAAGCTGTGTTCTTGCTCCGGACGGACGACTGGCCGTGATGTACAACGATGAACGGGACTTCCCGGGTAATCCCCAGATATGCTGCCAGCTCTTCGGCCCGGACCGCGCGCGTCAGGGCCGAAGCCAGCAAATCAACCAGCCGAACCTGTTTCCCAAGAACCATCACTGGACCGTAGGACAGAGCATCGCAGCCAGCTCTGACCGGGTCGCGTTTGCCTGGACCGACAATCGCCGACATCAGGGCTGGGACATCGTCGCCAAGCTGACCGACTGGGAGCTGGTCGGTATCACTGGACCGAGTCTCGGGCGTCGGGCCGCAGAACTCAGGCACGGTCGTCTGCCTGGCCTGGCACGCAATCCTGTGCGCTTCACCGTGCACGGGCCGGCCCTGGTCCGGGTCTATGACGCGCTCGGTCGCCAGCTTCTCGTCCAGGATGTCGCCGAGACCAACCGACAGGTTGAAGCCGGTCGCCTTACTCCCGGGACCTACTTCGTTGTGCTGCGCTTAGCTCAAGGGTCCTCAGTCCAGAAACTGGTAGTGGAGTAGCCACCCATGTTCCACGCACTGAGCCTGACAATTGTCCTGCTCCCCGGATTGACAGGAGGTGACTCCTCAGTTGCTGCCCCGCCCTCACGCCGGGGCACGGCCATCCTTGCGTCGGTCGCCCTGCCCGGGTCAGGCCAGCTACTCCTGGGCGCGCGCCGACGCGGCGAAGCTCTGATGTGGCTCGACGGCTCACTCTGGGCGCTCTGGGCTGGCTTCTCGTGGTATGGCCGGGCGCGCGAGCAGGACGCCCGACTGGTTGCCGCCGGTGAGGCTGGGGCCGACCTGACAGTCCGAACCCCGAGCTACTACAAGGCACTCGAACGCTACGACAATGCCGACCAGTACAACGAAGACGTCCGACGCGAAGCACGCGACCTCTATCCGAACGACCCTGATGCCCAGCATCGCTACTATGAGAGCCACGGCTACTTCGGCTCAGCAGCCTGGGACTGGTCGTCCGACTCGGCCCGCTACGACTACTGGCGCACGCGCAAGTCAAGCCGCACCGCTCTGCTCCGGGCCCAGTTTGCTACCGGCGCGCTGGTCTTGAATCGACTTGCCAGCCTGGTTGACTGCGCGTTCTTCTGCCGGGAACCGGGCCGGGTCTCGCGACTTCAGTTTCAGCCCGGCGAGGCCGAGCCGGGCATCAAAGTGTGCTACCGTTTCTAGGCTCGCCCAATCCGAGCCGCGCGCCTGACCTTACTGCCGACCACCTTGTCATCGGCTCCGGCATCGCCGGGCTCTGGTATGCCTATCGGGCCAGCCGCTTCGGCTCCGTGGTCGTTGTCACCAAGAAAGAAGATTCCGAGTCGAACACCAACTACGCCCAGGGTGGCATTGCCGCAGCAGTCGACCAGAACGACAACGCCCGGCTTCATTACGAGGATACGCTCCGCGCCGGTTCCGGACTCTGCCACGAAGACGTTGTCCGCATCGTCACTGAAACCGGCCCGGGTCTGGTGCGTGAGCTGGCCGAGCTCGGCGTTGAGTTCACCACTTACCGTGACGCCGGCGGCCGCGACCATTTCGACCTGGGCCAGGAAGGCGGGCACCGCCGCCGGCGCATCCTTCATGCCCGTGACTTCACCGGCCTGGCACTCGAACGCCGACTGCTTCAGGCGGTTCGGGCCAGTCCCCAGGTCAGAGTCCTGGAACAACACCTTGCCATTGACCTGATTCAGGATCAGACCGGCTCCTGCTGCGGAGCCACGGTCCTGAACTGTGAGAACCGGCGGATGGAGACGGTTCTCGCCCGGGTGACCCTGCTCGCCACCGGCGGCATCGGTCAGGCCTACCGGTTCACAACCAATCCGTCGATCGCAACCGGCGACGGCATTGCGATGGGATTCCGGGCCGGCGCGACTGTGGCGAACATGGAGTTCGTCCAGTTCCATCCGACCGCGCTCTTTGGACGCCGTCTTGGCGACCGTGCCTTCCTCATCTCGGAGGCGGTCCGGGGCGAAGGCGCAATCCTGCGCACCCGGGACGGACGCGCGTTCATGCCCGACTACCACCCGGACGCCGAGCTTGCTCCCCGGGACGTGGTTGCCCGCGCCATCGCCCGGGAGTTGCGCCGACGCGGCGACGAGTATGTCCTGCTCGACGCGACCCATCTTGACCCGGACCGGGTCCGGGCCCGCTTCCCGACCATCCACGAGACCTGCCTCGGGTTCGGCCTTGACATGACCCGCGAGCCCCTGCCGGTTGTGCCCGCGGCACACTACGTCTGCGGCGGCCTCCTGACCAATGACTGGGCTGAGACGTCGCTGCCCGGCCTGTTCGCCGCGGGTGAGTGCGCCTGCTCGGGTCTGCACGGCGCTAACCGGCTTGCCTCCAACTCGCTCCTTGAGGCGCTGGTCTTTGCCGACCGGGCCGCGCACCGCGCTGCCGAATCGGTTCCAGGCTCAGGTTCGAGCCCGTGCCTTACCCCCTCTTCGCCAATCCGCCTGCCTGCTCTCCCCATCCTCCCCGCCCTGCGCGAATTGATGTGGCAGCACGCCGGCATCGTCCGCACCGACTCCGGCCTTGCCCAGGCACGAACAGAACTCGCCCGGATGGACCAGAGAGCAGGCCCGGCTGCCGAGCCCCCTTCTCCGGCCGTACTCGAACTGCGCAACCTGCTGCTTGTTGCCCGGCTCGTGGTCGAGTGTGCCTGTCGTCGAAGAGAATCACGAGGACTGCACTACAATGAAGACCATCCGGAAACCGACCCGGCGTCCGCACACGATACCATCATCGGACGAAGAGAACTCCAGCCTGCCGCCTGAAGCCAAGCTCCTGCTCGAGCGGTTCGATTCGTACCTGCTGGTCGAACGCAGTGTCGTCCAGAAGTCGGTTGAGGCGTACCGCACCGACATCCGTCAGTTCCTGCTGTCAGTACCTGAAGCCGCACGCCGGCCCGCAGACGTGACCCGCGACGCAGTCCACGCTTACGTCCGAGAGCTCTCCGCCCTCGGCCTCGCCTCGACCACGGTTGCCCGCAAGGTTGTGTCAATCCGGCTGTTCTTCCGGTTCCTCTGCGCCGAGCTGAAACTTCCCGGCAACCCGGCCGACCTGCTGGAACTGCCCAGACAGCAGCGCCGACTGCCGTCGGTACTCACGCCCGACGAAGTCACGCGCCTGATAGACGCTGCCGGCCAGGCTCCGGACCGCTTCTGGGCTTTGCGGGCCCGGGCGATGCTCGAAGTGCTCTATGGCTGCGGTCTCAGAGTCTCCGAGCTTCTCGGTCTGGACCTGACCGACCTGTCGTTCACCGACCGATGCGTCCGCGTCATCGGCAAACGTGACAAAGAACGAATCGTACCGGTCGGCAGCTATGCACTCGCGGCCGTGCGCGACTATCTGGCCGGCTCACGACCCCACTATCTCGGCCGGCGCCAGCACTCAGGCCTGTTCCTCAACCACCACGGCCGCAAGCTCTCGCGCATGGGGTTTCTGAAAACCCTCCGGCAGTGCGTTGCTCTGGCCGGCATCACCCGGCGGGTTACGCCCCATACCCTGCGCCACTCATTCGCCACCCACCTGCTCGAAGGCGGCGCTGACCTGCGCTCAGTCCAGGAAATGCTCGGCCACGCCAGCATCGCCACGACCCAGATTTACACCCATCTCGACCGCGAATACCTGCGCGAGGTCTACAAGACCTTCCATCCCCGGGGCTAACCAGCCCTTTTTGACACACCAACCGCAATTGTGTATAATTGACTTTTGAAACAGGAGGAAGCATGGATCACCCCAGGATACTCCGGCTGCTGCTCATCACGGCCCTGTGCCTCGGCGGCCTGCACTGCGCCAAACGACAAACCATCACCCAGCCCCAGGCTGACTTCACCGTTGCCGCGGACGGCTCGACCGACTACGAGACCATCTCCGAGGCACTCGATGAGGCCAAAGACGGTGACGTCATCCTGGTCAAACCCGGCACTTATGAAGAAGAAGTGGAGTTCGACGATGACCTGTCGAACGTCACCCTGCTCGGCTCCGGCCCGGACCAGACGGTCATCGACGCGGACGGCGAGTATGCCGGGGTCACATTGCGCGGCAACGGACACCGCATCTCCGGGTTCACCATCCGGGGCGCTGGGTCACACGGCGTCTACATACCTGAAGGCAGACACAGAATTGACCACTGCCTGATTATCGACAACAGCGACCGGGGCATCTACCTAAGCACCATGACCGGCCAAGGCCGGGCCGAAATCGACCACTGCACGATTGCCGACAACAAAGTGTCGGGCATCTACTCGGTGAAAGACGACGCCGAGACCGCCGTCAGCAACTCAATTATCGCTTACAACGGCCGCGGCATCGTCACCGACAAGAACGAACACGGCATCAGAATCACCCGAACCTGCGTATCAAACCAGAGCAGCAACTTCGACCGGGTAGACACCGGCGAAGGCAACATCACGCTCGACCCGCTGTTCCGCGACCGTGGAAACGGCGACTACCGTCTGGCCAAAGGCTCACCCTGCCTCGGCACGGCCGCGCGCGGCGCCAACATGGGCTGCTTTAAGTAGCGGCTGCGCCGGCGCCCGGTCGCGTGCGCGTCACTCGCGCACCACCGCGCCGGGCCGTAGCAGATAAAACCGGTTTGCCGACCGGGCCCTAAGTCCCAGGCTGCCAGGCGAGCGACAGACCCATGCCCAGTGTCTGCTTCAGCCTCGGGCTGGCGTGGACCGTCTCGTCGAAGAGCACCTGGACATACACCTTGCCGCTCAACGCCTTGTTGAACCGCGCCGTGATGGCGTGCTCCCAGTCGAGCACCGGCCAGGTCCCGAGCTCGGCTCCGCTGCTGAACGCAAGCAGCGGCTTGTAGGCAACAAGTTTGGTCGTGTACTCAGCGTCCCGGGAAAAGAGCAGGTGGCGGAATGCGGTTATCCAGCTCACACCGGCATCGGCAACGGCCGTGGTGTCGCGGTCAAAGACCTGACGGGCCGCAGCACCAATCTGGGAAGTAAGCGCGCGGGTCGAATCATCGCAGAACCGGCGGCCCACGCCTCCGGTCTCCAGCAGCTCAATCGGGTTCAGGTACTTTGTCGGGGTATTCCTTCCGTCGATGAACTGCGACTTCAACCTAAACGAGACCAGCGGGTCAACCCAGAGCCCGAGCGTGAACCTGAGCACGTCATCAAGCCTCACCTTGTCCTCGGACTTACTCGTCTGCCACCGGTCCGACAGACTGTCATGAGACAGAAGCTGGCCGAACGCAAGCCCGAGCTCGTGTTCGAACTTCACCTTCCCGCTCAGTTGCCGGGCCGCACTGTGGCCGAGCATCGCGGTGACCGAGCCTGAAGTCTGCTCATTGCCGACCCAGTTCGACGAATAGTAGCCCTCGTTCAGCAGCAGCTCAAACCCGAGCTTCTGCTGCCACGAACCGGCCGCATCCTGAGCCGATGCAACGACGAGCACCAGAACAAGAACAGCAACAACGTTTCTCACCGGACTCTCCTTGTGTTTGACATGAGTCAACATACATGACCCGCGGTGCGGTGTCAACCGCTCCATCTCCAACCGACACCGCTGGCAGAAGAAACCCGGCCGGACTTCCTGCCGGGAGATGGCTGAACCGGCCCTGCCGGCTCAGATGAGACTAGCGCAGCTTCTTCTTGTGGCGCATCGACTTGATGCGCTTCTTATACTTGTGACGACGAATCTTGGCCAACTTCCGCTTACGGCCGCATGGCATAGGCTAGACTGCTCCTTTCATCAGACTCGACTTCAGAAGCCGCGACGCCTTGAAAACAGGCACTCGCCTTGGTGGGATGTTCACCGGGTCCTTGGTCTTCGGATTGCGTGCCACCTTGGGCTTGCGCAGCTTGGTGGACATCACGCCGAAACCTCTGATTTCGATACGGTTACCTTCTTGCAACGTCTTGCATATCTCGTCGATGAACATCTGCACAATCCGCCCGGCATCGCGCTTGGTGATATTCGGCGCGACCTGACGGGCGATTGTCTCGACAAGGTCTGCTTTGGTGATGGTCATTGCGACCCTCCTAACCGCAGGTACTGCAACTGTGACTACTACAGGACTTACAGGACTTGGAAGAAGACGACGAAACCTTCTTCTCGGCCCCGGCAACACCGAACACCGAGAAGAGCTGAGACAACTTCTTGCTCTTGCACTTCGGGCAACACAAACCGGCCCGGTCACGTGACCCCATCACGAGCGTCTCAAACTCATGGTGGCAGTTACGACACGAGAACTCCCGAATTGGCATAACCTATTATAGGTCAGGAACTTTCACAAGTCAAGCACGCCCGCCGTCCGCCCTTCGCCCTCCGCCATTCTGCAATCTGCACTCTGTATGCCGCCTTCCTCTCTTCGCACTCGTGCCGCCGTCGCCCGATACGGCCCGAACCAAGGCACGTCGACCGGCCTGGGGTCTGCGGTTGTAGAATTACCGGTCACGCTTTCATCTCCTGGAACTAATACCCCAGAACCGCACTTCTACTGAAAGAATCCAAGCCGGTGCATCAAATCCGGGTCCCTGGGACGCTCCCCCCCCACGCGGTCAAGTCCGGAATCTCCTGTAAAATGCCATCTCAGGCAGCGGGTTTCTGACCGGTTGTCTGAGGGCTGGGCTCTGTCTTCGATTCCACGGCGAGCCCCAGCGTCCGG
>CBFGIT010000036.1:0-24284 GCA_965648905.1 Caldifarciminota bacterium
TGACTGGAGCCGGCGGTCGGCAGTGCGCGGCCGGCACCAGGCAGGCGGGCAGGCTCAATGCCGGTTCGGTCATCAGTTGCCGTTGCAGGTCGAACTGCAACCACACGAGCAGACGAGAATGCAGATGAGGCAGCAGGACGCACGGGGAACGGGTGACAAAGCTCTTTGTCGCACGACTTGTGCCTGAGTTGTCTTTGCGGCCGGTCGGCCGCGAGGCAGGTCAGGCCCGGCGGCTGACTCTCAGGACTTTGGCACCGCGAATCCGGCGCTGCTTCAGTTCGGCCAGTGCCTGATTGGCCTGCTCGAGCGGGTATTCCCGGACTTCGGGTTTCACAGGAATCTGCGCGGCAAGCTGCAGGAACTCGCTTACGTCCTGGCGCGTGACATTGGCCACGCTCTTGACTTCTTTCTCAAGCCAGAGGTGGCGCGGGTAGTCAATGCCGAGCAGGACTGGTTTGTCTGCGTCTTCTTTGCGGATGGCGTTGACTACCAGTCTGCCGCCCGGCTTGAGGCGCTCAAGCGCCGCGATAATCGGCTTCCAAACCGGAGTCGTGTCGATGATGGAGTCGAGCAGTTCGGGCGGCTCGCGGTCAGTGTCGCCGGCCCAGGTTGCGCCGAGCTCAAGGGCAAACGCCTGTTCTTCCCTGCTGCGGGCGAAGACGTAGACGCGCGCGTTCGGGTACTGATGCCGCACGAGTTTGAGGACGAGATGGCCTGATGCTCCGAACCCGGTCAGGCCAAGTGCCTGGCCGTTGCGCAGATTGGTCAGGCGCAGGGAGCGATAGCCGATCGCGCCGGCGCAGAGCAGGGGCGCAGCGTCGGCATCAGACAAGGCCTCGGGAATCAAATGGGCAAAATCCTCAGGCACGGTCATGTATTCCGCATAGCCGCCATCGGCATCGCGGCCGGTGGCCCGGAACTCGGGACAGAGATTCTCCTGCCCGGCTCGGCAGTAGTCGCACCGGCCGCAGGCGGAGAATATCCAGGCAACTCCGACCCGGTCGCCCTGCCGCCACTGGGGACACGATTCCGCATCGTGTCCCCGGTAGTCGACAATCGTGCCGACAACTTGGTGGCCGAGGATGACCGGCAGTCTGGGCGGCGGGGTGCGACCTTCGATTTCGTCCAGCTCGGTGTGGCAGACTCCGCAGACCGAGACCCGGATGAGCAACTCGCCCGGGCCCGGCACGGGCTCGGGCAGGTCAACGAGTCTGAGTCGAGCGTCACCATCGGTGAGCGGCCCGAGGCGCTCAAGAATCATGGCTTTCATCGACCATCAAGAGTAGGCGGAGAACGCTCGAGTTCAAGTCCGGTCCTGATGAATCCTTGACTTCGTCCGCGATTCGGGCATATTGTCGGGCAGAAGACCAGATGACCAGACTTCCTGAGTTGGAGTATTCAGTCCTTGCCGCGCTTGCACCGGGCGGGGACGTTCTCGTTACCGACATTGTTCAGAGGACCGGCAAGGACCAGTCGCTGGTCATGGCCGGCGCAACCATGCTCCAGCAGCGCGGCCTGGTTACCATTACCGAGTCAAGCCAGGAAGAACTCAGTCTGACCGAAGAGGGCCGGGCTGCGGCCGCAGCGTTTCCGGAGCGAAAGGCACTGGCAGCGTTGGCAGGTGCGGGCGGTGCGGTCAGCCTGGCCGAGCTGCCCGGACTCCTGAACAAGGAAGACACCCGGGCCGAGGTGAAGTGGTTGACGAAGAAAGGCTGGTGCTCGCGGGATGGTGGGGCGATTGTCTTGAGCGACAAGGGAAAGGCAGCGCTTTCGAGCAAGGGCCCGGATGAGGTGCTGGTTGAGCTGCTGGCGGACAAGGGTCCGGCCACGGAAAGTGAGCTGGTTGCTGCGGACATTGACATCAAGGCCGCCCTGGAGCTGCTTAAGGGCAGAAACGAACTGCTGAAGCGGAAAAAGCGCACCAGCCGCCGGCTGACATTGACTGAGGAAGGCGCGAACCTGAAGGCCGCAGGCATTGAACCCGCACCGGAAATCACCCAGCTTACACCCGAGCTTCTGGTCTCGGGCAAATGGCGCGAGGTGGTCTTCAAGAAGTACGACCCGAACCTGGCAACCGCTCCGCGCTATCCGGGCAAGGAGCATCCGCTCGGCCGGGTGGTGCAGGAGATTCGCCGGGCGTTTCTGGAGATGGGCTTTGAGGAAGTGGCTTCGCCGACGATTGACACGGCGTTCTGGGTATTCGACGCGCTGTTTCAACCTCAGGACCACCCGGCCCGGGAGATGCAGGATACGTTCTACATGGGCGAGCCGGAGCGCGGCCGTTTGCCGGCTGAGGAGCTGGTCCGGGTCGTGGGCCGCACCCATGAGGACGGCGGCGATACCGGCTCGACCGGCTGGCGGTACAAATGGGACCCGGAACTGGCCCGTCGGCTGGTGCTGCGCACGCACACGACCGCGGCGTCGATTCGCGCCCTGGCCGCGAACCCGAACCCGCCGCGCAAGGTGTTCTGCATCGGCAAGACTTTCCGCCGCGAGAACATCGACCAGACCCATCTGCCCGAGTTCATGCAGATTGACGGGATTATCATCGACGAGCAGGCAACCTTCGCGACCCTGCTCGGCACGCTCGAAGCGTTCTACAAGAAGATGGGCGCAGAAGAGGTGCGCTTTCGGCCGTCGTTTTTCCCTTACACCGAGCCGAGCGCCGAGGTGTTTGCCCGGATGGGCAACCTGGGCTGGGTCGAGATGTGCGGCTCGGGTGTGTTCCGGCCCGAAGTGACCGAGCCGCTGGGCTGCAGGGTGCCGGTGCTCGCCTGGGGCGGTGGAGTCGAACGGATCGCGATGATGCGGTTCGGGATTGACGACATCCGTCAGTTGTACTGGGCCGACATCGACTGGCTCAGACAGGCGCGGCTTTCGAGATGAGGCGCATGGCGAACAGCGAAAGGCGAATGGCGAAAGGCGAGCGCCAGTGCCGGTAGTCAGTATCGCCACTGCGACGCTGAAGCGGCTCATCGGCCGGAGCCTGGCACGGGACGAGCTGGTCACGGCTCTGGAGCAGCTCGGCAACAACGTCGAGGGCACGGCCACGGTCAATCTCTTCCGCTGCAACCGCTGCGGCCACCTGACCGAGTCGCTCGAACACGCCGACTTCGACGGGTCGTGCACGGCGTGCGCGGGCAAGGACATTGCGCTGGTGGGGGCGAGCGAGGTCATCCGTATCAGTCTGCTGCCGGTGCGGCCCGACATGTTCGACGTTGCCGGACTGGCTCGGGCCCTGCGCGGGTACTTGGGTATCGAGACCGGGCTGCCGAGCTACCAGCTCGAACCCTCGGGACTTGCGGTCGAGGTTCGGCCCGGGCTGGAGAACATTCGGCCCTGGATTGTTGCCGCGGTTGTGCGCGGCCTCACGCTCGACGACGAGACCGTCAAAGTCATCATGAAAATGCAGGAGAATCTGCACTGGGCCCTGGGCCGGGACCGGCGTCGGGCATCAATCGGGGTCTATGACCTTGACACGGTTGAGCCTGACTTCGAGTACTCGGCCGTGGCGCCTGATGGGGTAAAGTTCGTGCCGCTGTTCGGGATGCCTGAGGGGATGGTCGCGGTCGCGCCGCAGCAGGTGCTTGAGCGCCACCCCAAGGGTACGGCGTACAAGCATCTGCTTGAAGGGTTCTCTGCCTATCCGCTGCTTGCCGACGCGGGCGGTCGGGTGCTCTCGATGCCGCCGATTATCAACAGTGAGGAGACGCGCGTCACCTCGCGGACCCGGAATCTGTTTGTGGACGTGACCGGCCCGGACAAGCATGCCATCACCAAGGCACTCGCGGTCATTGCCTGCAGCCTGGCTGACCTGGGCGCAAAGGTCGAGACGGTTCAGGTTATCTATCCGGACAAGACCAGAGAGACGACGCCGAATCTCACACCGGCAACCAGAACCATCAGTCCGGACGCGGTCAGCCGTCTGCTCGGGTTTGCGGTGCCGGACATAGTGCAGTGTCTTACGCGCATGCGCTACGACGCGACCGCGGGCGACCGAGGAGTGCGGCTTGCGGTGCCGGCGTACCGGTCTGACATCATGCACGACTGCGACATAATCGAGGATGTTGCCATCGCCTACGGCTACCACAATGTCCGTCCCCGGCTCGTACCGACGATGACCATCGGCGGACCGCAGGCGGTCGAAGAGCTCTCCTCGATCTGCCGCCGGGTGATGACCGGGCTTGGGTTCCTGGAGACGATGACCCTGATGCTGACGAACGAGCAGGAGCATTACACGATGCTGGGGCTGCCGGTGCCGGCCTCGCGCTGCCGCGTCGGCAACCCGGCGAGCGTCGAGCAGACGATGATGCGCGGTCATCTGATGAGCGGTCAGTTGGCGACGCTCCGGGTGAACGTAACCCGCGAGATGCCGCAGTTGATATTTGAAATCGGCGACTGTTTTGACCCGGACCCTGGGGCCGAAACCGGGGTCCGTACCGAGCGCCATCTGGCCGCGTCGGTTGCCGGGCCCAAAGCCGGGTTTGCCGATGTTCGGGCCTGGTGCGAGGCTTTGGCGCGCGAGCTGGGACTGACGGTCACGTTCAAGCCGACCGAACACCCGGTGTTCATTCCCGGCCGCGTCGCCGCGGTGTGCGGTGCAGGAGACTGGGGTATCGTCGGCGAGGTCCGGCCGGCGGTGCTCGAGGCATTCGGCCTGACCCAGCCGGTTGCCATGTTCGAAGTCAAGCTGAGTTCAATCTGAACGGGGGAGACATGCGCAAGTGTCCACATTGCGGTGAACCGGTGGAGGCCGGACAGGAGACCTGTTTCGCGTGCGGCCAGAAAGTAAGGGTGCGCGCACGCCGGGGCCGGTCACCGGTGAACGGCGTTTTGCTCGTCGTTGCCGGGGCGGTGATAGTACTGGCAGTGACGAGCCTGATTATCGTTCGGTCGCGCGCCAGCCGCATCCATGCGGCTGAGGCCCGGAAGCGCGAGCTGGCCCGGGTTCAGGACTCGGTTCGGCAGGCAAGCAAGGCGCGTGAGGATTCAATCAGCTCGATCGCGAATACCAGCAAAGAAGTGAGCGACCTGAATGCGGAAATCGGCCGCGAGGAGCAGCGGTTTAAGACGACCTATAACAGCGTAACCCAAGGCCGGCCCTCACCCGAGCAGGTTCGTCTGTCCGGCGCAGCGCAGTCGGAACTCATGCGGCTGAGGCAGCTTGTCCAGGCGCTCGGGGCAACGGTGCGTGAAACCGAGCGGCGCCAGATCCGCGCCGACATCAAGGCCGCGATGGGTCGGCTGCGCGACGTGACATCAGAACTCGGCAGCCCGCCGCGTCAGAAGAGCAGAACCAGAGGCGAGGCAAAACCAGAGGGCAAGTCCGGGGCCAAGGAGTCTTCAGGGAAGCCGCCCTCAGGCCGAAGGCCCCATCAGAAAGACGGCCGGTAGCTAGAACGGCGCGAAGCGCGCCTCATGCCAGTACGACTGCACCAGCAGGTCGTGCTGACGGCGCAGGGCCGCGGCGTGGGTCTCTTCCCAGGCAGCCAGTTCTTCGAAAAAGCGCCGGGCACGAGGCTCGGTGGCCAATCGAGCCAGCCCCTGATAACGACTGATGGTCGCATGTTCGAGAGCCAAGCCGACCGACAAAGCGGTCATTTCCCAGTGAGCCTGGCCGATGCGGGACTTGAGTTCATCTGAGAATATCGGACTGGACCCGGACAGGTCGGCAAATCGCCGTGCCGCCAGCGGCTCGAAAGGTCGGTTCTCCAGAAGAAGCTGGTACTCGCGCCTGAGCCAGTGCTGGTGCTCGGCCTCTTCACGCGCCAGTTGTTCGAATACTTCTCGACCTCTCAGGTCACTGGTATTGCGCGAGGCGACCGAGTAGAACTCGACGCCGGTCTGCTCGGTCATGATCGCCTCTTTCAAGCCCGCAACAATCGGGCTTTCCGAATCTGCCATCATTGACATGGTCGCGCTTCTCGGCGGAACCGATTAGGCGAGCAGTTCCGCGACCTTGGCCAGCAGTTCTTCGGACTTGACCGGCTTGTGCAGGAATGCAGCCGCGCCGGCATCGATTGCAGCCTGAACGTCCTTTTCGGTCGCCCGACCTGACAGGACGAGAATCGGGGCCTTGAACCGCTCGCTGCGCTTGAGCATGGTGCAGAGCGCGTAGCCGTCCATGCCGGGCATAATCAGGTCAAGGATTGCCAGGTCGGGCGGGTCCTCGCGCACGGCTTTGAGCGCCTTCGGGCTGTTCTCGACCGCGGTCACCCGATAGTGAGCATTGAGAAAGAGCTTCTGCAGGTAGACCAGCGTGGAAAGGTCGTCGTCTACGACAAGAATGTGCTTTCGTTCCACGCCCAAAGATAGAGGCTTGAGCCGAGAAGTCAAGCCTTTCGGTGGGCACGCATCAGACACTTCTTGATCGCGCCGACGTACAGCCGATGGTAGTCCCGGGCCGGGTAGAGCTGTTCGATGGTCCTGTCCAGAAAACGGGTCGGGTCGATGTCGGTCGTGTAGAGCTTGCGGCAGACCATGACCAGCCGCGCCTGGACAAAGCTCACGGTCCCAGCCGTCGGTGCAAACGGCGTCAGTCCTGTTTCTTCTGCCTTGTTACAGTCCCGGCCTGACTTGGTGCCGCACACCAGCAGCGCCTTGCGGTATCGCTCCATCGCAAAGAAAGAGAGCGTGAACCGGTCGGCAAGCTCCATGAACCGGAAGGTGTGACGCGTGGGCCGGACAAAGGCAAACGCCACCGGTCGGTTCCAGAGAACCCCAAGTCCGCCCCAACTGGCGGTCATCGTATTCCACTTTCTCATTGTGCCTGCGGTCACCAGCATCCAGTCGCGGCCAATCAACCGGAACACGTTGTCGGGCAGAGCCTCAGGTTTGACTTCTCGAAACTCTCTGTTCCTCATGAAGGTATTATAGCGCATACTTTGACAGATACCATATTGTGAGGCGATGTCGCACCTGCTAACCAGTCGAAACAACGGCACATATCCTGTCGCCTCCGGTGACCTCAATTGCCGACGCATCTTATCGCACCCGGACGCAGAATCGTAAGGGCCTACAGGTGCACAACTTGGCCTCGAAACCCGAGTTGCTGGCACGGCCCGTGCAACCAAGATAGGGCTGTGCAGGTTACAAGCCAGGGGACTGGACGCATCCGGATCCGGAACTTGGGTGAGCCTAATCCGGGCAGGCTGCTTGAGTGTCTTGAGCCTGAACCAGATTTGACACGGCCCGGCCCATGTCTTAGAATAACTAGGTTAGCTTCGCCTTGAATACTGCTTTCCTGGGTATAGTGCTACTCCTGCAGGCTGGTCCGAACGGGCCGGCCTCGGATTCTGGGGTCATCTGGGCTGATTCGAGCCGTCTCACCTCGTTTGAATTCGGTCCCATCACGACTCCCCAGTTCGCCGGCGATTCATTCGAAATCACGGTCTTTGCCAAAGACCAGTACAACGCGAACTTTCCCTATACCGGTTCTGCGCTGCTCACGACCACACTCGGGCCGTTTGTCATGCCCGGCTCGGTGTCCTTCTCTGCGGGCGTGCTCCAGCGTCGGGTCGCGGTCTCGCTGGCCGGGAGTATGCAGCTTCGCTGTATTGCCGACTCGGCTCAGGGCACAAGTAACGTCTTCGACGTCCACCCCGGAGAGCCGAGCCGCCTGGTTACTATTTTGCCGGGCGAGCAGCTTGCCCGAGGTGTTCCGGGCGGCCGCAGCGGTCGGCCCTCAAGTCAGATTGCCGGTGATACTTTCACCTTCTCGGTCTATCTGACCGACCAGTGGTACAACCTGATTACGGTGCGCGACGACAGCATCTACCTGGGCGCGACCGACCGGTTCGCGGTCCTGCCCGCGGCTGGCAAGCTGTCCAACGGCACCGCCTCATTTGTCGGGCAGGTTCGGGCAGCAGGACGTCATCGGTTGTTTGCCTGGCCTAAACCCGGTTCATCGTTCGAGCCCGACTCATCAACTGCGTTCAGTGTCGTGCCCGGTTCATTCGCCGAGGTCCTGCTGGTCGTGCCGGGCGAAACCCTGCTGCCGGGTGACACCGCGTCAAGAGCCTGGCAGACTCCAGGCAAGAGCGGCACACCCTCGGTCCAGTTCCTGCGCACCCCATTCCCGGTCTGGGTCTACCCGACCGACGCGTGCTGGAACGTCATCATCGGGCCGGGCGACACGGTTTTCTTGCGCTCGGACTTCTCGTTCGATTTCACGCCCGGCGCAGCCGAGCTGCGGGCTCCGGCTGAGTTCAGCGTTCAGTTCAACTACCCCGGGCCGAATCAGGACCTGTGGTGCGTGGCCCAGCAGTCGGGCAAGACTTCTTACCGCACCAAGCTTGATATCCGCGCCTTGGGTAGCAGACTGGTCGTGTCTGCGGCGGAGACGGTGCCTGCCGGAAAACCGGAGTCCATCCGTGTCCGGGTTCTGGACGCGAACGACCAGCCGATTGTCGCCGCCCTCGTCAGGTCGAGCGTGTTTCAGGGCAACGGCGATATCCTTGACCCTGAACTTCTGACCGACACCTTGGGCAACGCCATTGTCCGCTTCATTGCGACCCGGGCGCGCATGGCTGAGCAGGACAGCATCCGCGTCACATCCGGCAACGCCTCAACCACCATCGGTATCTATGTCGACATAACCGACAGTGCGGTGATGGAGGGTCGAGCAATTGCCTTTCCCAATCCGTTCGGGCTCGACCACCAGCGGACCGAGATTTCCTACTATCTCCAGAACTCAAGCGACATCACCCTGAACATTTATGACCCGTTCGGCAACCCGGTATGGACGCGCCGGTTTCGTCGGGGCGAAGATGGCGCCCGGGCCGGACTCAACCGTCGCATCTACTGGGACGGCACAAATCAGCGCGGCCATCGTGTTGCCAGCGGTGTCTATGTGCTTGAGATTGTCGGCGAGGTGTTCACCGGCACGACGTTCAAGAGCAACTACCGGATTGGGGTGGTCTGGTGACAAGATTCCTCGCGCTGCTGCTACTGCTCGTGTCGTTGGCCGCGGCTGAGGGTGGTCTGCCCGGCGCATTCCTGAATTACGGTCTTTCACCTCGGAGTCTTGCCATGGGCAAAGCGTTCACCGCGGTCGCGGACGATGCCCAGGCCGGCTACTTCAACCCGGCCGGGCTGTTCCAGCTCAATGCCCAGGAAGTTATTCTCGCTCACTCGCAGCTCTACGGTGCGCGCATGGAATACGTCGGCTATGCTCTGCCAACAAGAGAGCTTGGGACTTTCAATATCACCCTGCTCAACTTCGGGGCTGAGGGCATCGAGGCACGGACATTCCGTAATGACCGGCAGGAGGACTACGCGTTTGCCGAGAATGCCTTCTGCGTATCGTATGCGTACAACCCGTGGAGCGTGTTCGGTTTTGGGGCCAATCTCAAGCTGGTAACCAAGAACCTCGCCCAGTACTCAGACGTCGGCGTCGGGCTTGACCTGGGTCTGCTTCTCCGGGCACCCGGGCCCCTGGCTTTCGGACTGACGGCCCAGAACGTGCTTCAGCCGAGACTGACGCTCGCCCGGATTCCCGAGGTTTACCCGCGCACCGTGCGTCTAGGCACGGCGGTGCGTCTGCTCGACGACCGGGTGACGGTTGCCGCCGACCTGGCCACGCCGGTGGTGTTCGACCGGGATTCTCTTGGCCAGCCGACTCAGAAGTTCACCCCGCACCTTGAACCACACGGTGGAGTTGAGATTGACCTGGTCCCAGGCATTCTCATCCCACGCGTCGGTATCGACATGAACGAAATCAGCGTGGGACTTGGTGTTCACAAGTCTTGGGGCAAGATGGCGCTGGGTGTTGACTATGCGTTTCTGCTCCATCACCAGTCGAACTACCGGCTTGCCCCGACCCACAAGGTCGGCTGTATCGTGAACTTTGCCGGATTCCGGGTGTGGATTGATGCTGAGCCGCGGCTGTTCAGTCCGACACCTGAAGACAAACAGAACGTCCTCTGGCTTGACTTGCGGCTGATGACCCGGGCGCCGGTAAAGCGCTGGCAGGTCTTGATAAAGAACTCGTTCGGTGAGGTTGTCCGTTCCTACTCAGGCTGGGACCAGCCGCCGCTGCGCCTGACCTGGGACGGGCTGGATGATGCGGGTCGGTTGGTTTCTGACGGACGATACCTATATGAGATAGTCATCATCGACAAGCGGAACACGTCGCTTGAACACTCTGGAACTCTGACTCAGGTCAGAACCCGCGGGCCGCAGGGCAAGATCGAGATCAGGCCCGGGCAGGAGTAGAATCACGGAGTGCCGAAAGCTGAGCAGGAGCGGGTAGAATGAGCTGGGCAACGGTCGCGCTGCTGGTCACGGTCGGAGTGCTGTCACCAGAGCAGACCCGGCAACTGGTCGAGCGGTACAACAGGGCCCAGGCTGCGGTTGGGGCGCACGACTACGAACAGGCAGGCAAGCTGCTGGGCGGCCTGGTTCGCGACTTCGGCGGCAGTGAGTTCGGCAACGAGCTCGAGTACGCGCTGGCCGAGTGCTACTTCAACATGGGTCAGTACAGTCGGGCCTACGAGTCGTTCACAAAGCTGCTCGCCCGACCGCAGTACTCCTACATCAAGCCCGAGGCGATGTACGGCGCTGCGGTTTCGGCAATCATGCTCGGCAGCTTCCGTGAGGCCCAGGACCTGCTCGAGAAGCTGTCCAAGGAACAGGGTTATGACCGAGACGAACGGACCAGTTTCGCACTCGGCGTGCTCTACTACTTCCAGAAGAGTTACGAACAGGCGATCGTCCGGCTGACCGGTCTGGAGATGCCCGAGGCGAAGTTCTACCTGGCTAAGGCGTACGCGCTCACCGGCAAACCACTGCCCGCGCTGGTGAAGTTCAAGGAAGTAACGGCCGAGGTGCCGAATACCCCGCTTGCGACCATGGCCCATTTCGCCGCTGGTCAGGCGCTTTTCATCAATCGTGACTATGATGGCGCCCGGGCCAAGTTCCAGCAGTTCGTTGACAACTTCCCCTACTCGAACCTGGCCGACTTTGCCAGCTACTTTCTCGGGTGTGCACTGTTGGCGCAGAAGCAGTACGCGGCCGCGGTTGACCGGTTCATGCCTTTGACGCGCCATTCGAACAACCTGCTGGCGGCACATGCGAACTACTGGGTGGGCTATGCCGACTTGGCCCTGGGCAAGGCGCAGAGCGCGGTTGAGCGGTTCCAGCGGGTCCGGGCGAACTACCCGAAGACCAAGGTGTCAAGCTACGCCAACCTGCAACTGTCCCAGGCGATGCTTGCCACCGCGGACACGATTCAGACCCTGCTGGCGACCAGCCAGTTGGCCACGATGTTCAAGTCCGGAGACCTGGCCGGAGTCGGGAACTATCTGTCCGGGGTCATCTCGTATCAGGTTCGTGAATACGACAAGGCAGCCCAGCAGTTCGAGACCGTACTCGTCAACTACGCGACGACCGCCTTGCGCGAGCCGGCCTGTGCCATGTTGCTTTTGGCTCTGGCCAGTTCGGGTCAGTACGAGAAGAGCGCGGCGATCGGCGCGAAGTACGTAGCCGACTTTCCCGACGACACGACCCATTGGCGGGCCAAGACGCTGTATTTCCTGGCCGAGGGTCTGTACTATGACCGGAAGTACAGCGATGCCGACGCCTATTACCAGCAGGCTTATTCCCGGTTTGCCAGTTCGGACATTGCGCCCTATGCCCGGCTCGGACGTGCCTACTGCCTTTATCACAACGGACGGTTGGGCGAGGCGGTCACGGGATTCAAGGCGCTGCTCAACGCCCGTGTCACCGACACGCTCTTCACCATCAGCGCCTATCTGGGCTACGGATATGCCCTGTTCAACCAGAAAGACTACCTCAAGGCGCTCGATGTGTTCGAGGCACTCACCAACACTTTCCCGGACCGCGATTTCGCCGCTATCCCCGGTTACTTCTACGCCGGTTACTGCTACTACCAGATGAAGTACTACGGCCAGGCGGTCGATGCCTGGACCGCGCTCATCAACAAGTTCCCGGGCAACAACAGCAAGGCGGCTGAGGCGGCGTTCCGTTCCGGCGACACGTATTTCAAGGCCCTCGACTACGACAAGGCGATTGCGACCTTCACGTTCGTGATTGAGCGCTACCCGTTCTCCGATTTCGGTCCGCCTTCACAGGCACTGATTGCTCAGTGCTACTACAACCGCAAGCAGTTTCTCGATGCGGTTCGTGAATACCAGAAGTTCATCGACCTGTACCCCTCGGACCCGCAGGTGCCGAGCGTGCGCAAGAGTCTGGAGGCGAGCTACTACTTTGCCGGCCAGGACGATTCGATGGTCATGGACGACTTCCTGCGACGCTTCCCCCAGTCGGAGATGGCGGCTGAGGGCCAGTACGAACGGGGCCGAAAGCTCTACGATGCCGGCGACTATGAACAGGCGGTTGCCGAACTGCAGAAAGCCGTCGTCAACTTCCCGGGTTCGCCGGTTGCGGGCGATGCCCAACTGCTGACCGCGGAAGCGTACGCCCAGCTCAAACGCTGGCCTGAGGCAGCCCAGGCGTACGAGCGTTTTCTTGCCTATTTCCCGAACCACGAGCAGCAGGCCGGCGCAACGTTCAATCTGGCGACCGCGTACTTCAACGCTGGTTCGTATCAGCAGAGCCTGAAGTGGTTCCAGACCGTCACCGACTCATTTCCCGACTCTGAGTTTGCCGAAAGCGCCCGCAAGAACATCGAGGTGTCGCGCAAGCGACTGGGCGCAGGCGAAGGGGCCGGGCCGGAGACGACCGGCGATGCCGTTTCCGGCGAAAGCACTCCAACCCAAGGAGAAAGACAGCAATGATACTCGGCCGAAGCATTCTTGACCTTTTCAAGGGCAGCGTGGTCATGGTCCTGCTCCTGCTCGCCTCGATTGCCGCCCTGGCGCTCGTGATCGAGCGGCTGCTCTATTTCTTCCGCAACCGGTTCAACACCACCCGGGGTCTGACTGAGCTCAGACAGCGGCTCGCCAGTTCGGGTACTGCCGAAGCGCTCAACTGGTGCCGCAACCAGAAGAACCCGCTGGGCCGGATGTTCACGGTGGCGCTGGAGAACTTCTCGCTCGGCAGCGCCGAGCTGTCCGACCTGCTCTACAGCCTGATTCTGGAGGAACGAATCCGGTTCGAACGGCTGCTGGGCGGCATGGGCACGCTGGCCAACGTCGCCACCCTGCTCGGGCTGCTGGGCACGGTCACCGGACTCATCAACGCGTTCCACAATATCGCGGTGACCGGCTCGGGCGGACCCGCGGTCGTCTCCGGTGGTATCGCTGAGGCACTCATCACGACCGCGTTCGGGCTGTTCATCGGCATCCCGACGCTCTTCTTCTACAACTATTTCTCCAAGAAGTCGGCTGACCTGACCATCAGTCTGGAGAGCACCTGCGACCGACTGGTCGTGATGCTGAGTCGGATGAAGGAGAAAGGTATTTGTGAGCCGGCCCGCGAGCAGCCCGCGGTTGCGCTCCGGCCGCCCCACCCGGCAACGGCCGAGGATTCGGGCTGGAAATTCTGATGCGTCGCCGACCGGTAGAGCCGCGCAGGAACGAGCTGATTCTGACGTCGCTGGTGGACATCGCCTTGTCGCTCGTCATCGGATTCATGGTGGCCATGCCGCTTTTCTTTGAGACCGGGATCTTTGTGTCGGCACCGGGCGTGGCCCGGGTCGGCAAGAGCGAGCCGGGTTCGGACATCAAGGCCAACGTGTTCATCGCCAACAGCGGCCAGATCCTCCTGAACGAGGCGCCGGTGTCGTTCGAGAACCTGGCTGACCTGCTGCCCAAGCTGCTCGACCGCAGCGTCGAGCGAAGAGTGGTGGTTGCGACCGACGATTCGGTACGCTATGAACGGGTGATGAGGGTGCTTGACATCGCCAAACAGTCCGGGGCCGCAGACCTGGCTCTGTTGCGCAAGCGGAGGGTCAAGTGAAGAACGTCGCCAACATTGATATCCTGCCGATGGCCGCAGTCGGGCTCATCCTCGTACTGATCATGATGGTAATCTCGCCGCTGGTGGTATCGCAGAACAGCACGCCGGTAACGTTGCCCCAGACGCATACTTCTGAGCGCAAGGTCGAGAACGACATCAACATCACCTACACCCGTGAGGGCAACCTGCTCGTGAATGACCAGCCGGTCCGCGACCTCGAAGAGCTGGGCACTGCGCTCGAGCGCGAGCTGGTGTCAGACCCCTATCTGCTTGTCGTGGTACGGGCCGACACCGCCTGTCTCCATTCGGGCGTACTCGATATTCTGTCCGCGGCCAAAGCGGCCGGCGCGCTGCGGATTGCCTGCGCGACCAAGCGGTTCAAGGAAGGCTAGTATGGCGCAGTTGTTTGAGGAAAAGGGCCTGCGCGGGATTGACATCTCGGTCGCGGTGTCGGTCGTGCTCCACGCCGCGCTGCTCGTGCTCTTCTCCCGGGCCACGCCCCGGGCGCGGGGGACGACCGAAGACCTGAAGCAGGTGACTTTCATGGACGTGACTTACCGGCCCGAGGTCGCTCAGCTTCTGCCCAAGGCCGCGTTCACCGGCGGTAGTTCGAACCTGCCCGACGCGCCGGTCCCGACCTATGCCTCGGGCGTGGCCGCCGAAGAAGTGCCGTCGATTGACATGTCGGCCACGCTCGAACGCGACCAGTCGCAGGCTTCAATTGACATGGACCGGTACGAGCTCGACCGCGGTGAGGGCGGCATGGACGTCATCCGGCTGGGCGGTTCAAGCTCGGGCAAGTCGACCGAGGAGATTCTGGCACAACCCAAGGTTGAACTGGCCCGCGGTCTGGGCGGCCGCGGCTCGGGCGCAGGACTTCCGGGGCTCGCCGGGTATCCGGGTGTGGCTCAGCCTCAGGCCCAGTTGTCAATTGAACACCGGGCGCTCGAGAAGCCTGCGGCCCGGGCCCTGCCCCAGATGCCGACCCAGGATTTGCCCAAGGTCGAAGCGCCGGTCGCCCAGGGCAGCCAGTTCATGATTGCCGGTCCGATTTCTCAGCGACAGATAAACCGCAAAGTCGTGCCCAAGTACCCGCGCTGGGCGCTGGACCGCCGCATCTCCGGCACGGTCATCGTCAGGATATGGGTACTGCCCAACGGTCAGGTCAAAGGTGCGCCGACAGTCGAGACCAGCTCAGGCTATCCTGACCTCGACCAGGTTGTGGTCGACGCGCTGCGCGGCTGGGAATTCGCCCCGCTCGGGCCCGGCGTGAAGTCCGAGGACCAGTGGGGTGTTGTTACCTTCAAGTTCGCCCTCTCATAACATGCGCACACTTACACTGCTGCTTGTGGCATCGCTGGCTCTGGCCCAACCTGACTCAGGGAAGACAGCGCAGGCCCCAAAGCCGGCTGATGCCCATACCCTGGGCGAAGAAGTCATCACCGGCGAGGCCGAAGTCAAGGTCACGGATACCAAAGTATGGTTCCCACCCCAGATTGACCCGTTCGCTCCGGTCAACGCCATCCTCGCGCCCGAGTCCTATGTCCTTGACGAAGGGCTGTACCATTCGGTTGACTCGATGACCGTGCCGCACCACTTCATTCACTCCTCCTACCTGCGCGTGCCGGTGGAACGGAACTTCATCTACGGTGATATCATGGTCTTTCTCCCTTCGTTTGAGTCGCGAGTCGCAACCTGGGAACTGGTCGTCGCCAACTCGCTGGGGGAGACCGTGCGTCGGGTCAAGCAGAAGGGGCAGCCGCCCGCGGTCATCACCTGGGATGGCCGGAGCGACGCGGGTGAGCCGATCGCCCCGGGTGAGGTCTACAGCTTCACGTTCAACGCCTATGACGCCCAGGCCAACCAGACGAGGATTCCGGGTCAGCCCCAGCGTATCAACGCGGTCGTCTACCAGCAGAAGGACGAATGGGTCGTGGCGATGGCCGCGGACCAGATATTCGCCGGTGACGGCGCGCAACTGGTGGAGCTGGCCGGCTCGCGGCTCGATGAGGCGGCCAATGTGGTCAAGGAGCGGTTCAAGAAGGAAGTCATCGTCTACGTCTATTCCGAGCAGGAGCGGTTGTCGGCCGAGCGCTGCCGCGTCATCAAGGCGGAGCTGGCGCGCCGCGTTGTCCTGCCGCCCGAAGCGCTGAAGGTTGCCCCGCGCTTTGTTCCCGGGCTTCAGCCCAAGAACTCCAGAGTCGAAATCCACGTTATCTAGTCGGCCCGGCCGCTCGTTCTGCCGCGGTCCGGTCCGAAATTGACAAGCCGGTCAGCCGTGCTAGCCTTTGTCGATGAAGCCGGGCAACAGCCCGCACCTGCGTCTAAGGAGGCTCGATGCTGCCTGATGCCTATGTCCGAACCGTTCTCGCCAAGTATGACCTGCCATCCGGGCCGAATTCACCGGCCGAGTGCGTCGCGGTCGAGTTGAAGAAGCCGATTACCGAGTGGGCCGGTCGGTACCTGGTTGGAATCCAGTTCTGCGGTTCGTACGCTAACGGCACCCGCATCAAGGGTTCAACCGATGTCGACCTGCTGGTGCTGCTCGGACCACGTACCCCGCTCGACATTGACAAGCTCTACGAGCGGTTCTTCAGCTTCCTCAAGTCGCGCAACCTGAACCCCCGCCGTCAGGCGACATCAATCGGCCTGGACTATCACGGACTGACCGTTGACCTGGTCCCGGCAAAGCAGGAATGGGGCGCTTCGAACGACTGCCGGATATTCAGGACCGAGCGCCAACGCATTGCCCGAACCAACTTCGAGACTCACCTGAAGACCGTCAAGGAGTCGGACGTAATCGAAGAAATCCGGCTGGTCAAGATCTGGCGCACCATGCGTAACCTTCGTTTTCCTTCGTTCTATCTCTGCCTGACCGTGATCGATGCTCTGCGCCACCGGGCGCACCACCAGCCGGCTAAGAACCTCGAAACCGTGCTCCACTATCTGAAGGACGTTTTCCCCAACGCACCGATTCGTGACCCGGCCAACTTCGAGAACCTGGTTTCAGACGACCTGCTCAAACACGAGAAACTCGCCATTGCCGACGCCGCAACCGACTCGCTTGAGTACATCGACTGGTCGTATATCGTCCGATGACCAGCCTGAGTTGACAGGCCGGCAGACGCAAGGAAGATTAGCCATGAATATCTCGCCACCAGTCTGCTTGGTTGCTGGCATCCTGCTAGTGGCTGTCACCTCGGTCGATGCCCAGAACTGCGGCAGTTGTGCCGGGTGCCCGGCCAGCACCAGAGTCTTGCTTCGGACCGAGGCCGAGCACTGTCATTGGCTGGAAGTTGCATCGGTCGCGCCTGATGGTCCGGCAGCCCGGGCCGGCGTCGAGCCCGGCGACGTTCTGGTCAGCTATGCCGGGTCAACCGTCGGGTGCCTCGCCGACCTGAATCGCGCCCGCGACGCGGCGAAGACCGAAAGCGTGACCGTCTCGTTCCGCCGGAAGGAGAAGCTGCTCAACTTCATCCTGCCCCGGGGTAAGCTCGGCATCTACTTCAACGAATGGCAGCAAGACCTGGTGGCGGACAAGGACGCGAAGGTCATCACGGGCGTGCCCGCCTTGGGCTGGCACGAAAACAAGTCCAATTCCTTTATGGGTGCACTCGAGGCCGTGCTCAGGCAGCAGGGCGTCGAGGGAGACTACGCCTACGTGTGCGGCGTCTCGGGTGCGGCTTTCCGAACGCACTTCTTCGACACCTGGTGCCCGAGCTCGCCCGACCCAACCTGCGGATTCGACGCCGCTTCTGAGGCGCTGGCCGCGGTCGGGCTCAAGGCCACCTGGCTGCACGTCTCAAGTGACGGCAAGAACAAGCCCCAGATTGTCGCGGCCATCAAGAAGAGCATCGATGCCGGCATGCCGGTGCTGGCGCTTGACCTCAGAAACCTGCCCGAATGGGGCGTCATCACCGGCTACCAGAAGAACGGCCAGGAGTTCTTCTGCCGGACCTGTTTTGACAACCGCAAAGGCTACGAGCTGGCCGAGAAGTTCCCGTCTGCAGTCGCAATACTTGCGAAGCTGGCCAGGACCCGGGCTGCCAAGGAAGGTGTGCGGCGGTCGTTTCGCACCGTTGTCCAGAACCTGACCACCAAGAAGTACGGCGAGTACTACTCGGGTCTCGCCGCATTTGACAAGTGGGTCGAGCGGCTCCGGACCGACGACTTCACGAAGCTCGACAGCGTGCAACTGTCAAACGTTGTGCAGGCCAACTACTGGATATACGATCGGGTTGTCACCGATCGGCAGACCGGTCTTGCCTACCTTGACCGCGTCGCCGAGGATATGCCTGAGCTGGAGCCGCGCATGGCCGACCTGACCGCGCTCTACGTGCAGGAAATTGAGGCCCTCAACCTGCTGCGCGCTGAGTTGCCCTGTCCGGGCAGCGTGACCAGGACCGAGCACTGGCCCCGCGAAACTCGCGACCGGCAGGCAGCGGCGCTTGCGACCGCGCGTGAGTTCGAGGAACAGGCGCTCGCAATATGGCAGGAGCTGGCGGCGCAGTGAGACCGAGACGTACTGCTGCTGACCGAGCGGCGGAATCCGCCCAGGCGTTGTTCGCGCGGGACTTCAACTGCGCCGAGTGTGTGCTGGCCGCGGTCGCGAAGCAGATGAACCTGAAGTCGAGCCTGATACCGAAGGTCGCCGCCGGGTTCGGCGCCGGCATGGGCCGTCAAGGTTCGGTCTGCGGCGCGGTTGCCGGTGCGGTCATGGCACTGGGTCTCAAGTACGGCCGGCTGCACCCGAAGCAGGGCCGACACCCGACCTACCACCGGGTTCAGGCGCTCTGCCGCCGTTTCGAGGAGAAGTACGGTAGCATCTACTGTCGTGACCTGCTCGGTCATGACCTTGCCAGCACAAAAGCACTGTCCCGGGCAATGAAGGCAGGGGTCTTTGCCACCAAGTGTCCCGAGTTCATCGCGGCGGCAGTGAAGCTCTACTTTGAGCTTGCGCAGTAGGCCGACTTGGTCCGGTTGACACCGGGCTGGGTCAGGCTATGCTCAGTTCAACCAATTCGTGGAGGTCAATGTGAAAGAGAGCTTCTTCGTCCTGTTGGCTGCATTCGGAGTCGCGGCAGCGTCTGTCTCTCCAAGTCTTGAGCGCCGGCTTACCTGTGCCGCTTCGGACGAGTATCTGCCGGTGCAGGTCGTCCTCAAGGCGCAGTTCGACCCCGAACTGCTCAACTCGCTTGTTGACGGCATGCCCAGGCCGCAACGCCGAGCCCAAGTCGCCCGCATCCTTAGGGAGTTCTCAGCCCGGGAGCAGGCTGGCCTGCTCGAACTGCTCGATCGGTGCGGCGCCCAGAGCATCCGACCACTCTGGATAGTCAACGCGGTCTCGTGTGAGGCAACGCCCGAACTGGTCCGACTGGTCGCAGCCCGACCTGACGTTGCCTACGTCGGTCTGGACCTTGCCCCGGCAGCAGCCGAGCTTCAAGGCCCGGGACCGCCGGCAGAGCCGCAGGACGAGATTCCCTGGGGCGTGCAGCGCATCAACGCGCCCGCGGTCTGGGCAATGGGTTACACCGGTCAGGGCATCGTCGTCGGCATCATTGACACCGGGACCGACTACACCCATCCTGACCTTGCCGGCCACCTCTGGACCGACCCGAACTACCCCCATCATGGCTGGGATTTCGAGAACAACGACGACGACCCGATGGACAGCCACGGCCATGGCACAATGACTGCGGGGTTTGTCGCTGCTGATGGAACCTCCGGTTCTCAGTGTGGTGTTGCGCCTGGTGCTCAACTCCTGCTCTGCCGCGTGCGTGCTGAAGCTGACCCGCAGGCTGAGTCCCAGTGCTGGGAAGCGATGCAGTTCTGTGTGGCTCCGCCTTTGTCCCCGAACCACGGGGCTGATGTCATCTGCCTGGCCCTGGGCTGGCGCATCGCCTGGAATCCGCAGCAGGCGACCTGGCGGACCGTAGTGAACAACGTCAATGCTGCCGGGCTGTGTCAGTTCGCCTCGCCGGGCAGCGAAGGAGGCACCAACCCGCCCTATGATGTGCGCTGCCCGGGCCATGTGCCGCCGCCCTGGTGGAACCCGGAGAACTCCGGCTCAGGCACGCTCTCAGGGATTGTCGCGGTCGGCGCAACCGACGCCGACGACCTGATTGCTTCATTCTCCAGTCGCGGGCCGGTCACCTGGCAGGGAGTTGCGCCGTTCAACGACTACGTCTATCCGCCCGGCCTGACCAAGCCCGAGGTATCGGCTCCGGGCGTCAACGTCAAGACCATCCTGCTCGGCGGCGGCTACACGGTCGTGTCCGGTACGTCCTGGTCCACTGCGCTCGGTGCGGGCGCGGCTGCGGTCCTTCTGTCCCGTGACCCTGACCTCTCGCCCGCTGAGGTAGATGAAGCGCTTGAGCTCTCGGCGGTTGACCTGGGCACGCCGGGCAAAGACAACGCCTACGGCGCAGGCCGGATTGACCTGCTCGGTGCAGTGACCGGCGTGGCCGAAGAACGCGAGATGCCATACGCCCTGCGCCAGACACAGGTAGTCAGGCCCACTGTGTTCCGGGACGGGTGTCGGGTCAGTGTCACCGGGCCGGTCCAAGTGGTCGACGCAACCGGCCGAACCGTCACAATCATCTCCTCGGACATATGGCAGGCCGGGCCTTGCGTGCGGCCCGGCGTCTACTTCCTGCGTCCGGCTGCCAGCAGCAATTCGCGGCCTGTCCGCATCACCTACATAAGGTAGGCCCGACTGCTCGAACCTTACCGGCCCGAGTTCTTCTCTCTGGTGCGGTCGTTTGCCCGGCACCTGGAGAACTTCTTCTATGTCAAGCTCATCATCAGGGCCCACGCTTCAGGTCGGGTGCCGGGAAGGTGCTATGTCTGGCGCGACGATGGTCGCATCGTGGCGTTCAGCGCGGTCGCGTTTCTCAACCCGGATGATGCCTGGCTCTGGGGCATGCGTGTTGCCCCAGAGTTTCAGGGCAAAGGCGTCGCCACCAGCTTCACCCGGGCGCTCTTTCCCATTATCCGCAAAACGGGTTGCACCTGGGCCGGGCTGAATACTCTTGACAGTTCGCGGCCCAAGCCGACATTCCGTGTGATGGAGAAGCTTGGCTTCAGGCTCGAAGACACCTATTGCGACGACGTGTACTGGCGTCGGCCCAAGGACGTACCAAGGCCTCGGCTTGAGCCCTGCCGCGATGTCTTCTCTCACTTTGTCGAACTGGGCCGCCAGACCTTTTTCCATTCCCGGCATGGCTGGTTCTGCTCGCGCCTGCTGCCGGCCCGTCGCAGTTGGGTAGACAAACACGGCTTCCGGCTCGACGGTGTGCCGGTCCATGTCGCCCGCTTTCGGTACACTGAGAAGGGACGTCGGCTCACCGGCGTAACCGTCAACCTGTTCGACCGGCCGCCGGACTTCGGCACCCTTGTTCCGCGCCTGCTTTCGCTTGTGCCCAGGCGCGGGCACATGGTTGTCAACTACCCGGTTGAATGGAAACGCGCATTCCGGGCTGCGGCCCGGGCCGCAGTCCCGCGTCTCGGGCAGAACCACGGGGCCTGGTTCTCAGCCTGGCGTATCTACGGCAAGCGGTTGTGACGGGGCAACGTTCGAAACAGCCCGCTCTGCGCCTTGACACGGCGTCGGCACGGGCTAGCATGGTACAAGTGCTATCATTGAAGTGATTGGAGTATGACGTGAGCATTATTGTTCTGCTGCTCTGCGCCCAGAGCCCGGCGCTGGTGCCGGTTCCCTATCACGACCCGCTCGGCCGCCGGCCCTCGACCTACGAGGAGTACGCGGCCTGCCTGACCGATGCACCGTACCAGACCGAAGTCCGGGCGCGACTCGTCTCGGGCCGGGATACAAGGCTGGTTCTGGTTCTCGTGAATGCCGGGCTGTATCCGGCCATCGAGGATGAGCTTTCGACCTATCTTGCCGACGTGGCCGGGTCCGGCTTCGATGCCAAGCTCATAACCGTCTTCGGCGGCAGGCCGGCAGACCTGCGCTCGACCCTGCAGGCCCACCGCGACTCAGGCCTTGCGGCCGGCGTCATGGTCGGCGACCTGCCGGTGGCATGGTGGGAGGACAGCGAGTACGGCGAGGACTATCCGATTGATCTCTTCTTCACCGACCTCGACGGCACGTTTGCCGACAACGACGGTGACGGCAAGTACGACCGCCATTCGGGCAACACCGCGCCCGACATTCGGCTCGGCCGCATCTACGCGTCCCGGTTCACCTATGGCGGTGAGGCCGAGCTGGTCCGTTCCTACTTCCGGCGTAACCACGCGTACCGAACTGGACAGATGACCATCCCCCGGCGAGCCATGGCGTACAACGAAGTCGACTGGTACCCGAACGACCACGGGCTCGGCAATCTCTATTCCGACGTGACCGTGTTCAACGACCAGAACATAACCACGGCCCATCACTACCGGGGCCAGTTGGTTCACGGCTACGAGTTCATTCACATCATCGCTCATTCGTCGCCCTGGGTTCACTCGTTCTTTCTCCAGAACGACGAGTTCGGGGCCGGGTCGGTGTTCAACTTCGAGCTGCCCGCGCTCTGCCCCCGGGCTGCATTCTACTTTGTCAATGGCTGCATGAGCGGCCGGTTCACCGAGCGTGACAACCTTGGCAACTGGTATCTGTTTGCCCAGCCTTGGGCGCTCGAAGTGATGGCGTCGAGCCAGTTGATGTACGGCGTGAACAGCCTGGCCACGGTCTACCAGGCGTTGAGCCGCGACTCGACGTTCGGCGCAGCGTTCCTCGCCTGGCACCGCACGAACTACGCCAGCTTCCAAGGTACGTGCCTATTGGGCGACCCGACGCTTAGAGTGAATCGAGCCGAGCCGCAGGCCGTTCGTGTCAATCCGCCGCACTACACCGGCGCGGCTCCGACTGACTGGTCGGTGTACGACGTCGAGAACTCGGACTTCGTCAACGGCCACCCGGCCATCGGCGCTGCTCAGGGTAGAATCAGGATTGCATTCGACTCCGGGCGCCGGGTGCGGTCCGACACCTACATCTCGTCGTTCACCGGGGCTGGGTTCACTCTGCCTGAGTCGGTGGCGTGGCACGAGTACTACGACCTGTTCCCGACCTGTGCGACCGATGCCGCGGGCCGGTTCTGGGTTGCCTGGCAGAGTTTTCGCGACTACTCAAGTTACGAGCACTTCCAGGTCTTCACCGCTCGGTACTACAACGGCCAGTGGTCGTCGGTCAGCCGGGTCGGACCCCAGGCCGGCTACCACGACGTGCAGCCCGACCTTGCATCGGGCACGGACACGATGGTCTGGTGTGCGTTCAAGTCCTGGCGCAACGGCCAGGCCGACATCTGGGTCTCGAACGCGTACGACGGCGGTGCGTGGTCAACGCCGGTACGCCTGACTATGGACTCGCTCGACCAGGTTGACCCCTGTGTTGTCGTTGACCGTGACAACCATCCCTGGGTCTTCTGGACCTCGCTTGCCAACGGCCGCTGGCAACTGCACGGCCGCAAGTATGACAACGGCTGGCAGCCGGTCTTTGTGCTCGACTCTTTCGGTGACAACAGCTCGCCGCGGGCCGCGGTTGACCAAGTCGGCCGGCTCTGGGTTGTCTGGCACAAGTGGCAGGGAGCACAGGCCGATGTCTACTACGCCTGGTTTGATTCGGTCTGGTCTGCGCCCGCACCGCTGACCGCAAGCCCAACTGACGACGTCCTGCCCGACATTGCGGCGGCGACTGACGGCACGGTCTGGGCCTGCTGGCAGTCACGCGCGACCGGCCATTGGGACGTATACACCTCGTGCTACGCCGACGGCTGGAGCGAACCTGAGCCGCTCGTTCTTGACACGGCCAACGACTACGACCCGGTCATCGTTGCTGACACCGGTGGCATCTGGGTGGCGTGGGCATCAGACCGCCGCGGTTACTGGAACATCCGGGCTGCACACAACTCGCTCACCGGCGTCAATGGGCGGGCGCGTGCCACGACACCGCTGGTCCGGGCCATGCCGAATCCGTTCCGCGACAAGACGCTCTTCTTTGGACCAGCCACGTTCTCGGTCGACATGTTCGCAGCAGACGGCCGCAGGGTGGCCCGACTCGAAGGCAGGAACGGCACTGCCATCTGGCCTGCGACCGGTCTTGCACCGGGCGTCTACGTCGCGCACGTCGCCGGCTCGACCATCCGGCTCGTTCTTGCGCGCTAGCGCCCGGCCATCGGCCGGCCGCAATGAGACTCAACCCCTGCTTCAGTTACCGCCGACTAGCGGGAGCCACTTGATGTTGCCCAAGGCGTTGTCGTGGGGGAATTCCGAAGACGGAATTCCGGGGACGGGTTTAATGTCAAGCCGTGCGTTAGCTGCTCTCCCCTGAGACAAGGCTGACGACGGCGTCGGCCCATTTCTTGCTGCCCTGCCGCTTTCGATCGGTGTGATGGCATGCTGCG
>CBFGIT010000037.1:0-23497 GCA_965648905.1 Caldifarciminota bacterium
CTGCCAGTACCACAACCCGGACACTTCACGTTGGCCGGTTTGTTCGTGCCCGGCAGAGCGGCGGGAGCAGATACGGTCCAGGTGTATACCGTTCCGTTCGGGCAGTTGTGCTGGTACTTGACCGTGACGTTCGTACCGTGGCACTTGGGGCAGTGTACCGGCGCAGATTGGACGGCTGCAGCGCTGGACTTTGCGGGCCGGCTTGTTGCCGGGGCCGTCTGCTCGATCGCCCGGCGCAGAGCGCCGCAGCCGGACGCAAGCCAGCAGACGGTCAACAGCAACCCGACTAGGCACGCAGGTCGACGAGCACGACGCGACATATCAGAACGGCGCGGGGAAATACTGGCCGCAGTTGTTGCAGTAGACCCCGATTGCCGGTATGTCGGCCGAGCAGCCAGGGCACTTGACGTTCTTCGGCCTGGAGCTGTCACCCGGCATTGGGCCGATGTTGCCGCCGGCCGAGTTAACGTGCGTGAATCCATCCGGACAAGAGTGCTCGTAGTAGATGACCGTGTCATTGCTGCCGCATCCGCCCGGACAAGGGAAAGGGGCTGCCATCTGGTCCTCCTGATTGTTCTACCTGCTTGATTTCGAGCTCGTAAGCCCGATTTCGGCCATCAGGCCTCAAGCCCATCGCGCTAATGTAGCGAATCGCCAGTCGATGTCAAGCATGTCGAGACGCATGCGAATCCGCTCTTGACAGGCGCTGGACGGTAACTATCATGAACCTGACATGTCGAGCGTGGACGAAGTGAGAGCTCGGGTTCGGGAGCTCGAGCGTGAGATGTCGCTCGCGGCCACGATCGCGGAGCGACTACGTCTGCTTAACGCGATGGGCGAGGAGCTGCTTAAGCGGAGTTATACCGAAGCACAACCGTGGTTTGAACAAGCCATCGCGCTGGCTCGGAAGACGGGCTGCTACGAAGAGATGGCTCATGCGGCGAGGGTTATGGCCGAGGCGTGCTGTGATGTCCCGGAAATGGCACTGGCCGAGAAGTTCCTTGCCGTTCTCAAAGAGGCGGCCGACGCCTCAGGCACCCTGCGTCTCCGTGGTTCCTATCACTTTGTCAGCGGCTCGATTGCCATATCTCGGGGTGACTACGAACAGGCGCGTCGGGAATACGATGAGTGTCGCCGGCTCTGGCAGGCCGATGGCTTCATCACAGGCGAGGCGTTCGTCTTGAACCAGCTCGGCAACATCTGCGGCCAACAGGGTGACGCGGGCGGTGCCCTGGAGTGCTATCAAGATGTTCTGGCTCGAGCGAACGAACTGGGCGAGCGTGAGTTGCTGGCAACAGCCTGGAACAACGTCGGCTGGGCCTTAGTTCAACTCGGTCGATGGGAAGACGCCGTCGATTCATTCTACCGAGCGCTGGCGTTGAGTGAATCGGCTCCGGACAGCGCGCTGGTTCTCAATTCGCTGGGCGAGTTGTTCATCCGCCGCGACAAGCTGGACAAGGCAATTGACATGCTCCGCCGAGTGGTGGGCGAGTCGGGCTCGTCTGAGCACGTCCCGGCTCCAATGGTGCTCGACGCGTGCGTCAACCTCGGCCTGGCATACCAGCGTCAAGACAACGTTGCCGGCGCGGCTGCATGGTTTGAACGCGCTCTGGTGCTTGCCGACCGGAGCATGAACCACCACGACCGTGCTCGGGTACTCGCTCACATGGCGGCACTGGCCATCGCTCAGGGAGACGCAGCCCGGGCCAGCGAGCTTGCTGATGAGGCAGTGGCGCTGGCACACCGGGTCGGTGCCCGCCGGGATGAGAGCGCGGCACTGCGCATCCGGGGTCAGGCACAGGCCGCGCAGGGCAAGATCGCCGACGCCCTGGCCTCACTTGAGATGGCAATCGCCGCGGTGCAAGACGCCGAGGACGGATACGAAATGGCCATGGCCCGGTACCAGTATGGCCGTGTTCTCATCGAAGCCGACCGCCGAGAGGCAGGAGTCAGCCAGTTGAAGGCCGCGTCCCGGGTCTTCAGGAAGTTGTCGATCGTGCTTGAGGCCGAGGAGATCAACCGGCTGCTTTTTCGGCTCGAACTGCGCACGGACAACGACGTGGCTCTGCTCCAGGGCATCTCCCGACTTGTTCCACTCGGCCTTGAACCCAAAGTCATGGTTGACCAGACTCTGCGACTGATCTGTGAAGCGCTGGAGTTTGAGAGCGCGGCGGTGTTCTATCAAAATCAGCCAGTCTTCGTTCTTGGCACTCCTGACCTGGCCCACGCGATTTCGACCTTGGACGCCGGTCAAGACAGCACCCGCACACCAAAGAGCCTGAGTTGGCCGGTGAGCTACGGCCAGAACGTCGACGGTCGCATCTACCTCGAACGAAGTCGTCCTTCGAGAATCGAGCAGAGCCCGCTTGTGCTGGAAACGGTCGCTAATCTACTGGCGCTGCCCATCCAGCGCACTGCCGAGACCGCCATCAGGGTCGTGCAGGACCGGGTTGACCTTGCCGGCCTGCGGTTCAACGGCATAGTCGGTCACAGCCCGGCAATGCTTGGTGTCCTTGCCCGGGTCTGCCACCTGGCCAGCACGGACATGAGTGTGCTTATCCAAGGCGAGACCGGAACCGGCAAGGAGCTTCTGGCCCGGGCTCTGCACGACTCCGGCCCACGTGTGGCGATGCCGTTCGTGCCGGTCAATTGCGCCGCAGTACCAGAGAACCTGCTTGAGGCCGAGTTCTTCGGCGTCGAACGCGGTGCCGCTTCTGGTGTAGCATCACGACCGGGCAGGTTCGAGGTCGCGGGGGCTGGCACGGTTTTTCTCGACGAGGTTGGAGACATGAGTCCGGCCCTGCAGGCCAAACTGCTGCGTGTGCTCGACGACCGAACCGTGGTTCGGGTCGGCGGCCATACGCCAATCAAGGTCGAGGCCCGCGTCATCGCCGCGACCAACCAGGACCTGAAGAAGAAGGTCGCCGAGGGTACGTTCCGCAGCGACCTGTACTACCGTCTCAACAGTGCTGAACTCTGCGTGCCGCCCTTGCGTCAGCGGTCCGAGGACATTGAGGAGCTTACCGGGCATATCATCGCGACGCTGAATCAGGAGTACCATCGCCAGGTACGAGGGGTCAGTCCCGAAGCGCTGCAGCGGCTTCGGACTTACCACTGGCCCGGCAACATCCGCGAGCTTCAACACGTACTGGAGAGGGCTGTTATTTTAGCCACGTCTGACATCCTGGAGGTTTCAGACCTGCCTTTGCCGGTCGCCGCGCCCAGCGCCGATCACCCACCGTCCTTTCGCGAGGTTCGCCGGCGCGCCCGGGCCGATGCCCGCGACGACACGGAGCGACTCGCGCTGCTGGACTGCCTCAAGCGGGCAGACGGAAACGTCACCAGGGCGGCCGAGCTTGCCGGTTACAGCCGCGCCCAGTTCTACCGGCTGATGCGCAAATTCGGGATCAGCCGGCGGTTGGAGTAAGTCGCCTTCCCCAATTCCGATATTGAGCCTCGGATTTGATGGGATCACGCGGTTGGCAGTCTAATTGACCAAGTAGACCGTCGTCTGGTGGGTTTCGGAGTGCGACACACTTGCGGAATCGGCCGTTATCAGACGCTTGCGGGCAAGCCGGGTGGTCCGGATGGTCTCTGGTGTCGTCTTCCCTGCCGGGCTGAGGGGTACTGCGGTGGTTTGGGCAAGGGGAGGCGCGGGCGGATGGGCAGGGGGGTCGGCACCGGTCTGGGCCCGGGTCTGGGACCCGCGAACGCATCGGGCCAGGGTTCTGGCCGCCGAACCCCCCGGGGCGGCGGCAGGCGCAGGGGTTGCCGAAAGGACTGGGGCAGGGGAAGGCGTAACCGCTTCGCCTGGGGCTGCCCAATGGGTTTCGGCCGGGGTCGGGGCAGGGGGTTCGGAAAGGGGAACCGTCCCCCTTACCAGCCAGGGGATGGTCATATGGTAGGACGAAGGTAGACTGCAGAAGGCAGAATACAGATTGCAGAGTGCAGAATGGCAGAGGTGCAGAAAAGACGAAAGTAGGCAGGAGTGCGGACAAAGGCCGAAGGCAGAGTGAGAATCGACTGCCAAGATGGCTCCCGCGGACACCCGGTGCCAGCGCGGCTTTCTGATCACACCGCAATGTCGGAACTGGGGGGTGCTGGTCAGGCTTGTGCGACGCCGAAACCGCGCTATAATATCTTCAGGAGCGCGATTAGACAAATGGGAAGGTTTGCGGGACAGCATGTCCCCCGGGTTATCAATCAGTCCGCGGCGTCAGCCGCACCATATTCAGCAGCGACAATCCAGCCCGAACCCGCTTGCCGGTCCAGGCGCTTCATCTGTCTGGTCAGAAAGGAGGGGTCATGGTCGCGCTGGCAATCGTAACGGTGCTTGTCGGGCAATCAGTCCGCTGGGTTGAGACGACCCACGCCGATTTTGCCGATGGCATTATTGACCCACAGATGTACGTCTCGTTGCGGGGTCAGTTGGAGCCTGACTCAGGTTGTGTTGAGTTCTTTTCCCGGTTTGACGTGAACAGTGACGGCTGGTACGACCTGGGCTGCTCGGACGACTCCGGGCCGAACCTGACCATCTACCTGGGCTCGCCGGCCGGGTACTTCCCGGATAACCGGTTGCAGTACCCGGTTGGGTCAGGCGGGAACATCGACCTTGCTGACTTGAACCTGGACGGCCATGCCGAGCTCATCCACTCGGGCTGGCGCGATGGACGGGTGACAATCTACTGGGGCACTCTGGCTGGGCCGTCTTCGACCGATACGACCGTGCTCGACTATGACGGCCAGGGCGAGGACGTCAGTGTCTACGACCTGGACAAAGATGCCTATCTCGACATCCTGCTCGGCTCAGGCAACGGCGTGCTCTACATCTTCTGGGGCAGCAAGGACGGTTACTCGACGAGCAATCGCTCAAGCATCAATCTCGGCCATTCGATCGGCCACAACATCGAGGTTGCAGACCTTGACCGGGACGGGTGGGGTGACGTTGCCCTGTCGTCATGGACATGGAACGAAAACCCGATTATCTACTGGGGCCCGAACCGGCAGCCGCGCAACACGGTGTGGCTGCCCGGTCGCTGGAACAACTTCCATGGCATCTCGGTTGCCGACCTGGACAAGAACGGCTGGCTCGACATTGTCTACACCGGCTATGATACGGTGGTGACGAGTTTCATCTACTTCGGCTCGGACTCGGGATTCTCGGTGAACTGCCGGACCGATGTTCACCCAGGTCAGTGCTACGGCGGCAGCGCGATTGTCGACGTCAACGACGACTCCTGGCTTGATATCGTGTTCCTGCGCGGCAACTGGATTCACGGCGGCACCTGGAAGCCGGTCGTTTACTATAATACGCTCCGCGTACCTTACTTCAGCGATAACAACCGGGTCGACCTGGGCACAGGCACTTTCAACGCCTCAGGCGGGTTCATCGGCGACTTCGACCGCGACGACATCAACGACATCTTTGTTAACAACATGATTAATGACGACTCAAGCTACATCCTCTGGGGCCCGGAGTACCTGCGGCGCACGGCCCTGCCGAGTGACATGGACCATCACGGTGTGTTCCGCGAGCCGGGCAATGTCTACGACCGAAGCCTGACCGCGTACTACCGTTCGTCGGTCTTTGATGCCGGCGACAGTGCCCGGCTGATGGACGGAGCCTGTCGCTGGATGGCATTCGAGCCGCCCGGGTCAAAGGTCCTGGTGGCGTGCCGGAGCGGCAATGTCCCGGTTCCGGATTCGACCTGGGCCGAGTTCGGCTTTGTCGATTCGATAACCGGCCGGATTCCGGACAACTGCCTGGGCGGCCGGTACCTGCAGTACGAGGTCGTATTCCGTTACCTTTGGCCCTGCTTTCTGCCGAACCTTGAGCGAATCGAACTCGACCTCGTGCTCGGGCCCAGGCCGTTTGCCGACGTCGGCGCAACCGACATCCTCATTCCGCAAGCGACCGTGGATTCGGGGATTGTGGTCGTTCCGGCCGCGGTCGTGCACAACTTCGGGACTCAGTCGAGCAATTTCACGGTGCGGATGCGCATCGGGCCGGACTATGACGACTGGGCCTTTGCGACCTTGACACCCGGTCAATCAGACACAGTGACGTTTGCTCCCTGGTCTTCAACCCGGCGCGGGACCTGGCCGGTCAAATGCAGTACGGCGCTTGCGAACGATGCTAACCCGGGGAACGACGCGTGCTCCAGCTCGGTCGCGGTGCGGGTGGAAGACGTTGCTGCGGTGCGCATCATCGCTCCGGTCGGCACGATGTACGAGCAGGACACAGTCACGCCCCGGGCAGTAGTCCGCAATCTCGGCACCGAGACAGCATCCTTTCCGGTCGATTTCCGGGTCGGCGACGTCTATCTCGACCACGCCATCGTTTCAGAACTCGCCCCGGACTCCGAAGCGGTCGTCTCGTTCCGTCTCTATCGTGCTGAACCGGGGACATACGTTGTCGCCTGTACGACCGCGCTTGTCACCGACATGATTGCCGCCAACGACAAGGTCGAGGACACGGTTCGCGTGCTCAGCCGACCGGTCTTCGACGTCGGCGTCACCGCGATTCTTGCACCAATTGACACGGTTGACTCCGGCTCAACTGTCCGGCCCCGGGCAGTGATTCGGAACTTCGGGACCCAGCCGGCATCGTTCTCTGCCAGGTTCTACGTCGGGGATTCCTACGCCGACGAGCAGCCGGTCCGGCTCAACGCCAGTGAGCTTGATACGGTTGAGTTCACCTCCTGGACTGCGTTCGAGTGCGGGCCGTTACCGGTTCGCTGCACCGTTGCATACGTCGATGACTCAAACCCCGCCAACGACCAGATGCAGGCAACGGTCGTGGTCATGCCGTTGCCGGTCTTTGACGTGGCGGTGTCCGCGATTGTCGCACCTGCCGGAGTGCTCGATTCCGGCACGGTAGTCGTGCCCCGGGCAGTGGTGCGCAATCTGGGCAACCGGCCTGCGAACTTCCCGCTGCGATGTTACATCGGTCTTGGCTACTTTGACGAGCAACCAGTCAGGCTTGATCCGGGTCGGGCCGATACAGTGTCATTTCGTTCCTGGGCCGCATTGCCACGCGGTGACCTGGTCGTCCGATGCACGGCCGTGTACGTACTGGACCAGAACCCGACCAACGACAAGTGTGAGCAGCCGGTCTTTGTCCGGGTGCACGACGTCGCTGCGACCGCGATTCTCGCACCGGTCGGAACGGTCCCGGCCGGCTGCGAGATTGCACCCAGCGCCGTGGTGAGGAATCTGGGCAACGTGCGTGAGAGTTTTGCCGTACTCGCCCGGATTACGACCGACTATGTCGATACCACAAGCGTCAGCGGCCTGTGCCCGGACTCAGTGGCAGTCGTCACGTTCCGAACATGGCGGGCGGTCACTGGTCTGCGCACGGTGACCTGCTCGACGATGCTTGCCCTTGATGCGGTTCGAGCGAATGACCGGGTTCAGGATACGGTGCGTGTTGTGCCGGTGGCACAGCAGGACGTGGGCGTGGTCGAGATACTGGCGCCGGTGCCGGTTGCCGATTCGGGCCGAAGTGTGCTGCCGGCTGCAGTCGTCGCAAACTACGGCACGGCAGTGGCGAGTTTTGCCGTCCGGATGACAATTGGCAGTTCGTACCTTGACGAGCGGATCGTCACGCTGTCGGCCCAGGAGATCGACACGGTGACGTTCCGGCAGTGGGATGCAATCGGTCGGGGCCAGCGGCTGGTGCGCTGCTCGACGATGATGGCCGGTGACTCGAATCCGGCAAACGATACGCTCACCCGGGTGACGCGGATTCGCGTGCGCGATGTCGGCGCGGTCAGAATCATCTCTCCGCCCGGGCAGGTGCGCAACGGTGAGCTCATTACGCCTCAGGCTGAAGTTGAGAACTTCGGGACCGAGAACGAGAGCTTCGACGTGGTCTTCCGCATCCAGGGTGGCTATGCTGACACGGTGCGGGTTGGCGGACTGGCGCCGAGTTCGTGGTCAAGAGTCCGGTTCCGCACGTGGCCGGCGGTCACGGGCGACTATGGGCTTTCCTGCTCGACCCGGCTGAATGTAGACATGCAGCCGGGGAACGACAAGGTTTCAGGTGTGGTCTATGTGGTGCAACGAGCCCTGCTTGTTGTTCCGGATACGTCGGCCTGGGTCTTTCCCGCAGCCACGGTTGACTACGGTCTGCGCGTCACCAATCTCACTTCGGAGATAGATACGATCGACCTCTCGGTGACCAGGCCCAGACCAGGCTGGCAGCTTGCCCTGCTCGATGCAGCTAAGTCCGGCCCGCTGCCTGACCACAACAGCAACGGTCTGCCTGACATTGCCGGGCTGTGGCCAGGTGCGACCACGCCTTTCACGGTCAGGGTCACGGTCCCAGCAAACGAACTCGCGCTGGTTGAGGACTCGGTCGTCGTCACTGGCCGTTCAAGCCGGGACACCGCGGTGACCGACCAGGCGCGGCTGCGCACCGGCGTACTCACGGTCGCGTCGCTCAACCTGAGTCCGGACGTACATGACTCAATTCCGGCTGGTGGCGTCATTGACTACCGGCTCGGTGTCAGAAATCTGGGCAATGCGTTCGACCTCGCCGATTTGGAACTTGAGTACATCGGCCGCAGACCAGGCTGGTACTACCAGCTTCTGAGTCTCTCCGGTAGTTCGCTCACCGACGGCAACCACAACGGCAAGCCCGATGTTGGGCCGCTTGAACCGTTTGACGGCAGTGCCGAGTTTCTGCTCAGGGTAAGGGCGCCGGTTGATGCGCGTCCAGGCGAAACCGACACGGTTCGGGTCTGGACGTCGTCCGGCAATAACCCGCCCACGCGTACCCGTATCACTGCGCGTACCACGGCCCTCGGTCTGCTCACTGGTCTTGTGGTCGCGCCGGACCAGGAAGACCAGCAGCCAGCCGGAACCAGCTCAACTTATCGGCTGTATGTGAGGACCCGAGGCAACATGACCGACATCGCGGGCCTTGTGGCACTGGCAGACCAGCCGGACTGGTCGGTTGACATCTGCGACGAGCAGGGGAGAGGCCGGCTGCCGGACTCAGACCACGACGGGCTTGTCGAGCTTGGGCCGGTTGTGCCTGACACTGAGCGCTATTTCACCCTGCTGGTGCGGGCCCCGGACAACATTCCTGACGACCTGTCCGGCAGCATCGACTCACTGGGCAAGTGCCGCATTAAGGTCATTGGCCGGTCAACCAGATTCGACGGACTTGGCGACACAGCTTTGGTTGTTATCCAGGCGATTCCCCGTCTTGCCATCCACAACTTCCGTAATCCGTTCCGTGAACAGACTCGGTTCATTTTCTCGATTCCCCAGCCAGGTCGGGCAAGCCTGCGGGTTTACAACCGGGCCGGCGAGCTTGTTGGCCGGGTGTTCGAGCAGGAGGAGTTCGCAATCGGCATTCACACTCGGTCCTGGTCTGGTACGAATCAGAACGGCCGCCGGCTCGCACCGGGCACTTATCTGTACGTCTTTGAGCTGACCGGTACTCCCGACAACCTTGACCGACGCCTGACCAGAAGACTGATGATTGAGTAGGCTGATTGTGTCTTCAGGCCGTCCAAGTGTGAGCGGGCATCAATCCCGGAGGAAATGATGAGCTATCTTCAGATGGTGCTGTCCCTGGGTCTGACTGTTTGGTTCGGCAGCAGCGAAGTGGGCACCACCGCGTTGCCGATCCTGAAAGCCCCGGTCGGACCCAGGGCGTCTGCATTGGGCGAGACATTTGTCGGTCTGGCCGACGATGTCACCTCGCTCTACTGGAACCCGGCCGGGCTTGCCCGGAGCAGCGGGCCTGAGTACTTTGTTTCGCACCAGGAGTGGCTGCGCGGCATCAGAGACGAGCATGTTTCGGTCGCGATGAACGCAGGCCGAGGACGGCTCGGGCTTGGTCTGGCCTATTCAGGCGTGGCCGGAATCGAGGCCTGGGACGAATTCAACCATCGGACAAGCGAACAGACCGTGGCCGACCAGACCGCGGTCTTCTTCACCGGCTACGGAGTCCCGGTTGTTGACTGGGTCCACGCCGGCGCCGGTATCAAGGTGGCATATGACTACATGGGAGCGGCTCCGACCGGAGGTCTGGGAGTCGGGGCCGACCTCGGCGTGCTCGTCCGCCCGGTTGCGCGGCTCAACATCGGATTCTCAGCCCGGAATCTCGGTGCTGCGTCCTATGCGAGCCGGACCGGGCTCCTGCTTCTGCCCGCGAACCTGCGCGTCGGAGCAGGCTACCGCCTGGAGCATCTGAATCTCGTGGCTGACCTGGCCGTGCCGATAGACAATCGTCCCAGTCTCCATGTCGGCACCGAATACACCATGCTCAATACCATCACTGTGCGCTGCGGGTACCGAACCGGGCCTCAGGACCTGGGCACACTCGGGCTTGCCAGCGGGCTCTGTCTTGGACTCGGACTGTCGCTCGGTCAGGTTGCGGTCGATTATGCGTTTGCCCCTTACGGCAGCCTGGGCAACGTACACCGCATCGGTCTCAGAGCGGGGGGGAGTGGCACAGGCCGGGGCAGCCTGGAATTGGCTGTGGTTGACGGCGCAACCGGTGAGCCGATTCCCGCTGCGGTCGAGTTGTCCGGTGTGCGTGAGGGAAGGTTCGAGGCGGTCCGACGCCAGCCGTTCAGAATGCGCGGCATCCGCGAGGGTTGGGTAAGAATCGCGGCCAATTCAGCCGGGTATCAACCGACCTTTGATTCGGTGTATGTCTGGGGAGACCGAGACCAGAGGGCAAAGGTCGCACTGTTCCGGCCAGGACGAGGCACCATCTGGGGCACGTTCCTTGATGCTGAGACGAAGAAGGCGATTCCCGGACTGGTGACCTATTCGGGCAGGACCTCGGGCGAAGTTGCGGTTGACGAGCAGGGCGGTGCGTACTGCATAAGGAACCTCGGTGGTGGAAGTTATGTGCTCCAGGCTTGGAGCACACGGGAGTATGTCGCGCAGTGCTGCACGCTCGAAGTCACGCCCGACAGGGTCGTTGTCAAGGACTTTCTCCTGCAGCGCAAGGCCGCGTCTGCACCGCGGTAGGGCCGAGCCGGGCACAATGCAGTAGCTTGACTCCGGTCCAAACCCGGGTAGATTGAGGCCATGCAGCGTACCTTGGCCGCAGAAGTCCCTAGGCATATCGGTGAGGAAGTAAGGCTGCTCGGCTGGTTGCACCACGTCCGAGCGCTGGGCTCGATCTCGTTCGTCATCGTCCGCGACCGGACCGGGCTGGCCCAGGGTGTCGTTCTCGACCCTGCGAAGCTCGACGTGTCCGGGCTCAAACGCGAGAGCATCGTCGAGGTCATCGGCACGGTCAAGGCCGAGCCTCAGGCGAAGAGCGGCGCTGAGATTGTCGTCACGAGCATCACGCCCCTGATTGAGTCGGTGACCGAGCTGCCGTTTGAGGTCAATCGCTCACGGAAGAAGCTGAACCTGAAGATAGACGCAATCCTCGACCACCGGGCGTTCAGCCTGCGCAACCCAGAGTTTGCCGCCCCGTTTCGGGTTCAGGCCGAGATTGTCCGGACGTTCCGCGACTTTCTACGCAGTCAGGGATTCCTTGAGGTTCACACTTCGAAGATTGTCGCCGCGGGAACCGAAGGCGGAACCGCCTTGTTTCCCATCAAATATTTTGAGCAGACCGCCTACCTGGCCCAGAGTCCGCAGTTCTACAAGCAGATGCTGGTCGGCGCCGGGTTCGAGCGGGTCTTTGAGGTCGGGTTTGTCTATCGGGCCGAGGACCATGCCACCTCGCGTCACATCAACGAGTATCTGTCACTTGACTACGAGATGGGGTTCATCGAGTCGTATACCGACGTGATGGATGTGGAGCGCGGTTTCATCAAGGCGCTGGTCGACAATCTCGAGAAGAACTGCCGCAGCGAGTTTGAGCTGCTCGGCGCCGAGTTGCCGAAGCTCGGCCAGATTCCGGAAGTGCCATTGAGCGAGGCGGTCAAGATACTTGCCCGGGATTATGGCCGCGATGTCACCGGCATGGTTGACCTTGACCCGGAAGGCGAGCGCCAGATCTGCGACTACGCCTTGAAGAACTACGGCAGTGAGTTTGTGTTCATCAGCCGGTACCCGCGTTCGGCCCGGCCCTTCTACACCATGCCGGACCCGGAAGACCCGGAATCAACGCTCGGATTCGACCTGCTCTTCCGGGGCCTTGAGGTTACGACCGGCAGTCAGCGTATCCACGAATACCAGATGCTCGTTGACAGCATCCGCCGGATCGGCGGCAACCCGGATAACTTCAGCTTCTACCTTGAGATTTTCAAGTACGCCATGCCTCCCCACGGCGGGCTGGCAATCGGCACTGAGCGGCTGACCCAGCAATTGCTCGGGCTCGGCAACGTCCGAGAAGCGAGCTTCTTTCCGCGCGACCGGTTCCGCATCACGCCCTGACTCGGGTCCGGCTGCGTCCCAGGGCCTGAGTACGGGTCTAAGAAGACATGTCACTGTTGAATGAGTCGGTACGTGGTCTGACCCGGGAGCACCTGTCCCGGCTGCCTAATCCGGTCAGACTCGTGGTATTCACCCAGGAACTGGAGTGCGCCCACTGTCGCGAGAACCGCCAGTTGGCCGAGGAACTTGCAGCGCTGTCTGACCGGCTTTCCCTTGAGACCTACAGCCTGCTGATTGACAAGGAGAAAGCGGCCGAGTTCGACGTGGCCATGGTTCCGGCAACAGCCGTCCTCGGCGAGCAGGACTACGGAATCAGGTTCTATGGCGTTCCGGTCGGGTTTGAGTTCACATCGTTGCTCAATGCCATCGAACTTGCTGGCAATCGAGAATCGAAGCTCAAGCCCGAGACCCGGAAGCTCCTGGCCGAACTGGACGGCCCGGTCGAGCTGCAGGTGTTTGTCACCCTGACCTGTCCATTGTGCCCGCGTGCGGTCATTACTGCCACACAACTGGCGGTGGAGAGCAGGCACGTGACAACCAGCATCATCGATGCGGCAGAATTTCCGCATCTTGCCCAGCGCTACAGTGTGACCGTAGTTCCGAAGATTGTGGTGAATGGCCGCCACTCATTTGAAGGGGCTCTACCCGAAGACCAGTTCGTGGCCGAGGTGCTCAAAGGGTCGAAGCCAAAGGCAGATTAGCCAGAGTCAACGCGCCTTGTTGACTTCGCTGCCTCGGGCGCTATCCTGCCTTTGTAAATCAAGGAGATACCAATGTCGAGAATCACTGTCTTTGTCGTTCTGTGTCTGGTCGGGGCTGTGCTCGTCGGGTGCGGCGGCGGTGAGAAATCCAAGGTCGAGTCCGCACGCGCCAAGGCACGTCCGGCCCGTGAAGGTTTGTGGATAACCGACCCGCCGGATAGTGCCCGGGTACCTTATCGGCCCTATGTGCTGGGAACCATTTCGGACACATCGATCAGCGCCCTGTTTCTTGTCGTCCATCCCACACCGACCAAGGAGTACTGGATTCAGCCGCCGTGCATGTTGCGGCCGGATGGCGCCTGGCTGGGCCAGCCCTATATCGGCCTAGAAAACACGCCGGCTGGTGTCCCGTTTGAGATTCGCGCCGTGGCCGACCCGGCAGACGACATCAAGCCCGGCATGAGTCTGAAGGACTGGCCGTCGGCGCGGTACAGCTCCAATGTTGTAACCGTGTTCCGGCAGTAGGGGATGCTGCTCGGGTTCAGGCAGGAGATGGTGCTGGTCTGGACCGTTCTCATTCTGGCCGGCGGTTGCGGCGGCCCGAGCGGGTCGGTTCCTTCTCCGAACGCAACCCGGCCCGACTCGCTCGTGCTTGACACTGCGTTCGATGCTGCCCGTGCCGGACACTGGGTAACGCCCAGCCGCGGGCGGCCGCTGGCCGAGTACTACTACTACATCTGTTACTCTGATTCCTGGCGCATGCCCTACTGGGTGCTGCACTACGTGTCGCGGTCCCGGCTGGCCGGCAACGTCAGTCGGTCGGACAACTTCCGTTCCGACTCGACGCTGCCCGAGGAGCTGCGCGTTCGGCCCGGTGACTACCGCGGGACCGGCTTTGACAAGGGCCATCTGGCCCCGGCAGCCGACTTCGCGTTCGACCCCTCGGCCATGTCGGCTACCTTCTTGATGTCGAACATGAGTCCGCAGTATCCGGGGACCAATCGTGGTTCCTGGCGCAGAGTCGAAGAACAGGTGCGTTCAGCGATCAACCACTACGGGCAGGGCTGGGTAGTCACCGGCAACATTTTCATTGCTGCGGACAGCAGCCGTGTTGTGCCGGCAAAGTGGTTGCAGCGCGACCGGCAGAACTGGGTTGCGGTGCCGACCCATCTGTTCAAGGCGGTGCTGCTCCGGGATTCGGCCGGCAGATTCGGGATGCTGGGTTTTCTCGTTCCCAACCAGGCCGGGCAGACGGTGCAGCCGGTGGCGGACTACGTCATCCCGGTGCGCCGGCTTGAGGAGATTACGGGCTGGGACCTTTTTCCGCTCCTGCCTGACCAACTGGAGGAGAGCCTGGAGACACGGGCCGGCGCGCTCAATTGACACAACCGGCCCGAATGACTAGCATTCTGCCCGATGAGTGATTCCCTGCTGCGTCGGACGCGCAACATCGGCATTGCCGCGCACATTGATGCCGGCAAGACGACAACAACCGAGCGCATCCTTTATTATTCGGGCCGAATTCACCGGATGGGCGACATTGACGACGGCAATACCCAGATGGACTGGATGGCTCAGGAGCGCGAGCGGGGCATCACCATCACCTCGGCCGCAACCACGGTGCAGTGGCGCGAACATCGCATCAACATCATCGACACACCCGGACACGTTGACTTCACGGTCGAGGTCGAGCGCTCGCTCAAGGTACTGGACGGCGCGGTGGTTGTCCTGTGCGGTGTGGGCGGGGTCGAGCCGCAGACCGAGACTGTCTGGCGTCAGGCCGACCGCTACCGGGTTCCGCGCATTGCGTTCGTGAACAAGCTTGACCGGCTCGGAGCCGACTTCGAGCGGGTCGTGAAGATGATGGCGGAGAAGTTCGAACAGATACCGGTTCCGGTGCAACTGCCAATCGGCGCTGAGGACGGCTTTGTCGGCGTGGTTGACCTGGTTGCCGAGCAGGGGTTTGTCTGGCGGACCGAAGACTTGGGTGCGACCTTCGACACCGTGCCGGTGCCGGATGAGCTGGCCGACGCGGTTGCCCGGTATCGGCACGAAATGGTTGACGTGCTCAGCCGGTTCGACGAACACCTGCTCGAGCAGTATGTCGCGGGTGTGCCGATCACCGGTGATGACCTGAAAACTGCTCTGAGGGCGGCAACCGTGGCGCTCAAGGTCGTGCCGGTCTTCTGCGGCTCAGCGTTCCGGAACCGGGGCGTACAGAAACTGATTGACGGCATCGTTGACTATCTGCCTTCGCCGCTCGACATTCCGCCGGCGCACGGCACTGACCCCAAGTCCAACCGAGCTGAGGTGCGTCCGGCCGACCCGACCGCGCCGTTCTCTGCCCTGGTGTTCAAACTTGCGGCCGACGCACAACGGGGCATGATGTCGTATGTCCGGGTCTACTCGGGCAGCGTCAGGCAGGGTGACGTCGTGCTGGCAGTGCCGCAGATGAAACGGGTGCGGCTGCCCAAGCTGGCCTTGATGCACGCCAACCGGACCCAGGAGGTCGAAGGTCTGTCGGCCGGGGAGATTGGCGTGGTCATCGGGCTGAAGGAAACTGCCACCGGCACGACTCTGGCCGACCTGGCTCATCCGGTTGCCTTCGAGCCAATCAAGTATCCGGAACCGGTTGTCTTCCTTGCCATCGAACCCCGAACCAAGGCTGACGACGACCGGCTGCACCAGGCACTCTCGGTGCTGGCGCTGGAGGACCCGACCTTCAAGGTTCGCACCGACGACGAGACCGGCCAGCTCATCCTGTCGGGTATGGGCGAGCTGCATCTTGACATCCTGACCGACCGACTGATGCGCGACTACAAGGTCGACGTCCGCTCGGGCAAGCCGCAGGTGTCGTACCGCGAGACCGTGACGGCAGCGGCCGAGGCCGAAGGGCGGTTCGTCCGCCAGTCAGGCGGGCACGGCCACTTCGCCGTTGTCCGGCTGGCCCTGGAACCATCGGCCGACGGCAACGCGGTCGTCGACGAGCTTGCGCCGGGCACGCTGCCCCGGCAGTTCGTTGCCGCAGTCGAGCAGGCGATTCACGACAGCTTTGAGTCGGGTGTAATGGCCGGGTACGAGGTAATCAACACCCGGGTGCGTATCGTCGACGGAGCCTGGCATGACGTCGACTCATCGGACGTTGACTTCAAGCTGGCCGCGGCCGGCGCGTTCCGCGACGCATTCATGGCCGCAGCACCGACGTTCCTTGAGCCGATCATGGAGCTTGAGGTCGTGGTGCCTGAGCAGTACCTCGGAACCGTTCTGCAGGATGTGACGGCGCGGGCCGGTCGGGTCATGCATCTTGACGCGGTCAAAGGCCACCAGATTGTCAAGGCTGAGCTGCCTCTGGCCCGAACCTTCGGCTATGCCACCGTGCTTCGCTCGCTCAGCCAGGGCCGGGCCACCCATTCGATGCAGTTCGCCCGCTTCAGCCCGGTGGACGAGGAGACGCGGGTCCGGCTCTATCCGCTGTTTGCCGGCCGGACACCGCCTCAGTCGGCAGGGGAAACGCCGAGTCGTTCTCCTTGACACGCCTTTTGTAGCTGGTAGTATCTTCTCCTCTCGATTCCAGCGTAGCTCAACCGGTAGAGCATCCGGCTGTTAACCGGAGGGTCACAGGTTCGAGTCCTGTCGCTGGAGTGAACCGCTGCCCAAGCCGGCAGCGGTTCTGTTTCAGCTCTGGTCTTGATTTGACCGCTCAGGCGACCGGACTAGAATTGTGTTGTCCAGACCGCCGGATTGCGGTCTTCAGAACCGGCCGGCTGAGTTCTGATCATGACCAGATACGAAAATGACCAATGGAGGTTGTCGATGCATCGTCTTGCTCACCTGCTCCTGTTGCCGACCCTGCTTCTGGCTGGAACCGGCACTCTGACCCAGACGTTCCGGTTCACGCCGGACGATTTCGTGTTCGACAAGGCGAACGGCTTTGACGTTGTGGCCCTGCCCGGCCACTACTTCACGTCCGAGCCGGGCAGTCCGTATCTGCCGCTCGCGACGTACAACGTGCTCATCCCGCCTGATGCTGAGGTTACCGGGGTCGAGATTGTGCAGGTGACGAGAGTGATTCTGCCGGGCGAGTTTGATATCCACCCCTGCCAGCGACCTCAGGTCCTGTCGCGGCCGGCAGGTGATTTCATCCTGCCCGACCCGGCGGTCTATCTTCAGGACAAGCCGTATCCGGCTGAACCCGTGCGCTTCACGCGCTCCGGACTCTTGGGCGGTTTCCGGATTGCCGGGCTGCAGGTAGCACCGCTTCAGTATCTGCCCGCGCAGAAGCGGCTGGTCCTAGCCACAAGTATCACGGTTGCCGTGCGGTACGAAAAGAACCGGCACGAGGTGCTGTCGCTGGACCAAAGCCAGGTGGGTTTGATGGAAGAGCAGGCAAGGCGCATCGTCGTGAACCCGGGACAGACAGCTTCCTGGGCGCCCGCAGTGCGCCAGACCGATGACTGGCTCTGTGACATGATGGTCGTTACTTCGTCCACGCTCGCCGCAAGCTTCCAGCCGTTTGTCGACTGGAAGACTCGTCGGGGCATCAAGACCGTGGTGGTGAAGACCGAGTCAATCTACTCGACCTACCCGGGCCGGGACAATCAGGAACGGATTCGGAACTGCATCATCGATTACTGGCAGAACCACGGTCTGAAATGGGTGCTGGTGGGTGGGGATGCCGAAATCGTGCCGGTGCGACTGGCCCGCATCACCTGCGAAGGCATCACCGAAAACATCGCGACCGACTTCTACTACGCTGACCTGCAGTACTCGTGGGATTCAGACCACAACAACTACTTCGGCGAGATGACCGATTCGGTGGACCTGTTCCACGACCTGTTCATCGGCCGGACTCCGGCCGACAACGCGGCCGATGTTGCCCTGTTCTTCTCCAAGTGCACGACCTATGAGAAGAACCCGGACACAACGTACCTGAAGAAAGGGCTAATGGGTTCGACCATGCTCTTTTCGCCGTTCCACGGTCGGGTCATCAACCGGATGATTGCCGAGATGTATCCGACCGGCTGGCAGTTCTCGCACCTTGAGGACCCGCCCTCTGGTCAGTACGCGAGCCAGATGAGCGCAGGCCACGGCATCTCGCACGTTGCCGCGCACGGAAATCAGACCAGCTTTTCGGTGATGAGTGCGTCTGAAGCGCCGGGCCTGACCAACGGGCTGCGCAAGCTCTGTTTTGTCAATTCGATTGCCTGCCAGTCAGGCTGGTTCGACGGTTATGAGTGTCTGGCCGAGGCGCTGGTCAAGGCCCAGAACGGCGGCTGCATCGCGGTCTGCCTGAACTCGCGCTACGGGTTCGGGTACCCGCCCGGGTTCGGGCCGTCGGAGATGCTCGACCTGCAGTTTTACCGCTACCACCTTAGCAATGATGGGTTTCAGTTCGGGGTCTTGAACGCTCTGTCCAAGGACTATTTCCAGAGTCTGACCATGGGCCAGGAGGTCTGGCGCTGGTGTGTCTATGAACTGAACCTGTTCGGGGACCCGAGTCTGGGCATGTGGAGTGAGAAGCCGGCAACGCTTCAGGTGAGCGCGCCGGTGTCAGTCCCGACCGGGGCTCAGACCATGCGGGTGACAGTGACAAGAGCCGGTTCACCGGTGGCCGGGGCCTTAGTCTGCGCCCGGAAGTCAGGAGAGACCTATGCTCGGGCCTGGACCAATTCCGCCGGCTGGGTTGACCTGCTGTTCAATCCGACAACTACGGGCAGCCTTGAATTGAGTGTGAGCGCCCGCAACTGCTATCCGAGCGAGCGCCAGATTACGGTGTCCGGTTCGTCCAGCCAACCGGCTCTGGTATTCGGCCGGCTGCGCATCGATGACACCGACGGTAACGGCCGGCTCGACCCGGGCGAGACCGCCGACCTTTATATCTCAATTGTCAATCATGGTGCGGTTGCCGCGACCAGCGTGACCGCAAAGCTGAGAACGACCTGCCCGTATCTTTCCCTGCTTGATTCGACCTCGAACTATGGCATGGTCAATCCGGCCGACACGGTCGAAGGCGACCGGTTCCGCGTGAGCGCGTCCTCGTCAACACCATCCGGAACCTTAGCCGAGCTTGTGACCTTCTGCACTTCACCCCAGGGCAACTGGGAGCCTTACTGCCAGACGCGCATCGGCGAGCTGCCGCCGGCCCGGAAGCTCTGGGCTGACCACGATACCGGCAACATGATTCTCTCGGTGACCACGGTCGGCTCGATCGGTACGCTCGGGCCGTACCGTGAAGGCTCAGGGCTGAAGTACCCGCGGGACGCCGGGTATGGCTCGCTCTATTTCACCAGCCTGGCCTGCGGCAACTCACCGAGCTATGTTGTGGACCGGTGGTACGGACAGCCGACTTCGACCTACCAGACCGACTGGCGGGCGGTGGACACGCTCCATGCGGTTCGGCCGCCGATTGGCGCCCACGAGGAGTACCAGTGCGTGATTGACGACGCCGCCCACCCGAACCCCAAAGGCCTGCGTGTAACCCAGTGGTCCGGCGCGCTGGCCGACTCGGCGTACCGCGACTTCGTTATCATCACCTACAACGTGGAGAATACCGGGTCGGCACCAATCAACGGCCTGTACGTCGGCATCTTTTCGGACTTCGACGTCAACAACACGACCTCGAACAACGTCTACACCGATGCCGGACGCAGGCTGACCTACATGACCCAGTCTTCAAGCTACACCAACTCGGCCGGCATCAAGCTCCTTTCGCCGACCGTGGCGGCAAATCTCTCGGCGATTGACCATGCCGTGTATGTCACCCCGGGCAACATGATGACCGAGGCGGTCAAGGACAGCTTCCTGCGCGGCGCGATTTCCCGGCCCAACTCGAACGGCGCACGCAACTGGTCGTGCGTGGTTTCGGCCGGGCCGTTTAACCTTGCCCCGGGTGCGCGCACCCGGGTCGCGTTCGCCCTGGTCGGCGGCAACACCCAGCAGGAGATGCTCAGTCATGCCGATTCGGCCCAGTCGTGGTATGACCATCAGATGCCGAGCGGCCTGACCTTCTTGAAGGCGACAATTGACGACGGTGCGGGCGGCAACGGCGACGGTATCATCAATCCGGGCGAGCGCATCAACCTGCCGACCTGGGTGGTGAATCGGAGCGACCGGGGCGCTGCCGGGGTTTGGGGCATCCTGCGCAAGACCTCGGCTGACACGCTCGTGACTGTAACCGACTCGGTTCGACGGTTCGGGACCGTGGCCGGCGGCGACTCAGCCTACACCGGACCTGACGGCTTCAAGTTCCGGGTCGCGGCCGCATGTACGAACCGCTATGCCCTGCCTTTGGTACTCGTCTGCGTGGACACGCTCGACTCGGTCTACACCTCGTCCCTGCCTCTGGTTGTTGGCGCACCGCAACTCGTGCCCGGCGGCGTCCAGTGCTGGGACCCGCTGCCCGGCGGAAACAACAACGGCCGGCTCGACCCGGGCGAAGAGGCCGACATCGCGCTCGGGATTCAGAACATCGGCCTGGGCCATGCTGAGAACGTCGCGGCCCGGCTCAGGTCGACTGATTCCCGGCTCCTGGTTCTTGACTCGCTGGGGACATATGGCAATGTGCGGCGCGACTCGACCGTGTTCAACACCCAGGACCGGTACCGGGTGCGGGCGAGCAGCTCGATTCCGCCCGAGACCCAGATTCCCTGCACACTCGTTGTTTCCGGCACCGGCTACCAGGCAAAGCGGCTGGTCCTCGTGGCGGTCGGCGCTCTGACCGCAATTGACCCGATTCCAGACGGGCCGCGTGTGCCGCCGCGCTACTATGCCTATGACGATGTCGATTCGTTCTACGTCTCCTGTCCGGAATTCAACTGGGTCGAAATCCGCGACCTCGGCACGCGGCTTGTGCTTTCCGACGACCAGACCGTGGTGCAGAACCTGCCGCCCGGTTTCGGGCTGTGGCGGTACTACGGGGTGAACTACAGCCAGATTTCCATCTGCGGCAACGGCTGGGTTGCACCGGGCAGCACCGCCAGCTCAGTCTACTCAAACACGGCCCTGCCTGGTGGTCCGGTTCCCCTGATGGTTGCGCTCAACTGGGACGACCTGTACCCGCCGACCGGCGGCGGCGTCTGGTACTATCACGATACGGCCGGACACCGCTACATCGTCGAATGGGACTCGGTCGCCTACTACTCACAGCGCACCGTGTTCGACAAGTTCCAGATTGTCATCTACGACTCGACCGTGCGCAGTGCGACCGGCGACAATACCTTCGACATCCAGTACCTGACCGCGAACAACTACGTCTCGAACACGGTCGGCCTGCAGGACCAGACCATGGCCATCGGGATTCAGTGTCTGTTCAACGGTGCTTACCATCGGGCAGCCGCGCCGATTGTCCCAGGCCGGTGCATCCGGTTCACGACCGACTCGGTCCAGACCGAAGTCAACGAGTTGACCGGAGTTCAGGGCCGGCTTCAACTGGCGCTTGCGGCCTGGCCCAACCCGGTAAGCCGGGCTGCACAGGTCAGCTTTACTCTGCCCCAGGACAGCCGGGTCAGGCTGAGCGTCGTGGACGCAACCGGCCGACTGGTGCGAACCCTGGCTGAGGGAGAGTTCGTCCGTGGACCGCACACCGCGGTCTGGGACGGCAAGGACAGCCAGGGACAACGAGTGGCAAACGGCATCTATCTTTACCGAATCGAGACCAATGCGGGCACGCGCCAGCACAAGGCGGTCGTGCTGCGATAGAGAGGAACCATGAACCGAATAATCCGACTCCTGCTGCTGGCCGTGGTCGGGTTCGCCCTGTTTGGCCGGGCGACCTGCGGCCGGACAAAGCCTGCGGCCCGGGGCATCACGCCGGTGCTCAAACTGACCATCAAAGACCATGTCTACTATCACAACATGGGCATTACCTGGGACAGCGAACACTACTACACGGTCAACGGCGGCAACTCAGACTACTGCAACCTGAACAAGTACGACCGCAAGGGCAACCTGGTGGCGAGCTACGATGTCGGGATTGACGGCCGGGCAATCTTCTGGCATCCGGAAGACGAAGAACTGTTTGTCAAGGTTCACGGCACGAGCCTGTACTCGGTTGACCTTGAGGACGAGTATGCCGACGAGGCGACCGAAGACATCGCGACCGAGGACAACTCCTCGGTCGGTTTCTCGCCGGACGGCGAAAGGGTTTATGAACTCTCCGGCGGCACGGTTACGGTCCGGGACTTTGACTCAGGCGACGAACTGGCGAGCTTCGAACTCGCCGGCGCAGCGAGCGACGAAGACCAGGGCCGCGACAAGAGCATCGCGGTTTCGGACAAGTACATCTTTGCCTGGGAAGACGAAAACACCATCCGGGTCTACAACCTCGAGGGCGCGTACCTTGCGCGGTTTGACCTGCCCCGGCCCGGGTTCGGCTTCTCTCTGTCATGGGCCAACGGCCTGCTCTGGATTGCCGAAGATGCGGACGGCAAGGATTCGGGCGCAGACGGGTACTGGTACGGGTATCAGTTGAAAGGACTCGAGTAGCCCGGGCCCAGCAGCGCAGTCAATACAACCGGCAGGCGCGGGCCTGCCGGTTGCTTTCGCAGTCGGTCGCGGGAGACAACCTTAGCGGCTGCCATGACCCTGACCTCCAACCCAGCCCGGGCTTATCCGCAGCACAGAACGTGATCGAGACAGCACACGTCAGGGCAGACATAGCACTGGCAGCAGACACTCTTCTGCTCCTGGCACTCACGCTGCTGCTTCTTCTCCTTGCGTCCTTTCATGGCTCTCACCTTCTTTCTTCACCTGGTTAGACGCGCAGTCGTTGCGGCCAGATGCCGGCGACCTGGGCGCAGCGCGTGGACGCAGAGGTCGGAATGCAGAATGCAGATTGCAAATGCCAAAGCGCAGAATCGCGAACGGCGAAAAGCGGTCAGCGGTTGACTTCGGCGCTGGTTTGGTGAGAATATAGCTGCTGCACGCCAGCCGGGCAACGTGCTGACAATTCACCCGAAGGAGTCTTCGCAGTCCCGGGCCGGCTCAAGCGCCATCGTGCGGATATTGCGCGGGGTGCGGAGATTCTTCCAACCATATGCAACCGCGTAGTGCTACGCGGCGAAGACCCCCGCACCCCTTGTATCGCCGAAAAAAGACAAGCCCCGGGCCCGGCACATGCCGGAACACGGGGAACGGGCAGCAACGGTCGGAATACTCGCGGTCGGTCTGGTCAACCAAGTCCTTTGTTCAGAAGAAGAGTAGCACCATCGACGACATAGTCAAGGCCGGCGTTTTGACGAAAGAGCGCTGCTGTGGTATAATTATTACGCATATGGTTAGGAGAATCACACATGGGGCCTTGCCGCAGCCACCGCCGCTACCCACTTAGCACAATAGCATTTGCCTGCACCGGCCAAGCCCGGTCGGTTCTGCTTTGCCGGCCCAGGGGGCCGGACAATGCTGGCCCCAAGGGCACACCGTTGCACCATCCTCAG
>CBFGIT010000038.1:0-22757 GCA_965648905.1 Caldifarciminota bacterium
AGTCATCAACTACGTCCGCGACCGTCGGTCGGCACTTCGGGTTATGGCCGAGTGTCGGACTCTGGGCGTACGCGCCATCGCGGTTCGGGCCGACGTCGCCTCTTCGGCCGCAGTCCGGAACATGGTAAGAAAAGTCGGGTCGGTGTTCGGCCGCGTCGACATCCTCGTTGCCAATGCCGGCATCTGGGAAGAGTCCGCCATCGAACACCTCGATGACCGCCAACTGGCGCGAACCATCAACATCAACATCAAAGGCGTCTTCGCCTGCTGTCGCGAGGTCGTGCCGCTGATGAAAGCCCGACACACCGGCCGCATCATCCTGGTCTCCTCGACCGCGGGCCAGCGCGGCGAGGCTTTCCACTCCCACTACGCCGCGAGCAAAGGCGCGGTCATCAGCCTGACCAAGTCCCTGGCCCCGGAACTTGCCCGCTACGGCATCCTTGTCAACTGCATCGCGCCGGGCTGGTTTGCGACCGACATGTCGGCGCCGACGATGAGTTCGCCGCGCTTGCGCCGGGCCGTGCTCGACACCATCCCGCTCCGGCGCATCGGCCGACCCGAAGAGTTCGCCGGTGCGGTCCTGTTTCTCGCTTCTGACCTCTCAACGTTCGTCACCGGCGAAATCCTGAACGTCAACGGCGGAGCCGTGCTCTGCGGCTGACACCGGAAGAGCCGCCGGTGAACACCGAACCCGGCTCCAGGCCGGCCCGCCATCGCCTCGGTACGGTCGCGACAATCATCGTCCTGACCGCGCTCGCCCTGCTGCTGGCGTTGGCCGGTCGCTCGCTCTGGCACTACTTTCGCCATCCGGCCGAACTGCGCGCCGTGGTTCAGAGCTGGGGCGCGTGGGCGCCGCTCGGCATCATCCTGTTTCAGATGCTCCAGGTCGTGATTGCCCCGCTCCCCGGCAACGTCATGTCATTCGCGGCCGGCTATGCCCTCGGGCTCTGGCCCACGATTATCTGGCTGATGGTCGGCGTGCTCCTCGGCGCGACCGTTGACTTTCTCTTGGCCCGGCTGCTCGGACGCCGGCTGATAAGATACCTGGTTCCGGCCGAGCGGCTCGCACACCTCGACTCGGTCATCCTCCGCCGGGGCACGTTCTATGTCTTCCTCCTGCTCCTGATTCCGAACCCGCTCGGCGATTGGATATACTATCTTGCCGGTCTTACCGCCCTGCCCTTGCCGGTTTTCCTCCTGCTCGTCCTTGTCGCGCGGCTACCGTCCAACCTGCTCGAGTGTGCTCTGGGCTCGGGTGCGACCCGCTTTGCCTGGCAGCACTGGGTCATACTCGCGGTGATTGGCGGACTCCTTGCGCTGCTCTACTTCGCGAACCAGCGCCGAATCGAGGCCTGGCTTGAGCGCCTCGCTGACAAAGGACGTCCCAAGACCAGCCGCGACGCGAACTAGCATTCGCTTCTGTAACCGGCTCTGCTTCTGCTCACGGCACCGACCTTCACCTCGCCCTCGACACTGACAGCCGAACCGGCTCAAGCGGCACCGTGCCTTCTGGCTTTCCCACTGGCACTGAATCCGCTGCTGACTCCGGCTTCACGTCCGGCAACTCGCCCGCCCTGCCAGCCATAGCACTGCCTGTAGTCGAACCCGCAGCCCGAATCGCAGCCGCAACTGGCACCAGGGACGACTCCCGGAGCCACTCCCCCCACCAGATTCGAAGCCGGACTGCAGACGCGGCTCAGTGACCTAAGTCGCGTAGATAAGAGTGTTAGGTTATACAGGACATGAACGACGCTGGCCGACTCGGATCGCTGACCCGGCGTCGCGGAGCGGTGCTCATCCTGACTGGCTTCACCCGCAAGCACCAGACGGCAGAGGACTAGTGACGGGAAAGAAGGCCCACGCCGCGTGGTCTGCCGTGCGAACAGACCCATCACCCGTTTGGGCAGGGAGCGGACTGCAGATGCTTCAGTCACGACAAGCGCTCGGAGATGGGAAGCTGGGTCTTGACTGTCGGCGGTCCGCTGGTACATTTGACCGTGCCAAGGCACAAGCGTACGTCACGTCGCATCACAAGTGAAGGCCGCGTTCGCAAGCCAGCAGCCCTGTACGATGCCTCAGTTAACGAGGAGAACGGCGAGCAACTCCTCGCCCGCGATGCGCCCCTTGGCTACAACCCGGTCTACGACGCACCGCCATTTACTGACTTCGCGGGTGTCTCGCCCGACACGTTCTTGGAGTCTCTCAATCTTAACTGGCGCGAACGCGACCTACCTGAGCGTATCAGAACAAAGCATGTGCATCGGTTGCACCCGTATCTGGGCAAGTTCATTCCCCAACTCGTGGAGATATTCCTGCGCAAGTACGCGCCGAGGCGCGTTTGCGACCCATTCTGTGGCTCAGGCACCACCCTTGTCGAGGCTTCCGTGCTCGGCATTGACTCGGTAGGGTGTGACATTTCCCCCTTCAATTGCCTGCTTACTGCGGTCAAGACAGCCAGGTACGACGTCCCGGCACTGGAACGCGACATACGCGGCATCATGCGCGAGTTCAGCGAGTTGGCACGCGCTGGCCAGCAGCAATCCCTGTTCGGAGACCACGTGCGCAGGACCAGCGACAATGCGTATCTGACAGAGTGGTTCCACCCGCAGGCTTTGTCGGAGCTGCTGACGTTCCGTGACTTGATTCCGCTTCACGAGCACCAGGACTTGCTCAAGGTCATCCTGAGCCGCGCGGCCCGCTCCGCACGCCTGACCACGCACTTCGACCTAGACTTCCCGAAGCGACCGCAGACCGAGCCCTACGAGTGCTACAAGCACGGCAGAACCTGTTATCCCACAACCAGCGCGTATAAGTTCATTGTGCGATACTGCTGGGATGCGCTTTCCCGCGTTCGTGAATACACCCGGCTGCGCAAAGACGTGAAGGCAACTGTCATCAACGGTGACGCTCGGTGCATCAGGTTTCCGAGAATCGACATGGTCATGACTTCCCCACCATACGTGGGGCTGATTGACTACCACGAACAGCATCGCTATGCCTACGAACTCCTCGGGCTCAGTCGCGAGCACGAGCCGAAGGAAATAGGACCCGCCAAGCGAGGGACATCGGCGGCAGCAAGGCAGGCCTACGTCGATGGGATTGTTGAGGTTCTGCAGCACACCCTCGACCACATGACGCCTAACGGCGTGATGGTCATAGTCGTCGGCGACCGGCACAACCTATACGGCACGATTGCCAACAAGCTCGGTATTCGCACCGAGCACATTCTGCGGAGGCACGTGAACCGCAGAACCGGCAGGCGAAGCACGGATTTCTTCGAGAACATCCTTGTATGGAGGAGAAGTTGACCCGTGGAGGATGACATTCAAGCCGGAGACAAACGCGTAAGCATCAAGGTCGCGATACAGGCAGTCATTACTGCGATGATGGAACGGGTAATGGAGAAGGTGCTCGTCGAAGACCCTTTTCTCGTGGACAAACACCATGCGAAGCGCCCTCTCTACGCAGCACTGGTGCCGGATGAAGTCTTCAAGGGCTCACACTTCGAGAGGAGGTTCGTCACGCCATTCGGAAGCGCCTGGGAGTCTCTTGCAAGGGTAGCGGCGGAACTCGGCATGGGTTTCGGGGCGACAGGCTTCGAGGTTACCGGCACAGTGGGCGAAGAACGACTGCGCCGCATAATGAAAACCCTGAACCGCCTGGAGCATCCTCCTAAGGGAAGCCAACGCATCAAGCCTGACTGGAGCAGAGAACTGTCATACGTGTTGGCTGGACAAGGCAAGGCCGTGCCCGTGACCGTTGTGTGCGACGTCTACGCGAAAAACACAAGGACTGGTGACAGCTACGCCTTCGAGCTCAAGGCTCCCCTTCCTAACAGCGACCAGACCAAGGTCAGCAAAGAGAAAATCCTCAAGCTCTACGCTATGGAACCTCGCAAGGTGACTGCCGCCTACTACGCCTTACCATACAACCCGTATGGCCACAGAGCCGACTACGCCTGGGCCTTTCCGGCTCGGTGGTTCAACATGAAGGAAGATGAAGTCGTGCTCATCGGCGATGAGTTCTGGGATAAGATCGGAGGCAGGGGTACATACAAGTCATTCATCGCTGCTGTCAATGAAATCGGCCCGAAGTACCGCGAGCGCATCTACCGGGAGTTCCTAGAAATGGAGCCTCCGCCCGGCGGCACCGATGTAAGCTTGTAACGAGCAGAAAGCGACTGGGTAGTTCGGGGACCTTCGCAATTGACACCGGTCACGGGAGTCCGGGGAGTGCGGCCTGAGATACAACGCCTGGCACGGCCGCGGGGCATTACCAGTGTTACCCTGACCTGCGCCTGGCTGAGTCCGGTTTCGGGTGTGCGCCCCTGAACAACTCGAGCCGCCCGGGCATGGCCGGACGGCTCGGTTTCATGACACTGGTTTGCATATGGCTGTAACCCCCAATTGCCGATGTTTCGGCCCAACCGGGCGGCACTCGGCAGTCACAGAGTCGAGGGCCTCCGAACCTATGGTGTTGTCTAGACCGAGCCGGTTTTTCTTCTTGCCGGTCCAGAGGCCCTCAACTGATTTCCACCCCGAGGCCTGAGCGCGAGCAGGGCGCAGGCGAGCTGACCGGCCTGCCCGCGCTCGAGTTTCGCTCAGTGTCGCTGAGAAGAGACCGGGCGCAACTCGGGCGGTGACAAGTTTCCTAACGGGCTTGTCCATTCGGTCCGGTCCGTTTCCGCTGGACATCCAGATTGCGTGCTGCCACTGCCCGAGTGCGCCCGTGACGCCGACTCCAGGGTCGAGGCGCAGACCCGGAGTTCTGGCGTAATTCGATTGGCTGGTGTGTGGACGCCGCATCCCCCGGGCACTCGGCGCGAACCGGCACAAGTACTCAGGTTACTGAGTATCATCGTCTTCCCGGTTCCGTCCATTATCGAACGAACGTATCAGGAACGCGATTCCAGCGCCAAGCAGGCCTAGGGCGACAACGACTGAAGTCAGACTGACCAGGCAGTTCGTGCTCCATAGTCCACACACCGCTGTTTCAGTGCACGACCTGTGCCCGGGATAGTACAGGCTGTAAGTGATGGCCGGTCAAGGGAAACAGCAATCAACCGTCTGATTCTTGACCATGAGTTGTCGGTTCTGCAGCAGCAGGCTGTCTGATATCAAACACTGCTGACACCCGCTGGCCAGGACCGAGCTCAGCAGCGGGGTGGTCTCGTTGACTGGGCCGAGCGTTCGAGGTATAATTAGCGTCGTAACTTAGCAGAGAACGACCTGACCGAAGGCAACTGAATCGACCCCAGCCAGCCCAATCGAGGCGGCCGGTTGTTTCAGCATGGTGCTGAACCATCAGCAGAAGGAGCATAAGATGTCACGTTGGGTAGTCACCATTACGCTGTTTCTGGCAGTGGCAGCAACCGCGGCTGCTGCACTCAAGCCTTTGAACAAGTCTGCTCGCGGCCCACGCCGGCCCAGTGCTGGTCTATTGCGGGGCGGAGGCCCGGACGATTTCGGCTATGAATTCAAGGACGACCGGGAACCAGGCGGGCCGACGTTTGCCTGGATTGACACGGTCAGTGCCGAGAGTCTGCCGCTCGCCGGCGACGACACGGTCGGGCTGGTGCGGCTGCCGTTTCCGTTCCGGTTCTACGGCCGGGTCTATGACAGCGTCTGGGTCTGCACCAACGGCTGGCTTTCGTTCGGCGCTCATCCGGGCACGAGCCGGTATGAAAACGAGTCGGTGCCGTCGCCCAATCTGCCCAACAATGCCGTGTTTGCGTTCTGGGACGACCTCGCGGTCGGCGAGTTCTTCAACGGCAGTATCTATACCCGCGCCGTCGACACCGCGCCGAATCGGAAGTTCGCCATCATCTGGCAGGATGTCATCTGCAATTTCGTGCCCGACCCAATTACGTTCGAGGTCGTCTTCGACGAAGCCGATTCGAGCATCACCCTGCAGTACCTGGATGTCATCTGCAGCGACCCGTACAGCGACTCGGGCGGCACCGCAACGGTCGGCATCGAAAGCGACACGACCCTCTTGCCGGCGCAGACCGGTCTGCTTTACTCCCTGGATGAGAAGGCGCTCGAGGGCGGACGGGCAATCCGGTTCTCGCTTGTGCCTCAGGTCGGTAACGACGTCGGGGTCCACGCAATTCTTGCGCCGACCGGACACAACCGCACCGGGGTCAGCATCACGCCGACCGCGCTGGTCAAGAACTACGGGCTGAACCCGCAGGCCAACGTGCCGGTGCGTTGCTCGATCTTTGGACTGCGCGGTGCACTGCGCTACAGCGATGAGTATGTGGTCTCATCGATTCCGGCGAGCAGCAGCCTGCTTGTCTACTTTGACCCCTGGCTGCCGACCATTGCCGAGACGTGCAACGTCGTGGTGAGTACCTGGCTTCCTGGTGATGAGCGACCGGGCAACGACCGGTTGCAGCGTCGATCGGCTGTCCATCAGGCCCACTTCTACGGCGGCCCGGATGCCGGGTTTATGCGCTGGCTCGATTCCGACACCAGCGCCGGCCCGACCTATGCCTGGCATGACATCAGCGCTACGGGCACACCGGTCGTGTTTCATGACTACGACAACGCGGTTGCGCCGATTCCGATTGGTTTCGGGTTTGGCTTCTACGACTCGACCTACACCACGGTCTATGTTGGCACCAACGGCTATCTGATGTTCGGGTTCGGGATGGTGCGCATCAACAACGAGTCGATTCCGAGCGAGGGGGCCCCGAACAACGCTATCTACCCTTTCTGGGACGACCTTGACTGCATCGGTCCGGGCCGGGTCAGGTACCAGGTTTTCGGCAGTGCGCCCAATTGTACGCTGGTCGTCTCTTATGACAGCGTCCGCATCGTTGACGGCGGTGATTCTTCGCTTTCGTTCCAGGTCTTGCTCTGCCAGGGCAGCAATGACATCATCATGCGCTACCGCGACGTTCAGACCGGCTACGCTCCAGTCGAGTACGGCATGTCAGCGACGGTCGGTATCGAATCCCCGCGCGGCACTACCGGGCTCTGCTATCTGTTCGGCAGCGATACCATCGCCTCACCGATGGGCAACCTGCTTTCTGCCGGCCGCGCCATCCGGTTCTACTTCGGCGGCCGGGAAGGCGACATCGGCGTCACCGGGATTATCGCGCCTTCAGGCTACGTCTATACCAACTCCCGCCTTGTGCCGCGCGTCCGCTGCCGCAACTTCCATACGATGCCCAGCGACTTCCGGGCCTTCATGTTCCTCGAGGACCCGAACGGGATCCGGGTCTATGCCGAGTCGGTACTGGTCTCGCGCCTGGCCCCACTGACCGACACGGCTGTTTCGTTCCCCTGGTGCAGCACCGGCACGAATGTCGGCCGCTGGAACGTCAAGTGCTCGACCTTCTGCGTTGCCGACACCTATCCGCCGAACAACGTCCTGGCCGACACGTTCACGTTGACCGCACCAGCCGGCATCTGGACCGAGAAAGGTTCGATGCCCGACCTGCCGTCGGGCCGGCGGCCCAAGGATGGAGCCTGGCTGGTCTACGACTTCGCGCGCAGCCGGGGCTATGCGGCCAAGGGCAACAAGACCCCGGACTTCTACACTTACAGTCCGATGCTCGATACCTGGGTGAGTCGCAGCGGCCTGCCGCTCGGTCGGGAGCAGAAGCTGCCGGGCAAGGGTGCGGCCGGCTGTGCGACCGGGGCCGGCTACGTTTATGCCGTCAAAGGCAACAATAGCTGCGGGTTCTACCGTTACGACATCGACGCCGACACCTGGCTTCAGATGCGCGACGTTCCGCTCGGCACGAACAACTACAAGGTCAAGGGCGGTTCAGGCCTGGTCTACGTTGAGAAGTCGGGCAAAGGATACGTCTACCTCCTGAAAGGCACAAAGTCGGAGTTCTACCGCTACGACGTTGCGACCGACTCCTGGATTGCCCGGGGTGATGCACCGCGGGGCATGGCGGCCAAGTGGGACAAGGGCTCGTGGCTTGTGTACGACGGCGGTCACACCATCTATGCCCACAAGGCGAAGTACCACGAACTCTGGGCCTACGACACCGACGCCGACACCTGGCGACCAGCGCCGCTTGCCGGCATGCCGTTTCAGGGACGAAGTGGCCGCAACAAGAAGTCCAAGGACGGCGGCTGCGGTGCCTGGTTCCACGGCTCGGTCTACGCGCTCAAAGGCGGCAACACTCAGGAGTTCTGGAAGTATGTTCCCCACAGCGACTCCTGGGTCGAGCTGGACACGGTCCCGGCGTTCGGCTCGTCTGGTGCCCGTCGCAAGATCAAGGCCGGCTCGAGCATCTGCGGTATGACCTCGGGTCTCGGCGTGCTCAAGGGCAACAAGACCGGCGAGTTCTGGGTGTATACGCCGAACCTGACCGGCGAAGGAAGTGTTGGGGCGAACCGGGCCGAGGCCGTGATGTCAGGCGCGTTCGACCCGGGCAGCGGCGTTGTGCGCCTGTTCCCGAACCCGCTGCGCTCCGGGTTTGCAAGCATCCATCTAGATGCTCGACTCCTTGCATCGTCGATTCCCGTCCTGTCGGTATTCGACGCGCTCGGTCGGCTGGTGACGCGTTCAGTGCTTGCGGCTCAGCAGTCGTCGGTTGACCTCAGGTCGCTTGCACCCGGAGTATACCTGGTGAAAGTCCAGGCCGGCAGCCACGTGACGACCGAGAAGCTCGTGGTCCAGCACTAACGCTGACCGAGTTCGAGGACGAGCCGGGCAATGCGCTCGGCCGCGCCTTCGGGTCCGAGCATCGCCCGGACTCGCCCAAGCTGGCCGCGCATGGCTGAGCTTGCCTGCTCGTCGGCAAGCAGTCGAGCCGCCCGAGCAGCAAGCGCACCCGGCTTTGGATTGAGCAGCTCGGGAACTATCTGCCGGCCCGCGAGGATATTGGGCAGAGCAAAGTACCGGGTGCGTACCAGGACCCGGGCCGCAATGGTCGAAGCCGGCGACAGATGGTAGCAGACGACCATCGGTACGCCGAGAATCGCAGCTTCTGCGGTAACTGTTCCTGACACTGCCACTAGGCAGGCAGCGCCGGCCATGACCGAGTAGCGTTCATCAAGCGACCATGTCATGTTGCTGTTGCCCGGTGGCAGAATGGTGATGGCCGACGGGCCGACCATGACCCCTTGAAGAGTGGGGAATCCATTTTGAAGCAGCTCGAAAACCCGCGAGAAGAGCGGCCGGTGGTGACGCACTTCAGCCGGTCTCGAACCGGGCAGGAACGCAACGTAACGACCGAGCCCGGGCAGTGGCCTGACCGAACTGCCCTGACTGACCGAGTCGAGCAGCGGATAGCCGAAGTAGTCGGCCGCAAGCCCGGCACGCACCAGCAGTTCTTTCTCGAACGAGAAAAGACAAACCACCCGGTCCGCAGCGGCCTTGAGCGCCGTGGTCCGATTCGCTCCCCATGCCCAGACCTGAGGCGGCGCGACATAGACAACCCGGATACCCAGTGCCCGGAGTCTGGGCCCGAGGCGCAGGTGCAACCCTGAGTAGGAGATGAGCACAGCCACGTCCGGTCCGAACTCTGCTGCCGCGGCCGCAGCGTGTGCCAAAGCCTGACCCAGCCCTCTGGCTGCCCGCAGACCGGCCCAGAACCCCAGGACCGGCCCCAGGCTCCGGCTCCAGTCCAGCCACCGACACTCGATATCGGGCTGAATCCGTTCCAGCTCCTGACGCAGAGCTGCGGCAATCACTGCGCCTGACGGCTCGCCGGTCGAAAAGAGAACCCGCATCTGGGCAAAGCCTATGTGCTGCTCCATACGTGTCAACTGCGAGCGCAGCCTTGACTTCTGTCTGCCGGTCACTATGCTGGTTCGGCTCGATGGCTTTCTACTACGCAAAAGCCGGCCCGGACTCATGCCTCGTCACCATCGCCGGCATGCCCTTGGACCGAACAAGTTCCTTTGCGTCCGGGTCCAGATTCGGCCCGGCCCTTGCCCGACTCGGCGCGGACAACATCGAAAGCTTCAGTCCCTATCTGGGCCGGGACGTAACCGACGTGCCGGTGCACGATGCCGGCGACCTTGAGTTCTCCTACCGCACGGCCGACGCGCCCCTGGCCCTTATCCGCCAGTTCACCCGCGCCACAACCAGCCGCGGACGCAAGCTCCTGGCCCTGGGCGGCGAGCACACCATTACCGGGCCGATTGTCGCCGAGCTCGCGAACCGCTACCCCGAGCTCTGCGTGGTGCATTACGACGCTCATTCGGACCTGCGCGACGAGTATCTCGGCGAGCAGGTCTGTCATGCCACGGCCATGGCCCGGGTCCTCGACTCCGTGCCCCGGGACCGGCTGTTCCAACTAGGCATCCGCTCATTTGCCGCCGCGGCCGAAATCGAAGCCCCAAACGTCTTCGCGTTCGAGGTACTCTCGCCGGCAGAACCGGTTCGGGCGGCAATCGGGACCCGACCGCTCTACGTCACGGTTGACGCTGATGTGCTTGACCCGGGTGTAATGCCCGACGTTCAGACCCCGCAGCCTGGTGGCTGCTCCTACACCGAACTGGTCCGTTCCCTGGCCGCGCTCGACGGCCTCAACCTGGTCGGCGCTGACCTGGTCGAGGTCTGTCCGCGAACCATCCAGCCCTCAGCCGGTGCATGCATCGCTGCCGAGCTGGTACGTGAGCTGGTCCTGCTGCTGGCCGGGCCCGGCCCACGTCGTGCATCGTCCGTATGACCTGCGCAAGTCCAACCAAGGAGGTAACCAACCATGTGTTGTCGTGCGTGCTCTGGCTACGACCTCTGTCTGGCCAAGGGCAAGCTGTCCGACGACTGCTGTCCGCAATGCCGCTACTTCGATTCGTGTATGGAAGAGCCCCAGGAGGAGGAAGAGAAACCGCGCAGCCCGGTTCGCACCCGTAGAAAATAGTCTCGGCCGCGCCGGACTTCGCCTGACCGTCTAAGGTCGCACTACTGCTGCCCGTGCCAGCGCGGTCCCGCGCGGCGTTGTAACCACCACCAGATAGAGTCCGCTTGCCCGCTCGCCCGGCCGCCAGACCGCCCGGCGCAGCGCGGTCTCGATGCGCAGCTCAGCAACCGGCCGGCCGTCCAAAGTGCGAACTTCGACCCGAAACGCATCGTCGGGCAGGCTGTCAATCACCAGACCCTGGTGCCGGCCCAGGACACACGGATTAGGATAGACCCGCATCCGCTCGGCACTGCCTCCTTCCGGCGCAGCGTAGTCGAGCACGGAAAGCCCACGCAGCGTACCGACCAGGGCCCGGCCCAGCCGGTCGGAAATGGCCAGGCCGGTGAAGAAGTTGGAGAGGCCCTGGGTGTTGAGAACCAGTCCCGAGTTCTGCGGCGTGAACGTCTGCCACGAGTTTGAGACCTGGTCGAGAATCGAAAGCCCGGCATCAGACAGCACCCACACCCGGTCCGACGCATCAACCCGCACCCGGTACACGTTGTTGGAGACGAGCTTGCTGTTCGCAGTCGTATAGGTCTTTACCTCCCGGCCGTTCCAGACCGCTGCGCCTTGCGGCGTCCCGACCCAGACATTGCCCTGGCCGTCCACCGCAACCGACCGGACCTCACGCGAAGGCAGCCCCGCGCCGATGACCGTATCATGGTCGTCCCGCCGGTCATGCAGCGTCCCGTGGTAGTCAACCATCACGAGTCCCATCGTCAGACCCAGCCAGACCCGGTCACGGTTGTCGAACGCGAACTCGTACAGCCCGCCCGGGGGCGGTGCCAGCCCGGACACGTCGTACACGGTCTGCCGGCCCGCGGAGTCAACCGCAACAATCACTCCGCCGCCGTTGAAAACCCACTTCGTGTCATGACGGTCCAGGCCGAACGCGTCGATGATGTTCCAGGCTGACGAAGCTCCCCACTGCACCGTCTCCCATGAACCGGCATCCGGGTCGAACTTGCTCAGGCCGCCGGCGACCGCGAAATGCGCAAACCACGGTTTCCCTCTTGAATCGACTCGAACCTGTTTCGGTATCGGCAGCGCGCTCCAGAGAACTTCGATTGCGCGGTCGGCCTTGACCCTTGTTATTGGTCCACCGTCATGGCACAGGTAGAACTCCCCGGTTCCGAGCAGCTCACAGTCCGAGATGATGTCCGACGCGATGCAGGTATTCCAGTATCCGGTCCAGCCCTGGCCCGAGGCAGCATAGCGCAGGCCCCAGCCGGACTGCTCCGACCCTCCACAGCCAGCCCAGACCACGCGACTCGCCAGCAACGCCCGGACGTCCTCGGCAAGGACGACCGAGAACCGGCTTGAGTCCGGCGCATCGGCCTGAAACAGACCCTGTTTGGTCGCCAGATAGATGCTCGACCCGACAACCACCAGGTCAAAGACTTCGGTCGGTGCTGCGAAACGGTACACAGTGCGAAACGCGCTGTCTTCGAGCAGGGCGACACCAAATTCAGTTGCAACCATCGGACTCCCCTGCCAGAACGCGATTGACCGGACCGAGTCACCGAGCGGCTGCCGGAAGGCCCGCCACTCGCCAAGACCACGGTCAACCGTGACCAGGCCCCGGCTGGTTCCGACCCAGTACCGGTCTTTGACCGAAAGCGAAAGGATATTGTCGCTGAGCAATTCCGGCACTTGTGAAACCGAATACCAGGCGATGGCATCGTCACTGAAGTCAAGCAGGGTCGAACGCGTATTGATGACATAGAGACCCTGGTCGGTCCCGGCCAGCAGCCGGGAACCGTCCCAACAAAGCGCCCGGACATTGCGTGGTGACCATTCGCTGGGCAGGTACGGTCGGGCATGGTCAGCATCCTTCTCGATAACCGCAAGCCCGCCGCCGCTCATTCCGACCCACAGATTGCTGCTGTCGTCCAGGACCGCGCAAAGGCACTGATTGGCCGGCAGGCTGTCGGTGTTGACAAAGGTCCTTCGTCCGACTGGCGGTGGCCCGGGTTCCAGGAGTACGACCCCACCGTTGGTTGCCAGCCAGACAACCGAGTCGTTGCCCGCGATGTCATTGATGAAATTCGTATTCGTGTAGGTCTGCCAGTTGGCGATTGAGCCGGCGGCAACGAGGAGACTGACCAGTAGATTCATCGGTTCAGACTAGCAGATGTTACCACAGTTCTGCGCCCGGTCAACCTCTCACTCTCGCCCCTCGCCTTTCGCTTCTAGCTTCTCGCTTCTAGCTTATGCACTCAGCACTCTCCTTCAATACGCTCCGCGCGCCCCAAGCACAGCCCGCACCGTCCGCAGCAGTATCGAGAAGTCGATCCAGAGCGACCAGTTCCGGATGTAGTACTCGTCGAGCAGCATCCGCTCGGCAAACGGCAGCTCGGCACGGCCGGAAACCTGCCAGAGTCCGGTCAGACCAGGTCGAACCCGAACGATGGTGTCGAGATAGTCGCCGACTTTGCCCGCCTCGCTCGGCAGATAGGGTCGCGGGCCGACCAGAGCCATGTCGCCGCGCAGGACGTTGAAAAGCTGCGGCAGCTCATCGAGGCTGTAGCGCCGCAGGAACCGGCCCACCCTGGTCACGCGGGGGTCGTCGGTTATCCGGGCGAACCGCTCCCATTCCTCGCGCATCGCCGGGCTGTTCTGGAGCAGCACCTGCAATCGTGCCTCGGCATCAGCGTACATCGTCCGGAACTTCAGACAGTCAAAGAGCCTCCGATTGCGACCGATGCGCTGCTGACGGAACAAGACCGGGCCCGGTGATGACAACCGGACCAGCAGGGCCAGAACCGCGAGTAGCGGCGCAAGCAGAACCAGCAGCACGACACTGGCCGCCAGCTCAAACACCCGTTTCATCCGGGTGTTCAGCGGCCGCAGCAGATTGTACCGGTACTTCATCACCAGCACGCTGCCGACCTGCTCGATTTCCGCGGCCGAGGTCTGGAGCAGCGCAGCATTCGGCACAACCATCAGGTTCGCGAGCCGGCGCTCGGCCAGTCGGAAGATGGCCCGCAACTCGTCCGCCGCGAACGCATCGGACAAGACCACCACCGTCGCATCCTCGTGCGCGCGGCACCGCTCCAGCAGTTTCTCCAGCGGCTCATCGGTCGAAGTCCGGCTCACCAGTTCCACGATGTCATACCCCAGAGACCGGTGCGCGCTCAACTCACGCCGGAACAGGTTGGCCGTCGCTTCAGAACCGACCAGCACCAGCGGCTGGGTCCGAAGACGGACCCAGACCAGAAGACGCTTCAGCACGGCCCGAACCAGCGGCACGAGGACCACGCCGACAACCAGCGCCAGCAGCACCACGACCCGAGAGACAATCCAGAACCGTACCATGAACAGAAGGATGGTCACGAACGCGGTCGCGATGAACATTCCCCGGAAGTAACGCCGCGTTTCTTCCCATCCGGTCAGACGCTTGGTGTAAAGCCCTTCGTAGGCAAAGACGAACGGATAGACCGCAAGCAGATACGCCTTCTCCATCAGCATGTTCAAGGGCAGCACCTGGGGCCCGTACGGCTGGCCGTGGTTCAGCAGCAGGTTCCGGATGAAGTAGGCAAGAACGTAGCTCAGACCAACCGCGAAAACGTCACCCGCCACCAGCGCCGCCGCGGCCAGCACCGTCTGAAGCCGTCGCACTAGCTGCTCACCGGGCCGCGCCAGGAGTATTCGAACTCACCCAGCCCGACCAGTCCGGCCGCCTCCTCAACGCACAGGTAGGCAACAAACCCCAGGGTCAAGAGCCCCCGGAACCACCTCGGCTGACCTTGCTCGAAGAACTGCCGCAGCGCCCGCAGCCGGTGGAACTCAGTGAACCGGCGAAAACGCCGTCTGACCCCGCCGTAGAAGTGGCGCACCCTCACCCGTGGCTCAAGCAGCACCTGCCAGCCGGCCTGGCCCAAACGCCGGCAGATGTCAAGGTCTTCGGCAAACATGAAGTAGCGCTCGTCGAATCCGTTGACCGCTGCCAATGCTTCCCGCCGGAACAGAACGCACGTGCCGATGACCGCCTCGACCGGGACCGGCGCTTGCGCCTGCTCAATGCCCTGGTACTGAAACTCCTGCGCCCGAGACAGACTGGGAAACACCCGGGCCGCAATCGATCGCCGGCCTGCCAAGACGAACTTCAACCTGGGGAAACGCCGCGCCGAGGCCTGCGGCCTTCCGTCCGGATAAACAAGCTGGGGCGACACCGCACCGCAGCTCGGAGTCGCGGTCATTAGTTGCACCAGCGCGCTCATGCTGCCGGCGGAAAACTCCAGGTCCGGATTCGCCACTGCCAGGTACCGGCCGCGTGCCACCCTGAATCCGCGGTTCGCGGCTGCACCGTAGCCCAAGTTCCGAGCCAGCGCCAGCAGCCGGCAACCGTGTCGCGCACACACTGTTCTGACCGGTTCGCGGTCGCTTGAAGCGTTGTCAACCACAACCTTCTCAATCTCTTCCTCCGGCTCGGCTGCGGCCAGCGAAGCCAGGGCGCGGTCCAGGAATCGCGCCGAGTTGAAGTTGACAAAGACAACTGTCAGTGTCGGAGAGGTCTCTGACCCCGATTGCACCGCGCTCCTGCCCGGCGCTCAGTGGTCGGCGTGTTGGAGCCGCCGAACCAGTTTCCGGTCCGGGCCAAGGATGTCGACGACCAGGGTGGGTTGGCCGAGCATGTGGCTGGCGCAGCCGAAGCACGGGTCATAGGCCCGGAAAAACATCTCGACCGTGTTGAGCAGACCCTCATCAACCTTGCCCTGGTGAATCAGATTCCGGGCCGCGGCCTGAATCGAGAGGCAGATTGGGCCTTTGTTGTTGGTCGTCGCGACAATCAGGTTGACCTTGCGCACCAGCCGGTCGTCGGTCAGTTCGTAATCGTGAAACAGGGTCCCGCGTGCCGCCTCAACCACTCCGACCCCGCGCGGCTGCATCTTGAAGTTCAGGTTTCTTATGTCGGTGTCGGTGATTGAGCTGTCGGTCGCGAGTTCGAGTGCCCGCTCTGAGGCGTAGAGCAGTTCGACCAGTCGCGCCCAATGGAATGCCAGGGTCGAGTTGACCGGCTTGGTCTTGAACGTGTCGTAGAGCTTCTGGTATGCCGCGTCTGCCTTGGGTGTTGCCATGCCGTCGGCTGCGTTCAGCCGGCCGAGCGGGCCGACCCGATAGAGTCCGGAGTCCGGCCCATCGGCCAGGCCGCGGTAGCCCACTTTCTTCAGGTAGGCGACTTTGACGTAGCTCCAGTCCAGCACGTGCTCGGCCACGTGGTCAAGATAGTCGCCCGCGCCAAACCGGACGAACTCGTGCCCCTGCTGGTCGGTGACCCTGATTAGGCCGTCGTAGAAACTGACCCGGTTCTTCTCGTCCACCATCCCCATGTTGTACAGGCTGTGCCCCAGGTTCGGGTTGGTGATGAGCTGCATGTAGCGCGGGTTCTTGAGCACGACGTCTTCGAAGAGCCTGAGCGAGAACTCGGCAAACGCCACGCATGATTGGGCCATCTGCTCGATTTCGAGGCGGCCTTCTTCCGAGAGCGGTTTGGTCTGGCCCCCGGGAATCCCTGAGACCGGGTGGGTCGGTTTGCCGCCCAAAATCTCCGTGATTCTCTGGCCATAGGCACGGTGCTTGATTACCTCGCGCGCGGTGTCCATCCCGACCTTCTCGACGACGCCCAGAATGTTGCGCTTGGCCTTGGGCGCGTCCGGGCCGACCACAAAGTCAGGTCCGCCGAGAAAGTAGAAGTGGAGGATGTGGTCGTAGATGATATAGCCGCAGTAGATGAGTTCGCGCAGTTTCCGGGCCGTTGGCGGCGGCTCGACCCCAAAGGCCGCATCGAGCGCCTTGACCGAGGCGTAGTGATGTGCCACCGGACAGACCCCGCAGATCCGACTGGTAAGCTGGGGCATGTCCTCGGCTTTCCGGCCCACGCAGAACTGCTCAAAACCCCTTAGTTCCGGGACCTGCAGATAGGCGTTGTCAACCTCGCCCGCATCGTTCAGGAATATCTCAATCTTGCCGTGTCCTTCAAGCCGGGTAATCGGGTCAATCGTTATCCTACTGCCCACGCTGCCTCCGCCGGTTGATCGTCGCACTGGCCAAACCGTACATATAGAACGTCCCGACCGGGTCTTTCACCTTGGCCAGCAGTTCTTCGGTCTGCGCCGAACTCATCTCTTTCTCGTCGTCGAGGCGCAGGATTGAGGCCAGGGCCGAAATCATCTTCCCGCCCTGGTCATGGACCTCAGGTGTCGGCCCCATGCAGCCGGTGCAGGGCCAGTTGCCGTTGATGCAGCGCTGACCGCAGCCGCCTCTTGTCACCGGCCCGAGACAGATGATCCCCTGCTCAAGAAAACAGACCCCAGGGTCGGCCGCGACTTCGTAGGAGCGCTTGATATCCGGCATCTTCTTGGCCAAGTGCTTGTTCCGGTCGCACTCATCGCACAGCGCCTTGACCGGAGCGAGCACCGTGCCCCGGGCCGGCAGCATGCCGGAAAGAATCGCTTCCACTGCCTCAAGGATTCGCGGCACCGGCGGCGGACAGCCGGGCAGGTAGTAGTCGACCTCGACCACGCGGTCAAGGGGCGACACTTGGTCGAAGAACTCAGGCAGGGTCAGCTCTCCCTCGGCCACCTGGGACCTGACCAAAGGAATCCTGGCTTCCGGGTTTGCGACCGAAGGCTCCTCGGTGTAGACGTGCTTGAGGATCTGTTCCCGGGTGTAGAGGTTCGCCAGACCAGGAATGCACCCGTGGTGCGCGCACGAGCCGAACGCCACGAGCAGCTTCGACTTCCGGCGCAGAAGCTCGGCCAGTTCGAGCTGCTCTGAGTTACGAACCGAGCCGTTGAAGAAGCAGACGTCCATGAACCGGTCGGGCATGGCCCGGATGTCGGCATACTTCGTGTCCATCGCCACCGGCCAGAGCACGACCTCAGCCTGCTCGACAACGTCAAGCAGCTTTTCATTGATGTCGAGGACCGCGATTTCGCAGCCTCCGCACGAGGCTGCCCAGTAGAAACCGAACTTGGGTCTGTCGGACAAAACCTGCCTCCAGGGCTTGAAGCGTCGGGCGAAAATGGGAGTAGCGGGGGCTGGATTCGAACCAGCGACCTTGAGGTTATGAGCCTCACGAGCTTCCAGGCTGCTCCACCCCGCAGAGTGCTCTATTTAACCAGAAGCTGTCCGAATGTCAAGCGATTACGTTCGCCCCGTGCTGGTCGGCAATTCGGCCTTTGCACTCCGGCCTTTCTGGTCGTATAATTGCGCGTGCCCGAATCGTCGCCCAACCCGTCTGCTCCGACCCGCCCCGGTCGCTGGCTGTCGGTCCTGTCCGGCGTGGTCGGACTCGTCGGACTCGTGGCCGCAGTGGTCGTGGTGGTCAGGAGCGCCCGAAACGTGAAGCCCGGCCCGGCGCCCGTGACCCTGGCGCCGCCGCCGGCCGATACTTCAGCACTGCGGTTGAAGCACAACTTGAAAACCCGACTGAGCACGCAGCAACGCCGGCTCGCCAAGTACCGAACCCTGGTCAGCGCCGAGCAGGAGTCGCTCGCGGCCGAGTGCGACCGCGAGCTCGCCTCTTTGGCGCAGCGGGCCACCCGGCTCGACTCACTGCCCGGCTACCATGCGCGGCGCGCCCTGTACGACAGCCTGATGCTCGATTATGAGCACCTGCGGGGCAGAATCCGCGTCCTTGCCCGCTCGGTCGCCGTGCCCGAAGACGACTCGCTGGAAACCGAACTGCGGCGGCTGTTGAGCGAGTAGACGAAGCGAACGTGCTCTGGCGTGTTGAGGTCGAGAAGACCGGGACCGACCCGGAAGCACGGGCGCTTCAGGCCGACATCCGCGACCTCGGTATCCGGACCGAGGTTGACTGCCGGATTGTCCGGCTTCACTACCTCGAAGGCAATCTCGACCGATTGACAATCGAGCGGGTTGCGACCGAACTATTCACTGACGCGGTCTGCGAACGCTGCCGCGCAATCGAGGTCGAAAGCGGCCGGGCCGACCGAACGAACGGGCCGGAGAAAACGCCGGGCCGCCGCTACGTCGAGGTGCTGTACAATCCGGGCGTGATGGACCCGAGTGTCGAAAGCACGCTTCGGGCACTGGCCGATATGGGCCTGACCCGCTGCCTGGTAAGGACCGGCCGGGCCTACGAGTTCACCGCGGCCGGAGCCGCGGAGCTCAGCGCCGGCGAGCTGAACCTCATCACCCGGGGCCTGCTGGTCAACCCGGTCATCCAGCACGTTGCCCGACCCGACGAACCGGTCTTTGTCAAAGCCGGCACGTACCGCTATCGGCGCTCGAAAGTCAGCCTGCGCAAACTGACTCCACCCGAGCTCGAGGCGCTCTCCCGCGATGGGCTCCTCGCTTTGAGCCGGGCCGAGATGCTCGCGCTCCAGCGCTACTACCGACGACTGGGCCGGGAACCGACCGATGTCGAACTCGAAACCTTTGCCCAGACCTGGTCCGAACACTGCCAGCACAAGACCTTCCGGGGCGAGATTGACCTTGACGGCCGCCGGATTCGCAACCTGCTCAAGTCGACCGTGATGCGCTGTACCCGGGAGCTCGCCCGGCCCTGGTGTCTTTCGGTCTTTCACGACAACTCCGGCGTCATCGAGTTCGACCGGACCTGGGGCATCAGCTTCAAGGTCGAAACCCACAACCATCCCTCGGCGCTTGAGCCCTACGGCGGCGCGGCGACCGGTATCGGCGGCGTCATCCGCGACTGCCTCGGCACCGGGCTCGGGGCCAGGCCGGTCCTGAACACCGACGTCTTCTGCTTTGCGCCGGTTGACACCCGAACCGACGACGTGCCGCGCGGTGTGCTCCATCCCCGGCGCATCATGAAAGGCGTGGTCGCGGGCGTGCGCGACTACGGCAACCGGATGGGCATCCCGACCGCCAACGGCGCCGTCTACTTTGACTCCGGTTTCCTGGGCAATCCGCTGGTCTTCTGCGGTACGCTCGGGCTCATCCCCCGCAACAAACTGAAGAAACAGGTTCGTCCCGGCCAGATGATTGTCCTGCTCGGCGGCCGGACCGGCCGCGACGGGATTCACGGCGTCACCTTTGCCTCGCTCGAACTGGGCCGGGGCCCGGAAACCTTGTCCGGCGGCGCGGTCCAGATTGGCAACCCAATCGAAGAGAAGAAGGTACTCGACCTCGTACTTGCGGCCCGGGACCAGGGCCTGTTCGAGGCGATTACCGACTGCGGTGGCGGCGGGCTCTCAAGCGCCATCGGTGAACTGGCCCGGCCGACCGGCGCAGTGGTCTGGCTTGAGCGCGTGCCGCTCAAGTACTCGGGCCTTTCGCCGGCCGAAATCTGGATATCCGAGGCCCAGGAACGGATGGTCGTTTTCTCCTCGCCGGCCCAGGCCCGGCAACTGCAGAAACTCGCCCGAAAGCACGACGTCGAAGCCACGGTCATCGGTCGCGTCACTGCCGACCGTCAGCTCACGCTCAAGTACCGGGGTCACCTCGTTGCCCGGATTGAAATGAACTTCCTGCATCGCGGCTGGAAAGGCACTAAGAAGCAGGCCCGATGGCGCCGGCCTGAAACCGCGGACCCGACCGTCCCGGTTCGCAAAGACCTGACCGAGCTCGTCATCAAACTGCTCCAGACCCCGAACGTCGCGAGCAAGGAATGGGTCACGCGCCAGTACGACCACGAAGTCCAGGCCGCCAGCGTGATGAAGCCGTTCTGCGGCGTCAACAACGCCGCGCCGACCGATGCCTGCATCATCGCGCCCCTGCCCGACTCCTACCGGGCCTGCGTCGTTGCGTGCGGACTCAGGCCGCGCTACGGCCTGATTGACCCTTACTGGATGGCGGCTTCGGCCATTGATGAAGCCCTGCGCAACTGCGTTGCGGTCGGCGCTGACATCGAACGCATCGCCCTGCTCGACAACTTCTGCTGGGGCAGCCCGGACCGGCCCGACCAGCTCGCCGGACTGGTCCGCGCTGCCCAGGCCTGCTACGACATGGGGACACGATTCGGCGTGCCCTTCATCTCGGGAAAAGACTCACTCTACAACGAGTTCCAGCCCGACTCCGGCGACGCCCGACCGATTCCGCCCACGCTGCTCATCTCTGCGCTCGGCATCATCGAAGACTGCCGCAACACCGTCACCTCGGACCTCAAACAGCCCGGCTCACTCCTTTACCTTGTCGGCCAGACCTACCCCGAACTCGGCGGCAGCGAATACTTCCGCATCAACCAAGGACTCGGCCGCGAAGTCCCGAAAGTCCAGCCCGGCCCGGCGCGCCGGGCAATGGCTGCGGTCGGCAAAGCCATCCGCTCCGGCCTTGTCATCTCCTGCCACGACCTGTCTGAAGGCGGTCTCGGCGTTGCGCTGGCTGAGATGGGCTTTGGCGGCGGCTGTGGCGCTTCGGTCTTCCTGCGCAAAGTCCCCGGCGCAGAGCGGTTCCGACGCGACGACTTGCTCCTTTTCAGCGAATCCAACTCGCGCTTCATCTGCGAAGTCCCGCCCGACCGCCGGGCTGAATTCGAGCGGCTCATGGGGCGGACCAGTCACGCTCCCATCGGCCGGGTCGTCGAAGACAAGACCCTCACCATCACCGGACTCAACCGGGTCCAGGTCGTAACCCTCGACCTCAACCAGGCCGAAACCGCCTGGCGTCAGGCCCTCACGCGTCGCCTCTAACCGCGTCGGCTGACGGCTCAAGTCAGGCTCTGCTGACGACTGTCAGCCAACAGCTAACAGATTGACAACCAATGCGTTGCACACGCAAGATGGTCTCTTGGACCGCAGTTCGGGCCCGCCCAGTGGGCAGTTCCCTAAGGCATTCCTACTGTCACTCTGGTTGGGATGACCAGCGTCCTTATTCGATTCGACTGTCTCGGCAAGTCAGCCGACATGCCGCCCGGTCTTGCACGAATTCAGCCTGACGACGACTGACTGTGCATTCCGGTCAGGACGAGCTATCTGATGCCGACAGGCGCGACAAACATGACTTCAGCCGGCACGGCGACTAGCACGACCACCGGCGCCGCAAGAAGAACAACCACGGCCATTGCTCAAGCCCAGACTCTCGGCGATGTCACAGGCCCAAGCAGTTACCATCCTGCTGTCCGCCATCACCACCGCTATCTTCACACCCCGGCACTCAGGCAGGTCCAGCCGGCTTCGTATCACCCTCCTGACCGCAGCATATCGACAACTCAAAATCTCGTATCATGTCACCAGAAATATCACTCATCACAGAGAGGTTCGGTCTCGAGTACCTTGTGAGCTAGCAGCTCCGTCAGGCATCGCGTCACGGCCATCTCGATCTCGGTTTCAGCAGGACTGTTGTGCGCCAACACGCGTTGCTCGACGTACATCATGAAACCGCACACTAGACAGAATTTGTCAGCCAAGGTCAGCGATTGCCACTTGGGTTCGGTCTGGGATATCATCTGAACCACTTCAGATGCGGCAGGCATGACCAATTCCATCGGCTTCGTCTTCAATATCAATAGGCTCCCAACTGATGAAGGCAACATGAGCCTGGAGGCGACGAGAGCGACAAGGCGTTCGTCATCGTTGGCGTCGGGCATGCGGTCTTGTATTGTAAGGAGCGTGTCGCGCATCGCAAGTATGAACCCGACCCTGGGCAAGAGCGCAGCCACCCGTTTCCGTGCCGGGATTTCATCAAGGCCAGATTCGCGCACGAACGATTCATCCTTGGACAACCGACGTGCGATGCGCGGAACGGTGAATGCTTGGCGAAGCAGGTAGCGCACCTGGTTCAAGCGATATCCTCAACCTGACGCGTCAGCGCGTCAGTCTGTACGGAGGAATTCCGGGGACGGGTTTAATGTCAAGCCGTGCGTTAGCTGCTCTCCCCTGAGACAAGGCTGACGACGGCGTCGGCCCATTTCTTGCTGCCCTGCCGCTTTCGATCGGTGTGATGGCATGCTGCG
>CBFGIT010000039.1:0-22104 GCA_965648905.1 Caldifarciminota bacterium
CGACGCCCGAATCGATTCTGGCTGCGCACCCGAGAGCGCAGTGCCGAGCCACAAGGAGAGCCGAAAGGACTGCGCCTCGGGTCGCGGCAGCCACCGGGGCTCGGGCCGCGCCGGCCTGAGCCGCGGCCCAAGCCGCAGGGAAAGCCGCGAAGAGAGCGCTTGGGGGTTTGCTCTGGAGAGCGGTTCCCTGAACCGTATGGGGAACCGTTCCCCCCGGGGGTTCTGAATACCGGTCCATTTTCGGATAACTTCATGATGCTTTGAGGGTTGAGTCTCGAAACCGGCCAAATCGCCATTATACAATTCTGCTTGGTGGCCTCTGAGTCGCCGAGCAGTCTGGCCGAAGTCAGCGCCTGTGCGCCGCTCAGGTTGTCACGCGGTGAACAGGAAGAGCTGCGCTGGCCGGGTCGCTCCGGAGCATTTCGCTGAGCCGGCAACAGAATGAGGCGCCGCGCTCGGGCAGCATCCAGAGCGGAATCCGAACCGGCTTGCTGCCGCGCACATGGAGGAGCAGGGTCTCAACGTGCCAGCCGTCTGGTCCGGCCCAGGGAAAGACCGGTCGTCCTCGGATGACTTCGACCCTGACTACTTCATATGGCTGGACAAACCAGCGGACCTGACCCTTTTCGTCGACTTCCTGGACAAAGGCGTTGGTGACAACCAGCCGTTTGCCCAGAGCGTGGAGAAAGCCGCCCGGGTCAGCAAGCAGGCCCATTGTGCCGAGTCCGATGCTGAGCAGGGCAAGCAGCGCCCAGCACAAGGCCAGACCGCCGCTGCCCCAGGCGGCAAGCGCGACCAGCACGGCCAGACCGCCAAACAAACAGACGCCGAGCCAGGTTGTGTATCGGTATTCGTGCGGCAGGGCCGCGTCACGGACCGCGGCACGCGCGTATTCCGGGACCCAGAGACCTTCCTGTTGATTCAATGACAGCAATATAATTGTAGCCGAAGATAGAAGGGTAGTCCAGTCGGGCCGGAGCTTCTGCCCGACCTACTTCAGGGCCGGACCGAGCGCTCGAACCGACTCTTGAACCTGGCTCTGGAGCCGAGCCAGAGTTCGTCGGCGGGTCTCAGAGCGGCGGCGGTGGCTGTTCGCGACGTTCAGTTTCACATCAAACCCGGCAGGGTTGCCCTGCGCCAGCGCGGTTACCGCTTCCTCCATTGTCCGCAGGTACTGATACTGGTCGTCGGCCTCGCTCGTCAGCATGGCCAGCCACCGGTCAGCCGCAGTGTACGCGACGCTCAGTCGATACCCGAGCCCGGCCCCGGCCTGCCTTGACGCCAGTCGTATCTGCTCGACCCGAGGCCGCGACTGGCTTATCAGTGCCCGGACGCTGTCGGCGAGCAGCGCGGCTTTTCTGAATCGAGTCACGGCATCGGTCGCGGTTGCTGAGTCGAGAGAGCCGGTCGGCAGCAGGTCGCGGGCACTGGCCCAGCGCGAAAGAGCGTAGCGGTGGACCGTATCGAGCATGGCGAGCGCGGAAAGCGTCTGCTCGACCGGCCCGGCTGCGGTCTGCTTCGGCTGGTCCGGCCTGAGCTGGACCGGCTCAGTGGGCAGGCGTTCGGCAGTCGTGGGCGTGTCTGGTACTGCGCTTCCGGTAACGTTGTATCTGGGCAAAGGCGGTCGATAGAGCAGGACCAGAACAATCGTCAGGAGCAGGAGTATGGCTGTAACCCCAAGCCCACCGGTTCGGAATCGGGCAACCCACTTCGCTCCCGAACGTTCCGGAGCGGACAGCGGGGGCAGAACCGGACCGGGCGAAGCGCCGGGCTGATGGCCCGAGCTCGGCTTCGAATGGTCCTGGGGCGATTCGGGTGTCATATTTGCGCCAACTGACTCAAACCATAGGCGAGGAAGCCGGCTCTGTCAACCCCTTCAGGCAGCCGGGCTTGCAGGTGCGGTGCGCCCAACTAGAATCTGACCGTGACTCAGGCTGACGAGCTCAGGCCGGGCAGGTCCGGCCGCGTTTCGCTGGCGGAAATTGCCCGGTCGTTTCTGAAGCTGGGGTCGATCGGGTTCGGCGGCGGTGTCGGCATGCTTGCCCTGCTGCGGAACGAGGTGGTCGAGCGGAAGCGCTGGATCGATGACCGGCAACTCGGTGTCGCCGTGACGATGGGCCAGATGCTGCCCGGGCCGTTTGTCTCGAACTACGCCGAGTACGTCGGCTATCAACTGCGCGGCTGGCAGGGAATGGTCGTGGCCGGGCTGGCTCTACTCGCGCCGTGCTTTGTCCTGATGGTCGGCCTGAGCATCCTCTATTTCCGATTCGGCAGCGTGCCGGTTGTAATGCGCGTCTTTGCCGGCGTGCAGCCGGTCGTGGTCGGAATCCTTGCCTGGGCAACCTACACCATCGGTCGCGCCAACCTGAAAAGCCGTCAGAGCCTGCTGATTGCCGCGATTGCCGCCCTGGCACTCTTTTTCCGCGGAGACGTGCTGCTCGTGGTCATCGGCTGCGGGGTGCTCGGCATTGTCCTGTCGGCAAAGAAGATTCCGGCCGCATCCGGCGTTCTCATACTGCTACCGGTCTTGCTTGGCGCCGCGGGCAGCGCGCCCGGCATCCTGGCCCGGGCCGGCGAACTTGCTCTGGTCTTCTTCAAGGTCGGTACGGTCATTTTCGGCGGCGGATTTGCTGCCATCCCCTTTCTCCAGCACGAGGTCGTGGACGTGCGCCAGTGGCTGACGATGCGCGAGTTTATCGACGGCGTGGCCCTGGGCCAGATTACGCCCGGCCCGGTCGCGATTACTGCGGCGTTCATCGGCTACAAGGTGCTTGGCGTTCCGGGCGCGTTCGTGGCTGCGGCCGGGACCTTTCTGCCTTCAGGCCTGATGCTCTGGGGCTTGATTAGGGTCTATCGTCGGGTAGAATCAAACACACTCGTGCAGAGATTTCTTTCCGGCATCATGCCGGCGGTAACCGGGATGTTGCTCGTAACGACCGTGGCGGTCGGACGCAGCGCCGTCACCGGCCCGGTCCAGGCCGTGGTTGCGCCGCTCGCGCTGACCCTGCTCTTGCGGTTCAGGCTTGACCCGGTCTGGCTGGTTCTGGCCGGCGGAGTGGTCGGCCTGGTGTCGGCCTGAATGAATGAGATTGACTTAGGAGGAGCATGGTCTAACATCTCTGTCGTATGACTTATCCCGCCCGACTGGTCTGCGCCGTTTCGGCTTTCTTCCTCGTCACAACCGTAGCTGCCCACGCGGCCAAAACCCGGCCGACCGGCCCGGACGCTTTCTCCGCACCGGCCGCACCTTCGGTCCTATCCGGCCCGGACCAGGCCCGGCCCGAGCCGAGTGTGGTCCAGCTTGTCAAGTCCGGACCGACCGGGGTTTCCTGTCGGGCGGTCGTCAACGAGTTCGACCTGGCCGTGTCTAGTGACGGTACGCAGGTTGGGGCCGAGGGTTGGTACCGTCTTGCTCAGCCCGGCGAACCGGACCTGCCCGGCCGGATTCTGCTCGTGGGCCTGCCCCAGCAGGGTGGTGTGCGGCTGGCGGTTTCGGTTACCGGCACCGAGACCAGAACCGGCGTCACGGTCAGACCGGCACCGGGTTTCAGCGAGCGCCCGGCAGAGGACAGTCCGGGTGACGCTTCGGGCTGGTTCCCGGCCCAACCGGCCGAGCTCGTCGCCATCGAGACGATGCGCGGTATCCGGGTGGCAAGCATCAGGGTCAACCCGGCTCAGTACGACCGTTCCACCCGGACTCTGCGCCTGCACCGCGAGGTCAGGGTGGACGTGGAGTTTGAGTCACCGGCCCGGAACGTGGTCAGACATGACCCGTTGGATGAAGTCCTCGCAACGATGCTCATCAACGGTACAGACGCGGTGGGCTGGTCGATGCCGAGACTGCAGCCGGACACAGTCAACTTCTTCCTTCGCTCACCGGTCTGGTGCAAGGTCGTGACCGAGACCACCGGCATCTACCGCGTTACCCCGACCGAGCTGAAGAGTGCCGGCTTTGACCCGGACAATATCGTGCCGTCGACCATGAAGCTTTATTCAATCGGCCGCTATCCGGTCAACGGGCCCTACCCGGACACGATGGTCGAGCTGCCGGTGTACCTGAAAGAGAACGGCGACGGCAGGTTCAACGGCAGCGACTTCCTTGCGTTCTACGCTGAAGCGGCGTCGTGGTTCGACCCGGGCGATACGTCCTGGCGGTCTAACCCGTTCACGCCGCACTCCTGCTTCTGGCTGACCTGGGGCGGCGCGACGGGCCGGCGCATGGCCGCAGTGCCGGCCGCGGGTGCGGTCAACCCGAGTGCCACTGCGCCCCGGCGACTGCATCTTGAATACGACAGCCTGTGTCCGGCCCGGTCCGGTCTGCTCTGGCTGTGGCGCCGGTTCTACAAGCCGGCCGACGTTGAATCGGGCGTCGGCCCGGTCGCGCTCCGTCTGCCCCAGCGCGACACCATCTATTCTCTCTCGGGCCGAGTCCTAGGCGTGGCTCCGACCAGCTCGCTCGTCTATCGGCCGGTCGTGCTGACCCTGAACGGGTTCCTGCTCGACACGCTCAGCGTCGGCGCCAAAGCGTCGACTCCGCCCTGGACCAGTTTCTCTTTCAGCGGCCTGCCGACGAGCGCAAGCGCGCGCGGTACCAGGACCGACACCCTCACGGTCCGGCTCGTCTCGGCCCAGGAGTCGGACGTCTATCTTGACTACCTTGAAATCCGCTATGCCCAGAAACTGAAGCTGTCCGCTGACTTTCCCTACCTTGAGTTCTCCTACGAGAGCGCAGGCGTGGTCGAGTTCAGCATTGACGGCGCGGCCCGCGACGGCATCGTGCTCGATGTCACTGACCCGTATCAACCGCGCGAGGTTACCGATGCCCGGGTTTTGGGCAGCAAACTTGATTGCCGGCTGACCCTCGCCGGCCCGAGCCGGTTCTGCTGTGCGCTCAAGTCCCGGCTGCGCGCACCGGTGCGGGTCGAGCAGCGGACACCAGGAAACCTCCGCTCACCCCTCGAGCAGGCCGACTACTATATCGTCTGTCCGGACGAGTTCTTAACTGTGGCCCGGCTCTACGCCCGCTATCGCCAGGGCAGTGTTGCCGGCATCACGAACGCTGTGGTCCGGGAGGCCCGGCTTTCGGAAATCTACGACGACTACGCGTTCGGCCAGGCCGAGCCTGGTGCCCTCAAACGCTTCCTTCAGGCCAAGCAACCTGCCTACGTGCTGCTGGCCGGCGACGGCACTTACGACTACAAGAACGTCCTCGGCCAGGCAGCCGGACCAATGGTACCGGCGTACGAACTCGGCTACGACGTCGACGCCGAGGTCTACGGCCAGACCGCCAAGGCGCTCGACGCCTGGTACGCAGACCTGGACGGGAACGGTGTGAGCCCAGACCTGATTCTGGGCCGGGTGACGGTTCGCAGCGCAGCCGAGTTTCGGACGTTCCTCGACAAGGTCCGGCGGTATGAGAGCCAGCCGCTCGGGTACTGGGCCAAACGGCTCATCCTCCTGGCGGACGACGAGTATCTCGGCGACCCGACCAAGCCGGACGGCATCGGCTTTGCCCACATCAACGGCTGCGAACAGATTGCCAACATCGGTTACGGCCTGTTTGACCCGGCCAAGGTTTACCTGACTGAGTATCCAATCGGCCAGCGCGGCAGCGGCTCAGAGGCTGCACTGCGCACCGAGTTGAACCGCGGAGCACTGCTCTGGTTCTTTTTCGGCCACGGAGCCGGATTCCAGCTCAACCACGAGATGACGCTGCACATCACCAACTCCCTGCCCAATATCAGCAACGGCACGCGCACGCCCCTGGCCTTCTTCGGCTCCTGCGGGGTGGGCCGGTTCGACGACACGAAATACTCAAGCATCGCCGAAGAGCTGGTGCGCAAAGAAGACGGCTGCATCATTACCTCGGGTGCGACCAAGGCGACTTCACCGGGCGGGAACGAGATGCTCGCGCAAATCTGGCTTCGCCAACTCCTCAACTACCCTGCGCGCACGACCGGCATGGCCTTCTTCGAGGCCTGGCGTACCAACACGCTCTATCACTTCTTTGGCGACCCGGCAACCCTGCTCCGAACTCCGCTTGCCGGCCCGAGTCCGGAACCAAGACCCGACACGTTCTACCCGGGCGGACGCATGAGCGTCCGCGGCACCGCATCGTCCACCCGCGGTACCTACGACGTGGCTGCCTATGAAGCCGAGTGGCTGAGGACCTACCAGTCAGACCGAGGCACGGCTTCGTACGTCCTGCCTGGTTACACGATTCACTCGGGCTGCGGAACGTTCGACTCCGGCGTTGTGCATACCTCGTTCATCGTGCCTAAGGTTCCCTATCCTGAGACGACGGTTGTGCCCAATGGTCGCTATGTCCGCGAGCCCGGGTCGGGCCGGGTGAGCCTGCTCGTCAGCGGTGACGCTGGAACCTACTCAAGCCTGCGTACTCAGGTCCCGCTCGGAGCCCCGGTCGCGGTCACTGACAGCCTGCCGCCGCAGGTCACGCTCTACGCCGGTGACATTCTGCTACGGCCCAGGGACACGACCCTCGTGCCCAAGAGTTTCAGTCTGACCGGGGTGGTGAGCGATGAGTCCGGGGTCATGCTCCTGCCCATCCCCGAGCTGGCGTTCACGCTTTCTATCGGCACAGGCCAGCGCACGAGTATTGCCGACTACTTCGCCTACGACCAGAACTCGACGACCACCGGCCGTTTCAGCTATCCGATACAGTTGTCCGAATCGCTGACGATCCTCACGGTCCGTGCTGCGGACAACGTTGCCGACCCGGCCAACCCGGGCCTGAACCGGACAACTGTTTCGGTCGCGGTCAGAATCAGACCGGGCGACGCGCTGAAGCTGACCGACTGCCTGGTCTATCCAAACCCGGCCGCGGGCCGGGCCGCGTTCACGTTCAACCTGTCAATGCCGGCCCTGGTTTCGGTCCGGATTTTCACGATATCAGGCCGGCTCGTGCGCCGAATCGAGGCTCAACCGCGCGGTTTCGGGTTCGGCCAGCTCGACTGGGACGGGTTGGACAAAGACGGCCAGCCCCTGGCCAACGGTATCTACCTGTACAAGCTCGATGCCCGGCCACTCGACGGCGGTAGCGCGGGCAGCTCGGCCAGCTTCCGCGACAAGTTCATCGTCTACCGTTAGCAGGGTGGTTCGACCTGCCTTGACTTGGCCGGCCGGTTCCCTAACATAGACGTGCAGGTTATCAGGGAACAAAGAGACTAACCCAACCGACACCTGTGCGCCCGTAGCTCAGATGGATAGAGCGGCAGACTCCGGATCTGCAGGCCACGCGTTCAACTCGCGTCGGGCGCTTGTTTCTTCTCCAGTATCGGATTCACCATCGGTGATGCTCCCAGGGAGGTCCTGTGGATTTCTACGAAGCAGTCCGTAACCGCCTGAGTGTCCGCGCCTACCGACCCGACCCGGTGCCCGAGGATGTGCTCAAGCGCATCCTTGAAGCCGGCCGTCTCGCCCCGTCGGCCAAGAACTACCAGCCGTGGAAGTTCATCGTCGTCAAGGACGAGCAGGTTCGGGCGGCACTCGTGCCGGCCTGCCGGGGGCAGGCATTTGTCGGTGCCGCTCCGGTGACCATCTGTGCCTGCGCCCTGGTCGAACAGGCCTGGAAAGGCATGGGCGGCTACTGGTCGGCCGAAGCAGTTGACGTCACCATCGCGCTGGAGCACATGATACTTGCGGCTGCGGCTGAAGGACTTGGGACGTGCTGGATTGGAGCGTTCATCGAAGCCGAGGTCAGGAAGGTGCTTGCCATCCCCGAGAACGCGAAGCCGATTGCGCTGACGCCACTCGGCTACCCGGCCAGACCCGGGACCCCGCGGCCGCGCCGACCGCTTGACGAAATCGTCTGCTACGACCGGTTCTGCTAGCCGCAGCCCGGCGCTTTCTTCTCACCGTTCTTTCAGCTCCTTTTCCATCACAATTGCGTCCTCGCCGTTCTCATAGTACCCCTTGCGGAGGTAGCTCGGCACGAATCCAAGCCGGGCATAGAACTGACGGGCAATCGTGTTCGACGGGCGGACTTCAAGGTACATCGACGCAGCCAGGTGGCTCCGGCCAAATGCGAACACCTCATCCATCAACCGGCTGCCGATACCCTGGCCGCGCGCTGCCGGTGCAACTGCCAGGTTGGCAAGATGAACCTCACCCGTTCCCCACGCCACAGCGTAACCGACCACCTGTCCGTCAGACTCCGCCACAATGCAGCATCCGGCCGGCCGGCCGATGTCTGCCTTGAAGAACGACCGGCGCCACGGGCTGGCAAAGATGGCGTTCTCGAGCGCCATCACCTGGTCCAGGTCATTTTCAGTCATTGGTCTGATGGTCAGCACTGCCAGTATCATGCCCGGCGCAAGTTATCTGTCAACACCAGCCCGACTGACCCAAGACCGCATCCGGTCCAGCTCCGACGCAATGGCAACCCGGATGCTCCTTTCTGCCGGGCTTGAACTGGTCGCCAGTACGACTATCCTATTCCTGTGACCGACAGCAGGTCAGTCAGGCGTGTCACCTTTCGCTGGCCGCTCATCGTTCTGGGTACGGTCTCCTGTCTACTGCTTTCTTCTGTCGCGGCCCAGCACATCGAGACACGGGTAGAATTGCCGGACACGCTCGCCGGTCTGGAATACCCGCTTTGTCTGGTCGACGCGACCGGAGCCGGTCGAGTCTACGTTGCCGGACTGGGGAACTCGCTCGTCGTCATCGATGCCGCGACCAGCCGCCGGGTTGCGTCTCTGCCGATGACCGACTGGGAAGTCAGGCGCCTCTCGTACAACTACCGCGACCACAAGGTGTATGCCCCGGGTACCCGCAATCGTGACGTGACCGTGATTGACGCGGCCACAATCCGGGTGAAGACCAGCGTATCCCTGGGCGCGAGTCCTTCCGACATCTGCTACGACGGCGATGGGAACAAGGTCTTTGTCGCCTGCCCGCAGCGTGGACTCCTGGTCATTGACGGCGCTAATGATTCATTGCGACTCCATGTCCCCGGCATCTCCGCCGTCGCTACCCTTTGTCTGCATCCCGGCCTTGGCAAGCTGTACTGCGCCAGCTATGCCGAGTCCGTGCTCACGGTCGTCGACATTCACGGCGATTCGGTCATCGCCAGGATTCCCCTGCCTTCATACAGCGACGCCTTGTGCCTGAACCCGACATTAGGCAAACTCTACTGCGCGGTCTACCCGAACCAGGTTGCGGTCATCGACTGCCGTGGGGACAGTCTGCTCAGGCTCCTGGCGACCCCGGCCCGTCGCATCGCCTGTGATTCAACGCGCGGCCTGGTCTACTGCGCGGGCAGCGAATCGGTCGCGACTATCGACTGCGCCTGCGACTCGGTGATTGCCACGGTGCGGATCGGAGGACAGGTTGAGGCAATGTACTGCCTGCCAGCGGCAGGCCGGGTCTACTGCGGTCTGGTCATGTGCAATCGGGTTATCGTGCTGGACGCGGCAACCGGCCTGATTCAAGACACCATCTACACCGGCCGCTGGCCCACGGCGTTTCTCGCCCGGGGGCCGGACACACTCTACTGCCTGGGCCAACACAGCTCCGACGTCTCCCTGATCAATACTGCCGACGGCCGAGTCCTCGACAACATCCTGGTCGGATTCGTGACCGCCGACCTCTGCTCCAACCCGGCTGAGTCCAAGCTCTACGTCGGGGCAAACAACTCGGCCTCGCTCGTGGTCGTGGACGGCGCAACCAACCAGGTGCGCGGCGAGGTCAAACTCGGTGGTCACCGCTGGGCCGAGCCGCGGCTGCCCGGGCTCTGTCTGAACTCGGTGCACAACAAGCTCTACTGCCGGTTGCACGATTCGATCGCGGTCATCGACTGCCGGACCGACTCGGTCGTTTCCTACGTCGACTTGTCCGCTCTTGAAGGTGGGAGCGCGTTGCTCGAGTTCAACGTCCGGGCCGACAAGTTCTACGCCTGCGGTCAGGAATCGCTTGCGGTCTTCAGCGGCGCAGACGAGCATCGGCTCTCCGCCCTGCCGGTGCACAACCTGGGGATTGACGACCGGGCCGGCCTGTGCTTCGACCCGCTCCGGAATCGGCTGTACGACACCGGCAGTGAATCACTTGCGGTCATCTCCGGCGCGACCGACAGCGTGCTTGCGATGGTCTTCGTCGGTCACGTGGCCGGCCCGACTCCGAGCCTGTTCTGCGTGAGCGCGTCGGGCCGGGTCTATCTCCTGGGCGAGGACTGCGTAGCCGTGCTCGACTCCGACTACATCGTCCGAGTGATACCAGCGCAGACCCTCGAATGCCGAGTCCCCGCTGCCTGCGGCAATCCTGACGCCGGCAAGGTCTACGTCGGTGAGTACGACAGCCTGCTGTTTCTGGCTGCCGACGACGACAGCGTGCGCAACCGGGTCTACGTGGGCGGAGAGATGGGCGGCGACGTCTCGGGCCTCTACTACAGCCCGGTCAGTCGACTTCTGTACTGCGCGTCCGATGCCTGGACCAGCCGGGATACGGTTTACGTTTTCGATGGCCAGAACGACTCGGTAGTCAAGAAGTTTGGCGGGTTCAACGGACCATTCGGGCTCGTGCCCAACCTGGTCCATGACCGCATCTATGTTGCCAACCATCATGACGGCACCCTGACGATACTGCGCGACAGTTTGCCGGCCGGGCAGGCCAGGGACGGCGGTGCGCCGGTGACAGGACCCGGAGCGACGGTCGTGCGTGGGAAACTGCATCTGCCAGCAGACTCGAAGCCTGATGGCTGCGAGCGTGTGCCAATGACCACGCTGCTCGACGCGTCTGGCCGCCGAGTGCTGGCGCTTCATCCCGGCACTAACGACGTGCGCTCGCTTGCGCGTGGCGTCTACTTCGTTGTCACGCATTCGCTGCCCTCAACTGCGGCCCGCAAGGTCATCCTGGAGTAACACCCCTGGCTACCGAACCCGCGGCCCCGATCCTGAGCGAGCTCGCGCTGCTCATCAAGTCTCGCTACCCGGTCGTCTACTACGAATGCGTGGACGAGGAGTTCGGGCTGCGCGAACTCCAGGCCATTGCCCGGCAGCTCGGGCTCGACCTCTACCGCTGGTCCCTGACCCGGGGTCTTGAGCTGCAGGTCGGGCCTGACTTCGCGCCCTACGAGCGGACCTTGGAGCCAGTCGCGATGCTTAAGCAGGTCGAGTCGCTCTGCGAATCACGCAGCCACCAGCCCGGGCTGTTCGTGCTGGTCGACTTCGACCGCCACCTTGAGGACAACATGGTTCTACGGCTGTTCAAAGACGCGGTGGCCAGGGTGCGTGGTTCGCGCGACACCTTTGTCATCCTCGCCCACGATTACCGGCTGCCCGCAAGCCTGGAGCCGGACACAGCCTGCATTCGCGGCGGCTATCCGGCCGAGCACGAACTGGTCGGCGTGGTCAAGGAAGCGTTGCCGAAATGGGACGCATCCAGCCCGGCATCGCGGTCGACCTGAACCCGGATGACGTCCGGGCATTTGCCCGCGCCCTTCGGGGCCTGACCGTGCAGCAGGTGCGCAACGTTGTCTGTCAGTGCGGCCTGCGTTCGGGCCGGCTCTCCGGCGCCGACATCACTCTGCTTGAAGCTGCCAAGAAGAGAATCTTCGACCGGGAAGGCGTGCTTGAGTTCCACCTGAGCGAACGCCGCGACCATATCGCCGGATTCGACAACCTGAAGCGCTGGCTGGCCGAGCGCCGGGGCAGCTTCATGCACCCGGACGGCCTGCTGCCGCCGCCCAAGGGTGTGCTGCTCCTGGGGGTTCAGGGCTGCGGCAAGAGCCTGGCCGCCAAGGTCATTGCCCGGGAGCTTGAGCTGCCGCTCTACCGGCTCGACGTGGCCCGGCTGTACTCGAAGTACATCGGCGAGACCGAGCAGAACCTGCGCCACCTGCTGACGGTCGTCGACCAACTCGCGCCGCTCTGCCTCTGGCTCGATGAAATCGAGAAGGGCTTTGCCGCCTCGCGCAACGATGTGGACGGCGGCGTATCCCAGCGGGTCCTAGGCACGTTTCTCACCTGGATGCAGGAGCGAAAGTCAAGCTGCTTCATTGCTGCCACGGCCAACGATGTCGACCAACTGCCACCTGAGTTCATGCGCAAAGGTCGGTTCGATGAGACCTTCTTCGTCGACCTGCCTTCAGTTGAGCTGCGCGCGCAGGTCTTCCGCATCCACCTGGCCAGGCGCAATCTCCCGGTCGAGGAGTTTGACCTCGACCGACTGACCGAGGAATCCGAGGGTTTCAGCGGCGCGGAAATCGAGCAGGCGGTCATCTCCGCCCTCTACCGCGCCTCGAGCCGCAAAGAGCCGATTACGACCGACCACATCGTCGAGCAGCTCAGGGGCACACGCCCCATTTCCGTCGTCAAGGCCCAGGAAGTCGCGGCCCTGCGCAACTGGGCCCGCAGCCGTACCGTCCCGGCCTGAGCGATGCTCGCTGTCCCCTGCCCGGCTTGCACCGGCACCTGAGTCGGCTATCCTGTTCCCGTGCCTGATGACAACAGCCTGGTCCTGACCAACTGCTCGCAGGTGCTGACCATGACCGGCACCGGGCTGGGTATGGTCGAGAACGCGACGGTGCGGGTGAAGGACGGCAGAATCGTAGAGGTCGCAGGCCCCGGTCTGGGACACGGTCCCGTCGCCGACATCGACTGCCGCGGCCGCGTGGTGATGCCCGGGTTCGTGGACCCGCACACGCACCTTGTGTTCGGCGGGTGGCGGGCCGAGGAGTTCGAGTTGCGGCTGGCAGGCAGAACCTACAAGGAAATCGCCCAGGCTGGCGGCGGCATTCTCTCGACCATGAAAGCGACGCGGGCCGCATCCGAGGATGAACTCTACGAAAGCGCCCTGGACCGTTTGCACGAGATGACATGCTGGGGCACGACCACGGTCGAGGTGAAGTCCGGCTACGGGCTCGACACCGAGACCGAGATGAAGATGCTGCGCGTGGCACGGCGGTTGGACGAGACCGGACTCGCCACGGTCGTGCCGACCTTTCTCGGGGCGCATTCGGTTCCAGCAGGGTGGGCGAAGTCCGACTACATTCGACTCCTGACCGATGAGATGATTCCGGCAGTGGCTGGGGCTGGGCTGGCACGGTTCTGCGATGTGTTCTGCGAGAACTTTGTGTTCAATGCAGCCGAGAGCACGATGATACTTGAGGCGGGCAAGAAGCACGGCCTGCTGCCGACCGTGCACGCCGACGAGATCGAGTCCTCGGGCGGGGCCGAGGTCGCAGCCCGGGTCGGTGCGGTTTCGGCCAGTCACCTGCTTCAGCCGTCGGACGCAGGACTCAGGGCCATGATGGAAGCCGGGGTTGTTGCTGTGCTCCTGCCCGGCACGTGCTTTTTCTTGCGCGAAGCACACCGCTCACCGGTGGCGCGGATGCGTGAGCTGGGCATACTGATGGCCGTGGCCACGGACTTCAACCCAGGCTCGTGTACCCTCTTGGCCCAGCCGCTCGCAGCCCAGCTCGCCTGCATTCACTACGGCCTGACAATCGAAGAAGCCCTGCGCGGCATCACGGTCAATGCGGCGCGCGCGCTCCAGCTTGAGGCCGGCACGATTGAGCCAGGACACTGGGCCGACCTTGTGGTCACGAACGTGCCCGACTACCGACATCTCATCTATCGCCTTGGTCACAATCCGGTGCGATTCACGATTCGCCGGGGTCGTGTCGTTTGTGACAACTCGTGACCTGCGCCAGACCGGGTCGGATTTGACGCGGCTGGCCAAGGCTGTATGATTAAGACTGTGAACGAGGTCTCTTCGCTGATTGAGACCAACCCTGATAAGGGTACGGTCCAGACTGCCTACATTCCCAGCCCTGACCCGGCGTCCTTGCACGAACCCAGGCTGCTTTCCGCGGTCGTCGCCGGTACCGGGTTCGACGTGCCTGAGCGCGTGCTGACCAATGCCGACCTTGAGAAGATAGTCGAAACTTCGGATGAGTGGATTACCGAGCGCACCGGCATGAAAGAGCGTCGCATCGCTGCTCCGGACCAGGCCGCGTCCGATTTCGCCTTCCGCGCCTCACAGCGCGCACTGGCTGATGCCGGTGTCAGGGCCGAAGACGTTGACCTGATTGTCGTTGCAACCGTGACCGGTGACATGCCGTTTCCCTCGACTTCCTGCATTCTTCAACACCGGCTGGGCGCAACCAAAGCTGCGGCGGTCGATGTCGCTGCCGGTTGTACCGGCTTCATCTACGCGCTGGCCACCGCACGCCAGTTCATTGCCACCGGCGCATACAAGACCGTGCTGGTCGTCGGTGTCGAGGTTCTCTCCAAGATTACCGACTGGACCGACCGCGGCACGTGCGTGTTGCTGGCGGATGGCGCGGGCGCAGCCGTGCTCAGGGCCTCGGCTGACCAGGACCGGGGAATCATCGCCAGCTATCTGGGCGCGGACGGCTCGCGCGGTGAGGACCTTTACATGCCGGCCGGTGGCTCGCGCCTGCCCGCCTCGGTTGAGTCGGTCCAGCAGCGGCTTCACTACCTGAAGATGAACGGCAACGCCATCTTCAAGGTGGCGGTGCGACGGATGGCCGAATCGGTGAACCGTGTGTTGCGCGCGGCCCGGCTCAAGGCCGAGGACATCAAGCTGCTGATTCCGCACCAGGCCAATCTGCGGATTATTGAGGCAACGGCCAAGCTCCTTGGTTTCCCCATGGACAAGGTGTTCGTCAACATCCAGAAGTACGCCAATACCTCATCGGCCACAACGATTATCGCCCTGGACGAGGCACGCCGGGCCGGCCGGGTTCTTGCTGGTGATGTCGTTGTTCTGGTTGCTTTTGGTGCCGGCCTTACCTGGGGCGGAGTTGCCATTCGCTGGTAGACCCCGAGTCCTCCTGAACTTGCTTCGGCAGCGGCTATCCGGTATAATTACCCAAGGATGCAACGCTTCCTCCTTTCCGCATCCTACCACCCCCTGCCTTCGCGTGCCCGCCGGGAGCCACGGCTGAACTAGACTCAGCCGGGCGAGTATTTGCCGCCAGGCCCAGACGAACTACGTTCCGCTGTCTTTGCTGCTCGCCGTGGACGCTGCGGCCGGCTGCCCGATGTAGAGCAGGCCGCCGGCAAGCGCGAGCCCTGCGGCCGTGAACATGATGGCACGGTAGCCGAATGCACCGGTGATTCCCTCGAGCAGAGCTCCGGCAACCGCGGCAAGACTGGCTGCAGACTGGAACATGCCGGCGGCAGTGGATTTCTCCGGGTTGAGCCGCATCAGCTCTTTGAGTGAGCCCAGGTACAGACACGACCAGGACAGGGCCAAAAAGACCTGAATCGGGATTACCTGCTGCCAGCTTCGCGCCAGGCCAAAGGCCGCGAACACCAGGGCTGACAGCGCGAATCCCCATATCACCATTGCCCGTTCGCGTGCCCGCTCCAGCAGATTGAGAAAGACAAACTGGCCGAACGGGTTGATGGCAAAGAGCACACCGACGAGCAGCCGGCTGGCACCCAAGTCAGAGAGGTAGACCGGGAAGATGGTCCAGATGGAGAATGCGCCCGCATGGCGGAGGAAGAACGAAAGGTACAGACGCCAGTTGCGTCGGAGCACGCGCGCATCCACGAACGGCTGGGCAAGACGGACGCGCTGAGGCTTGAGAGTCAGAGCGGCCAACAGCGCGGTCAGCACCATCACTGCGGCAGCAACCGGAAACACCCAGTCTGCGGGTATCATGCCCAGGGTGAACGCGCCGATGCCCCAGCCCAAAGAACCGAACCCGACAAACCGTCCCAGCAGATTGGTCTGGTCTGAAGTGTAGGCCATCAGGGCCGCAGGAAAGCTGCCAACACAGATGCCGGCAAAGACCCGGGCAATGAGCAGACTGCCCAGACTCCGGGCAAGCACATGGGCGGCAAGCGCGAGCACTGAGACTGATATGCCCCAGACGACGAATCGCTTCCGGTCGCCGTAATCGGCCCAGCGGCCAAAGAGCATGCTTGAGACGAGCACCGCAGCCTGATAGGCAGCAACCAGGAATCCGATTTGGGAACTCGATGCTCCCATGCTTCGGGCCAGAAGCGGCACGTAGACAATCGTTGCCATCAGACCGGCATTGGTCAGCAGTTGTACCAGATTGGGGCCGGTCAGAGAAGCGGCCGGCCGGTTCATCGGGCCTCAAGCGGCATGAGCCGGCTGAGCGGTGTCGCGTTGTACCACGCGGCCAGACGTTCGACTTCCGCGGTCCGGCCGAGCTCAAGCAGCAGTCGGCCGCGCCGAATCACGAAAAAGCGGTATCGTTCAAGCATCGCCTGAGTGCGTGCGTCAGGCACGTGCGGCGGCACCCGCACCGTCATCGGGTCGAAGCTGAACTCCGGCACGAGCGAATCGGTCCTGAGCTGGAACAGAAGCCCGACCGGAACCCGACGCACGCCTGAGAGCATCTGCTGCGCATCAAGGTTCGCGTCGGCATCAAAGGTCGTGTACGCGGGCCGGTCTGGATGACGGGTGACAAAGCTCTCCAGGAGCGCGATAAAACTGCGCTGGATACCGGCCGGGTCGCGCAGCCGATTATGCTCGAACTGGTCCAGCCAGGCCCGGTACTGGTCGAGCTCAGGCCGCGATGCCTCGACCAGCCACGGGTATGCGCGGCCAAGGTAATCAAGATACCATGAGCGCCGCACCAGCTCTTTGTCGATCATGCACACGTCTCTTCTCATGCCCGCGACGTTTCTCAAGTAGAAGACCGGTGAGTAGACGTCCCACCAGTCGGTGATGATCGTAGCATTCGGTTCAGCCGAGAGCAGGGTGTTGACCGCGTGGTCATAAGCGACGTAGTCATGACGCCGGCTGGCACTGGCGTAGTTCAAGACAACGGCCAGCACTCCGGCCAGCCAGAGCAGGTGCTGCCACTTCCCGATGCGTCGCGCCAGGCCGTCAAGCCCGACCGCGCCAAAGACCGCAAGCGCCAGCACACACGGCAGGTAGTACGACTCGATATCAGGAATGCTGTAGTTGACCGCGTAGAAGAAGGCGACGGCAGCGGTGACGAGCAGCCCGACCGCAAACGCGCGTCGCTGACGCAGAAGCCGCACCATCCCATACACCACAAGCGGCACCAGCACGTACCCGAAGCTCCGGGCCAGCAGACTCGAGCCCCGTGCCGCATTACGCCCCACCTCGGCAATGGGCAGCGAGAACATCCAGACCTGATACTGCTTGCCGGTGACATGCCAGATGAATCGCTCCAGTGTCTGGGGATTGCCCCATGCGAACAACGGCCCGGCCCTTGCTCTTAAGATGAGAAACAGGTAAGGGGAAACCCCGAGGAGAAACGCGCCGAACATGGCCGGCAGCCAGGGCATCAACCTGCGCCGCAGAACTAGAAAGACGCAGAGTCCGGCACCGAAGACCACACTGACCACGGACATGTGATTGGTCAGGGCAAGCCCGGAGATGTACCCGAACCAGACCAGTCCTCCGGATGCTGCTGAGGCCGTTCTTTCGGCTGCCAGCCACACCAGGACCGCGAGTACTAGGGTCAGGCTGTAGACCTCAACATCAACTGCGACTGCCCAGACTGGAAACGAGAACGCCAGGGCAAGTGCGCTTGCGCCTGCAGCAGTCACCGACACGCCCAGTTGCAGGACCAGAAAAAGAAAGAGCCCGACACCAGCCGCAGCCAGCACTGCACTCAGCACTGCTACCCGGTTTACAACCTCGCCCAGCGGAACAAGGGTTGCCAGCCGGCCGAGCATCGTGTACAGCGGATAACCGGTTGGATGCAGGATATTCAGCATCCAGCACCCGGCGGCCAGCTCGCCCGAGTCAATCAGGCCCACGGTCGGCGAAAGCGTGTACAGATAGACCGCGAATGCTGCGGGCACAACGAGCCAGACCAGCCGACGGGTCACTGGCAGGCCCCAAAGGCGAATGCGGAAACCAGAATGCAGAATGCAGAAGTCAGAATCACTTCGACCGCGACTTGGCCGTGCGTATCGACGCGACGCATATCCTTACGAGTTCATCCGCCTCACGTGAGAGTGAATCGCCGTCGGCCAAGGGGACACCGGAACGGGCATCGAGTGACAACCAGTACAGGCTCTCGCGCAACTCTTTGAGCACAACCTGCATCTTGTGAACGAAGTCGGCCCGGCTCTCCGCGGCACACGCCTCCTGGTAGTTGGCGCCGGCAGATGCCGCCGAGCGCATGAGCTGCCCGGCGAAGTACCTGCTGGCCGCAGTGCGGCCCATCTTGCTTGTGCCGACAACCACCTTGGTCGCAAAGGCCAGCAACCGCTCACCCAAGTCTTTCGCTCCACCTCCGGCACGGGCCCTTCTGCATTCACTATTCTGCATTCTGTATTCAGCCTTCGGCCGTACGCTACTCTCCCAGATACGCGGCCTTGACCTTGGGGTCTTCGCGCAACTCTGCGGCCGGGCCGGAAAAGACCACTCTGCCGGTCTCAAGCACATAGGCCCGGTGGGCAACCTGTAGAGCCATGAACGCGTTCTGCTCAACCAGAAGAATCGCGGTGCCCTGACGGTTGATTTCCCGGATGATGGCGAATATCTCGCGCACAAGAATCGGCGAAAGACCCATCGACGGCTCGTCAAGCATCAGCAGCCTGGGACGGGCCATCAGACCCCGGCCCATCGCGAGCATCTGCTGCTCGCCGCCGGACAGAGTGCCGGCAGTCTGGTTCAGCCGCTCCTTGAGCCGGGGGAAAGACTGGAACACCCGTTCCATGGCCGCGGCGATTTCGCCTTTGTGCCGGGTGAATGCACCGAGCAGGAGATTCTCCCGCACCGACAGCAGAGCGAACGGCTGCCTGCCTTCAGGCACGTGGGCGATGCCCAACTGCGCGACCTTGTGTCCGCTCAGGCCGTCGATGCGGGAATTGCCCAGGAACACTTCGCCGGCCGAAGGCCTCGTGAGTCCGGACACCGTGCGCAGGGTTGTGCTCTTGCCCGCACCGTTCGCACCGATGAGTGTCACGACCTCGCCCTCGTTCACCTCGAACGAGATGCCGTGCAGCGCCCGTATCGCGCCATAGTCAACGACAAGGTTCTGCACCCTCAGCAGCACATCAGTCTCCGTGCTCTACTTCTGTCTTCACCCTAATCCGCACTACTCCGCCTTGCCCAGGTACGCTTCGATAACTTTCGGGTCGGCCTGCACGGTCTCAGGTGCACCTTCGGCAATGAGCATGCCGAAGTCCATAACCATCACCCGCTGGCACACACCCATCACCACTTTCATCTGATGTTCAATCAGCAGCACGGTCAGCTTGAACTGGTCGTGGATGAAGTGAATCAACTCCATGAGCTGACCGACCTCAAACGGGTTCATGCCTGCAGCCGGCTCATCGAGAAGCAGCAGCCTGGGCCCGGCCACAAGCGCCCGAGCAATCTCGACCCGGCGCTGCTCGCCATAGGGCAGGTTGCGGGCCAGTTCGTGCTTCCGGCCCTCAAGGCCGAGCATCGAAAGCAGTTCCAGGGCCCGGTCGGCAACGCGCCGCTCTTCCTGATAGAACACCGGGCTGCGCAAGACCGATGCCAGAAGCCCGGCTTCGCCCTTGTGATGGTACGCCACGCGCACGTTGTCGAGCACGGACAGCTCCTTGAACAGTCTGATGTTCTGGAACGTCCGGGCAATGCCGCGCTGATAGATGAGATAGGGCTTCATCCCGCCGATTTCAGCGCCGCAGAATCGTATCGAACCCGCGGTCGGAACGTACATGCCGGTGATGAGGTTGAAGACCGTGGTCTTGCCCGCGCCGTTCGGTCCGATAAGACCAACCAGGTCGTGCTCGTGCAGGACCATGTTGAAGTCCCGCACCGCCTGCAACCCGCCGAACGACTTACCCAGGCCTCGAGTTTCCAGCAGCACGCTGTGCGGTCCCTCGTCACTGCGCCCCGACCGCGCTTGCGGAGCCCGTGCCCTGCATTCTGCCTTCTGCATTCTGCACTCTGGCTTCTGCATTCGCTCCTGGTCTTTCATCTGCGATACTCTCTGGGCTTCAGGAACCGGAACTCGGTGCCGCCGAAAACCCCGCCCGGCCGGAAGAGCATGAAGATGATAAGGAGCAGCGGGTAGATAACCCAGCGCCAGTCCTGAACTGCGGGCGGCAAGAGCACGCGCAAACCCTCAAGCAGGAACGTCCAGGCGACCGCAGCCACGAGCGTGCCTGAGATACTGCCGAGCCCGCCCAAGACAACAATCAGCAGGACGTCAATCGACTTGAGGAAGTCAAAGTTCGAGGGATGCAGGAACGTGTACAGGTGCGCGTACAGACCGCCGGCCAGCCCGGCATACATGCAGCCGATAACAAATCCGAGTGTCTTGTACCTGGTGGTGTTGATGCCGACTGCCTCGGCAGCCAGCTCGTCCTCGCGCACCGAGACCAGAGCCCTTCCGACACCGGAGAAGACCAGATTGCGCAGGACCACGACCGCGCCCAGTGCCAGAAAGAACACCCAGACCCAGTTGGTCATCTTCGGAATCGCACTCATACCCCGTGACCCGCCCATCATCGGCAGGACCGCATCCGAGTTATCGAACAACACCTTGACGATGATTCCGAACCCGAGCGTGGCAATGCCCAGGTAGTCGGACTTAAGCCGAAGAATCGGCAACCCGATGAGAAGGGCAACCACGCCGGCCAGCACCGTGCCGGCGCAGAGCCCGAGCGCCAGTATCCACGGTCCGCCGCCACCCAGGCTTCGGGTGATGAGCGCCGAAGTGTACGCGCCCAGTCCGTAGAACGCGGCATGGCCAAGCGAGAACTGACCGGTGTACCCGTAAATCAGATTCAGACCCAGCGCCGAAACCGCCATGATACCGGCCAGACAGAGAATCTGCTGCCAGTACGGATTGAGCACGCCGGTCAGGGCAAGAACCTGCACAACCACAAATCCAGCCAGCGCGACCAGCAGTGCCATGATACTCGCGTCCGGTCTCGTCCTGGTCATTCGCACTCCGGCTCCGGGTATTCAATCTGCATTCTGACTTGTCCTCGCTGGCGCATCACACTTTTTCCCGCGCCGGCCGGCCCAGAATCCCGGCTGGTCGGACCAGTAACACAACAATCAGAATCCCGAACGCGACCGCATCGCGCAGGGTCGAGGAGACATAGGCCGAGGTGAAAGTCTCGACCGTGCCCATGATTACCGCGCCGAGCATTGCGCCGGGAATCACGCCGATGCCGCCCAGCACCGCAGCAACAAACGCCTTCAGCCCCGGCATCACGCCCATGAACGGGTGAATCTGCGGATAGGCGATGCCGTAGAGCACGCCGCCGGCTCCGGCCAGAGCCGAGCCCACACCGAACGTAACTGAGATTATCAGGTCAACGTTGATACCCATGAGCCGGGCTGTGTCCTTGTCATAGGAAACCGCACGCATTGCCATGCCGGTCTTGGTCTTGTTGACAAAGAAGGTCAGGGCGAGCATCAATAGAATCGCCACACCGAACACGATAATCTGGATGTTTGAGATGTTCACGCCGCCGACATCGAAACTGCGCACGGCAAACGGCCGCGGATAAGCCCGGTAGTCCGGCCCGAAAACGAACTTCAGGCTGGTGAAATACTCAAGGAACAGAGACACGCCCATCGCGGTGATGAGCGCGGAAATGCGCGGGGCATTGCGCAGCGGCTTGTACGCCACCCGCTCGATGAAGATGCCCAGAGCGGCGCAGCCGACCATCGCCGCAACGAGCGCCAGCGGCAGGGGCAGATGCCAGCTTGCCAGGGCAAAGAACCCGAGATAGGTCCCGACCATGAACACGTCGCCGTGGGCGAAGTTGATGAGCCGCACAATGCCGTAGACCATGGTGTAGCCCAGGGCGATGAGCGCATAGACGAACCCGAGCTGCAGGCCGTTGATGAGCTGCTGAAGAAAGTACGACACGCGGCCCGATAGCTAACCCAAAACCGCGCCCAAGTCAAGCACGACCGAGGCTCGGGCCCGGACAACTGTCATGGCCGCGATGGCTGAAGAAGATGGACGGCATTGACAACAGCCGGGCCGACGACCTCGGCCCGCGTCGACAATTCCGTATTGTGAGTGCTATATGATTATGCCGATGCCGGAAGCCGAGCTTGACAGGAAAGCTGTCCCGCTTTCAATTGGTAGTAGCAAGTGTCCGTTAATGACCTACCAACGAAAGGAGACAGCAATGACTGTCG
>CBFGIT010000040.1:0-21883 GCA_965648905.1 Caldifarciminota bacterium
ACAGCGCCTGGAGTCCGTGGTTCTACCCGGAATGGGAGTTCGAGGTCGAGAAACCCAACCCGGTGTGCCTCGACTTCGTGCCCGTGCCGGTAAGCCCGCTGCCCGGCACCAAAGGGCCGAACCTGATACCGACTCTTGAAGTAGAAGGTCCGCCCCAGGCCACGCAGTTCCACTTCTGCGTCTGGCGCGGAGACGGCAACGAAGTCGTCGCCGAGGCCCTCACTGGTGAACCGGCCTGGACCGTCACCGTGCCGGCGCTGAACCTGCCGCCCGGCGTTTATAGCTGGAGCTGCCAGGCAAGCATCTGCGGCGAATGGGACGACTGGTTCGAACCACGGTGGTATTTCGAAGTCGACAAGCCCGCGGCACTGAACCAGGACGGCGCACTGGCCGGCGGTGCAGCGGCCCAGCCGGCCGCGCTGCCTCTGGTCTATCCCAACCCGTGCGGCGCAAACGGGGCCGACATCCAACTCAGCGTTCCGCGGCGCACAAGGGTTGCGCTCGCCCTCTATTCAGTAGAAGGCGAACTGATCCGCACCCTGGTGCCGAGTTCCATCGCGTGCCCCGGAACCCTCCAGGTTTCCTGGGACGGCAAAGACCATGCCGGGCACAACGTAGCGGCCGGGACCTACCTGTGCCAGGTTACGACCGACGACGCTCATCGCGTTGTCAAAATCACAAAGTCCCGGTAGCTTCCTCCTGGCAGGGCTCTCCTGTTCCCGCGCAGGGGAGCCCTGCCGAACTTCCTTCCAGTGTTGAGGGGCGAAGGTTCGCCCCTCAACTCTTTTCCCGGTTCCACTGACCGTGCTTGACTTGACGCCACGGTCGTCTACGCTGTCTCCAAGGAGCCAACCATGACCAAAGCTTCAGATTTGCGCACCGGCATGTGTATCAAGTTCGGTAACGAGGTCTACAAGATTCTCTTGGCCGAGATGAAAGTCGGCACGGCCAAGCTGCCGAGCTCGGTTCATCTCCGGCTTGAGAACCTGCACACCCGCACCCAGACTGACCAGCGCCTGCACCCTGACGACAAAGTCGAAGACATCGCGGTCGAGACCGTCACCCTGGAGTACAGCTACTCCGACGCCGACTCGCTCTACTTCCTGCACCCGGAAACGTTCGAACAGGTCGCGCTGCCCCGACGCATGGTCGGCAACTACGAAAAGTTCCTCGACTCCGGCACCAGGCTCAGGGTCGAGTTCTACGGCGACGAACCGATCGACGTGCTCGTCCCCAAGACCGCGGACGCGGTCGTCGCCGCAACCGGCGCGCCCCTGCACGGCGACGTCGATTCCGCGCCCAAAGAAGCGACACTGACCAACGGCCTCGTAATCCACGTGCCGCAGTTCATCAAGACCGGCGACAAAGTCCGGATTGACTTGGCCTCAGGCCGATACCTCGAACGACTGCACTAAGGAGAACCTGTGACCCGACTGTTGACAATTCTGCTCGCCGCAACCCTGACCGCAGCTTCTGACCCGGTCTGGGTCCGCACCTACAACGGCCCGGGAAATTCCGACGACGAAGCGACCTGCCTCGCGGTCGATGCTTCAGGCAACGTCTGCATCTCAGGCCGAAGCTATGGTGACGGAACCCAGTACGACTACGCGACCATCTGCTTTCGTCCCAACGGCGACACGGCCTGGCTTGAGCGCTATCTCATTCCCGGCATCGGCTGGGACATTGCCCAGGCCGTCGCCTTCGACCACGAAGGCAACGCCATTGTCACCGGCTACTCCTGGGGCCAGTCCAATCCGTACGACTGGGCAACGGTCAAGTATGACCCCAATGGTGTCGAGCTGTGGCAGCGCCGGTTCGGCGGCGCCGCCGGCAACGAAGACTGGGCCTACGCACTCGCGCTCGACAGCTCAGGCGCGGTCTACGTCACCGGTACAAGTAACGGCTATCGGCCGGACACAACCGAGTTCGACATCGTCACCTACAAGTACCGTTCCAACGGCGACAGCGCCTGGGTCAAGATGCTCGACCTGGGCGATACCGACGCTGCCTTTGCCATCGCCCTTGACCGGCTCGGTGCAGTCTACGTTACCGGTGTCACTCAAGACACCGTCACCGGCCTCGACTTCATCACGGTCAAGTACCGGCCCGACGGCGAAACCGCCTGGACCCGACGGTTTGACGGCCCGGCCCACAGCCGTGACCAGGCATCCGGCCTTGCCCTGGACCAGCATGCCAACGTCTACGTCATCGGCACCAGCACGCCCGCGCCCGGCGCCGACGGCGACTGGACTCTCGTCAAGTACGACAGTGCCGGCAACCTGGTCTGGGTCCGGTACTACCAGGGCCCGAGCACAGACCAGCCCACGGCACTGGCAACCGACCCTGTTGGCAACATCGTCGTCACCGGCTACACCTCCCAGTCTAGCCAAAGCTGGGACTGGCTGACAATCAAGTACCGGCCCAGCGGCGACACGGTCTGGACCCGGCGCCACAACGGCCCGGGCAGCGGGCCCGACTTGGCCAATGCCCTGGTCCTGGACCAGCACGGCAACGCCATTGTCACCGGGTCTGAGTATTCAGACTCCGGGTACAGCAACATCCGAACCGCCTGCTACGACACCTCAGGCAGAGAGATTTGGAGCGCGACCTGGTCCGGGCCGGGCCAAAGCGACGACGAAGCGGTCGCGGTCGCCCTTGACCGCTCAGGCGCAGTCTTTGTCACGGGCTACACCGGCACCGTCCTCTCCGGCACCGACTACGTGCTCATCAAGTACCGCCTCGAACCGGGCGTTACCGAACCCGCGCACCCGGCCCGCGCGCTGGCGCATGCCGGCTCGACCATTGTGCGCGGTGTGCTGCACCTTGCGGACAGAGGACAGTCCCAACCTGTCCTGCTCGATGCCTCGGGCCGACGGGTCATGGAATTGCACGCCGGCGCAAACGACATCGGCCACCTGGCCCCGGGCATCTACTTTGTGCTGACTGCAACCGGTCCTCGGTCATCTCCCCGGGTCAACCGCATCGTCGTCACAAGGTAGACTGCTAAGGCAAAGGGCACGGACAGGCGCGTTGTCCTGTCAGTCCGCTGATTCGTTGAGGATGCTCCGGACTTGTTCGATGAGAGTCGGCAATTTGCCCTGCACGACGTCCCAGACGATGTCTATGTCGATGCCGAAGTAATCGTGGACCAGGATGCCCCGCAATCCGGCCATTTTCTCCCACTCGACCTCTGGATGGTCGCGTCTGGTCTGGGCAGGCAGCTTCTTCGCCGCCTCACCGATAACTTCAAGGTTCCGGACCACCGCGTCGTGCGTGCGCCGGTCGTTTGCCAGCTCGGCCTTGCTCATGCCCGCGACGAAGTCACGGGCCGCCACCGCGGCTTCAATGATGTCTTCGAGGTATGCCCTATAGTCCCGCGGCATGGACCGCTTCGGACAGAATCGGTTCGCGCAGTCGCGGCTTCACGACATCCATGAGCACAAGGTCAACCGGACGGCCGAGCAGCTCCTCAAGGAAGAACTTCAAATCCATGTAGTTGTCGAACGTCTTGCGGTCAAACTCGACCAAGAAATCAATGTCGCTTGCTTCGGTGACCTCGTTGCGTGCGGCTGACCCGAATAGCGCCAGACTCCGCACCCCATACGATTGAATCCGGTCCCGATTGCGGGCCAGCAGTTCCAGCACTTCGTCACGCGTCAGCTTCATCATCTGATCATAGCATCACCGCACCGGTTGTCACTCGGGACAAAGGCGCAGGCCTCAAGCAGCATGTTGCCGCGCAATCAAGAGTTCCGGGCAGTGAACAAGCCCAGCCGGTCCTGCTCGACGTCGCCGTCAAGAAGTGAACGACAAGGGCAATAGGAGCTGACAAGACCGCGGCCAAAACCGCGTCAACTGCCCGGACAGCCGCGCTCTCAACTGCTCAACGACCTGACCGCCTGACTGCGCGGCCAGCTCAAACAGCAACCGCACAGGCTGGCGCTCGGCCAGACGCTCAAGCCACCGCTCCGGCCATCATCCAAGACAAGACCCCGGCTGACACGTGCCCGACTGCTCGACCCAAGACCGTGCAAACCGCTCTTTGAACTGCCAAGACCGCTACTCTTTGGGAGACCGGGGAGCCCGGCCGCTATCCCGACACATATCCCCTTGACCTGCAATCACATAGTGCTATCGAACCAGCCTTGCCCCATGATAGTAATTACTATCATGCGGGTCGTCGCCCGCCATCGGTCTGCGGCGGGCATTCTAAGCTGTTCGTGCGCCCTCAACGCGGGCTTGACTTCGGCCACTGCTGCGCTATAGTGCAATCGCCGCCCGATTCCCGCGGCTGAAGGATGACGATCATGGAACTATTGACCGTTCGACCGCAATCTGTTCGTGCCCGTACCGGAGCCAATCATGCCGGTGGTTGACCTCGCCTTCACCCTGCTCGGTAAGGAAGTCCCGGCTGACCACGGGTTCGCGCTTTACAGCGCAGTGTCCCGGCACGTACCCTGGGTTCATGAACCGACCCAGGACTCGCTGGGCATTCACCCAATCAACGGCATGGTCGTCGGCAACCGGCTGCTTCACCTGACTCCCGGCAGCCGGCTCACTTTCCGCCTCGACGCACAACACATCCGGCATCTGCTCCCGCTTGCGGGCAGAGAACTCGACCTTGACGGCCACAGGCTCAGGGTCGGTGTGCCGACAACCTATCCGCTCCGACCTCGGGCCGTGCTCCGCAGCCGCCTCGTCACCATCAAGCACCGCCTTGAACCCGACCCATTCCTTGACATGGCAAAGCAGCAGTTGACCGATCTGGGTATCAGAGCCACGCCCGGCCTTGTGAAGCGACGAGGCGCGCGGCCGCTCGAAGGCAATGACGCGGGTCCCAAGTCCCCCTTCATCCGCCGCACCATCCGCATCCACGATAGAGAAGTAGTTGGCTACGCCGTCGTTGTCCAAGGCCTGACTGCGGACGAATCGCTCAAGCTCCAGGAACACGGCCTCGGCGGCCGCCGCCGCTTCGGCTGCGGCATCTTTGTGCCGGTACGATAGTGACTGAGGACGCGCGGCAGGTCATCCTCGCCAAGAGGCCTCGCGACCGACAACGTCCGGCCGAACAGGAAACGTTTCTCGGCCACAGCCGTGCGGTCGCGGACGCATTCCGTATCATGTTCGGCACGACAGAAGTTCCTACGCGGCTGGGGCAGGAGTGGTTGAGGTTCTTCAAGCTAGGACTAGAGGACAATTGGCTGCGATTCCATCGAGCCTCCACGGCCGCCTGCGCGCTGCATGACTTGGGCAAGGCGAACAGTGGGTTCCAAGCCGCGGTCCGGGGCAACGAAGCCGCACAGGTCTTAAGACACGAGCACCTGAGCGCACTCATCCTCAGCCTGCCTTCGGTCGCCACATGGCTGGGGGGGGCGTGTCAGACTGACTCAGGGGTCGTGATTCCGGCTGTGCTCGGACACCACCTGAAGGCGCGCGCGGACACTGATGCAGAGCACCCGTACTGGACTCTCGGATCCTTGTTCAGCGCTGACCGCGACCTCCTGACTTTGCAGACAGAAGGCGTCGTCGAGCTGCTTGCGCTGACCGCCGACCTGCTTGGCGCAGCGCGGCTGGACTCGGCAGAAATCCCGGTCCGCTGGTCGTTCAGAGGACGCACAGGCTGGTTCGACGCGGCTTCTCATGCCGAGAGAACAAGAGAGAAACTCAACTACCTGGGGCGCACCCTTGCCAGCGACGCTTCGCTCGGCCACCTCCTGCACCTCCTGGCGGCCGTCCGCACGGCACTGATTCTCGCCGACAGCGCCGGCTCCGGGCTTGTCCGAGAGAACAAACCCATTGAGGACTGGCTCAGGTCTGCCTTCGACGAGAACTTGTGCGTTGATGGCTCAGCAGTACAGTCCAAGGTCATCAAACCACGCATCTCAGACCTGTCTGCCAAGGGACGCTGGGATAAGTGGCACGACTTCCAGGAAGCAGCAGCCAAGCTGCCAGCGCGGGCTTTGATGCTTGCGCCTTGCGGCAGCGGTAAGACCCTGGCTGCCTGGCGCTGGATTGCCGCGCAAGCAGAAATGCGGCCGGCGGCCCGCGTCATATTCCTTTACCCCACGCGCGGCACTGCGACCGAGGGCTTCCGCGACTATGTCTCCTGGGCGCCCGAAGCAGACGCCGCATTACTCCACAGCACCTCGGAGTACGAGTTGCAGGGCATGTTTGAGGAGGTGCAGGATAGCCGCCGCGACAAAGACTACACTACCGATGACAGATTGTATGCACTTGCGTACTGGCAGCGCCGTATGTTCAGCGCCACAGTAGACCAGTTCCTTGGGTTCATGCAGCACTCATATCGCTCAACATGCCTGATGCCTGTTCTGGCCGACAGCATCGTGGTGTTTGACGAGGTACACAGCTTCGACAAATCACTCTTCTCGGCCCTGCGACGGTTCCTCCAGGAGTTCGACATCCCCGTCCTGTGCATGACTGCAAGTCTGCCATCACAACGCATCGAGGGCTTGAGTCAATGCGGGCTCGCGGTGTTCCCCCAAGACCTTACCCAATTCCAGGACTTGAAGGCCAAGGCCGAACGGAAGCGGTATGCTGTTGCCGGTCTTGCCGACGCAACGGCAGCCGAGAAGGCTGCCCGCACTGCGTTCGCAGAAGGCAGGCGCGTTCTCTGGGTCGTGAACACGGTTGACCGCTGCCAGGCTCTTGCCCGCAGACTCGATGCTCTCTGCTACCATAGCAGGTTCAAACTTGACGACCGAAGGAAACGTCACGGCGAGGCGGTGTTGGCATTCAGACCAGGCGGTCCGGCGGTGGTCGCGGTCACAACGCAGGTCTGCGAGATGAGCCTCGACCTTGACGCCGACGTTCTCATCACCGAACACGCGCCAGTCACTAGCCTTATCCAGAGAATGGGTCGCTGCAACCGTCACGATGTGCCGGGCGACGCCCGAACCGGCCAGGTGTTCCTCTACCCACCGGAGTCGGGGAAGCCCTACAGCAAGGATGACCTTGTCGGCCTGGAAGGCTTTGTCTCGGCCCTGAACGGCAAGACGGTCAGTCAATCCTACCTGCAGGAACTGCTGGAGCAGTACGGCCCCAGAGAAGTCGAGGTTGACCGCTACGCGGCATTTCTGGAAAGCGGCCCGTGGGCGGCCTCGCGCGAAGAGCCTCTGCGCGAAGGCGGCGACTACACCGCCGATGCTATCCTCGACCGCGACTTGAACATCTACAAGGCACTCAAGAAGAACGGAAAGCCGGTAGACGGTCTTGTTGTCCCGGTTCCGCGCCGTCTGGTCGGAACCGCCGAGCGCATCGACCGTTATGCTGTTGCACCCGCCAAGCACTACAACAAGAAGTGGGGATTCATGGAGAAACCTTATGGCGAAGAAACGTGAGACCGTGTCCGAGCCGGACACGCTGGAGCTCAAGTACGACCTGTTCAGCCTGCCGACCGCCCAGCACAAAGCCGGGCTGGTCGGCCTCCTGCTGATGATTGAGTCCATGAAAGCCCGCAAGCTCTCACCTCTGCCCGAAGTCAGCGACTTGACCGCGACCGGGGTCAGAGTGACGCTCACCCACGCGAGCATGCGGGCGACGTTCGATGACCTGTTCGATGCCTACTGGAGCGAGGAAGAGCGCCCCCAGAAACTCACGCGCAAGGATGGCAGCGTAATACCGTTCAAACGTGAGGTGACTCGCGATATCATCGACAGAGACGGCAAGACCAAGACAAAGAAGCACTACGTATACGACATGTTCTATCCAGCCGGGAAGTTCCTTGCCGCGTACTACCCCGACGGAGATGGCGTCTGGCTCAAACTCTGGCGCGACATGATATGGAACGTGCTTCGCGGAAAGCCCGCAAGCCGCGGAGTCTACGAAGAGCGCGCCGGCGAGCGAACCAAAGATGGCAACCCGGGAACGCCCAGGCCGTCCTCTGAGGCCGAGCGGTGGTGGAAGCTCCTGCATAAGGCCCAGAAGTCCCGTGCCAAGGGTATAGTGCTCACGGAAGGTATCGCCAGCTCTGTGTTCGTCGGCGCACAGGATGTCAGCGCAGAGCGCGTTCCATTCCAAGGCGTGGTCGAGGACAACTTCCTGTTGAACTTCTGGCCGGTCGCGGCACAGGTCTATGTGCCGCGCCGAACCAAGGTGGACGGCGAAACAGAAGATGTCGGGCACGTCCTCGTCATGGCTGAACCGTCAAGCCTGGACCGTGTCGCCGCGGACATGCAGAATGCACTCAGAAGTCTCGATACTGCTGCCGCGGGCTACCTGCCACGTGCCGCGCTCATCAGCTTGCCGGCGGAGGGTGAACTGGAGTACTTGCATCATTTCGTCCACCATCGAGTGAGCCGAGGGCCGCTCCGCGACAGCCTGGCGGCCGTCGAGGCGTATCATGTTCGGCGGAGAGACAAGAGTACTTCTCTCCTCGCCGCCGAGCGCATCCTGCCGGACGAGCGGGTGCTGCGCGACTACGAGACTCTGCGACAGCAGTGCCGCAATCCGCTCTACCGTTCGCAGCGAATCACCAACCTGCTGCACGGCGAGAAGTGGTATCAAGGAATGGAATCGGTGTTCAGTCAGTACCCGCGCGAGTTCTTCGTCTGGAAGACCGGTAAGGAGCACGCGACCCCTCGTAACATCCCCTTCTTCGGGCTTGATGCGAGGACGAAGTTCAGAGCCATCGAAAGCAACTTGAAGCAGATTGGAGGTCAGCCCATGACAGAACAGGACAAAGACGACCTGCTAGCCCAGCGGGTCTACCGGCTGGTGCAGGAGTACGTGCGCCGCCGCACCGAAGAGAAGTCGGGCGAGAAGTACGACAAGTTCAAGACCAACCGCGACGAGAAAGGCCGGGTCAACTATCCCCAGAAGTACCGCGAGGCACTGGAACGAGTCAGTTCCGATGTGTTCCTTGCCATGCGCGGCCGGCGGGACAAGGACTTCGTCGAGTACTTCACCGGGACCGTCTGTTCGGTCCCGCAGTTCCTGCCCGAAAACGACTATCTATCGGTAGCCAAGGCTCTAATTGACGACTGGAGCAGCGTCAAGGCGCTGGCGATGCTTGCCGTGTCGGCCTGCTCTTATCTCGGTGGAGCCAAAGAAGAAACGGAGGAATCATGAACTTGTTTGGAACAATCCTGACCTACACCGCGCCCAGCGCCAACTACCGGGGCGAGAGTGCGGAGAACCGCTCGGTCATCCAGAAGATAACCACCGGCCGTCACGAATACGCCATCATCTCCCCCGAGGCCATCCGCAATGCCCTGCGTGAGGCACTGGCCACGCTTGGACTGCCCTGCAATCGTAGGCGCCTCGACGACGAGGAACAGTTGGCCGTCGAATATCAGACTTTTCCTGACGATGAGCGTTTCGCAGATGACTTCTTCATGGGCTGGCTGGTTGCCGCGAAGGGCAAGGACCGTCAGCGAATCAGACAGGAGTTGGGCCAGCGGGCAGGGAGTTTCACCTTCAAGCGCGACTCAATCCTGCGCATGAACATGGCGGTGGCCCTGGAGCCTTACCGCCACGACAGCGTCTTCACTCAGTCACCGCAGGACAAGACCCCGAAGGAGCGCAAGTCGCACGTCAATGTCGAGAACGCCCAGCTTCTTCACCGCGAGACTGCCTTCACGGCCTACCAGTACCCGTTCGCCCTCAACCTCGAACAGTGTCGCGCCAAGGCTGACTGGACTAAGACCCTGCTCAGGGCCATCGGCGAACTGAACGAAGTCGCGGGCAACCAGGCCCGGAGCTACTTCGAGTTCGCACCGGCGAGTATCTCTCTGCGCCTCACTCAGCAGCTTGTGGCTGGCTACGCGACCTACGGCTTCCGCATCGAGGAAGACGGCAGGCACGTGCTGCCCGAGGTCGTGGACGGCATCTTGCACGAAGACTACCCGGGCCCCGAGTTCTACCTCGGCGGCAAGCTGGTGAAGGACATGAACGAGGACACACGCAAGAAGCTGGAACAGAAGGGCGTCCACCTGTTCCGCAGCCCGCAGAAGCTCCTGGCGCAGGTAGGCAACGACGCCTTCACGGGGTAGAGCAATGCTCTACCTCTACCTGCAAGCGCCGTTCGGTGTCTCGCGCACGCTCACTGCAGGCAGCTTTCGTCCGACATCCGAGTTCATCTCCTACTCCGCCGCGTACGGCCTCCTGCTCAACGTAGCAGGCATCGAGATGCGCCGCGATGACGGCAAGAGCGTAATGACGCTCATCAAGAACGACCTGCCCAGATTCAAGCTCGCCCTCGGTGCAATCAGCTTCCCGCTCCAGCACAGCATCTACCAGCAGTTGCACAACTACCCGGTCGGCTCCGAGACCGGGAGGAGGTTCGAGGCCAGCGCCCACGGCAGCAAGTACAACGTCACGCCCACGCGCCGTGCATTCTTCTCCGACGTCAGGGCCTACGTCGCTGTGGACGGGGACGGCAGGTTCGAGGCGCAGGTGCTGGCCGGGCTGCAGGGCGATTCACCTCGAACCTACGGCCTGCCATTCCTCGGTGACAACAACTTCCTCCTCGACAGGCTGGAGCAAGTCGAACGGCCAAGACCGGCACACTGGTTCGTGCCGCTGAAACCCGACACTGCCGGTGGTCTGCGTGAACGCGTGACGCGCCTGACCGTCACGATAGACCGCGCTGACATGTCACGCACGGTCTCGGCTCTGTTCGTGCCGTCCGAACAGCCAACGGCGGACATCCCGGAAGAGGCATGGGTGCAAATCGGGTACTGACCCGCATCGCCCCGCCGGATGCTTGACGACCACTCGCCGCTGATTCGGGTCTTTGCTCTGCGGACTCTGGAGTACTGCGAGCGCCTGTTCTACCTGGAAGAAGTCGAGAACATCCAGGTCGCCGATGCCGCAGTCCTGGCCGGCCGCACTCTGCATGTTGAGCTTGAGCAGGGCGAAGAGGGGCGGACGTTCGAGCTGGCGAGCGAGCGGCTCGGACTCACCGGCAAGGTGGACTGTGTGCGTCACCGTGACGGCCACTGGGTTCCTTATGAGCACAAGCGCGGCCGGGCGCGCCGGGCCGAAGACGGTAGGGCCGAAGCCTGGCGTGCTGACGTGCTCCAGGTTGCAGCGTACTGCATGCTACTCGAAGACTGCCTGAAGCAACCAGTGCCCGAGGGACGTATCCGCTACCACGCTGACAACGAGACCGTGCGCGTACCCCTGGACGATGCTACCCGCCGCATGGTCAGGCTGGCGGTGGCGCGGGCTGCGGAGTTGCGCGAGTCGACCGAACGGCCGCCGATTACCGCCAACGAAAGGCTCTGCGTCAAGTGCTCGCTTGCCCCGGTCTGTCTGCCCGAGGAAGAAAGGGTCGTGCGCAATCCGGAATGGGAAGCCCTGCTCCTGTTTCCGCAGTACCCGGACGGCCGCGTCATCCACGTCACCACGCCGGGCAGCACGGTCGGCCGTACCGGCGAGCAACTGAAAATCACGGTCGAGGGCGAGAAGGACCAGAAATTCCCAATTGAGGACGTCCAGACCCTGGTCATCCACGGCAACTCACAGGCCACGACCCAGGCCCTGCATCTCTGTGCCTCGCACGGCATCACGGTTCACTGGCTGACCGGCTCGGGCCAGTATGTCGGCTGCATGTCCACCGACTCGGGCAAGGTCCAGCGCCGCATCCGGCAGTTTCAGGCGCTCTCAGACCCCGGAGTCTGCCTGCGTCTCGCACGCAAGCTCGCCATGGCCCGGGCTGAAGGTCAACTCAAGTATCTCCTGCGTGCGACGCGGGGTGCCGGTCGGTCGGAGACCGTTGAGAAATCTCTTGCCCAGATGCGTGCCGCACTCAAGGGCATGGCCCATGCCGAAGGCGTGGACACGATACGCGGTCATGAAGGCGCTGCGGCCCGGGCCTGGTACGCGACCCTGCCTGAGCTGCTCTCCGGCGCTGTGCCTGCGGAAATGAAACCAGCAGGCCGCAGCCGACGACCGCCTCAAGACCGTTTCAACGCCCTGCTTTCGTTCGGCTATGCGCTGCTCTATCGCTCGGTAATGCAGGCGCTCATCGCGGTGCAGCTCGAACCGTCGCTCGGTTTCTACCACACGCCTCGGTCGGCCGCACATCCGCTTGTACTAGACCTGATGGAACTCTTTCGACTGCCGGTCTGGGACATCCCGCTGATTGGGTCGGTGAACCGCAAGCAGTGGGACCCAAAGGAGGACTTCTCGGTCACGCGCGAACGGGTCTGGCTGAGCGACGCTGGTCGAAAGAAGGCCATCGGTATCTACGAACGCCGGCTGCACGAAACCTGGAAGCACCCGGTAACCAGGTACTCCCTCTCCTATGCCCGGACCATCGAGCTGGAGGCTCGGCTGCTTGAAAAGGAGTGGACCGGTACCCCTGGGCTCTTTGCCCAGTCGAGGCTGAGATGAGCCGCGGCCGGCCCCGGACGCGTACCGACACCAAAGACTGGTATTTGGTCGCTTACGACGTGCGGGATGAGGTACGCCTGCGCAAGGTGGCGAAAGTGATGGAGGGCTTTGGCACGCGGCTGCAGTATAGCGTCTTCCGCTGCCGGCTCTCTGACCGGGCCAAGGAGCAGATGCGCTGGAAACTATCGCAGGTGATGCAGCCGGACGACGGCCTGCTCATTGCCGGCCTGTGCAACGCGTGTATCCAGCGTCTGCGCCAGTCAGACTCGCACGGCGACTGGCCTGAAGACCCGCCGGACTGGGTGACAGTATGACCCGGTCAAGCACCGCCTGCTGTGAAGAGACGAAGAACGCAGTTGGAACCACATCCAATGGCGTTTCAACGGCTTCCTGCCCCACACGATGCTCGGCGATGCTTGAATGAGAGGCCGGGTGTGGTAGATTCAGCTCCACAAGCACTTGCGGAGCGGAACAAGAGAGGAGGTGATGACATTGCTTGTCGTGCGGTCCGACCAGCCCCGGAGCCTGAAATGGCGGGGTACAAGTCATGGCCAGAGCGCTACGTACGGAGCGGGCGATGTTGAACCCTCTGATGCCGAAAGGCGTTGAGCACCGTCCTCTACTACTCCAGTAGCCTGCTGTCTGCTCTATGTTGAACCCTCTGATGCCGAAAGGCGTTGAGCACACAGGCTGACACACAGCCTGGCGTTCGTGAACAAATGTTGAACCCTCTGATGCCGAAAGGCGTTGAGCACATCAGATTCAGCGTCACGGTTCGTCTGTGGACAATATGTTGAACCCTCTGATGCCGAAAGGCGTTGAGCACGAGGACGACGCAATCACGATTGTGCACGGCGGCTCGATATGTTGAACCCTCTGATGCCGAAAGGCGTTGAGCACGTCAAACTGGCCCCGTCCGCTAGCTTGGTCGAGGCATGTTGAACCCTCTGATGCCGAAAGGCGTTGAGCACACGACCATATCTGACCAGGTATGAGAGACCTGGAGATATGTTGAACCCTCTGATGCCGAAAGGCGTTGAGCACATGGCCATCAGACAACTACCCTTCTGTGCCGGGCCATGTTGAACCCTCTGATGCCGAAAGGCGTTGAGCACTACGACAAGCTCATTCAGGTACGCTCGGACTTCACGTATGTTGAACCCTCTGATGCCGAAAGGCGTTGAGCACCGCGATTGCCGGTACTGTTGTCACTGCCACTCGGCAATGTTGAACCCTCTGATGCCGAAAGGCGTTGAGCACAGTTTTAGTACCTCTGACCTACTCAAAGGTTTCTCTTATGTTGAACCCTCTGATGCCGAAAGGCGTTGAGCACATTGACTTCGGTTCAAGTAATCCGCTAAACCCCAATATGTTGAACCCTCTGATGCCGAAAGGCGTTGAGCACCGGACCGCACGTAGCGGGTAGGTGTCCACCTGCTGATGTTGAACCCTCTGATGCCGAAAGGCGTTGAGCACTGGGAAACCGAACCGGTACAGTCCGTCTTCCCACAATGTTGAACCCTCTGATGCCGAAAGGCGTTGAGCACATTTCTCCGCCGGTCGGATATTCCTGTGGTTCTGTATGTTGAACCCTCTGATGCCGAAAGGCGTTGAGCACGACAGGCGCGGACCGCGTGAGAGTCAGTGTTCCTAATGTTGAACCCTCTGATGCCGAAAGGCGTTGAGCACCCCAACTCGGCCAACTGTCGCGGCAGCCTGCCCAAATGTTGAACCCTCTGATGCCGAAAGGCGTTGAGCACGGCACAATGCGCAAGCTCAGCTTCCCGCGCGAAAAGAATGTTGAACCCTCTGATGCCGAAAGGCGTTGAGCACGACAGGTCGCACATGACCCGAGCAAGCCGGATGTCATGTTGAACCCTCTGATGCCGAAAGGCGTTGAGCACTCAACGCTCGGTCGAGCAAATCGCCGAGCACGTCCCGGATGTTGAACCCTCTGATGCCGAAAGGCGTTGAGCACTCGAACCGGTCGCCCTCGTATTGCCGCACCGGGTCGTTGTATGTTGAACCCTCTGATGCCGAAAGGCGTTGAGCACTAAATCGTCCCCGCATCAACCGACCCGCCCCCAGAATGTTGAACCCTCTGATGCCGAAAGGCGTTGAGCACCGAAGCTCTCCTCGTCGCCGCCAAACTGCCCGTCGTCGTATGTTGAACCCTCTGATGCCGAAAGGCGTTGAGCACTTCCTCGCGACGTTCCTGCTGCTGCGCAGTCAGCTATGTTGAACCCTCTGATGCCGAAAGGCGTTGAGCACTTGAAAGGTCGGTATAATAGAAACGTGAACAGTGATGTTGAACCCTCTGATGCCGAAAGGCGTTGAGCACTACAGCCAGAACGTCCCGTCCAGCAATCCACCCTGGATGTTGAACCCTCTGATGCCGAAAGGCGTTGAGCACTAAAGAGAGTTTGCCTGGCCGAAGTGCGTGAACGGATGTTGAACCCTCTGATGCCGAAAGGCGTTGAGCACATGCTGCATTCGCTGATGTTCTCATGCTCGAAGACATGTTGAACCCTCTGATGCCGAAAGGCGTTGAGCACGTCGAACTCATCGTCCGGGTCTGCGCCCCGGACGCGATGTTGAACCCTCTGATGCCGAAAGGCGTTGTACGCCGGCGTCCTTGCAGGTCTCGGCGGTTGAATCTCGGACATAGACGCAACCGCGCACGTCCGCTTGCCTCTGTTTCCGGGCGGTCTATAATCTGGAGCCAACGATGAGAATGGCATTACCCGATTTGCTCCAATCTGCCGGTCAGGAGGTATCATGAGAATCGCCCTGCTTGCGCTCTTTGTTTCCGCACTGTCCGCGGCCACGCTGAGCCGTGAATTGACCTACAACCCGGCCCGGTTCTCTTTCGCCCAGCACCAGACTTATGACGTGGTGCTGGCTCGTGATATGGACGTGACCAGCGAGCCGGGCGCGCCGCAACTGCCGGTTGAGCCGGTGGTCATCGTTCTTTCCGGCCGCTGCCAGGTGAACTCGGTGACGTTCGAGACCGGCAACTGGGAGCCCTTGGCCGGCAGATTTCTGCCCTTTCCAGCCCAGAAACAGCGGGTCCTTGTCGATACGTCTCTGCTCGACGCTGTTGCCGCGCCTGACCCGACCATCTATGAGTCGGATGCAGCCTGGCCGGCAAGCCCGGCACGCTGGACCGGGACAGGCTATCGCGGCAACAGCACCCTGGTCCAACTGCTTGTTTACCCGGTCAGATACACCGGCGCAGAGCGACGCCTCGAAGTGTGCCGGAGCATCTCGGTGCGCGTGGAGTACACACCGCTTGGCAGCGGCGAAGTGCGATTGGCGGACGGCGCACTCGACTCGCTCGGGTTCGACTATCTGGTTGTCACGGCCGCGGGCTATGACACTGTTTTCCAGCGCCTTGCCGACTGGAAGACCAGGAAGGGCGTCAGAGCCGTGGTGCGCGACATCGCCTGGATTACGAGCACCTATCCGGGCCGGGATGATGCTGAGAAGCTGCGCAATTACTTGAAGACCGTGCCTGATTCGGGCGTGCGCTATGTGCTTTTGGCCGGCGATGTGTCAATCGTGCCGTTCCGCAAGGCGTTCGCGATGAACTGCGAATGGGGTGCTCATCCGCGCGAGGATTCGCTGCCCTGCGACCTGTACTTTGCCGACCTTGACCGCGACTGGGACCGAAACAACAACAGCGTGTTTGGTGAGCCCGAAGACTCAATTGACCTGTACGCCGACCTCAAGGTCGGCCGGGCGCCGGTTGACCAACTGAACGAAGCCCGGGCGTTTGTCAACAAGGTTATAGGCTACGAGCGGGGCCTGGTTGCCGGACACCAGAACAAGGCGCTCTTTTTTGCCGAGGTGCTCTGGCAGGACCCTTACACTGACCAGGGCGTGCACAAGAACAAGGTCGAGCAGCAGTCGTTCCGAACCGGCTATAACATCACCAAGCTGTATCAGAGTCTGGGCAATGAGAGCCGGGCCAGCGTGATGAACGCCATCCGCCAGAACCAGAACTTTCTGAACCACGACGGCCACGGCTGGATTGATGTGATGAGCTGCGGCTCAGGCCCGTCCAACTATCTGCGCACCGCTGATGCCGATACCATTACCAACTCCGGACACGGGGTGCTGTTCTCGATCGGCTGCTGGACCACGGCGTTCGATTTCACAAGCATCGGCGAGGCGTTTGTTACCAATCCGAACGGCGGCACAATTGCGACCATCGGCAATTCGTCGTACGGCTGGGGCTCGCCCGGCAATCCCGGGTTCGGCTACTCGGATAAGTTCGATAACCGGTTCTGGCACGCAGTGACGAGCGAAGGACTTTACCGGCTGGGCGATGCTCTGGCCCGGGCCAAGGAGTTCTACGCGCCGTTCTCGCACGACCGTAACGTCTACCGCTGGCACCAGTACCAGCTCAATCTGATGGGCGACCCAGAGCTTGCGGTCTGGACCAGCCTGCCCCAATCTTTGACAGTTGTTGCCCCGCCCGCAATCGGTCTGGGCCGGGGCAGGTATCTGGTCACAGTAGCGCGGGCTGGGGCGCCGGTTCCGGGTGCGCTGGTCTGCCTTTACCGGCCAGGCGAGGTCTATGCCCGCGCCCGAACCGATGCTGCAGGCCGGGCCTGGCTTGAGGCTGAGACCCGCACCGCCGGTCAGTTGAGCCTGACCGTGACCGCGCAGAACTGCTACCCTTGTGAGTCGTCGGTGACCTGCGACAGCGGGTTCTGCGTCAATTTCGCGGCATGGCAGGTGAACGACTCGACCGGCAACAACGACGGGATTGCCAATCCGTGCGAGACGGTTCTACTCCCGACCCTGCTGGTCAATTCGGGCAACCAGGCATCAGGCGCACTCCAAATCCGGCTGCGCACCGCAAATCAGTACATCACCGTGCTCGACTCCATGGCAGGTTGCGCCGCACTTCAACCTGGTGACTCGGTGCTGCTCGCCGACGCTTTTCGCGTCACCGTCGCCCCGGGTACACCTGATGGCGAAGCGGTTCGGTTTGAGCTTGAGGTCTCCGGCGCCGGCCCGACCAGGGTGTTCAGTCCGGTGCTCTTGGTCGGCGAGCCGGTGCTCAGGTATGACCGGCACTGGTTCAATGAGCCGCCGCTCCTGCCCGGCCAGACCAGGGCATTGCGGGTTCAGGTCAGGAACTCAGGCCACGGCATCGGCCACGCGACCTGGCTGCGGATTGTTTCGCTCGACAGCGCAGTCTCCGTGCTGCGGGACAGTGTCGACTGTGGTGAGATTGCACCGCTGTCCGCGGCTTCTTCTTCGGACAGCTTCATGGTTCATGCTTCGGCTTCGTGTCCTTCCGGATATCTGACCCGGATGCTTCTGGAACTCCATGCCGACCGCTACTTTCGGGTCGATACCTTCTCTCTTTTGGTCGGCCCGTCCGGGTTCTTCGACGACATTGAATCGGGCGGAGCAAAGTGGACCCATGGCGGTTCAGGCGACCAGTGGCATATCTCAACCAATCGGGCACACTCCGGCACCAGTTCCTGGTACTGCGGCGACCATGGAACACGGCAGTACGCAAGTAACATGAACGCCTGGCTCAAGACCGTGCCTCTGGTTGTGGCCGAGCACTGCTCGCTATCGTTCTGGCGCTGGTTCCGGGTTCCGAACTACGGGGTTGACGGCATCTATGTCATCGTCGTCCGTGGCAGCCGCGAAGACACGCTCGACTTCGTCGGCACGGGCGGCGCGCTCGGACGCAGGACGAATGCAGAACGCAGAATGCAGGAGGCAGAACAGGATATCATCGAAAGCAACTGGGCCAGAGAACGCTACGACCTTTCGTTTGTCAGTGTCGGCGAGACCATCCAGGTCAAGCTCTCGTTCAAGAGCGACCGCGACACGGTTGACGAAGGGTTCTATATCGACGACGTGGAAGTAACCGGCGGCCAGGCTCCGGTTGTCGGAATTGTTTCACAAAGCCCGGAACCGGCCCGAGCACGGCTTTCGGTCCAGCCCAACCCGTTCCAGAGAACCACGGTCGTGCTGGGCGGCTCTGGTGCGGTCGCAGTCTACGACGCTGCCGGCCGCGAGGTCAATCTGCTCACGGTTGTGAACGGCCAGGCTGTCTGGGACGGCCGGGACCGGTCTGGAAAACCGTTGCCCGCCGGCGCCTACTTTGTCCGGCCCGCAGGGACTGCCGAACTGGCGAGAGTGGTCATTGTCCGCTGAAAGGAGACGTTGCCGAGGCGCTCAAGAAAGCCGAGGGCCTCGGCGCTGGTTCGTTTCCGGGATTACCCCGGTCTGTTCTGCACCGTGACACGGCCGGTCGCTTTCAGTCCTTGGACCTCAAGCCGAATCAGATATGTGCCAGCCTGAACCTGGCGCAGGTCCAAGCTGATTGGGGACTGGCAATCCGCCACTGTCTGACTGAGAACGCATCGTCCCGCTGCATCAAACAGGCGCAGGCTTGCACTGCCGGCCTCGGAGGGCTTGAAGTCCGTACTGACCACCACAAGACCGGCCTTTGCGGGGTTTGGCTCGACGGATAACCTTCGTCGAGACAGCTCCGGCTCTGCCACCGCGGCCGGCAGTTCGTAGGTAACAAGCAACCAGGGAGCGTCAGAGCGCGGCTGCACGTTCCAGCCAATGATCCAGACACGCTTAGTCAGTATGTTCGAGTAGCCGGTTCCAACGATGCCAAACGCCACCCAGTTCTGATTCAGCGACTGCTGAACGTGTTGAACCCCGACTGCACCAAGGTCGATCGTGTCGTATAGTCTACCCCGCTCGCCTTCGTAGCATACCGCACCGTTCTCAATCGTTTCGTACAACGTACGTGCGTCAGTTGGTACTGGGTCGCGGGTGAGCGTGCGATAAGACAGCCCCATGGTCATCTCAAAGTACGCTATGACCCTAGAGAATGCTGCGCGGATAATCCGGGCTGAGTCCGGCAGCGAGGCGAGGTTGAACTTGGCCCAGCCCACCCGTTCGATAGTCGAAGGCGGACTGAGCGTTACTTCGCGTTCTATCTTGACCAACCCGATGCCGGTTTTGCCGTATTGGGTACCGTCGGTACTGGCGTAACCGGTCGCATACTCATATTCGAAGATGGGGAGCGATGCCTCGGCATCAGTTGCGCCGAACTTCATCCGGTGGTCGGGTCCGTCATAAGCATGAACTCCTCTGGCACAGATCGCCGCGGTAATCGCGCCGTTCCCGTTAGAGTAGTGACGGCTGTATTGGTCGCGCAGTTCGACAATCTCGGTGCCAGCGGGCAGAAATCCGGCATCGGCCGGCAGCCCGGCCGCGGTCCCGAACGTCAGGAGCAACAACGCGAGTTGGAACGCGCCGCGTACCGCAGGTCTGATCAGCCACGGGGCAGGAACATCGAATTCATATCGGCGTATCACGTGCAGATTCTACGTCAGTTTCAGGCAACATCAAGCCATCGGCGTCCAGCCCGGCCCGGCCTTGTTTGACTGGCCGGTGCGGCCGGGTATCATTAGCCTCGCCCAGTTGAAACCAGCCGTGTTCAGAAAGGAGCCTGCTCACCATGCGTAGAATCGTCGAGTGCGTGCCCAACTTCAGCGAAGGCCGTCGGCCCGAGGTCGTGGACCAGATTGCCTCGGTCATCCGCTCGGTGAACGGCGTCAGCCTGCTCGACACCCAGATGGACGCCGACCACAATCGCTCGGTTATCAGCTTTGTGTCCGAGCCGGAGGCGGCCCTTGATGCCGCGTTCAAGGCGGTCAAGCTCGCGTCCGAGCTGATTGACCTGACCAAGCACCAGGGTGAGCACCCCCGCATCGGCGCGACCGACGTGGTGCCGTTCGTGCCCATCTCCGGCGTCACCCAGGAGGAGTGCATCGAACTGGCCAAGCGTCTGGGCAAGAAGATTGCCGACGAGCTGCAGATTCCGGTCTACCTTTACGAGCTGGCAGCAACCAGGCCGGACCGGGTTGATCTGGCAAACATCCGAAAGGGTGAGTTCGAGGGGCTGCGCGACGCCATCAGAACCGACCCGGACCGCGCGCCGGATTTCGGCCGGCCCCAGCTCCATTCAACCGCGGGCGCAACCGTGGTCGGCGTACGCACGCCCTTGATTGCCTACAATGTCTACCTGGCAACGACCGACGTGAAGGTGGCCGAGCGCGTGGCCAAGGCGATTCGTTTCCGCGACGGCGGGTACCGGTATGCCAAGGCCCTGGGGTTCGAGGTCAAGGAAAAGGGCTGTGTCCAGGTCTCAATCAATATGACCGACTACACCAAGACCCCGCTCTACCGCGTGTTCGACACCATCAAACGCGAAGCCGCGCGCTGGGGCGTGAACGTCACCGAGTCGGAAATCGTCGGGCTGGTGCCGCAGGGCGCGCTCAATGCCTGCGCCCGTTACTATCTCCAGCTTAATGACTTCAAGCGCGACCAGATTCTTGAGAACCGGCTGGTTCCGGCCAAAGGGATGCCCGATTTCCTGAACGACCTTGCTTCGTCGGCTCCGACTCCGGGTGGCGGCTCAGCCGCGGCCCTGTCCGGCGCTCTTGGCACCGCCCTGATGACTATGGTGGCGAACCTGACCGTCGGTAAGAAAGGCTACGAGGAGTTCGATGCCGAGTTGAAGCCGCTCAAGGACCGGCTCCTGCCTCTGCGCGAGCGGTTCATGAACTTAGTCGACGAAGACGCCAACTCGTTCAAGAAAGTGATGGCCGCGTACAAACTGCCGAAGATGACCGAGGCAGACAAGCAGGAACGGGACAAGGCGGTCAGCGAGGCACTCAAGGTCGCGGCCGAGGTTCCGTTCAAGACCATGACCCTGGCGCTCGACGTGCTCCGGATGTGCCGGCCGATCGTCGAGTTCGGCAACAAGAGCTCGATTTCGGACGCAGGTGTGGCTACGCTCAGCCTCGACACCTGTTTCAAGGGCGCGCGGCTCAACGTCCTCATCAACCTCGCCGGTATCAAAGACCAGCAGTTCGTGGCCGACAAGCGCGAGACCATTGACGAGATGGCCGCGGAAATGGAGTCGCTGGTCAAAGAGTACAATGACATTGTTGCCCGCCGGATGGGACAGGGCTAGCGCTTGAAGCTGGCAGCCGGTCTGGTTGACCTGCACACCCATACCGTCTTCTCGGACGGACTGTCGACTCCGGAGCAACTGGTCGCCGATGCGGCTGAACTGGGGCTGGCCGCAGTCGCAATCACCGACCACGATTCGGTCGGCGGCATCGACCGGGCTCTGGCAGCCGGCCGCCTGGCTGGGGTTGAAGTCGTGCCCGGGGTTGAGATGAGCTGTACCACCAACGGCGTTGACGTCCACGTTCTCGGCTACTATGTCGACCACCATGACGAAGGGCTGCTTCAGTTCCTCGCCCGGGTCCAGTCCAGCAGGACCGAACGAGCCGAGCGAATGGTGAAGAAGCTGAACGAGCTTGATATCCCGGTGCGGATGACCCGGGTGCGCGAACTGGCGCGCGGCGCGGCAATCGGCCGGCCCCATGTTGCCCAGGCCCTGGTTGAAACCGGCCGGGTGGCCAGTGTCCAGGAGGCGTTTGACCGCTTCATCGGTTAC
>CBFGIT010000041.1:0-21035 GCA_965648905.1 Caldifarciminota bacterium
CATCGTCAAAGCCACGGGACCATCTCCTTTCAGAGTTAGAGATGGTCATATTGTGCCTCCGTTTCGAGTAGATTTCCTATGTGAGGCAACGGGGTGGCTTCGAGTAGATTTCTCGTGAGGCAACGCGGCGGGTTGACACGCGCCGGCGCTTGTCTACAATTCACCACCTGTGTACAAGATAAAACTAGATGTCGGTGGTGTCGTGCTCGACGGCACGCTGGACGATTCCCCGCTTGCCGAGCGAATCGTCAGACTCCTGCCTTATGAGGCCATGGGTGAGACCTGGGGCAAAGAGGTCTATTTCCCGGTGGCCCTGCACGCTGAGAATCCGAAGCCGGTTACCGAGACCAGAGTAGGCGATATCGCCTATTGGCCGGATGGGCCGGACCTGTGCCTTTTCTTTGGGCCCACGCCCAAGAGCACTGGCGAGACGCCGGTGACGGCGAGTCCGGTGACGGTAATCGGCACATTCCGGATAGAGCCCGGGGACCTGGACCGCTGTGAACGCCGTCGCCATGGCATCAGGGTTCGTGTCGAACAGGCGCAGTAGCCACCCGACCGCGCCATCCTCTGGTTTGGGGCAGTAGCTCAGTTGGGAGAGCGCCAGAATCGCACTCTGGAGGTCGCCGGTTCAACTCCGGTCTGCTCCATCCTCGCGCCGTTCGCTATTCCGAATGATTGCCGCAAGGAGGATTCGTGTCGATAATCCTGCCCAAGTATGTGTTCCTGACCAAGGGCGTCGGGGTGCACCGTGAGAAGCTCGCGAGTTTCGAGGCGGCACTGCGCGACGCCGGCATCGCGGCGTTCAACATCGTTCGGGTTTCATCGATTTTCCCGCCCTGCTGTCGGATTATCTCCCGTACCCGGGGATTGAGGTTGCTGACGCCCGGGCAGGTGGTCTTCGCGGTCGTCAGCGACAATGCGAGCAATGAGCCGCACCGGCTGTTGTCCGCCTCGGTCGGTCTGGCCATCCCCAAGGACCCGCGCAAGTACGGGTACCTGTCCGAGTACCATTCGTTTGGCGAGCGCGAGGATCGGGCCGGTGACTATGCTGAAGACCTGGCCGCCCAGATGCTTGCCACAACTCTGGGCGTGCAGTTCAACCCGGACACAAGCTACGACCAGCGTAAGGAGATATGGAAAATCTCCAACGAAATCGTCCGAACCCAGAACATCACCCAGAGCGCAATCGGCCACAAGGCTGGATACTGGACCACGGTTCTGGCTGCGGCGGTGCTGATTACCGACTTGCCCGAACAGCACATCGAGGACAACTCCGAGTCCTAGCCCGGGTCTTCGGTCTGCGGCCGTGCTGCGTCAGTAGAGCTGCCGGAGCTCGACTTCCGCGTAGTAGTGCATGAGTATCTGCCGGAAGCTCGCACCGGCTCGGGCCATACCGACCGCGCCGTCCTGACACAGACCGAAGCCGTGGCCGTGGCCCCGGCCGGCAATGGTGACGCCAGCGCGGTCCAGTCTCAGTTCGATGTTCTGCGACTTGAGGCCCAGGGCGGTCCGGAAGTCCGCGCCGGTCAGCTTCACTTCGCCCTTGTCGGTGGCGAATCTCAGATAGCGCACACGGCCGGACTTCGGGTCTCGGTCAGACGTGACGCTGCGGATACGAATTCGAGACCTGCCTGCTGCCCGGCTCACTGCTGCTTCAAGGCTGTCACGGCTGAGCTTCACTTCCCAAGAGTGACCAGGTCGGTCAGCGCAGTAGGCCTTCTGTCCGGGTCCTGGTGCGTCAAGTACACCCCGAAGAAACGGCTGGAATCCGTCTGAAGTTCTGCCGCCGCAGTTGGCGTGGTAGAGCGCTTCAGCCACGTTGCCGTGGTAGAAGAGGACCTGGCCGCGGGTGGCAAGCACGGCCTGGCGTGCGAGCTCGGTCTCCCTGCCTGCTCCCTGGTATTCCTGGTCGCGCAGGTAGGTGTCCCAGACGTCATGGCCCTGGTAGCGGTGTCGGGCGATCCGTGCGAGCGTGAAGCTGCGTGCGGCCACAGCCTGGGCTTTGACCGCTTCAGCAATGGTCTGGTCCACCGCGCTTATCTCACACGGCACAACACCGTAGAGATACTCCTCAAGCGGCAATACGTTGACGACAACCAGTTCTCCGGTGCTGGCAATGAAGGCGAGTGCACTGCCCCGGTACTCACGGTCTCCGATTCGGACCCGGCCGCTGGTGGATGGGTTGCAGACGAACGTGTCCTGCAGGCGCTGCTCAGCTCGGCCCGGCAGGCCCAGGAAGCCGGCACGGATGACCGCCGCCTCGTTCGGCCCGAGCATGTACGAGGAAGAGCCGAGCCTGACTTCAAGGCCGGCCGAGCTGGTGATGCGCACCGGGTCCCCGGTGCTCAGTCTCACCCGGACCAGGGGCGCGCCTGACGGCGTCTCCCGAGCCAGGACTGCCCTACGCACCGGGGTGTAGTAACAGCACCCGGCCAGCAGCAGTGCCAGTCCGGGCAAGAGCCGCAGCAGTGGTCTCACAAGGTCCGAATCTATCCGAGGGTTGTGCCCGAGTCAAACCGGGCAGCGTGCCGCGCTTTACACCGGCTCTTCGTCGTTCTAGAATAGACCATGCACCACCGGGACAGACGAGTCGCCGATGCCATCAAAGAGACAGTGGCTGAGATTGTTGTGAATGAGCTTTCTGACCCTGGGCTTGGTTTCGTCACGGTAACACGCTGTCATCTGACCCGGGACTTGCGCGTCGCCACGGTGTTCTTTTCAATCATGGGTGACGACAAACAGCAGGAACGGTCATTTGCCCACCTGGAACATGCCCGGGGCTATGTGCGCCGGCGTCTGGGCGAGCGGGTCAGGTTGCGCTACCTGCCTGAATTGCGCTTCCGGCGCGATGACATCCTTGCCCAGGAGATGCGCATCAGCGAGATTATCTCGGACCTGCATCAGGCTGACGCTGACGTGACCGAAGAATCCAGAGCCGACGGTCACGCCCCGGATGGTGCGAGCTGACTTCGGTGCTGCGTGGGGTCCTCGTTGTCGACAAGCCGGCCGGGATAACGTCGTACGACGTTATCCGCCGCGTGCGCCGCGAGCTCAAGTCTGAGTATAGTCGTGTACCGCCGATCGGCCATGCCGGCACGCTCGACCCGATGGCTTCGGGTGTGCTGCTGATCCTGCTGAACGAGGCGACTCGACTGAGCCGCTTCTTGATGGCTCAGACCAAGGAGTACGATGCCGAGGTAACATTCGGTCTGGGGACTGACACCGACGATATCACCGGCCAGGCTGTGTCGCGCTGTTCGGTGCCGGAGGTAACCCAAGAGCAGATGCGGGCCGCCCTGGCCGGCTTTGTCGGCACTATTGAACAGGTGCCACCGCGCTACTCCGCTCTGAAACAGAACGGTCAGACCATGTATAAGCTTGCCCGCCAAGGCCGTCCGATTCAGCCCAGGACGCGCCGGGTCACAGTGCATGCACTGGAGCTGCTTGGTTGGGAGCCGCCAATCGCGCGCCTGAGGTGCGTTGTTTCTTCGGGCACATACATCCGTGCCCTGGCCCGGGACCTGGGAACAGCACTGGGCAGTGCGGCAACACTTTCCCAACTGGTTCGAACCAGAGTCGGCCGGTTCGGCCTTGAGCTTGCGTTGCCGCTTGATGAAATCAGTCCGGCTATTATCAGCGAGCGACTGGTGCCGGTTGAGCGGGCCGTTGCCGAGCTTTGCCTGCTGACTGTCGACGAGAATAGTGGTGCAGCGCTACGTGCTGGTCGGCCTGTCCTCTGCGAAAAACCGAATGCGGCCGACGGCTCGGCACTGGTGCGCACTGCTAGCGGCAAAGCTCTGTATCTGGTCCGAGTGGCCGGAGGCTGGCTCCACCCGGAGCGGCTGGTCTATGCCGACCAAGCCTGAGTCGTCGGTTCCGCTGGTTGTTGCCGTGGGCGGGTTTGACGGGGTACATCTCGGCCACCAGCAGATCATCTCCCGGGCCCTAGAGCTGGCAACTGAATTGGGAGCAAGTCCTGGGGTCATGACATTCGATCCGCTCCCGGCCCAGCTCATCTATCCTGACTTCACTTACGTTCTCACCCCGCTGGCTGAGAAGTCCCGGCTCCTTGCTGAACTCGGAATTGAGACCGTGCATGTGGTTCGGTTTGACCAGGCCGTACGCCTGATGTCGGCCGAAACATTTGTCCGCGAGGAGATTGTCGGCAGGCTGTCCCCGGTAGCAGTCGTGGTCGGTCATGACCACCGTTTCGGCAAGAGCGGCCAGGGCGATACCGAGCTGCTTGGGCGCGTGCTGGGTGGGCAGGGGGTCAGGCTTGAAGTGGTGCCGGAGTTCGTTCTGTTCGGCGGGCCGGTACGCAGCACACGCATCCGCGAGCGGCTTCTGCTCGGGGACGTGCGACGGGCTGCTGATTTGCTGGGTCGGTACTACACGATGAGCGGAACGGTGGTGCCGGGCACGGGTACGGGCCGCAAACTCGGATTCCCGACCCTCAACCTGCGGCCAGACGAACGGGAGACACTGGTTCCGGCCGACGGCGTCTATGTCGCTCGGGTGAGTCTGGGCGGCTGCAACCATGATGCGGTGCTCAACATCGGTCATCGCCCGACTTTCGGCGGCGAGACCCGAACCATCGAAGCGCATCTGCTCGATGTTGGAGAAGAGGTATCCGCGCACCGCGCATCGTTCGCGGTGATCGACCGGATTCGGCCGGAGCGGCGGTTCGACACGGCCTCGTCGCTCGCGGCTCAGATTGGTCGGGACATCGAGCACGCGCGCCGGATACTGGCCACGGTCACGTCGGCTAACATTGACACAACGCCAGAACCGACTAAGTTATAGCCCTTGTTGTTGTGACCCCTATGTCAGCACTTGCATTGTCATCCGGAGGCTCTAGTTCATGACTCTATTCCACATGATGAACGTCATCCTGACGTTCTTAGTCGGTCAGGTACCGACGCCTGATTCGCTGGTCGTGCCGGTGATTACCGACACGACGGTCGAGACCGAGATACTGATTTTCCCGCCCAAGGACGTGGCGCTACCGGTATGGTACCAGGTCGCATGGGGCGATGGCGACACGCTTGATTGGACCGGGCCGATTAAGAGTCCGGTTGACATCAGCCGGTTCCATAAGTACCACCAGCCTGGGGAGTACGCTATCCAGGTGCGAGCCCGGGACGGTCTGAATCGCACGACTGACTGGGGCAAGCCTTACTTGATTACCGTGACCGAACCGGTTCAGAAATGGTATTTTGAGACAACCGACCCGATTGTTGCCTCGCCCGCTTTAGACGCGAACGGCAACATCTACTTCGGCGACGAAAGCGGCAGATTCTACTCACTGACCCCGGACGGCCGGCTGCGCTGGACCTTCATGGCCAAGGACGCGGTCTACGCCTCGGCACTCGTCAGCGGCAGCCTGCTCTATGTCGGCTCGGTTGACTCGAATCTGTACTGCCTTGACACGCTGGGCAAGCTGCGCTGGCAGCTCGACCTCGACGACGAGGTTTACAGTGCTCCGGCGCTCGGACACGACGGCACGGTCTACGTCCCGACCGACGGCGGCAGACTCTGTGCGGTCGCGCCGAACGGCAAACTGCGCTGGGTCTTCAAGGCCGGGGATGAGATGGCATCATCGCCGACAATCGGCACAGACGGACTCATCTACGTCACGGCTGACTCGGTCTATTGCCTGGACCCAAAGAAGCGTCGGCGCTGGGCATTCGGAACTGCTGATGGCGACTATTTCTACGCCTCAGCCGTGGTCGATGCTGCGGGCACAGTCTATGTCGGCAACACCGACGGGTACCTTTACTGTCTTGGTCGAGATGGCCGGCTGCAGTGGCGTGCGCCGGTCCCGGACCAGGATGAGGTCCGCTCTGAGATTGCGTTCACCCCGGACAGTACTCTGTACTTCGGTACCGACGGTTATTACCTCTGTCGTAAGACTCAATTCGGCACGCCCTCCGTTGTCTACGAAGCAGACGACATTCTCATTGCCACACCGGCAATCAGCGACAAGGGCACGGTCTGGTATCTGCCGGACGACGGCGTGCTCTACGGTCTGACCCCAGGCGGCCGGCTGCTCTGGAAGCGTGACGTCGCGGCCGGCAGCAAAGAGATCTACTACACCTCGTCCCCGACCATCGCACCGGATGGCACAATCTACGTCGGTTCCTGGGACTCAGGGCTGTACGCTTTTCGCGGTGACGGCCCGCCTGCCAAAACGCTCTGGCCCCAGTACCGCCAGAATCCCCAGCACACTGGCCAGGTGCCGCGGCCGGGCAAGAAGCGTTAGCCGTTTCTGCCATGCAGCCTGCGACCAAAGGAGGCCTGAGTGTTTGATATCTTCTTCTCGCCGGCAAAGGCATTCATGCGGCTGAAAGACAAGCCGCGCTGGTTCGTGCCGCTGATTATTGTCGTGGTTGCAAGCATGGCCGCGGCCATGGTCACGACTCAATTCGTTGACTGGAAAGAGCAGCGCAACAAAGCGGTCGAACGGATGCGCGAACGCAACATGTCCGAAGAGGACATCGGAAAGGCGACTGAAGGCATGGACCGACTGTTCAGCAGTCCCCTAGTTCGCTACGGCAGCCCGCTCGTCAACAGCCTGCTCATCACCTCAATCGGTCTTGTCGTACTGGCGCTCATTTACAACGTGATGGTTCCTTTACTCGGCGGCACCGGCAGTTTCGTGCGCTCGCTTGCCGTAGTGACGAACGCAGCCCTTGTCACCGTGCCCGGCTCCCTGCTCCGCATCGTCCTCAGCCTCCTAACCCGCTCGGCTGAAGCCACGACCAGCGCCGCGGCGCTGTTGCCGGGTTCAAAGATCGGATTCCTCACGGTAATCCTCGCCCGCCTCGACCCGTTCGCAATCTGGCAGCTCTTTCTCGCCGGGCTGGGCCTGTCGGTTGTCTTTGACTTGAAGGGTTCCAAGTCGTACTGGCTCGTGTTCAGTGTCTGGGCGGTTGTTACGCTCATCTTCGCTTTCCTCGGCGGCCGCGCGATGCGCTGAGCTGTCATGCTCGTGCTACTCTTTCTGCTGACCGGTGCTGGTGACACACTCGAGTTGTCCCTGAGCCAGGCGCTCGAGCGGGCACTGAGGCTGAGCCCGGTCGCAGTTGAAGCGCAGGCTTCGCGCTGCGCGAGCGGCATCAAGCTGGCCCAGGGGACTACCGGGCTGCTGCCGGTGCCGTCGGCCTCAATCAGCCATGGCCGAACCCAGACGCGGCTCAGCTTCCTGCCTGACTCAGTTATCTCAACCACGGGCTGGACCGGCTCCCTGACTTTGAACCAAGTCGTGTTCGACCCGCAGGTGTTTGCCGGCGTGGCCGCGGCCGTGGTCTATTCCGGTTACTATGCTGCCGATGCCCAAGACAAGAAGGCGCGGCTGGTCTACGAGGTAACCCGGGACTATCTCGCGGTGTTGAGTGCCTGGCTCCTGCGCGACGCTGCGGCATCAGCACTCGACCGAGCCGAAGACAACCTGAAGCTCGCTCAGGAGAAGCGGCGCCTCGGCTCAGCTTCGCCGCTCGACGTGATCCGTTCTTCTGCCTTTCGCTCCCAGGCCGAGGTTAATCTTCTCTCAGCCGAGAAAGCGCTGGCCACAGCCCAGACCACTTTCCTTGCCACGGCCGGAATCACTGATGACATCGTGGTCAAGCCCACCGAGGGACTTTCTGAGCCGGCCGGTTTTGCGGTGCAGAACCGCGACAGCTTGATTGCCGCCATCGTCCGAGCCAATCCCGGCGCCCGGCTCGCGGCCTCGTCCGCGGTTGTAAGCCAACTGAACCAGGCCGCGGCCGTGGCCCGCGCCTTACCATCGGTGTCAGCCTACTGGACCTCAACCTATGCTGATACCCTTTTCCCATCCAGCTACGCGCGCTGGAACGATAGAGATGAGGTGGCCTATGGAATCCGCTTTAGTTTCCCTTTGCTTGACATCAAGTCCTATGTGCTCGGCATTGCCGAGGCTTCAACTGATGCCCGTCGGGCTCGGGCCGGTGCGGCCCGGGCACGGCTTTCAGTGCGCTCGGCCGCAGTTGCCGCGGTGCTCGGCTACGAAGAAGCGCACCAGCGCTATGACTACGCCCGCCGAAACCTCGAACTGAACCAGGAGCTGTACCGCCTGGCCCAGGAGCAGCAGCGCCTCGGCGCCATCTCGCTGCTCGATTTCTTCAGCGTTCAGACCGGTCTGTCTCAGGCGCAGGCTGCCTACATTTCGGCCTTGAACGACACCTATGTCCAGGCCGCGCAGATCAGCTACCTGCTCGGGCGGGCGGAACAAGGGCCGGCCGGGAAGTAGATTGGAGTTGACTTGAAACGTCGCGCGCGCATCGTCCTCATTGTCGTCGGCGTGGTTGTGGTTCTCGCGGTGACTGTCGTCGCCAACCTCAAACGCAAGCCCGAAGGCGAGACGGTTGAGACCAGAAAAGTCGGCTATGGTTCAATCCTCGCCAAGGTCTCGGTTACGGGCGAACTCCGGGCCCAGGCCCAGGTGAATCTTCAGGCTCAGGTCATGGGTGTGGTCGAGCGCATACCGGTCAGCGAAGGCGACCACGTTAGCAAAGGTGATGTCCTGCTCCTGCTTGACCGGAGAAGCTACGAGGCAAACATGGTGTCGGCCCGGGCCAACTATACCCAGGCGGCTTTGAGTTTCAGCCGGGTCGAGAGCCTGTACGCGGCCCGGCTCGTGTCTGACCAGGAGCGCGACGCAGCCCAGGCCGGGTACGAAATGGCCCGGGCTCAGTACGAAACCGCCCAGGACCAGTACAACAAGACCACCATCCGTGCGCCGATTTCAGGCACGGTCGCCCGGGTCAATATCAAAGAAGGTGAAACGGTTCTCATCGGCACGATGAACAACGTCGGCACGGTGCTGATGGTCATTGCCGACATGGCCCGGATGCAGGCGATGGTCGACGTCGACGAGACCGACGTTGTCAACGTCCGTCCCGGACAGCGCTGCCGGGTTCAGGTCGATGCTCTGCCCGATACGAGTTTCAGTGGCCGGGTAACCCGGGTCGGCTACATGCCCTCGTCCCAGAGCCTGCTGACCAGCTCTGTCAGCCAGAGCACGACCTTCGAAGTCGAAATCACTCTCGACACGACTACTTCCGCCTTGCGGCCGGGCATGAACGTTCACGCTGACATCATCACGGCGGAAATCGACTCTGTGCTTACCGTCCCGGTCCAGTCTGCAGGCCGGCGTGAGGTTGCGGGCAAGGAGACCGAGACCGTCTTTCTGGTCAAAGACGGCAAGGCGGTCCTGATGCCAATTCGAACCGGCAAGTCGTCGGATACCGACCTCGAGGTACTTGAGGGGCTGCAACCCGGGGATGAGGTTGTGACCGGGCCCTACAAGGTCCTCGTCAAGCTGACCGACGGCCGCCGCGTCAATCCCCGGCCCGATACAACCAGGAAAGCCAACTAGTACTTGCTCATTCGGACCGAGGCTCTGGTCAAGTCGTATTGCACCGGTGCGGTTGAACTGCGCGCGGTGGACGGGGTCTCGCTCGAAATCGAGCAGGGCGAATACGTGGCGCTGATGGGGCCTTCTGGTTCGGGCAAGTCTACGTTGATGCATGTCCTGGGCTGTCTTGACACACCGACCTCAGGCCGGTACTGGTTTGACGGCCGGGAAGTCAGCAAGCTCAGCGATGAGGAACTCGCGCACCTGCGTAACCGCGAAATCGGCTTTGTGTTCCAGAGCTTCAACCTGCTCGGCCGGCTCTCGGCACTGGCCAACGTCCAGTTGCCGATGGTCTACGCCGGAATCAAGCCCAGAGAGCGGCGTGAACGAGCTACGGCGATGCTCGAACTCGTCGGGCTCAAGGACCGGATGAAACACAAGCCCAATGAGCTCTCGGGTGGCGAGATGCAGCGCGTGGCGATTGCCCGGGCCCTGGCCAACCGGCCCAGAGTGCTGCTTGCCGACGAGCCAACCGGCAATCTCGACTCGCGGACCGGCGGCGACATCATGCAGTTGTTCGACGCGCTGGCCGAACAGGGGAACACCATCATCCTTGTCACCCACGACCAGAATGTCGCCGACCACGCCCGACGCACGATTCGGATGATTGACGGCCGGGTGGCGTAGCCGATGTTCATCGAACTGCTGCGGCTGGCGCTCGAGACATTCCAGACCCACAAGCTGCGCTCGTTTCTCACCACGCTCGGCATCATCATCGGCGTAATGACCGTCATCGCGATTGTATCACTGATTCAGGGAATGAACTACGAGGTCGAGCGTCAGATATCGTCGCTCGGGTCCAATACCATCTACATCCAGAAAATCAACTGGGGCATGGGTAGGCTTGACTGGGATGAAATCTCGCGCCGGCCCAACCTGACCATGGATGACGCTCTCGCCATCGCCCAGTTGCCGGCGATTGCCAAGGTCGCGCCGATGCGCGGCCGGATGGTCAACCGAATCACTTATCGCGGCAATAAGGTGACCGATGTCGAAATCAATGCCTCGACTCCGAGTCTGAGCGAAGTCGGCAGCTATCAGGTCGAGGTCGGCCGCTACATCAGTTCCGACGACAGTCTGCGCAAACGCCAGGTCTGCGTCATTGGCGCGTACGTTGCCGACAACCTGTTTCTGACCGAGAGCCCGATGGGCAAGCGCCTTACTCTCGATGGCAAGAGCTATACCGTGGTCGGCGTGCTCGCCCGCAAAGGCAGCTTTCTGGGCCAGACCCAGGACAATCTGATTCACGTCCCAATCACGACGTTCGAAAAGGACTTTTCTCCTGGCCGCGGCTTCGGCGAACTCCAGTACTCGGTGACAATCCAGGCGATGCCGAAACGCGGCGTGTCGGTCGATGCGGCAATCGACCAGATTCGAGAACTGATGCGCCGACGCCACGGCCTTGGGTACAATAAGCCCGATGACTTCGGTATCAACACTCAGGACACAATCCGGGAGATATACCGAAACATCACCCGGGTCGCGTACATCGTAATGATCGCGGTTGCGGCGATATCGCTTCTCGTTGGCGGGATTGGCATCATGAATATCATGCTCGTGGCCGTTGCTGAGCGGACCAGAGAAATCGGCCTGCGCAAAGCCCTGGGCGCAACGAACCAGGTCGTGATGTGGCAGTTTCTGCTCGAGTCTATCCTGCTCGCTGCGGCCGGGGGTGCGGTTGGCGTTCTTCTTGGTATCGGCATCGCCAAAGTCGTTGAAGTTGTCGGGCACCTGCGCGCGGCCGCGCCGGTATGGGTGATACTGCTCGGGCTCGGGTTCTCAGCCGGGGTCGGTATTTTCTTCGGCATCTACCCGGCTTCCCGTGCTGCCCGGCTCAACCCGATTGAGGCGCTGAGGTACGAATAGGGAAAGGCCGGAGACTGAAGCGAAGGCCCGGAGTTGCCTCCGGGCCTTCGGATTCAACCTGAGCGGTCAGCGGAGCAGGACAGCCTTAGTGGTCTGGCTGCCGGATTCGGTTTCGAGTTTGTACAGGTAGGTGCCGTTGGCCACAGCCCGGCCGCGGTTGTCTCTGCCATTCCAAGCCGTGACATAACCGCCGGGCTCGCTGATTCCGTCAGTCAGAGTTCGAACCAGTCGTCCGCCGACGTCATAGACCGCCAGTCTCGTTCGGCCGGCAGTGGGAACCTGCCAGCAGATGGCGGCTGAGCCTCGCATCGGGTTAGGCGTTACGGTCAGAGCCAAGCGTCTGGGGATACGACTGGCCCCCAGTTCACTCTCAGCCACGCCGACGTTGGGCAGGTCAGTGGTGAACTTGATGGCTCGGCCGGCGACAACTGGTGCTGAGCCGCGATGGTAGGACCCGTCGTAGAGCGCTTGAATCGCAATCTGGACAGTCGGGTCCTGCTCGCCGACCGTGGCTGAGCTGGTCTGGTTCGCGGTCAAGTACTGGAACAGGAACTCGCAGTTGCCGTCTGATGAGGCCAGCGACGTATCATAGAGGATTATCTGGTTCTTGTCGAAGGTGGTGCGGTTGGCGTAGTACGCGACTGAGTCCCACTCGATGATGAACCGGTGATTGGTCTGGTCATGATAGTACCAGACTCCGTTGCCGGTGGGTGGGTAGAGGTCGTCCCAGTTGATGCAGAGCGCACCGGGAATCGTGGTCGCAGGCAGGGCGGTATTGGTGTAGGTTGACACGGTCGTATAGCCGGGTGCAACCCAGCCGTTGCCGCAGATTGAGACCTGGGTGAAGTTCTGGTTGTAGAACCGGAAGGGCCCGAACGCGCTGGGCAGGTCGATGACCACGGTCTGGTCGTCGGAGAGAGTCAGCCGCGTGCCCAGGTTGCGGATTTCGACCCAGTCGAAGTCCGGACGTTCGGTGTAGAACGTATCGACATTGTCGTACGCCCAGTAGAGCGCCGGAGTGCGGGGGCCGTCAGGAATCGGGTCGGTTGCCCGGATTTCGCCGACCATGATGCTGAACGGCAGAGTCTGGTTCAAGCCACCCGAGGTGACAAAGAGCGTGCAGGGAATCCGGGTTTCCGGCGCCATCGCGAGCGTGCGCACCGTGAACTGATCCTGTCCGTTCAGTCCGGTGCTTTCGGCTGGAATGGTGCCGAAGGAACCGAACGAATCGGTAACGAGCATCCGGTTGTCCCCGGACTTGAGCACGGCCGTGACGTTCTGGGCATTGCCGAATCCGATGTTGCGGAGCGTGACGACCAGATTGGCAGTCTCATTCGGGTCAAGCCGGCCATTGCGGTTACCGCCCTGAACTGTGTCAAGCGCGAGCACGCTGACAAAGGTCAGGAACGGAGCGCCGACCCGAATGTAGAGGCGCGAGTTCCAGACCGAGTCGAGGGCGTCACGGCATTGGAGGTCGAAACGAATCTGGTGACCATTGGTGCAGGCCGGGGCGACCGAGAACCGATACCCATTCGGCCCGGTGAAGCCCGAGTCGCGCGCGCCGACGTCGCCGAAGGTCTTGACCGAGTCGAGCACGGTGGCGAACCCGTCCGCAGTCCGGAGCTTGCCCACGAGTGACCGGGCAATCGAGTCACCGTGGTTCTTGACCCAGAGAGGCAGCTTGATGGTCTCGCCCGGGTTGACCGAGCCATCGCCGTTGCCGCCTGGAGGTGAGTCGTTGATAACGTGACGGAGATAGACCACGTAGGGCGTGCCCGAGGTCGCGGCCAGGCACGTGCCTTCAAACGGCAGCATCGGTGTGTGGGGCGTGCCAGCAGCATGGCCGTCTGAGGCAGTAACCGAGAACTCGCCGGGTGTAGTCGGGTTGATATTCAGGGTTACGTTCCCCGAGTTGTTGGTGAATCCGACAACGTAGAACTCGCCCGGCTTCCAGGCGCACACCCGGGCGCCGGCAACCGGTGCACCGTTGACGGTGACATTGACATCGAGCGGATATGGGCCAACCGGAACGCGCGGCAAGTAGGTTACGGTTGGAGCAACAGGCATGCCGCCGGACCAGACCTGCATCGCCGGGTCACCCAGGTTCAGGTACATGTAAATATTGTCCGGATAGGGCGAGCCGGGCCAGTACTTGCCGACATAGGCATCGACGTTGCACTGAATCCAGCCGATATCCCAGGTCGGCAGCACATAGTCGCGTACTCCGGGAATGTTGATGGTCCAGGTGTCGCACATCGAGCGGACAAGGGTCGAGCAGATGCCGTGATTGGGATAGGTGTACGACGCCTGGGTCGCGGCGAGCGAGCCGACCGCGCCGCCCGGAAACTTGCGCAGCCACGCTTCGGACAGGCAGGTCGTGTCCGAAATCGCGCCGCAGTTGCAGGCGATGTTGTAGACCATCGGCGTCAGGTCGCCGTTGGTGAGCTGATGGACATTCGAGATGTACCAGGGGCCGCCGCCCTGGAGCGCCATCGTATACCACTGGTTGTTGTCGCCATGGCCACGGTAGGTCACCACTCCACGGCCGCGGTTGATCCGGGCGGCAATCGAGTCGTTGCCCATGAACTGGCACATCAGCGTGTCAAAGTCGTACCGGTACCACGCCATCGGATGCTGGTAGATGCCACGGACACAACCCGAGTACTTGCCCGGGTATTGCTCAGAGCAGGCAACGAGCTCGTGTCGGGTGAGCCAGTTCGCGGTCGTAGGTGGGTCCTTGGTGAACTTAAGAATCTTCTTCACCTGGTTCTCAAGGTCCTGGGGTGATGACGGTGACAACCGGGAGAGCCCGATTTCCGGAAAGTTATCGGGCGTAGGCGGCAGCAGGTCTGAGTACCAGTAGTCGCTCATCCCGACCCCGCCCATCGGCTGCATCGGAATCTCGCCGTACTCGCCGACCAGCAGGACCCAGCGCAGTTGTGCCGGGGTGTGCCGGTCGTACTCGGCGCGGATTGAGTCCTTGATTTCCTGGGCAGTCCAGCTTGGCTTGTGGATGATTCTGGTCTCGACCCCGCGTTTCTGGTGCCAGGCAATCAGCGAGTCTTTGAGCCAGGGGTGGTTCCACCAGTTGTCGTGGGCGACCACCAGATACTCGACCCCCGGGTTATCTCCGTGGTCGATAGTAACCGGCAGGTGGCGGAAGTTATCCACGTATCGGGCGTAATTCGACGCGAGCCACGCGGGCAGGCGCTTGACCGTGTACGGCCCGCCTGAGTACTTGACGTTCACCCGGAACCGGGTGTAGACCGTAAGCTGCTGCTTGGCCGGGTTGTAGTGCACGGGAAAGACCTGGACGTTGCCGATAGCAAGCTCACGCCAGATACCCGTACCCATGACCTGGGCGTCGAAATCAGGGTAGGAGCCGTCCTTGGCATAGAACTGCTCATCAACGACGAACGGATGGTTGCTGCCTTCGGTTGCCGGGGTCTGGTAAGGGTACAGGACGATGTTGTCAAAGGTGCGTTGCTCCAAGACCTCGACCGATACCTGAACCTGCGCGCCGTCCGGAATGCCGAGCAGGTACGAGAGCTTTGGCACCTGGGGTTTGCCGACCTCAAGTGCGGCCATCACGTCGCCCGGGATATTGACGACCTGATACGTCCGGTTGTCAACTGTGATTGGAACAGCAGTAACGCCAGGCAGCTCGACGTCGAGCACGGTCCCGGCGCTCGAATTGCTGACGATGCGTGCGGTCGACCGGGCCTCTGGGCCGGTGCCAAGCCAGGCACCGACCGAAACGCCGGCCAGCAGCAGCGCCAGCAAGATAGTGTTGCGTTTCATGCGTTCTCCATAGTTTGGTTCGTGAAAGACAAGGGGGCTGCCGGAAAGCAGCCCCCGAAACAGACTCTTGCGAACATGCCCGGCTTACCGGGTCAGAACAGCCTTCCGGGAGAGATTGCCGACCGAACTGGTCAGGCGGTAGAAGTAGATGCCGGCAGCCAGTTCGCGGCCCGAGTTGTCCCGGCCGTTCCAAGCTACGCTGTAGACGCCCGGTGCGACCAGCTCGCCGCCCGAGTTCACCAGGTCGCGGACAACCCGGCCCGAGGCATCGCAGACCGACACGCGCACCCGTGCTGCGCTCGGCAGCGAGTAGTTGAGCACGACCGAGCGCGAGAACGGGTTGCGGGACGGCGCAAGCCCGAGCCGGCGGCTGCTCAAGACGTTCGCACCCTCGGCCAGGCCGGTCACGATAGTATCGGTCGTGAACTTGATTGCCCGACCCGGAAGAATCGGCATGGCCGCGCGGTGATACGCGGTGTTGTACAACACCTCAATGGCAATCTGGACGGTCGGGTCCTGCTCGCCGACCGTGGCGGAGCTGGTCTGGTTCGCAGTCAAGTACTGGAACAGAAACTCGCAGTTGCCGTCGTAGGCAGCCAGGGTGGTGTCGTAGAGGATAATCTGGTTCTTGTCGAAGGTGGTACGGCTGGAGTAGTAGGCGACTGAATCCCACTCGATGATGAACCGGTGATTGGCCTGGTCATGGTAGTACCAGACTCCACCGCCGGTTGGCGGATACAGGTCGTCCCAGTTGATGCAGAGCGCGCCAGGCAGAGTCGTGGTCGGCAGGTTCGTGTTGCTGTAGGCGCTGCTCGTAGTGTAGCCCGGCGCAACCCAGCCGTTGCCGCAGATTGAGACCTGGGTGAAGTTCTGGTTGTAGAACCGGAACGGGCCAAACGAACTGGGCAGGTCGATGACCACGGTCTGGTCGTCAGACAGAGTCAGCCGCGTGCCCAGGTTGCGGATTTCCACCCAACTGAACCGCGGGGCCTCCGCGTACATCGAGTCTGCGTCGTCATAGGCCCAGTACAGGGCCGGGGTGCGTGGCCCGTCAGGAATCGGGTCAACTGCGGTCAACCGGCCGACCTCGATGCCGAACGGAACGTTCTGCACCGGGTACCCAAGCTGGCTGACCCGCAGGGTACACGGGATGACGAACTCGCGCGGTATTGAGGCTGAGGCCCGCACACGGAAGCGGTCGGTCAAGTTCATGACCCAACTGTCCGCCGGCACCAGGCCGTAATCACCGGTTGAATCGAGGACGGCGAGCCGCACGTCGCCCGAGACCAGGACCGCGGTCACCTGATAAGCGTTGCCCAGACCCGAGTTGACAAGCTGGACTGCGATGTCGCATTCCTCGCCCGGGTCGAGCTTGCCGTTGCCCGAGTCGAACGCGTACACCGAATCGCCCTCAAGCACGGGCCGGCCGGCCTTGAGCGCGAACCCCGAAGTCCAGAGCGAATCGAGCGTGTCGGTGATGCTCAGCTCGAACTTCATGGTGTAGCCGTTGGGAACAGAGCCGGCAACCGAGAAGTGGAAGCCGTCGTCGCCGGTGTAACCGGTGTCGCCCTCGACAATCGCGCCGATATACCTGACCGAATCGGTAATTACGACGCAGGTGTCGGTAGTCCGCAGCCTGGCCTCAACTCCGTTTGTCGTGTAGTCACACTGGTTCTTGACCCAGACCGGCAGGTTGATGGTCTCACCCGGGTTGATAATGCCGTCGTTATTGCCGCCCGCGCTGTCGTCGATGACCGCACGATAGAACCGGACCCCGAACGGCAGCGGGGTATTCTCGATGCAGCGCATCGCATCAATCCGGCCGGTCCCATAAGTGTTGTTCTTGGGCTGAGAGCCCAGAGGCAGCACCGACATCTGCATGATGGAATCAACTTCCTCGGGCAGCAGGGTCGGGTTCTTCTCCAGCATCAGGGCGCACACGCCGGCTGCGCACGGGGTCGCCATCGAGGTTCCCGACATCTGGGTGTAGCCGCCACCCAGTCGGGTCGAAGTGATGTTCTCGCCCGGCGCCGAGATGTCCGGCTTCAAGAGCCCGGGCGGATAGGGATAGTCGTTGTAAGGTGGAATCGTGTCCCACTTCACCGGGCCCCACGACGTGAACGAGGCATAAACGTCGGCACTGGTAGTCGCGCCGATGGAAATCGAGCCGCCCACGCCGCCTGGAATCGCGGCCGGATGGTGCCACGGACTCGGCACGTTGCCCGGACAGCGGAGATTGTACGGCGGGCTCGAAGAACCCTCATTGCCCGCGGCAATGAAGTACGGCAGGCCAGCCGCGGCGACATTGGTTACACACTGACGCCAGAGTGCCTGGCGCGGGCTCCATGAACGGATAATCCAGCCAAGCGACATGGTCAAGAGATGCGCATGGTTGTCCGGCGAGAGCGGCGGCGCAACGCAGAACTGCATCGAGTTCATCACCGTGTTCTCGGCAATCGTGTCCGGGTACGGCTGGCTGATGCTGGTCTTGGTCCGCGTCGTCATGATGCGGGCATTCGGGGCCATGCCGGTAGTGTCACCGCCGGTCCCATTGCCGGCAACGGTACCGCAGGTGTGCGTGCCGTGGCCGTGCGCGTCCATCGGGTTGTTATTGTTCTGCTCGAAGTTCCAGCCGTGGTAGGGGTAGTTCGGGTCGGTCCACATGTGCCCGGCCAAATCCGGGTGGGTGTAGTCGCAGCCGGTGTCGATGTCGCCGACCACAACGCCGTTCCCAGTATATCCGTACACCAGCCAGACGCTGTCAGCCTTCACCTTGCGGACGTTCCACTCGACCGTGAAGCTGCCGTCGAGCGCGTCAGTGCTCGGATTGTTGGGCGCAAGCGCCAGGGCGTTCTCGGTTGGAATCAGGTCCCACTGGACGAACCAGACTTCATCCCGGTTCGCAATCGCGTTGATGACTTCAGTCGTGGCTTCGCAGTAGACCGCATTGGCAATCCAGAGCGGCGTGATCGTCTTGACCTTGCCCTGGCGCGCATAGGTCTCAAGTTCGGCAAGCAGGCCGGCCTGGTCTTCCTGTGCCATCGCCTTCAGGGCCGACACAGTCGTTTCCCAGCGCTGCTGTTTGTTCTTAATCGTGCGGATGATTGTCTGGGCATCGAGCTGGCGTTCCAGCGCGATTGTCACCCCGATGTAATCGTTCGCATCAGCCTTGGCCATCTGCTCAAGGAGTGCGGGTTCAACCAGGGCGGCCCACGATGCCGTGATGCCGAGCATCACAGCAAGGACTACGGCTCTCTTCACTCGTTCCTCCTGTTACTGCAGTTCCAAACGTTGAACTTCGGACGGGCGGCTCGGTACTATCTGCCAGACGAAACATTATAGCCCGCCCCTTGTGGCCGTCAAATCCACCGGTAATGATCCCCGTGACATTGACGAGCCGGTGAACCTATCATACTGCACGTTTGGATGGGGTAGTCGAAATGGGACCTTGCCGCACCCAGCACCGTCACACCGCTAGCACAGTCGTTTTCATCCGCGCCGGCCCAAAGGGCGTGCCGTTGTATTGTCCTCAGGCGTCGGTCCAGCCTGGTCTTCTGCCGTTGCCGAAGGCCGGTCTCCTTTTTTCGCTCCGGGCTGGTGCGAGGGGCTCAGTGGAGCCGGGTCTGGTGGGTCGGCCTGAGCAGGCATTAAGGGGCGTGCTCTGGGGTCGAGCCGAGCCCGGTGTCGGGGCCGGACCGACCGGCCCAGGGAACGGTTCGGGGGATGACCCGGGGGTCACCCCTCCCTTGACAGGGTTGGCTGGTGCTGCAGCGGAAGAGCGGTGAGCGTGTCGAGCGGTCCGTGGGGAGTTGACCATTTCGCACGCAGCCGGGGCGTTACCCATCTGAACCAGAAGGCTGCGGCCGCTGCCGTGGCGCGGTACCGGGAAGAATGTCTTGCCGGAGCCCGGCGGGTCTACCTGGCGGCGAGCTATCGCAGTGCGGTCAAGCGGTTTCGACAATGGGCCGGGCGTTGGCGGGCGACCGTCCCGAAGGTGGTGGCGAGTCTTGCGGCAGACCTGGAAGAACTGCTGGCGCACATGCAGGTACTGCGGAAGCAGCGCGAGTTGTGGGTAAAGGTACGGACGACGAACGTGATCGAGCGGCTGTTCCGGGAGTTGCGCAAGCGGATACGCCCGATGTGCATGTTTGCGGACGGCGCGAGCTGTGACCGACTGGTCTACGCGCTGTTCATGAAGACCAACAAGCAATGGGAGGACCGCCCGCTATGGGGCAAACCTACCAAGAAGGCCAAGCAATTTACACACAATTCTTGACACTACCCCGCATTACCGAACCCGAGACCGAACCGCCAGGAATCCCGCCGCGCAGCAGGGCGCCACTACCAGTGGACGGCGCCAAGACATCGAACCGCAGCTCATTGTAATGAGTTGATGTTGTCAACAGGTTCCCCGGCAGGCTCCCAGATGCGCGGGGCGGGAATCGGAACGTCACCGCGAACCGAACAGGTACCTACTGCCCCTGACGCCTTCGGAAACAGGTAATGTCCCCATTTATCATCCGGGAGCCGAGGCCGCCCTACCTTGCTGCTTTAACGCGAACATAGCCGATGTAGGGCAGAATCTGTTGTACGATGTCCTCCGGCGGACCTGGTTTGATACTGGAGCTGCGTCCCATCGCTGACCTACCATCCTCCGTCTCTGCCAGCAGTGCGCGGAGGTATCCGATCTTGACCGCGAAGTTGACATTCTCCGGCAGGGTGCCTGTTCGACTCAGAACACGCCATTTGCTCAACCTAGCTACCACAATGCCCATCAGACGCCCCTCTCGACTAGACAACGGCCCGCCGCTGTTGCCCGGTTGCACTGGGTTCTGGATTTGCAGTACGCGCGGGTCGTTGTCAACGCCCACCATTGCACTAACGCTGCCGGCCGTGTAACGTGGGCTTATTCCGATGATATCTGTCAGCGGGTAGCCGACAGTGAAAGTTTCCATCCCGAGTCTAAGCTCCTCCGGCTGCAGGAGCGCAAAGGGCGCATCCATGCTGTCGTCCGCCGCTCGGACCAGCCGCAGAAGCGCAAGGTCGTGCGCTGCGTCGTCTGCCACGACCCTTGCTGGATATGACGTGGCTCGTTGTGGGAAGTCTACCCAGATCTGGGTTGCGCTGTCTATCACGTGGTGACACGTCGCCAGAAGCCCAGTCTTGGTCAACAGCACACCACTGCCCGTGTACCACGTTTCGCTGGGTCCGGGGTCGTAAGCGCTGTGCGGCATAGACCTTGGAGGTCTTGACAGGAGTTGGCCGATTTCGCTCGCGAGGCCCGCGACGTCGTTGGCGACCAAAGAGACCTGCAGGTTGCTCGTGCTAAAGTCGTAAATCGCAGCGTCGCTAGATACGTCAAGGCGCAGGTAGTCTTTCCAGCCAATACCAAGTCCCCAGCAGAGTCCGAAGGACTTGAGCTTGCCGAGGTCTCGGCCGGTCATGACGTCGCCCAAACCGTAGTGATACGTTTGACCGGACTCGTTCTCGAGTACGATGCCGCCGCGCTGGCCGGTCAGGTCTTCGAAGTACCCTACCCGGGCATGCAGCAGATTGGCAAGGGATGCCTCGACGCCGAAGCTCTTCCAAGCGTCGCGCAACTCTTCTGACAGCTTGCGGCTGAACGGCTTGGTGCCGGTCGTGTCGTAGAACATGCCGACGATTATTTTGGAGACCTCGGGCGTGATGCCAACCTTAACCAGGTTGTTCTTGACCGGGTAGTAGGCAAGACCAAGACGGAGCATTCGGGGTATCGGGTCAGATTCGCCCGAGGAGGTGTGGGTGTAGGCGATGTTTGGTCCGAGGTTCGAGAGAGAGACCGGCAGAAAGAAACGAAAACGGCTTGTACAACGCCCCGGCATCAAGCGCCCAAGTGATGCCGGTGCCGCCACGCTCGATGCCGAGCTCGGGCATGACCTTCCAGACCCAT
>CBFGIT010000042.1:0-20852 GCA_965648905.1 Caldifarciminota bacterium
CCCGCAAGCGTCTGATAACGGCCGATTCCGCAAGTGTGTCGCACTCCGAAACCCACCAGACGACGGTCTACTTGGTCAATTAGACTGCCAACCGCGTGACCCCATCAAATCCGAGGCTCAATATCGGGATTGGGGGCACCGATGCGGTCGCTCTCTTCCCTTGACTTTCTGACTCGGTGCGCTATCGTGCAAGAGGAGGTGCCCTTGCGCTCGAAAACCGCAGTTGTCATGTTCCTGCTAACTGGTGTGGCGTTCGCCACCCGACCCTGGACCGAAGAAGAGTTTCGTGCGTTCGGTTGGTCGTACCGGCCTCAGTTTCTGCCCCGGCCTGAAAGCCTTGTTTTCGGGCCCCGGCGGTTCAACTACCTGGAACGGGTGAAGCTTACCTGCGACTTTGTTGCCCGTTATCAGGTCTCTGACTCGATGTCACCTGACTTTGGCGGAATCATCGAGGCCGAGCACATGCCCACGGTCATCGAAACCGACAACACCCAGGAAGCCATCTGGATATGGTCGCGCTGGTTTGAGCTGACCGGCCGCAACGACTATTCAACCCAGATTCGCCGTGCCTGGGTCTATGTTCTGCGTCATCCCGCTTACCGTGAGCACGGCGGCGTTCCCGGCTCAATCTGGTACTCGGTCTGGAACTGCGGCCTTGCTTTCATGGCTGAGTCCCAGTACCGGCGTGCCTTTGGCGATTCGTCCTTTCTGGCATACGCCGACACCTGCCGGAACTTCTACCTTGCCAACCCGCTGCTCAGCACCACCGCCCTGGACTACTTTGTTACCAGTCAGTCGTCCGGCATGGCCTACGCCTATGCCCGGGAGCGGAATGACCCGGTCCTGCACGACACTGCGCTCGCCCGCGGCCAGCGGGTCAAGAGGTGGGTTGAGGCCAATGCCCGGGGCAGCCTGGGACTACAATCCTGGGCAATGTGCGGCGGCACTGCTTTCTGGGGCATTGCGCACACCGTCTGTCAGGAAGATACGGCTGCAGGCCGAGTCTGGCTCAGCACATATGTCGACTCCCTGCCCGGCTTCTACCCGGCCGGGTCCTGGAACTGTTCCCACAACATCTGGCTGGCCAATGCCTATCGCTCTGCTGCTGAATTGACCAGCGCCACACCCGACTGGCTGATGCACCAGTATCTTGTCGACACCCTGCTGATGAAAGATACTGACCGCGACGGCGGCATTCCCGCAACCTGGACCGACCCGAATACGCAGGACCAGACCTGGGTAACAACCTATCTCGACTTCATGGGCATGGACGTATTCGTTACGCCGACCTTTGACCAGGATGTCTCGGTCTTGGAGTTCACCGCGCCGGAAAGACACGGTGTCTACGTTGTCGGTGACATGGTCCAAGCTTCTGTCCCCGTTGCCAACGCCGGTCGGGACACGATGCACGACCTTAATCTGATCGTCGAGGCTGGCGGCTCGGGCGTCGGCGTGCGTATCGACTCACTGCCGTTTCTCGCCATCGAGACGATTCCGTTTCCGCCGATTCCCCTTGACACACCGGGGATGTACACCCTGCTCGCCTACTCTTCTGGCGACAACAACCCACTCAACGACACGGTCCGGCTCACGCTCGACGTCCATGGTCTGTACCGCATCAGCGGAACTATCGTCGACTCCGCTTCGGCGCAGGGCATTCCGGCCTGGGTACTCGTCTCGATTGCCGGCGACTCAACGGTCTGGGACTCCTGTCTGACCAACCGTAGCGGCGGCTTCTCACTCCAGATGATTGACACGACCGTCACCCTGAGCATCAAAACGTGGCTTCCCTACTACAACCGCGCCTGGACGTTCGTGGTGCACGGTGACACGGAAGTCAATCTCGTCACCACCCCGGCTGACCTTGCACTAATCAACTGCGACTCCGCGGCCCGCTACGAACGGTTCTACACCGGGCCGCTCGACTCGCTCGGGGTCCACTACTCAAGCTGGTCCCGCTCTGACTCAGCCCGAATCCCTTACGACCAGTTCGACCGACTTCTGAAAAGAACCGCAATCTGGTACTCAGGCAATACCCGCACCGGCACAGTTCCCGCCGAAGACCAGGCCGGCCTGGCCGCCTTCTTAGGTCGGGGCGGCAACCTGTTTCTCACCGGGCAGAACATCGCCGAGGAACTCGCCGGCACGTCGTTCCTTGAGACCACGGTCGGCTGCCGATTCGACTCCTCTGGTTTCTCCGGTTTCTTCGCCTTTGGCGACCGGGCCGACTCGCTCGGTCGGGCTATCACTGGCATCGCAACTGCAGGCGGCAACGGCGCAAACAACCAGAACTCACGCGATATCATCATCCCGACCGCAGCGCGCAGCTTCATAGTCTACGACTCAACAATCCCCCTCTGCGCCGGGGTGCGGCGTGCTGACGCAAGCGGCGGGAAAGTCATCTTCCTCGGGTTCGGCTTCGAGGCGGTCAACCGGCCTCAAGCCCGCCCCACCTATTTCACCCGCACCCAACTGATGGCGCTTGTTCTCAACTGGTTCGGCATTAACGTCGGCGTTGCTGACCGCGAGCTGCAGAACGTTGGCCGCAGCCGGCACGCGACCATTGTCCGCGGGGTGCTGCACCTCGGCCCGGGACATAACCCGATTCCGTTCGGGGAATCGGGATTGTGTCCCAGACCCTTGCTGCTCGACGCTACCGGCCGCACGGTGATGAGGCTTCAGCCCGGCGCCAACGACGTGCTGCATCTTGCGCCCGGCGTCTACTTTGTGGCCGGCGCTTCAGAACTCGCCAAGGTCGTGATTCAGCGTTGACCTTCTGGAGGCGGACAAATGAACCTCGCCCTTCTGTTCTTCGCGTTCGCCGGCGCAGGCGCCGACCTGCTGCCGTCCGGCCTCACCCCGGAGATGATTGTCACGCAAGTGCGTGCTGTCCGCGCCGATTGTGAGCCTGCGCCCACGCTCGATGAAGCCGGATTCCTGCTCGATACCAACTACCTACTCACCCGTTGTGCCTGGCAACAGAGCTATCCTGCCGCAGCGTCAAGCGGTGAGACCCTGCTCGTAGCGTGGCAGGACCATCGCGGTTACTTCCAGGACGACATCTACGCCTGCCGCGTCACCTCGTCCGGGCTCCTGCTCGATTCTGCCGGCATCCTGATTTCGTCAGAACCCTGGAATCAGCAGCGGCCTGCGGTTAGCTATGACGGTGTCAATTTCCTCGTAGTCTGGCAGGACGGCCGCAATGGCGAGGACGATATCTACGCGGCCCGAGTAAGCAGCTCGGGTGTTGTGCTGGACCAGCACGGCATTGCAGTCTCGACCGCGGCCAGCGGCCAGGGCTACCCGTCGGTCTCGGTCAGCGATACACTCTGTCTTGTCGCCTGGCAAGACGCACGCGGCGGAACCTCGTACGATGTCTATGGCGCCCGGCTGACCCGCTCCGGAATCGTGCTCGACCCGTCCGGCATTCCCATTTCCATTCAGTCGACCAACGAGCAGTACCCGGCCGTGTCCGGCTCAAGAGCCGGCTGGCTCGTGGTCTGGCAGGACAACCGCAACGGCGACGCGAACATCTACGGCACCCGAGTCTCACCCACGGGCCAGGTACTCGACTCGGCCGGCATCACGATTGCGGCCCTGACCGCTAGCCAGACCTACCCTGCGGTCGCATTCGACAGCATCTGGCTGGTCGCGTGGTCTGACCAGCGTAATGGCGAGGGTGACATCTATGCTGCGCGACTCGACGCTGACGGCCGGGTCCTTGACAGCACCGGGTTTGCGGTCTCGGCCGCCAGCCAGCAGCAGACTGCGCCGGACATCTCCGCCGACCACAGCCATTTCCTCGTCGCCTGGGATGATGCCCGGTCATATCCTGACTACGACGTCTACGGTGCACGCGTCACCCGGACTGGAACTGTGCTCGAGCCGAACGGTGTCCGATTGTCGCTCGACGCCGAGAGCCAGTCCGGCACTGCGCTCTGCCCCAGGGGTGACGGCTGGCTCGTGGTCTGGCACGACAGCCGAGGCAACCAGACCTGGTCCATCTTCGGGACCCGCGTCAGCAGTACCGGGCATGTCGCGGACTCGGCCGGCATCCTGCTTTCACCCGCAGCCTATGGCCAGTACGACACCGACGTCGCATTTGACGGAAACAACTACCTCGTGGTCTGGAGCGACTTCCGCAGCGGCCGAAGCAGAGACATCTACGGCTGCCGGGTCACGCCACGTGGACAGGTCCTCGACCCGCAGGGCATCGCCATCTGCACCCTCTACAACTGGCAGGGCATCCCGACTGTTGCCTGGGGCGACTCAAGCTGGCTTGTAGTCTGGGGCGACCTCCGCACCGGCGACTTCGACATCTTCGGCTCCCGAGTCAGCCCGGCTGGTGAAGTGCTCGACCCGCAGGGCATTGCCATCTGTCGCCGCAGCCAGGTCCAGGTCTACCCCGACGTTGCCTGGAACCGCGCAAACTGGCTCGTTGCCTGGCACGACTTCCGCCGCTACCAGTACGACATCTACGGTGCGCGGGTCGACAAACAGGGTGCGGTACTCGACACCGGCATCCCCATCTGCCTGGCCAGCCAGGGCCAGTACTACCCGGCGATTGCCGGCGGCGACACCGTAAGCCTTGTCGTCTGGAACGACGCCCGCAGTGGCAACTACCTAATCTACGGTGCGCGGGTTACTCAGTCAGGCCGCGTGCTCGACCCGGACGGGTTTGTGGTCTGCAGCCGCACCAGCATGAACCCGGACGCGGTGTCCAGCGGCACCAACTATCTTGTCACCTGGGACGACTCCCGCGGCGGCCTCTCTGACATCTACGGCGCCCGTGTCTCGCCGGACGGCGTCGTGCTCGACCCGAACGGACGGCCCATCGGAGTTGCCACCGGGTACCAGACCATGTCCGCACTCACCTGGACCGGCACGCAGTACGCTGCTGTATGGCAGGACTGGCGCAACGGCCACGACTACGACATCTACGCCTGCTACGTCCAGCCTGACGGTTCAGCCCGGACTCCCTTCCCGGTTCACACCGGTGTCAACGAACAGATAACGCCCGCAGCCTGCGCCGGCCCAGGCGGTCAAGTGCTCTTTGTCAACTGCGGCTGGGTTGACAGCCTGGCGGGCCGGACCGCCCACACCTACCGTATCTGGGGCAGGCTTGACCCGGTTCAGGCACTTGAGGAGAACGCGCATTCCGGACCAGACTACACACGAAGGGCGACCATTGTCCGCGGCGTGCTGCACCTCGATGCGCTCGGGCGCAGTCAACGCAGTGACACTCCTCTTGCGCTCTTGGACGCCGTGGGCCGCACGGTCATGGCGCTTGCCCCCGGCGCCAACGACGTGTCGCACCTTGCGGCTGGAGTCTACTTCTTGTGTAACGCACCAGACCAGCAAGCGCCGGTGAAAACCGTGATTCTGAGATAGACCGGGGGCGGAATTCCTGACAGCCGCGACCGCAGAAGCAAGTGTCAGGCGCCCGGGCCGATTCTGTCAAGGGGAGGTGACCCCCGGGTTATCCCCTGAACCGTTGGGTAGGCCGGTCGGTCCGGCCACGAGACCGGGCTCGGCCCGACCCAGCAGAACGCCCATTACTGCCCGATGAGGAACCCGTTCTGACCGACCCACCAGACCAGGCTTCACTGCACGCTTGGCACTGGCCCGGGGAGAAAAAGGGTGACCGGCCTTCGGCAACGGCAGAGGACCGGGCCCGACTGACGCCTGAGGATGATGCAACGGTATGTCCTTGGGGCCAGCCTTGTCCGACCCCTCGGGCCAGCGAAGCAGAACCGACCGGGCTTGGTCGCCGACCGCCATTCGCCATTCCGCGCTCTGCATCCTACAATCTGCACTCTACAACTTGCGTTCTGTGCTCTCCTTTCTGGGCTGCCCGTCCGATGCGCTGCGGTCTTTGCTTGACAATCGCCCGCTTGCAGTAGAATATCGCCTGCATGGCCGGCAAGTTCTTTCTTCAGACTTATGGCTGCCAGATGAACGTCTACGAGTCCGGCGTGGTGCGTAAGATACTCTCTGATGCCGGATTCGAGGAGACCGAGGACGAGTCCTCGGCCGACCTGCTCTTGATGATGACCTGCTCGGTCCGCAGCCACGCCGAGGCGCGCGCGCTGGGCCGACTCGCGGACTTCCGCAGCCATCGGGCCGGCCAGCCTGACCGGCTCGTCTGCGTTTTGGGCTGCATGGCCCAGCGCTACGGTGATGAACTGGTCAAGAGCGCGCTTGCCGACATCGTGGTCGGCCCGGATGACTACCTGCGCCTGCCTGAGCTGGTTGAGCAGTGCCGCGCCGGCACGCGCGGCCTCGTGGCAACCCGGCTGTCTTCTGAATGCTATGACCAGGTTCGGCCCGAGCCGAACAACCCGGTCTCGGCATTTGTCACGGTCATGCGCGGCTGCAACAACTACTGCTCATACTGCATTGTCCCGTACGTCAAAGGACGCGAGCGCTCCCGGCCGATGGACCGGGTGCTCGACGAAGTTCGGACCCTGGTCGGTCGCGGCATCAAGGATATCACCCTGCTGGGCCAGAACGTCCTCGCCTATCAGGATGGTTCCCATGACTTTGCCGAGCTTCTCGCGGCAGTTGCTCGGACTGCGGGCAGTGCGCGCGTGCGCTTTCTTACATCTCACCCGCGCGACCTGACCGACAAGGTACTTCGCACCATGGCTGAGGCTAAGAACGTCTGCCCCGCGCTGCATCTACCTCTTCAGTCCGGCTCAGACCGCATTCTCGCCCTGATGAATCGCGGCTACACGCGCACCGAGTATCTCCGCCTGGTTGCCCGGGCGCGCGCCCTGCTGCCCGGTCTTGCTCTCTCGACCGACGTGATGGTCGCCTTTCCGGGCGAGACCGAGGCCGATTTTCTCGATACAATTGATGTCGTGCAGCGGGTCCGCTTTGACTCTGCCTATACGTTCCGGTTCTCGGTTCGGCCCGGGACCCGCGCGGCCGAGCTCGAACCCAAGGTCTCGGCTGCAGACTCAGGCCGCCGGCTCGCCCGACTGATTGAAGTCCAGAACCGGGTCACCATCGAACTGAACCGCGCCTTGGTCGGGCAGGAACACGAGCTGCTCATCGAGGGGCCGAGCCCGCGCGGCCGGGACGCGCTGGGCCGCACGCGTTCGGGCAAGGTCGTAGTTGTGGCCGCCCCGGTCCCGGCCGGAACCCTTGTCCTGGCCCGCGTAACGCACCTGAACGGCTGGACCCCGGTGGCCCAGCTTGTCACATCAGAACCGACCCGGGCTGCCGGACGTCTCCGCGTTCGCGGTGCACGCCGAACGCCATGCCCTGAGTCACAGGAATCTTAAGGAGGATACCGTGGTCATCTTTCGAGTCGTCCTGATGCTTGTCGCCTTTGTCATCGTCCTGATGCTGGCCCTGCCGAACGCGACCGCCGACGTCGCGGTCCGGGTCTTTGCCCGGACTTACTACACCAATCTCGCGGTGGCGCTGCTCTATTCATTTGCCTTTGGGGCACTCTGCGTCGGCATCTTCACGCTCGTTTCGGAAGTCGGCCTGCGTGCCCGGCTGCGCCGCCAGCGCCGGGAAATCGACGACCTGACCGACGAACTCCGCGCCCTGCGCAACGCACCGCTCGAGGGCATCGGAGGTGAGAAGTGATCTGGCTGCTCATTGTTATCCTCGCCGTGCTCGTGGTCGCGCTCTATCCGGTGGTGCGTGACTGGCTGCGCCGGCGTCAGACCGCAGCACCGTCCTACGTCGAAGGCCTGCAACTGGCACTTGACCACCGCATCGACCAGGCGATTGCCCGGTTCAAGGACGCGGTCGAACAGGATACGGACAACATCGACGCTTACATCCGCCTGGGCGACCTATTGATGGAGCGGGGCGACATTGACCGGGCCCTGCGTCTGCATGAGAATCTCGCTCTGCGCCGCAACCTGAACCCGCGGGACGAGCGACGGGTCTACCAGGCCCTGGTGCGCGACTACCTCCGCACTGACCGCAAGGTCAAAGCCATCTCCCTGCTTGAGGAGCTGATTCACCAGGACCGAAGCGACTTTGCCAGCCGCGAGCAACTGCTCCGGCTCTACATCGACACCGGGTCATGGGACAAAGGCGAGGAACTGATGAAAGAAATCGGCCGCAGTCCAAGTGACCGGGCCGCGGCCGTGCGGATGCTGACCGAGTTCGGCCGAGCGGTCCGCGCCGCCAATCCGACCATGGCCCGGACGTACCTTGACCAGGCTCTGCGCCTCGACCCGCAATCGGTTCCGGCCCGGGTCTATCTGGGTGACCATCTGCTTGCTCAGGGCGATACCGACAGCGCCATCAGGGTCTGGAACGAGGTCCTCAACTCGGCCCCGGAGCAGAACGCACTGGTGCGCGAACGCCTGGAGCGCGCCTACTATGAGGCCGGCCGGTACGACGACGTAATCCAGCTCTACGAGCGGCTGCTGCGCCGGATTCCCGACGATGCCGGACTGGCCGTCGACCTGGCCGAAATCCTGCGCAAGAAAGAAGACCGAGCCGGAGCGGTACAACTGCTGGAGCGGGCCGCACGCAAAGAGAACGCCGACCTGAAGATTCTGGTTGCCCTGGCCCGGCTCTACGTCGAGTCGGACCAGCCGGCCCGGGCCACGTCACTGCTCGACTCGGTCCTCGAACGACTTCGTCCCGGCGCGTAGCTGCGAGTCGTCAGAGCCGACAACCGGTGATGCCCTGACCGACTGACTTCTGTCCATGTCCGAACGTCTGACCCCGCTTCTTGCCCAGTATCGCCGCATCAAGGAGGCGCACCCGGGAACAATCCTGCTCTTTCGGGTCGGGGACTTCTACGAGATGTTCTACGAAGATGCCGAAGTCGGCGCGCGCGCCCTGGGTCTGACTTTGACCTCCCGACCTCATGGCCCGCATAATCGCGTGCCGCTGGCCGGGGTTCCGGCCAAGGCACTTGACACCTATCTGTCCCGACTCGTCACTCAGGGGTTCAAGGTCGCGGTCTGCGACCAGCTCGAACTGCCGGTTCCGGGCAAGCCCGTGGTCAGGCGCGACGTAGTCGAAGTCCTGACTCCGGGCACGGTCACCACGCCCGGTCTGCTCGACGCCCAGCGGAACAACTACCTGGTCGCGCTCGCCCCAGCCGGTGACCGGTTCGGACTGGCATTCGCCGACGTCTCGACCGCAGAGTTCTGTGCTGCCGAGGTCTCGCTATCGGTTCTGGCCGAAGAAATCCAGAAGCTCGCCCCGGCCGAAATACTCCTGCCCCAGAACATTGACCCTGACCTGGTTCCGGACCTGAAGTCACCGGTCACCCGGCTCGACGACTACTACTTCACTCAGGACTATGCGTTCGACAAGCTCGCCTCCCATTTCGGTGTGGCCAACCTTGAGGGGTTCGGTGTCGCCGAGCTGACCGAAGGCATCTGCGCGGCCGGCGCCGTTCTCCATTACTTGGAGCAGACCCAGCGCTCAGCCCTGCCCCATATTCGCCGCATCGCGCCCTACCGGGTTGCCGACTGCATGTTGATTGACCGCATCTCCCGCCGCAACCTCGAACTGGTCGAGCGCATCCATGCCGAAGACGGCGACCGGACCAGCCACACCCTGTTCGCCGTGCTCGACCGAACCCGCACGCCCATGGGCACCCGCTGCCTTCGGCGCTGGCTCCTCGCCCCGCTGCTCGAAGTCGAACGCATCAAAGCACGCCAGGACGCGGTCGAGGAGCTCGTCGCTGCCGGTTCGAACCTGACCGAGCTCCAGGCCGCGCTTGCCCGACTCGGTGACCTGGAACGGGTGAGCTCGCGCGTGGCACTCGAGCGCTGTCACGCCCGGGACTTGGTCGGTCTTGCCTCCTGGCTCAGGGTGGCACCAGATATCAGGGAGCTGTTTTCCCGAAACAGCCCGGTTCTCGCCCCTGACTTAGAGCGCATTCGCTCCGGCATCGAGGACTTCTCCGTGGTTGTCCAGGACATCGAACAAACCCTGGTCGATGACCCGCCCCTGGCAACCAACGAAGGCGGTCTCATCCGCGACGGCCACAACGCCGAGCTTGACGAGCTACGCCGACTGGCCCACGACGCCAAGACCTTCATCGCCCGACTCCAGGAGACCGAGCGCCAGCGCACCGGCATCCCTAATCTGCGCGTCGCCTACAACTCGGTCTTCGGCTACTATATCGAAGTCACCAAGTCCGGGCTTGACCGCGTTCCCAAGAACTACCTGCGCAAGCAGACTGTCGCCGGTGGCGAGCGGTTCATCACCCCGGAGCTGAAAGAGTACGAAGCCAAGGTGCTGAACGCTGAGGAGCGGATCAAGCGGCTCGAATACGAACTGTTCTGCAGCCTACGCCGCAGAGTCGCCGCCGAAGTGGCCAGGATTCTCTCACTTTCAGCCCTGCTGGCCGAACTCGATGCGCTCGCCGGCCTGGCCCAGGTCGCGCGCGAGAACCGCTATGTCCGGCCCGTGGTTGACAATTCGACCGTGCTCGAAATCAAGGCCGGCCGTCACCCGGTGGTCGAGAGACTGCTCGCCGACCAGTTCATCCCCAACGATGCAGCCCTCGCCGGACCAGACACGCACGCCGCAACCGACCGCCCACCGCAGATAGTCATCCTCACCGGCCCGAACATGGCCGGCAAGTCGACCTATCTGCGTCAGATTGCGCTCATTACCATCATGGCGCAGATTGGCTCGTTTGTCCCGGCGGAATCGGCCCGCATCGGCATCGTTGACAAGGTCTTCACCCGCATCGGCGCGTCCGACGACTTGTCGCGTGGCGTCTCGACGTTTCTCGCCGAGATGACCGAGACCGCCAATATCCTCAACAACACCACCGCCCGAAGCCTCGTCATCCTCGACGAGGTCGGCCGGGGCACCTCGACAGACGACGGCCTGGCCCTGGCCTGGGCTGCGGTTGAATACCTGCACAACGGGCCGAGCAATCCGCGCACCGTCTTCGCCACCCACTACCACGAACTGACTGAAGTCGCCCGGCTCCTCGCCCGGGCCGCGAACTTCAGCTTTCAGGTTCGGGAGACCGGGGAGTCGATACTCTTCCTGCGCAAGCTCAAGCCCGGCCCGGCCAACAAGAGTTACGGCATCGCGGTCGCCCGACTCGCCGGCCTGCCGCGTGAAGTCGTCCGTCGGGCCGAGCAGGTCCTCACCGCATTTGAGGAGAAGGAGTCAAGGGATCTGACTAGGCTCGAACCAGCCGAGCCGGAACCGACCCTTGCTGCAGATGTGCCGCTCCACCCGGTGCTGGAGCAACTTCGTGAAGCCGACCTCGACCGCCTCTCCCCAATCGAGGCCTTCAACCTGCTCCTCAAGCTCAGGCGCGAGCTCGACCGCTAGAGCCCTGAACCGTCGGCTACTGAAGCAACTTGACCAGTTCCGCCGGATTGACCGGCTTGTGGAGCACCTGGGCCAGGTTCTCCCGGCGCGCGGCCTGGGCCGCAGCACCGTGGGCATAAGCAGTGATGACGATGAAACGTGTGTCGGGCAGCCGAGGCCTGAACTGCCGAATCAGCTCGACCCCGTCGCCATCAGGCAGGACAATGTCCACCAGCGCCACGTCGTACCGTCGACTGCCGAGCAAGGCTCGGGCCTGCTCCGCGGTCGAGGCGTTATCAACCTTCGCGCCCTCATCGGCCAGGATGTCGCTCATCGTTTCCAGAATACCCTGATTGTCCTCAATCAGCAGTACTCGCACACCAGCTTTCACCATCCACCTCCAGGTCACTCGTGTCTGGGCAGGCACAGCCGAACCACCGCGCCCGGGCTGTCGGACTTCACCAGTTCAATCCGTCCACCGCAGGCACCAACCGCCTGCCGGGCCACGCAGAGGCCGATGCCGAGCCGCGCCGACGACGTGCTGAAGAGTGGCTCAAAGGCACGCACCTGCACCGTCTCATCCATGCCTGGCCCGATGTCGGCCACTTCGACAAATGTCTCGTGCTCGGTCTGGTCGGCCACAACCCTGACCCGACCGCCGTTAGGCATTGCCTCAATGCTGTTTCTGATTATGTTGGTCAGGGCGAGTCGCAGCCGGTGCGGGTCACACCAGACCACAATGTCAGGTCGGACGATTACTTCGACCTGGACCTCGTCGATACCAACGACCCGGTCGAGGGCCGCGCCGACCACCGCGGCGAGCTCGATCTCGCTCCGCTCGTACGGCTGTGCACCGACCAGGCCATCAAGATTGGCAACCAGCTCGGTCATCTCTTCGACCGCCCGAAGCGCGAGGCCGAGGTGACGCCGAACCTTCTGGTTTAGGTCGGCTCCTGAGTGCAGGTTGACATAGTAGATTGCATTCCGGAGCACAGCCAAAGGCTGACGGAGCACGTTGGACATTCGGCCAGCCATGCGGCCGAGCAGTTCGAGTTGTTCCACGTGGCCGGCGTTCATCGCTCGTGTTCCTCTGCGCCCGGCAGCGTGACCACCGCAGTAACACCCTTGCCCGGCTCAGATTGCAGCTCGATCGTCCCTCGGTTCGCCTGCACGAAGTTCCGGCAGATGGGAAGCCCGAGCCCGATCCCGAATACCTTGGTCGAATAGAGCGGCTCAAACACCCGCGCCAGGTTCTCCGGCGCCATGCCCGGCCCTGAGTCCATCACCTTGATTGTCACCCAGCCATTCTCGCGCGCCCCGCGAATCACGATTCGGCCCTTACCCGACATCGCCTGGCTCGCATTGGTCAGCAGGTTGACAATCACCTGGACCATCTGGGCCCGGTCCGCGCGCACTGCCAGCCCGGGCGCTAGCTCTCGGCCGACCCGCACGGTCTCTGGCAGATGTGCCTGCTCAAGCGCCTCAGTCACCAGCTCGCCGACATCGAGCCGTTGCGGCTCGGGCGTGCTGCCCCGGGCGAAATCAAGCAGGCTGGTGATGACCTCGTTCGCCCGGGCAATCTGCTGCTCGATTACATTCAAGTGGCGCTCGACCCGACTGCCCGGCTCAGCCACTACCTTGCGCTTCAGAAAGTACGCGGCATTGGCGATCGCGGCCAGCGGGTTGCGAATCTCGTGCGCCACACTGCCTGCGACCTGACCGAGCGTCGCCAGCTTCTCTTTCTGCACGAGTCTGGTATAGGCCGTGTTCAGCTCGCGGGTCCGCTGCTCGACCAGTCGCTCCAGTTGCCCGCGGTACTCGGCCAGCTCCTCCCGCTGCTCGAAGAACCCAACAACCAGCCGGGCCAGATGCCCGAATTCGGACCGGCTCTTCTGCAGCCCGCCGAGCAGCCCGGGCCGTTCCTCGACCATCGCCCGGGTCAGTACTGTCAGTGGCCGCGCCACCAGTTGCAGTATGGCCAGCACCACGACGAGCATCACCGTCAGCCCGAATATGAGCAGCATGACAAACTGCCGGTTCGACGCCCGATTGAACTCAGCGACCGCGTCCAGCCGCTTCCTGGCGCCGACGTGCGCCATGACCGAGTCGTCCGGCCCAACCAGGTCCCGCGTGATGAACATGATTCCCCGGTCCGGGAAGCTCTGATGCGGGCCGTGGCTGCTCACCGGGCCGTCCACTACCCGAATGCTGGCGCCGACCAGTCTGGAGAGTCCGCCGATGAAGCCCGCGCCCCAGTAGCGGCCAACGACCAATATTCCCTGAGGTGGGCCCGTGCGCTCCGGGTCATCGGTCGGGTGAACTGTCGCCCCGCGCAGTTCGAGCAGCCCGGCTGACTCCGGCAGAAACCAGTGGACGAACCGCGTCCCCTGGCGCAGGGGTCGAAGCGCCGCCTCGGGCAGGTCTGGCGGACGAACTCGGCTGTTCTCCCCGGCCGAGTAGAGCAGCACCCCGGTCGTGTCGAACACCCAGACCGCGCTAGCCTGAAACGTCCCAAGTGACGCGGCCAGGTTCTTCTCGGCCCACGCTGAGTCGGACGAACGGATGAACTGCACCAGCTCGTCCCAGTAGGAGTAGTCCCGGGCAAACATCTCAAGCGAGGCGCCCTGCACCTCAACCAGTTTGTCGAACATCGCGCTTTCTTCTGCGATCCGCCGGTCGAACAGCCGCCGGATGCGGTTCTGCTCAGCAAACCGGTGAAGGACCAAGCCGACAAGAACTGCTGCGGTCACCAGCCCAACCAACAGCACGACCCTGGTCTCGGTCCGTGCTCCGGCCTGCCTCAGTCGCTCGTACATCGACAGGTCCGGGCTAACCCTGCCAGAGCGGGTTCGGTGGCAGCCCGTGCTCGTGCCGGGCAGCAAGCAGTTGCTCGACCGCCTGCCGGTCCCGGCAGATTCGGGCGATGTTGTTGAGTGTCGCCCGGCTGACGCCGTACTTGACCCGCAGTCGAATCCGGTCAGCAACGGTCAGTGTCCCGAGTCTTGACGTTGCGCTGCTCCCCTTCATGCTTCCTCCATTATCTCGGTCAATTGCTTCTAGCGAGTCTGGAATGAGACACCTCTTCTAGATGCCCGTCAAGCCGGCATCGCCTCGCGCCGCGCAGGACGCTCTCCGGCTGTCGCAGAGGGGCCGGTCTGGCTCGACCGGCACTGTGCGACTGGACTGTCAAAGGTGAATCTCGGCAGCATGGTGCGACTGAAAAGGAAAAACGGTCGGCCTTAGCCGACGCGCACCAGCCACTCAAGTGATGAACGGCAAATGACTACCAACCTTCTCATATCACCTTAATTGTACCCGCGAGTCGGGCCGGGGTCAAACTTGTCCTTGACAGGCGAATCGGGGCGGGTAGCATTGTTCGCCACCAGAGGAGGGCGGCATCGTGCACTGGTATTATGCCCATACCAAGCAACAATGGCGGGGTGCAGGCGTCTTTCACGTCCGAACGGACGTGTTGATATGAGAAGGCGTCTCTGCACCCCGCCTACATCAAGGAGGCCGGGGGGAAGACAGGATTGTCGGAAGAACGCATGCTGATGGTTGGCCAAACTAGTATGTCAACGACCAGCGCCTCAACTGAATTATCATCTGACAACTGCCATCTGTCAATGGTTGAAGTCAGTGTCGGGCCGGTCTACGGTCGGCCCAGGAGGTCGGCCCCGAGCGCGTTCCTCAGGAGTCGCTGAAACTGCGGGCTTGACAGGGCGCTGTCGGCCCGCTGCAGAAACTTCCAGTCCTCATACTCGCTGCCCGGTCTGCGGCCGCCGGTGTGAACTCGCACCTCGCCCCCGGACAGAAGGCCCAGAATCTCCATCAAGGGCATCCCGGCCAGTTCACTCTCGTCCGGTTCGTCAAGCGTGTCTTCCTCGAAACGTCGGCCGTACTGCTCATCGTTGGTCAGCGCCCGCCCCAGCCTGAGCGCCTGCTTGACTGCCGGACCTGAACCGGCGCTCCGGCGTCGCGCCTGGCGCAATCGCGCCTGAGTAACGAGCGCAGGTTCAACGTCATCCGGCCCGCTGTTGTGAATGAGAATGCCGACGACAAGGCCGGCCAGCACAAGTCCAACCAGAATCTGACCATTAGAGCTCATCTTCCTTCCTCGGATAATTATACTCGGAACCTGCCTCTCTTGCCAGCCCTGCGCCCGGGCACTAGAATCAACCGCTCATCCATGCGCCCGGAAAGATTCGACGTCATCGTGGTCGGCGGCGGCCATGCCGGCTGCGAGGCCGCGCTGGCTGCGGCCCGTATGGGCTCTTCGACCCTGCTCGTCACCCAGAACCTCGACACCATCGGCTCAACCTCGTGCAACCCGGCGATCGGCGGGGTCGGCAAGGGCCAGCTCGTGCGCGAGCTCGACGCACTCGGCGGCGCAATGGCACGCATTGCCGACTCAGCCATTATTCACTACCGGCAACTGAACACGAGCAAAGGCCGGGCCCTCCGCTCCACGCGGGTCCAGATTGACCGGTCGCGCTATCGCAACCTGATGAAGTCCGAAATCGAGACCTGCCCGAACCTGACCGTCTTTCAGGGAACTGCGGCGCGTGTCCTCGTCCGGGGCCGCACCTGTCTCGGCATCGAAACCGAGCTCGGCGAGCAGTTCCTCAGCCGTACGGTCGTCCTGGCGCCCGGCACGTTTCTCGCCGGCAAGGTTCACATCGGCCTTACGAGCTTCCCCGCAGGCCGGCTCGGCGAGGCTCCGGCCAACCTGCTCAGTCGCAACCTGAAAGCGCTCGGGTTCCGACTCGGCCGGTTCAAGACTGGCACGCCGCCGCGCCTCGACATCCGTTCCGTTAGCCTGAAGAGACTCGAACTTCAACACGGCGACGAACCAGTCCGGCCCTTCTCCTTCTGGACCAGAGAGCCACCGGAAAACCAGGTCTCCTGCTTCGTTACCTGGACCAACCGCAGGACCCACGAGATCGTTCGAGCCGGACTCAAGTCCTCGCCGCTCTACACCGGCGTCATCAAAGCCCGAGGCGTCCGTTACTGCCCCTCGATTGAAGACAAGGTTGTCAAGTTCGCTACTCAGGAACGGCACCACATCTTCCTTGAACCGGAAGGCACGAACACGGTCGAGTGCTACCCCAACGGCATCTCGACCAGCCTGCCGGTTCCGCTCCAGCTCGAACTCCTTCACTCGATTGCCGGGCTTGAGCATTGCCGGATGATGCGGCCCGGGTACGCGATTGAACACGACTACTCAGACCCGACCCAGCTCTATCCCACCCTTGAGACCAGACTGGTGAAGAACCTCTACTTTGCCGGCCAGCTCAACGGCACGACCGGCTACGAAGAAGCCGCGGCCCAGGGGTTTGTTGCCGGTGTCAACGCTGCCCTACGGGTGCGCGAGGAAGAACCGCTCCTGCTCAGTCGGACTGACTCCTACATCGGCGTCATGATTGACGACCTCATCACGCAGGGAACCGACGAGCCCTACCGGATGTTCACGGCCCGGGTTGAGTTCCGGCTGCTGCTGCGCGAAGACAACGCAGCTCTGCGTCTGGCCGGGCACGGCCGAAGACTCGGCCTCATCTCCCCTCGCCAGCTCGACCAGGTCAAACAACAGCAGCGGTCAATCAAGGCGGCCCTTGACTGGCTCTCTCGCGCCCGGATTCGGGCTAGTACGCGCGTCAACCGGCTGCTGCGCAAACTCAGCACCACCTCGATACACGAATCCATCCCGCCGATTGAACTCCTGCGTCGACCCGAAGTCGGCTGGGCCGCGCTCGACAAGCTCTCCCGGACTGCGGACAGCACTGCGCCTGCGCCCGAACTTTCAGCCCCGCTTGCCGAGACGGTTGAGCTTGAAGTCAAGTACCAGGGCTACATCGAACGCACCCAGCGTCAGCTTGCCGAGTTTGCCCGGCTCGAACAGCTCAGGATTCCGGCCCGGCTCGACTATGCGAATGTCCCGGGGCTTTCGACCGAAGTCCGGGAAAAGCTCATCCGGGTCCAGCCGGTAACAATCGGTCAGGCCCAGCGGGTTCCGGGCATGACTCCGGCAGCGGTCTTCTCCCTGCTTGTCTACCTGCGGGGCCGACGGTCATGAACCCGGCCTCGTCTCTTCGTCAACTCGCTCTCGAACACGGCGCGGTTGGGTTCGGCATTGCCCGGCTGGCCGACCTCGCGACCGAGGACTTTCTTCTACCCCGGGCCGTGCTCGACCAACTGCCCATTGCGGTCAGCCTGGCCCTGCCGCTCCAGCGTACGGTCTTAGCGACGCTTGAGGGCCGGCCCAACCAGCTCTACGAGCACCACTACCGGCAGACCAACTTCGCCCTTGACCGGCTTGCCCTGGCGCTTGCCCGGCATATCACCGAACTGGGCGGTCAGGCCCTGCCGATACCAGCCTCACAGATTGTTGACTGGCAGACTCAGCGCGGCCACCTCTCGCACAAGCGGATTGCTGCTGCTGCTGGTCTGGGCTGGATTGGTCGCAACAACCTGCTCGTCACACCTGGTCACAGGGCTTCGGTTCGGCTGGTCACGGTACTGACTGACCTTGCGCTCGACCCGACCCCGGCGCTGCGCCGCGACTGCAACTCCTGTCGGGCCTGCATCAATGCGTGTCCGGCCCATGCGATTGGCGAGACTGCGGCCGACTTCCGCCACCTTGACTGCTTCGCTCAGCTCAAAGAGTTCCAGCGCTCCCGTTACGTCAGCCAGTACGTCTGCGGCCTGTGTGTTCAGGCCTGCTCCGGCCTGATTTGACAGACCGGCCCGGCCCGCTATCATGTCACAGGTCTGTACCTGCCCGGCCGGGAATGGCTGCCGGGCCGTGCTGAGGCCTTTGTCTCGCACGCACACATGCCATTCAAACCACAAGACTCAAAGGAGGCATAAATGGCTACTAGAGCCAGGGCGGGAACCGGTATCCTCGGACTGCTGGTCCTCGCCTCCGTACTCGTGACCGGTCCGGCATGGGCCGTGGACTACGTCAGCAATCAGACCGGTAACTGGTCTGACACGCTGACCTGGACCCCGCGTGGCGTCCCGGCCCAGACCGACAACGTCACGATAAACCACTCGGTGACCAACGACATTGCGTCCGCGGTCAACAACATCACTATCGGTTCAACCGGCACGTTTGTCCAGTCTTCAGCTTCCTGCTCGCTCCAGGTCTGGGGCAACTGGACCAACAACGGCACGGTCAACATCACCAACGGCCCGGTCAAGTTCAGGGGTTCGACGAACAACACCATCGGCGGGTCGAACGCGACCACCTTCTACCTGGTCCGCTGTCAGAAGAGCACGGTCTCCTGCTCGCTGTTCCTCGCCGCCGCGGTGACGATCTCGGCCAACAACACCTATGCTCTGCACATCGACACCGGCACGGTCGTTACCAACGGCCGCAACCTGACTGTGAATGGCGGCACCAGTGCCCGGGTCACCGGCGGTGCTGGTGCGCGCAGCCGACTGGTCTGCAACGGCGGCTCAGTCGTCAGCGTCAACTACATCTACGGCTGGTCGGTCAACGTCTCGGTCCATAACCCCTCAACCGTAGTCAACGTCACCACCCAGTGGGACGTGGTCAACTCGGGCCAGCGGGTTGACATCACTGCCGGCACGGTCAACATCCTCGGCACCGCGGCAACCAGCCTGCGCCTGCTGACCAACAACTCCGGCTGGGGCTGGTTCATGTATGGCGGCACGCTCAACCTCTCGGGCGGCATCACCACTTCAATCGGCGCGTGGTTCACCGCCACCGACTCATCCAAAGTCTGCTTTGTCGGTACGAGTGCGGCCACCGTGCTCCTGATGAGCGGCACGTCAAGCTACAACCGATGGGTCCTGAACGACTTAAGAATCCAGAAGACCGGCTCGAACGCGGTCGTAACCTGCACCACTGCGTCCGGCCCGGTCGGTGGCAACGTCACCGCGCTCGTAGGACTGACGGTCAACTCAGGCAATACGCTTCGACTTGCCGGCTCATTCCGCTCCGACTCCGGCTATGTCTTCGGCAACGTGACGAACAACGGCACGATTGTCATGAACAACGTGTCCGAAGGCAAGCACATCACGGTCAACGGCACGTTCACCAACTCCGGCACGTTCAACCTCGGGCCCCGGGTCCTGCGGCTCGGGACCGCTTCTGCCGCCGGCACTGTGACCAATACTTCCGGTGCAACCTTCTCCGCGGTTGGAACCAGTGCGACCGATACTGCAACCGTGATTGCGGTCTCGTCCTCCTATCCGTATGCGTTCACGGTCCAGTCCGGCGCAACGATTGCTGCCCGCTATGCTCGGTTCCAGTGGATGAACACCTCAGGCATCAACGTCGCTTCGGGTGCGACGGTCCACTCGACCGACAACTTCTCGAACTGCACATTCGAGCACGGCTCGATTACCGGCCCGATGCTCAAGCTCGAGAACAGCCAGAATATCTCGATGAACGAGGTCAACTTCTACGCCACAGCCGGGTACAACATCGAGAAGCTCGCCAATGTAGGCTGGGATTCGGTCATGGGCGGGCTCGGTAACCGCTGGGGTTCAGCCTATGAAAACGACCCGAACGGCCGCGTCTACTGGGAACCGCCCGGGGACGTCGGCGTCACCCGCATCATCGCACCGGTTGACACCATCCTCTACGGCACGGTCGTCACTCCGCGTGCCGTGGTCAAGAACTTCGGACCGGTGAACAAGCCGTTCTGGGTCAGGTTCGACATCGGCACGGTCTACAACGACACCCAGTATGTTGCCAGCCTGGCGCCAGGCGACTCGGTCACGGTCAACTTCACGAACTGGACCGCGACCACCGGCGGACTCCTCGCGACCAAGTGCTCGACCCGGCTGCGCGGGGACGGCAACAGCGCCAACGACAAGGCCTCCGGCTCGTGCTTCGTGCTGATTATCGTTGACGTCGGTGTGACCCAGATTATCCAGCCGGCTGCCGGCTCATCAGTCGACTCCGGCGTCGCGATCGCACCCCAGGTGGAGGTGAAGAACTACGGCTCACTGGCCGCCAACTTCAACACCACCCTGCGCATCCCGCCCTACAGCAACACCCGGGTCGTCACCAATCTCCAGCCCGAGTCAACCCGCATCGTCACCGGTTTCACCAACTGGATTCCGCGCGTGCGCGGCTGGAACGTCATGACCTGCACGACGTCGCTCACCGGCGATATGAACAACGCCAACGACTTCAAACGCGAGAGCGTCTTTGTCCTCGTGCATGACGTCGGTGCACGGGTGATTGTCGCGCCGACCGGCACGCTGGTTCCTGGTCCGGTAACTCCGACCTGCACCATGACCAACTACGGCAACACGGTTGAGCCGACCTGGGCCTACTTTGCGGTCTGGCAGGGCGCGACTCAGGTCTGGTTTGACAGCGTCAGTCTCGCGGGCTGGCAGGGCGACACGCTGGTTCAGTTCGGTACGTACAATGCCGGCGCCGGTGCGTTCACGACCGCGTTCTGGACTGCGCTCGGCACTGACCTGGTTCGCGCCAACGACACGGTGCGCGGCAGCTTCATGACCGGCACGGTCGACATGGAGGTGACCGCGATCACTGCGCCGACCGGCGCAATCGACACCGCGGCCACGGTTACGCCCGC
>CBFGIT010000043.1:0-20079 GCA_965648905.1 Caldifarciminota bacterium
TTTGTTGGCGGACTGCTGACTGCGCTCTTCTTGCTGCCGGTGTACGGCGTTCTCTGGACCGGCGCACTGGTCGGGGCAGCCAAGCTGGCAAGCCTGCTCGTGCAGGTCATCCCGAACCGGTTGAATTGACATCAGGGCCGGCTGTTCCTAGAATGGCGCGTGTTTAGACGATTCCTAGTAATTCTTGCGCTCGGGCTGGGCCTGAGCGCGGTTGCCCAGGAGGGCGCGGTTTCGACCGGGATAGCCCCGGGTGCGGTCATGGCGCCTTCTGCCGCCAGCGTCCTTGGACTGGGTGTCTCGCCGGTCGCTTCGCTGGTGGGCGTTGAGAGCCCGATTATTTCCGAAGAGTACGTCCTGATGCCCGGTGACAAACTGATGGTGACGGTGACCGGCTCGGTTACATACTCCTACGACGCCTGGATTACGTACGAGGGCAAGCTGTTTGTCACGATTCCCAACGTCGGCATCGCCGACGCCATCACACTCAGTGGACTGACGCTGAAGGATGCCCAGGATACGCTGTCAGCAGCGATCGGGCGTTACTTCCGCAAAGTGAAGGTAAAACTGACACTGACCGGCCTGCGTTCGGGAATTGTGTTTCTGACCGGTGAGATTGAGTACCCCGGAGCATACAATGCGTCGCCGGTCGAACGCGTTTCGCAGATTATTGCCCGGGCCGGCGGGGTGTCGCCGCTTGGGTCCCGGACTAACATCAAGCTCATCCGCAACGGCGTGGTCCATTCAATTGTCGACATCGAGCGGTTCGAGAACAAAGGAGACCTGCTCGCAAACCCGTTTGTCGAGTCGGGTGACATCATTCAGATACCTCCGGTCGAGGGTCTGGTTACGGTCAAAGGAGCAATCTTCGGCCGCGGCCAGTATCGACTGCGAACATCGGCGCTCACGACTGAGAAGGAACGGGTCAGCGAGGGAATCTACGAACTGAAGGCCGGTGACCGGGTGTCGGACATCATCAGCAAGGCGGGCGGCATTACGCCCTGGGCTGACATCACCAACGCCTATGTTGAACGACTGGTCGTGGGCGGCGATGGAACACGCAAGCGGATTCGGCTTGACCTGCGCGGCATCCTGTTTGAGGCCGACACGCTGAACGACCTGGCACTGATGAATGACGACGTGCTCGTTGTTCCGCCGATTAATACCCAGGTCTACGTTGAGGGCGAGGTGGCCCAGCCCGGCCCATACAACTTCACGCCCAATCAGCGGGCAAGCAACTACATCGGTCAGGCCGGCGGCCCGACAACCTACGCCCACCTGCCCGGAGGAGTCTTAATTCGGAACGGCCGGCGTCAGTCACTGCGGTCCGACCCGGTCATTGAGCCCGGTGACATCGTCTTCGTGCCGCGCCAGGTTTTCAAGTGGTGGCAGGACTATGCGACCATCATCAGCGCGGTCGGCATCCCGGTGGCCTCAATCATGATTTCGCTGGCAGCGTTGCAGCGGAACTAGTTCACCGGTTCAACAGCCGCGCACGCCGCAGGCGAGTTTCCGGACGCGCCGGCGATGGCGACCGCCGGCAAAAGGGGTGCTGAGCCAGACCGCAAGTATCTGCTCGGCCCGGCGCACCGAAACCAGGTCCGCCCCAAGGCAGAGGACGTTCGCGTCGTTGTGCTCCCTCGACATCCGGGCCATGTGTGCGTCCAGGCACAGGGCGGCCCGGACTCTAGGTACGCGATTGGCCGCGATTGACATGCCGATGCCGGTGGAGCAAATCAGGACACCGCGCGCGGCCCGGCGCTGCTCAACTGCGCGGGCAACGGCGAACGCGTGGTCCGGATAGTCGGTCCGGTCCGGGGAATGACAACCCAGGTCGACAATTGAGTGGCCCTGGCGTCGGAGCAGGGCCTTGAGCTTCTCCTTCAGGAGAAAACCGCGGTGGTCGGCGCCGAGCGCGACCCTCACTTGACAAACGTCAGCCAGTTGTGACGGTCCGGGCTCTTGCCGTCAATCACCGCGAAGAACTCCTGCTGGAGTCGTTTGGTGACCGGGCCGCACCGACCCTCACCGATTTTCACCTTGTCGACCGACCGGATCGGCGTGACCTCGGCTGCGCTGCCGGTGAAGAAGACCTCGTCGGCGATGTAGAGCATCTCGCGCAGCATCATGCATTCTCTCACCTCAAAGCCCGCGTCGCGCGCCAACTGAATAATGGTCGCCCGCGTGATGCCCGGCAGAATCGTCGCGTGCAGGGGTGGTGTGTGAATGACACCGTCCTTGACCACGAACAGGTTTTCACCCGAACCCTCGCTGAGGAATCCGTAGACATCAAGCGCGATGCCCTCGACAAAGCCGTAGGTAATCGCCTCCATCTTGATGAGCTGGGAGTTCATGTAGTTGGCGCAGGTCTTGGACATGGCCGGGAAGGTGTTCGGCGCCATCCGGTTCCAGGATGAAACCATCACGTCAACACCTTGCTCCAGTGCCTCGGGTCCCAGGTACTTGCCCCAGTACCAGGTAATCAGAGCAACGTCAACCGGACAGGTGAACGGATTGACCCCGAGCTCTTTGTAGCCCCGGTAGACGATCGGCCGGATGTAGCACTCTTCGAGACCGTTCTTCCGGATGAGCTCAATCATGGCCGTGTTCACCTGGTCCTTCGTGAACGGGATGTCCATCCGGTAGATTTTCGCCGAGTTGAACAGCCGGTCGGTATGTTCCTTCATCCGGAAAATGGCCGGGCCTTTGGGCGTCTTGTAGCAGCGGATGCCCTCGAACACGCCTGTGCCGTAGTGAATGACGTGCGAGCAGATGTGAATCTTCGCCTCATCCCAGGGAACGTACTTACCGTTCATCCAGATGAATTGTGACTTGGTTTCTTCTAGACCCATTAGGCCTCCTTGTCTAAACAAAACGGGGCAGCCCGCCCCGCGGCTTAGAGGAATTGCAGAAGATCAATCGGTTCTTCACGATGCCTGTCGGATGCCGGCGAAGGGAATCGAACCCCTGACACGTGGATTATGATTCCACTGCTCTGCCATCTGAGCTACGCCGGCGCGCTGTCATTCTAGCCGCCAGCACGCTTCTGTCAAACCGCGCTGAATCTTCCACGTCGGAGCTTCTGCCTCGACGAACACGTTGCCGGGAATTCGGGCTCGGGCACAGCAGAAGGCAGCGCCGGCTACTGATAGATGACGAGTCTCTGCGTCGCAGTGCGGCCGCCTGCGGTCAGACGGAGAGTATAGACTCCGGCGCTCAAGTCGCGCAGGTCAAGCAGCAATGACGAATTCCCAATGACGAATGACAAATGCCGGACGCAGCGACCCGAGACATCGAGGACGCTGACCTTCACTGGGCCGCTCGGCCAACGGGTCGCTTGACCGCTCAGTCTGATTGTTACGAGGCCGGCGCGGAACATGCTAGGCCGGACGGTCAACACTGGATGGCCGGTCGCAAGCGGGGAAGCGGAGACTCCCGAACTGCCAACTGCAGACCGGCAACCGGCAACTGCCGCCGGCACGTACTGCCAGAACTCGAGGGTCTTGTTGCCTTTGAGCGCATAGATGAAGTCTGCGTCTGCCGTCAGGTCTCCGCCCGCCTTGACTTTCTTCTTCTTGAGTGAGGAGCCGAACTGGGGGATGGTTTCGTACTCGTGCCAGGAGTCGCCGGCAGGGAAGTAACGCCAGAACTCCTGGGTGTTACCGCCTTTGAGCGCGTAGATTGAGCCGGCCAGCCAGGCCGCGCAGCCACCGTCTTTGGACTTTTTCGGCCGGCCCATCATGCCGAGGTAAGGCATGCCGGCGAGAGCGCCACTCCAGGTCTGACTAATCGGGTCATAGGCGTGAAAGCCGTGATACTTGGCCTGATGTGCGTAGAGCAGAGGTCCGGGCTCTTCCCCAAGAACAAGCCACGAGCCGCGGTCGTACTTTGCGGCCGGCGCAGAGGGCAGCGGCCGCCAGGAGTCACGTGCCACGTCGTAGCAGTAGAATTCGTTCTTGAATCCTTTGAGCAGGTAGACCTGGCCGGAGGTGAGGTGGTCGAGCACGCTGGGGACAAACACCAGGTCGGTCCCGCCTTTCACTTTCTTGCCCGAAAGCCCGAGCGGAACCGGCGCCAGTCGATACCATGAGTCCTTGGCCGCGACGTATCGGTAGAAGCCGTCGGTGTTGTTCCCCTTGGTGGCATAGATCACGCCTGAGCCGTCGGCGCAACCGGCCGCGCCTTTGCTCGGTTTTTTCCCCTCAGTGCCGTCAGGAATCGGCGCAAGTGCACGCCAGGAATCGCCGGTAAGGCTGTAAGCATAGAAGTCCGGGGTCTTGTTGCCTTTGGCCGCGTAGATGCGACCGGTGCCATGGTCATAGCTGAGCCAGCCGCCATCCTTGACTGCTCGATTTGAGCTGGGCAAAGGCATTGACGCCCGCTCGCGCCAGCCCGGGTCAGGCCGGGACCTGGCGGTGATGACAAAGGTGTCGGCAGCAACATCGTTAGCACGGTTCTGGTCGTTATCGAGATAGGTCGAGCAGCGGGTTGCGTAGCCGCCCGGCAGGTGCGGCTTGGCCCAGACGTGGAACGTCACCAGCAGGGATTCACCCGACGCAAGTCCGGTGACAACAAGCGAATCTGAGTAGACCATACCAGTGCTGCCGAAGATGCGGAACCAGGTTCGGAAAGTCGCAGAACCAGCACCAAGATTCTCGACCAGAGCCTGAGGTACGACCGTGGCTGACGAGTCAATCCGGCCAAGCGGCGCAGCAATCCGGCGGCAGGCAACGTCCACGTTGCGCACCGTGAACAGGCTACTCATGGTATCGTTGACGCGCTGCATGTCGTTAGCAAGAAAGACCGAGCAGCGGGCCAGGTAATCGCCGGGCGAGCCAATCCAGGTTTGAAAGCTCAAGACCGTATCAGACTCAGGAAGACCATTGGTAAGTGCCAGGCTGTCACGATAGGCTGGCGTCGAGTTGATGGTGAAGAACACCCTGACCGGCTCGCGCAAATTGCCAAAGTTGCGCACCTGCGCGCGGGGCGTGACCGGGCCGGGCGGAACCGCGCCAGTTGGGCTGATGATATCGGTTACACCGCAGTCATGGACTGCAACAAAGACCGTGCCGGACTTGGCATCGTTTGCCGGCCGCACGTCGCCGGTCAGGCGGGTTGAGCACCGGGTAACAAACGAGCCGCGCCGGGTTGCAGTCCAGGGCGGGAAGTTGAAGTTGATGGTTCCACCTGGGCCAAGGCCGCCGACCGTGCGTGTGTCATCGTGACCATCGCTGATGGTGAATCTAACATCAAACGTCACAGTCGTGTTGCCGTTGTTGCGCAGGGTCGCGCCGGGCGCGACGCTTGTGCCTGAGTCGACCGTGCCGGTCGGAGCAAGCAGGGCGACGCATTCGACGTCGAGCACCCGGACGAACCCTGAGTCGGTGACAACGTTGTTGGCGGGCACGAGGTCGCCTGTGGTCCGCAGGGTGCAGCCTGAGTAGAACGTGCCGGGCTGGGTTGCGGTCCAGAGGGCAAAGTTCACCGTGTCGGTGACCCCGGGCAGGATATTGGTGCGGACCTGCTGGTTCAGGTAACCGCCGCTCACGACCAAGCGGAGCGTGCACGTGACCGGCAGGTTGCTGTTGTTGCGCCACACAACGCGCGGTGTCACCGTTGCTCCGGAGTCGACCATGCCCCGCGGTGCGAGCAGGGCGAGTGCCTGGACATCGAGCACGCGAACAAACACCGAGCCGGTGAGAGTGTCGTTGGTTCGGACCATGTCGCCCGACAGGTCGGTGATGCAGCGCTTGGTCTGGCTGCCGCGCGGCGCAGCGGTCCAGGGTGGGAAGAATGTGTCCCGGGTGGCACCGGGCCCGAGGTTGTTGACCACGACCGCCTGGACGTACGAGCCGCCCAGAAGCATCCGCGTGATGACCGATGAAACCGTGGTGTTGCCGTTGTTCCGTATGCGGACGCTCGGAACAACCGTAGTCCCTGAATCAACCGTGTCGGCGGGCGCAAAGATCGCCCAAGGCTGAACGTCGAGCACCCGGACGAACACCGAATCGATGCGGCGGTTGTTCCCCGGTACTTCATCTCCACTCAGCTCGGTTGTGCAGACCACGGCGAATGTGCCACGCTGACTGGCGGTCCAGGCCGGAAATGTTGCATAGGCCCGCGTGCCCGGAGCGTGATTCGTCACCGATGCGGTGTAGTTGTAGCCGATGCCGATGCGCAAGCGCACGGTGTAGGTTTCGGTGTTTGTGCCCCAGTTGTAGAGCGAGCAGGCTGGAGTCACGACCGAGCCCGAGTCCAGAGTTCCGACCGGGGTGAGTATCCGGGTCGGGCCAACGTCGTGAGCGACTACAGTCGGCACCCGGCGCCGGAAGAAGACATCCGGGTTCGCGCTCGAGTAACGATGGTCGGTCCAGAGCACGCCGAGCGTATCTGGGCCGGCGATAGAGATTGACGGCCGCTGGGACATGCCGGTTGCCGTATCAATCTGGGTTGCCGAACTCCAGGTGACGCCGCCGTCGGTCGAGGAGCGGTGAAATATCTCGTAGTTGCCGGTCACGTCGTCCTCGTAGGCCACGTGGAGCACGTTGGTCGGGCTGGCAACGATGCTGGGCGCTTCCTGGGAGCTGGACCCGGACGCGACCAGGACCGTGTCGCGCCAGGTCCGGCCGGTGTCGGTTGAACGGCAGGCACGGACGTCGAAGTTGCCGCTCCGGTCATCGTACCAGACGAGAGTTGCATTCGCCCCGCGCAGGGCCACTGAGCTGATGTCCGAGCGGTAAGTCCCGACCGCGATCGGGACCGGGCTTGAGAAGTTGGCACCGGCGTTGATGCTGCGGCAGGCCCAGATGTCCCAGTTTGAGCCGGAGCTGTCTGAGAACGACACGACCACGCCTACACCGTCCGCGGCAACCGAAGCCGTGGCCGGCATATTTGTGGCAAGAGCCCGCCAGACGCTTTCCCATGTCGTGCCGTTGTCGGTTGAGCGGCGGTGATAGAGCACGTCGGCCCCATTGTCCCAGACGATATGCACGGCCGGGCCGCCGAGCGCGATTGCGGGCAGTTCGGCCAGGTCCTCGGTGACCTGGGAGATGAGCACCGAGCTGCCCCAGGAGTTGCCGGCGTCAGTGGAGCGGCGATACCTTATCTGGAAGGTGTTGTTTGATTCCATGTACTGAAGAAAGGTGACGTGCAGGGTGTCGTTGCGGAACGCGAGCGCCGGGAACATGCCGATATGGATGAGCGAACCGCCGAATGAGAGCAGGGTCCGCGACCAGGTCGCGCCGGCATTTGTGGAACGGGCGTAATAGACCCGGCAGTCGAGCGAACTGCCTTCATGGTAGACCGCGTGAATCGTATCGCGCCGAATCGCGACGGTACGGACGTTTCCGGCTGAGGTCATGTCCGGGATGCTGGTGTTACTTGTGACGCGGCGTTCCGGCTCCCAGGGCTGGCCAGCGGCCGGAACCGCGGCGAGAAGCAATAGAACGATTGTCGGCGCCCCAAAGACTCGGGCACGAAACGTAATACGGCTGCTGTTCATCTTGCCTCCTTGACTGCGTTATCAGGCTGCGAGTGCGACGAGACTTAGCCGACAGCGGCATCTGCGTCGGTTCGCAGTGACCGACGCACGGTAACTCAGTATAGACGGCTGGCGGACAGAGTCAACCGTCCGGCCGGCGACTAGTGAATCACCAGCTTCTGTGTCGCAGTGCGGCCGCCCGCGCTCAACTGCAGGGTGTAGACTCCGGCACTCAAGCCGCGCAGGTCAAGCAGCAATGACGAATTCCCAATGACGAATGACAAATGCCGGACGCAGCGACCCGAGACATCGAGGACGCTGACCTTCACTGGGCCGCTCGACCACCGGGCTGCTTGACCGTCCAGCCTGGTTGTCACGAAGCCGGCTCTCAGCGGGTTCGGGAGGATTGACAATCGCAGATGGCCGACCGCAAGTGACGAAGTGGACACTCCTGAACCGCCAACTGTGAGGAGACCACGAGCACCTGCCAACGGCACGTATTGCCAGAACTCCAGAGTCTTGTTGCCTTTGAGCGCATACAGGCAGTCACGGGTGCTGACCATGTCGGCTCCAGCCTTGACCTTCTTGTTCTTACCTGAGCTGCCCAGCAGCGGCAGCGGTTCGGCCTCGTGCCACGAGTCGAGGTCGACATCGTACTGCCAGAACTCCTGCGTGTTGCCGCCTTTCAAGGCATAGATGTAGTCACCCAGTGACGCGGCGCACCCGCCGTCTTTCGACTTCTTGCTCTTGCCTGTGGAGCCGAGGAACGGCATGCCGGCAAGTTGACCCGAAAGCCAGGTGTCGGCCTCGGTGTCGAACACGAACAGCTCGTGGTACTTGGCTTTGTGGCAGTAGATGACACGTGGACCCTGGCGGGGCAGCCGCCGTTCCACCAGCCACGAACCCTTGTCGTACTTGGCCTTGCCACTGATTCCGGCTGGTGCGTCCGGCATCGCGGACCAGGAGTCTCCGCTAATGTCGTAGCGCCAGAACTCATTCCTGCCGCCCTTGAGCAGATAGAGGTAGTCAGGTTCCTGACCCTGGTTGTTGACAAACACGATGTCCGACCCGCCTTTGACCTTCTTATTGGTTGTGCCGAGCGGAATGTCGGCCATCTGAAACCAGGAGTCCTGGCCCGGGTCATAGCGCCAGAAACCCTGAGTGTTGTTGCCCTTAACCGCATAGACGTACCGGCCGACCACACCAACCGCGCCTTTGCCCGGAACTTTGCCTTCGCGTCCCAGGGGAATCCGGGCAAGGGTCTGCCAGGTGTCCCCTGCTACAACGTATCGGTAGAAGTCCGGGGTCTTGTTGCCTTTGGCCGCGTAGATGTAGTCGCCATCGTCGGCCAGCCAGGCGCCGTCTTTTGCCGCTTTGCCCGAAGGCAGCAGCGGCATTGAACTCTTCTCATGCCAGCCGGGCTGAACCGGCGGCGTGGCAACGAATCTGAACGTGCCACTGATGACGTCGTTGGCTGGGTTGCCGTCACCGGAGAGGTAGACTGAGCAACGGGTCGCGTAAGTGCCCTCGAAGTGCGGCTTTGGCTTCTGGTCGAACGTGACCGGGGTCGAAGCGCCGGGCGCGAGGTCCGTGACTGTGCGGCTGCTTGAGTAGATGCGGGTGCCGGCCGAATCGATGAAGAACCAAGCGCCGAACGTTGCGGCAAACGAACCGTTGTTGCGCACTGTGGCCGCGGGTGTGACCGTCGCACCGGTGTCGACGTTCCCGGTCGGGGCGTTGATTGACCGTGCTTCGACGTCGAACGTACCGGAAACAAAGCTGCCGCGCACCGTGTCGTTGGCACGGACCTGGTCACTCCCAAGCGCGGTCCAGAATGCGGTTTGGAACACGCCTGCGCCGGCATTGTAGGAGTTGAACCGGACCAGAGTGTCGCCGTTCCAGCCCGCGAGGTTGACGCTGTCGAGCCAGACCCGGGTCGGACCCTGCCAGACTCCGAAATAGGCCCTGGTCGGCTCGACCGTGTTACCGTAGTTGGTCATGGTGCAGGCTGGTGTTACCGGGCCAGGGGTAATCGTCCCGGTTGGTGCAACAATCATACGCGCGCCGACGTCATGTACCGCAACCATCACGCTGTCGCGCCTGCGGTTGTTCGACGGTCGTGGGTCCTCAAGCTCGGTCGAGCACGACACGGCGAACCAGCCGCGACCGGTCGCGGTCCAGTTCGGGAAGGTGACGTAGACCGACGTACCCTGAGCGTGATTATTGACCGTCGCGGTCTCATTGTAGCCGCTGCCGACTTTCATCCGAACCAGGTAACTCGCTGCGGTAGTATCGCCGTAGTTGTAGACCGAGCAGGCCGGTACCACGCTCGTGCCTGAGTCGACCGCACCGACCGGCGCACCAATCCAGGAACACCCGACATCAGCCTGCTTCATCATCACGCCGCGCTTGTAGTAGATTTCGCTGTTGCCGTCCCGGTAGTCAGACCAGACTACGTGGACTTCACCGGTACTGCTCGCGGCAACTGAAGGCCTCTCCTTGGTGCCGCTCGTATCGGTAAGACTGACCGGTTCGTTCCAAGTTCCGGCCGGGGTCCGTTCGCGGTAACGAATCTGCGGCATTGACTCGGTTGGCGAGCGCGGCACATAGACTTTCCAGACCGCATGGCCGGTGCCATTCAGGCTGAAGGCAATCTGGGTCTCAGCCGGAGCACCGTAGAAAGCGGTGTCCGAGACCGTATCGGCAGACCAGGACGTCGTTTTCCAGGCATGGACGATACGGTAGACGTAGTTGAGGCCACTTATTGCCGCGTCGCCCTGCCAGATGATGTGCGGCTGATTGGTGGCCGGGTCACAGGCGATGCACTGGTACATCTGATGCCGGCCACCGGTGCCGGACGGGTTCTCGATTGAGCCCCAGACTCCGCTGATGCGGGCAATGTAGTATATCTTGTAGTAGCCGGAACTTGGGTAGCCATAGAACGCCACGTGCACGTTGTTGTCGCGCGAACCAGCCACCGAAGGGTAAGCCGTGTAGCTGAAACTGGTGACGATGCTCTGCTGGGTGAGCCACGCTGAGCCGTTCCACTCCCGGTAGTTGATCGCCTGGCCCTGCTTCCAGACCACATGGACATGGTTGTCCGGAGTGGCTGCAACGCTGGGGCACGCGACAACCCCTGTGCCCGAAGAAATCAAGGTCGAAGCTGTGTCCCAGCCGCCGTTACCTGAACCTGTAGGCACGCACGTCTTGCAGTAGATGTTTGCTTCGGCGCTTGAGTTCGGCCCGCTCCCCCAGACGAGAAAGACCCGGCCGGTCGAGTCGACCGCAAGTGAAGCATACTTGTTATAGGTGCCGGCACTGTAAAGGTCTGCCGAAATCATCGTGTCTGCGGTCCACCCAGTGCCGGGAATGTAGCGCTTGTAGTACACCTGCATGTTGTACGTGCCCAGCCCTGAGTTCTGCACATGCCAGGCAACATGAACCATGCCGTTCGGCCCCTGTACCACGCGCCGCTGGCTGGTCCAGTAGGTATAGTCCGGGTAGGTGTTGTTGGTTAGGCGCGTATCCGGGCCCCAGATTGCGTCCACCGGCAGAGATGACGTTTCGGTCGTGATGTTAGCGCCCGCAAGCAGCGGGGCGCATGCAAGTATGATGCCGACAAGTACGGACAATCTCATGACTTTACTCCTTAGAGTCAGGGCGATTGCCTGCTGCTTCGCACCCGTCTGCCCTGTGAGACGTGCGCGAGTGCCAAACCCCACCGCCTTCCCACCAGCATAATATGATGCCCTCGATGGGGTCTTGCGTCAAGTTCCGGCCTGTTCGCCCGTCTGGTTAACGCTGAATGACGAGCTTCTGGGTGACGGTGCGGCCGCCCGCAGTCAGCAGGATATTGTAGACTCCGGCGCTCAGGCCACGCAGGTCAAGCAGCAGGGAGGATGTCCGAATGAAGAATGACGAATGCCGGACGAGGCGACCCGACACATCGACGATGCTGACCTTCGCCGGTTCTATTGACATCGGGCAGCTCACACTGAGCGTCGTGAAGCTGGCACGCACCGGATTAGGCTGAAGCCTGAGCTGCGGCAACATCAGACCGGCTTCGTGCTCGATAGCGCCGGTGCGGGCTGAGCCGACATAGCTGACCGCATCGAGCAGGCAATCTGAGGTCTCGGTCACCCTGAGATAGCGGGCGCTGTCCAGTCCGGTCGCACCGAGGTCGAAAGACTGTGTGTTCGTGCCCGAGCCGAGGTTGGTCCAGGGCCCGAACGGCTCGTTTGCCACCATGACCGAATAAGTGCCGGTGGCATGGACCGTGATATCGTTGCCCGGTCGGTTCTGACACGGCACTGCCGGGTCGAGGAGCAGCTCGACGTTGCCCGGGCCGATGCGGTAGGTACGGCCGTCCGGCTCACCCAGAGCATCAGGCGGAACACCGGGCAGGACATGGCTGTCATCGGTGCGCCTGACCGTGGAAATGAGCTGGGCGAAGTTGGGCGGTTCCTGCAGCGGCCGGCTCATCGGTACGTCGAGCACGGCCGCACCGGTATCGGGTACGACTACACTGGCGAAAGTCCTCTGGTTGTAGCCATTCGATGAGACCCGCACCGTATAGACCCCGGGCGCGAGCATTTTGTAGAACCCGCCGGTCCCAGGGTTGGCATACGCGTTCCAGCGCTGGGGACTTGTGAACTCGATACGGGCGAAAAGCGGTGCGCGTGTTGCGGAATCGTACACCAGGCCGCGGACTCCCCAGCCTGCCATCGTACTCATATCCAAGAGCGCCCGCCGGTTCGCAGTGCAGATGGAATCAATCCTTACCCGATTGGAGCTCGGCTGCTGGGTTTCGATAGTCCAGGCCATGCCGCCCAGAGCACCGAGCGTGTAGTCCTGGCATGAGCCATGAACCTCATACCAGTTGTAGCCGTTGATCGGCACGAGCCGGGTCAGACTTGAACCATAGGTCGAGTCGGCATAGCGCTGGGACAGCGCAACAATCCAGCCCGAATCCGGCGGGTCAATCGGCGTGTGGTCCCAGGCGTAGTTGACATAGCTCGCGGTCGAATGGTACGCGTACTCAAGCGTGGGAAAATGCGCCAAACCGTGCCGCAGGAGCGCTCTGGTCTCCGGCTGCCGGAACGGCGAGGAATACACCTTCCATTCATAGCCATAGTCCCGGTTCAGGTCAACGCCGGCACCGTTGTAGCGCGAGTTGCTCACGTGGCCGTCCGGGTTGAAGATCGGAATTACCCAGAATTCGCGGCTGTCAACCAGTGCGCGCACCTGACCGTTCGAGCTGTAGTTGTCAATGAGGTATTGCACGAATGCAAGCGAAACCTCGGTTGATATCTTCTCGTTGCCGTGGTGTGCACCGATAATGCGCACGCAGGGCCGGTCAGATTCGACCTGCGGGTTAGCGGTGACCTTCATCGCCGGTATCGGCCGGTTGCCGGCAGAATACCCGAGCGTCTCAAGCCGGCAGATGTCCGGGTGCGCCAGTGCCTGCGCGGTCAGGACGCTGCATACCTGAGCGTAGGTATGGTAGTCGACCAGATCGGCGGTCAGTTCTCGATAGTCCTTGGCCAGCACAGTAACGCGATAGCCCAGGCCCTGCACTCGCGCGATGGCCGCGTCATCACCATAGGCGTCGACGTACCGATCGGCCGCGTCGGTGATTGTGAGCCCGGGCAGGCGGGCGAGCGCGTACACTGCGTCATGGTTCGGTACTGCGATGCGGATAGCCCGCTCGACCGGCAGGCGTTCAGGCCCGGTAGTGGCAAGCACCAACAGCAGAATGGCGTTCATCATTGGCAGGCTCTAATGATACCAGGGTTCCCTGCCCTGCACCAGACCGGCAGACGGCCCGCGGCGATTCTGCCCGCCTGTCGTCCTTGTCACGCCGACGCCTCGGGCTCCACCCCGGTCATGTCCTGCGGCCGGGCTGGTCGGACAGGGAATTCCGGCGACGCACAACCAAGTTGAAAACTCCCTGGGCTTTGAGCCGGGCTGCTGGTCGTGCCTTGTGAAGCGCTGGTGGCTGTCATGCCTGAAGTGCCGGAGGTCGTGCTGAGAGAAGCGCCGCGTGAAGTCGCGTCAGTCGTGCCGGCCAGTGTCACCAGACTCTTGCCGACACCAATGCCGCGCCAAGTGCTGACTGGCTGGACTTCTCAGATTCCGTCGGACATGTCATCTGAGGTGCCGAGACCGTCGAGTCGAACAAGCACGCTGGTCGTCCAGGCTGGAGTAACAATAGGAGTGCTTCAGGGAACTGCCTACTGGGCATGCCTGATGAACGGGGACGCTACCCATTTGGGCAATAATATTGTCGGGATTTGTTCACAGTTTCTGTTGATGAACACCTGGATTGCAGGTGACGGTTTGGTGTAGCCGCAGATAGACGGTGACGCGCAGTTGCATCGAGTTCGGGTCGTTGACCGTCCCGATCGCCTGTCGGATGAACGGGGACGCTACCCATTTAGGCAATAATGTTGTCAATAGCACGCGACTTCGACTTCTGCCGGCCGGGTTTGTTCGCGCAGGCCTGAGGGTAATCGCGGACGCTACACATTTGTGACTTATGTTGTCGATATGACGCCGTGGTCGTGAGACATGAGGCGAAGCCGGCTTGACCCACCCGAGTTCCGCAACGTGAAGAAGGCGGCGTTGATGAGATAGCCGGCAGTAGACGGAAGACAGTGGACAGCACACAGGATACAGGGCAGGGCGGCGAGAAGAAACTCGCTGCCCTGCTCCTTGAGGACCTCCAGACCGTGCTTGAGGCCCACATCGCTCACTGCCGGTGGCTCAAGAGCTTGAGACGTCATGGGTTGTCTGATTTGATAGGGCTTGAGAATGACGAATGGAAGCCCGCGAACTGAGGGCGAGCCATGTCTCCCATGATAGTAATTACTATCATAGGCCGATGATACTGGAATCAAACTAAGTCGTTGTGGGTCAAATGGATGCACTTCGGGGCGATGTAGATACTCCCCGGTCCCCCAAGTAGTATCAGGATGTGCGATTGCAGGTATGTTTGGGCTGGCGTGTGCGCTGGTCTTACCGCGTGTGGTTGCTCTGGCGTTGTCGCATGCGTTGCCTCTGGTTATGCCTTACGTGCTGGCGCGCGTGATGCCGCGGGCAGAAGCTCGGGCAGCAGCTTGAGCACATTGCCGGGCAGTTGGTTCGGCTGGCGGCTGCGCGTTCAAGTCGGCTGTCAAGGCGCTGGCCGCACTTCTGCGTTGAGCGATGCGCGCAACGGATGCCAAGGCAATGCGTTCCTTAGTTTGACGTCGGGGAAGGCCGCGCTAGAATTGGGTTCCTTCAGTCGATGACCAGATATCAATCGTTTGCTGCCAATCAGTCCGGGGCCGCGTAGTGAAAAAGTTCCTGCGCGAGCCGCCGGTGACCGTGGTGACGCCGAAAGGGCACCGGTTCACCATCATCCGTCAGTTCTGTAAGGGCTGCCGGATTTGCGTGGAGTTCTGCCCGACCAAGACCCTGGAGTTGGACGACCGGTTCAAGGTCAGAGTAGCCCACCCGGAGAGGTGCATCGGTTGCCGGATGTGCGAGCTGCGGTGTCCGGACATGGCGATATTCGTGGAGAAAGGTACAAAGCAGCCGGCTGAGACGGAGCCGGTGACGAGCACATGACCCAGCTTCTTTCGGGTAATGAGGCGTGCGCGATCGGCGCGATTCGCGCCGGCGTGCGGTTCTTTGCCGGTTACCCGATTACCCCTTCGACCGAAATCGCCGAGTATCTGGCGCGGGAGCTGCCGCGTGTCGGCGGTACGTTTGTTCAGATGGAGGACGAAATCGCGTCCATCTGCTGCATGAACGGGGCCACTGCTGCCGGCCTGAAGGCGATGACCGCGACCTCAGGGCCGGGGTTCTCTTTAATGCAGGAGGGTATCGGCTACTCGATCATGGCCGAGCTGCCGTGCGTGGTTGTGGACGTGATGCGCGGCGGGCCGGCAACCGGCACCCCGACCCGGACCTCGCAGGGCGATGTGCTTCAGGCACGCCACGGCACCCATGGCGACCACCCGATTGTTGCCGTTTGTCCCTGGAGCGTGCGCGAGTGCTTTGACCTGACAGTCGAGGCGGTCAATTTCTCCGAGCGGCTCCGGATTCCGGTTATTGTGCTGATGGATGAAATCGTCGGTCACATGCGCGAGGCGGTGAACCTGCCTGAGCAGGTGAATATCTGGACTCCGTCCCGGCCCAAGGTGCCGCCGGCTGAATACTATCACTATGATGATGCGAACAACTATGATGCCCGCATCGCCAGTTTTGGCGAAGGCTATCGGATTCACCTGACCGGACTGACGCACCGCAAGGACGGGTTCCCGACCGACGACCCGGAAATCATCAAGTGGAACATGGACCGATTGCGCCGGAAGATAGACGACAATCGGTCGTGGCTCTGGGACCTGGACTATGAGGACCTGGGTGCAGAGAAGGTCATTGTCTGCTACGGCAGCGCGGCCCGGGCCGCGCTGGAAGCAAAGCATCAGTACGAGCAGAAGACCGGCCGCCGGGTCGGGATTCTGCGGCTCAGGATGATCTGGCCTTTCCCAATGGAGCGGATGATTGCGCTGCTCAAGAGTGCGCGCCGGGTGGTCGTGCCCGAGATGAATCAGGGCCAGCTCCGCCGGACCATCGAGCGCAGTGTCAGCCGTGACGTGCCGGTGATATCGGTTCAGCGGTACGACGGCGAGATGCTGACCCCGGAAGAGGTCATCGAGGCGCTGTAGGGATGAAGGCATGGTGACGGAATGGAGCCAGTGACCAAGCTTGTGACCGGCGGGCCTGAGCACGTGGACGAAGTCCTTGACTTCTTCCGGGTTGACGAGCGTTTGCCGCACATCCTCTGTCCGGGCTGTGGTATCGGCACGGCAATGAATGCCGTGGTCCGGGCATTCATCGAAATGGGTGTGAACCGGGACGAGCTCTGCGTCGTCTCAGGCATCGGCTGCTCGTCGCGCATCTCCGGGTATCTCGACTGCGATACGTTCCATACCCTGCACGGCCGGGCCCTGCCGGCAGCAACCGGGGTCAAGCTTGCCAAGCCGCATATGAAGGTCGTGGTCTTTGGCGGTGATGGCGACATGCTGGCTATCGGCGGCAACCATTTCATCCATTCGGCCCGGCGTAATGTCGATGTCACCGTCTTCATTCTCAACAACTTCACCTATGGGATGACCGGCGGCCAGTACTCGCCGACCACGCCAACCCATGAGAAGGCGGCGACCGCACCGTTCGGCAACGTCGAGCGGGACTTCGACCCCTGTTTTGTCGCGCGTGCGACCGGCGCGATGTTTGTTGCCCGCAGCACGACCTTCCATGTCACCCATCTGCAGAAGATGGCCCGGCTTGCTTTGAGCAAACGCGGGTTCAGCGTGGTCGAGGTAATCTCGCAGTGTCCGACCCTTTATGGCAGACACCAGGGTTTGGGTGACGCGACCAGGATGCTTCAGTGGATCAAGGAGCGGTCGGTTGATGCAAGCAAGGTGGCTGACCCGTGGGGCGTTACCGACCGGTTTGTTATCGGCGTGCTCCACGACCGGGAAGAGGTGCCGCCGTTTTCCCAGCTCTACGCTGACGTGCGCCGGATTGCCGGCGAAGGAACGAGCAGTGAAGGTTGAGCTACGGCTGGCCGGCACTGGCGGCCAGGGTGTGATTCTCGCCAGTATCATTCTAGCTGAAGCTGCGGGTGTTCACGAAGGCCGGCAGGTTGTCCAGACCCAGAGCTATGGCCCGGAAGCCCGCGGGGGCGCGTCCAAGGCGGACGTCATCATCTCCGACCAGCCGATTCTTTACCCCAAGTCCCGCAAGCTTGACGTACTCGTCAGTTTGAGCCAGCAGGCCGCAGACAAGTACTTCGATGACCTGAAGGTGCGGGGCATTGCCATCATCGATAGCTTCTACGTGCGCGAGTGCCCGCGCCAGGGTGCCCTTTGTCTACCGCTTTCTGAGACGAGCCGCGAGCAACTGGGCCGCGAGCTCTACACCAATATCCTGACCCTTGGGGCGCTGGCGCGCGTCACCGGGCTGGTGCGGCTTGAGTCGCTCCAGAAGGCTCTGGCCAACCGGGCTCCGGCCCGGACAATTGATACCAACCGCCGGGCGCTGGAGCTGGGCTGGCACCTGGCCGAGAAAGCCCTGGCCCAGCCGGCCAGCAATCCGACCTAGCCTCAAGAACCTGATGCCCAATCCAGAGCCGACAATCCAACCGCGCGTGGCAGAGATGCTTGAACCCAGAGCCTACGGAGCCGGCACAAAGCAAGTCCGGATGCTCCAGACTCACACGTCGTGGGTATTTCTCACCGGCGGCTACGCGTACAAGGTGAAGAAGCCGGTCAACTTCGGCTTCCTTGACTACACGACCCTTTCCGCCCGCAAGTTCTTCTGCGAAGAAGAACACCGACTTAATCAGGCTCTGTCACCAGATATCTACCTTGGGGTTCTGCCGGTAGTCGAGCGGAAAGGACGGCTGCATGTCGGCGGCAGAGGCCGCGTGGTCGACTACTGCCTGAAGATGAAGGAGCTGCCCCAGGACTGGATTATGACCGAACAGCTCAAAGCCGGTCGGGTGACGTTCGAGCACATTGACGCGATTGCCCGCACGATTGCTGACTTCCACCAGCGGGCTGAGCGGGGCCGCGAAGTGGCGCAGTACGGCAGCACCGAGACCATCCGGCTGAACTGGGACGAGAACTTCTCCCAGACTATGGAGTTCCGCGGCCAGACTATCGGCTATCAGGCGTTCGCAGAGATCAAGTCCACGGTCGAGCGGTTCATCGTCGAGCATCGGGCCTTGTTCCGGTACCGGCGCGAGGCCGGGTTTGTTCGACGCTGCCACGGGGACCTGCACTCGAAAAACATCTTCGTCAACAACGGGGTCCATATCTTCGACTGCATCGAGTTCAACCCGCGCTTCTCCTGCTCAGACGTGGCATCGGAAATCGCTTTCATGGTCATGGATTTGGAGTATGCTGGTCACCGCGACCTGGCCGGCTACTTTGTGGAACGCTATCTCGTCTACTCCCGGGACTCGGGTCTGCTGAAGCTGCTCGACTTCTACAAGTGCTACCGGGCCTATGTCCGGGGCAAAGTCACCAGCTTCAATCTCAACGACCCGGGCATGAGCAGTTCGGACAAAGCTCAGGCGCGCCTTGTGGCCCGACGGTACTTCGAGCTGTCGCGCCGCTACGCTGCCCGGTTGTCTGCCCAGCCCAGACTTGTGGTCATGATGGGGCTGCCCGGCACCGGCAAGAGCTATGTTGCCCGGCACCTGGCCGAACGGCTTGGTGCCTTTCACCTGATGTCCGACTCAATCCGCAAGCAGTTGCTCGGTATCAGCCTGAGTGCACGCCGGTTCGAAGGCTATGGCAAGGGGATATACAAAGGCAACATCGGTCGGAAGACCTATGACGAGATGATGCGCCGGGCCAAGACATTTGTCTCAGCCGGCCACAGCACCATCATGGACGCCACTTTCCTGCATCCGGACTCGCGGCGCCGAGCCCAGGCTCTGGCGCGAGCCGCGGGCGTTCCCTTGCTTTTCGTGTTTGCCGACTGCCCGGAAAAGACCGTGGTATCGCGCCTGAGGCGTCGCTCCATGGAGGGGTCGTTCTCCGACGCCACGATTGCGGTCTACCGCGAAATGAAGCGCCGGTTCAAGCCACCCCGGCCCGGTCGCAGTCTGGTACGCATCAACACCCGCGAGCCGCTGAGCAAGTCCCTGGCCCGGATTGAGCGCGCACTACTTCGTATCTGACGCGCATATCGGCGCACAGCCGGGCAGGTCCGAGGCCCGGCTGCTTTCGTTCCTCAAGACCATCAGAAACGAGGCCGAGTCGATATATCTGCTCGGTGACCTGTTTGAGTTCTGGCTTGAGTACCGGCACGCCATACCCAGACACGGCTTCAGCCTGCTTTCCGTACTGGCTGAGATGCACCGTCAGGGTACGAGCATCAGCTACCTGAAAGGCAACCATGACTTCGGGTTGGGCGAGTTCCTTTCCCGCGAGCTTGGTGCGGTGGTGGCGGACGAACTGGACCTGACGATTGACAGCAGGCGCGTCTACCTGGCGCACGGTGATGCGCTCGACCATGGTCTTGTGCCCCGTCTGTTCCGCGGCCTGATGAGGAGCCGGGTCAACCGCGCGCTGTATTCCCTGCTCCACCCGGACTTAGGGATTAGTCTGGCGCACCGAATCGCTCTGGCCAGCCGGGACCTGGGAGCCAAGCCGTACCTGCAAGAGGCAATGGTCCGATTCGCTCAAGACAAACTGGCCCGCGGGTTCGACATCGTCATCCTCGGCCACTCGCACCTGCCCGAGATAAGGCGACTCGGCTCAGGTGTGTACGTCAACATCGGCGACTGGGTGCAGAGTTTCACCTACGGCCGAATCATGGGCGGCAATGTCAGCCTCGAACGATTTGAGGATTGAGATGACGACTAATAAGGCCGGGTTTGGCCAGACCACTGCCGACGGAGCCCGGCGCGGGTTCCGGGCGTTTCTCAAACTGATGACGATTGTCGCGCCGGTCTATACGCTCGTGACCGTGCTCCGCTACACACCGGTCATCCGGGTTTTTGCCAACTGGATGGCACCGGCCATGCGCCTGTTCGGCCT
>CBFGIT010000044.1:0-19089 GCA_965648905.1 Caldifarciminota bacterium
CTGAGGATGGTGCAACGGTGTGCCCTTGGGGCCAGCATTGTCCGGCCCCCTGGGCCGGCAAAGCAGAACCGACCGGGCTTGGCCGGTGCAGGCAAATGCTATTGTGCTAAGTGGGTAGCGGCGGTGGGTGCGGCAAGGCCCCATGTGTGATTCTCCTAACCATATGCGTGATAATTATACCACAGCAGCGCTCTTTCGTCAAAACGCCGGCCTTGACTATGTCGTCGGTGGCGGTAGTCTTCTGTCTGAACCAAGGACTTGGTTGACCAGACCGACAGCGAGTATTCTGACCGTTGCTGCCTGTTCCCCGGTGTTCCGGCCGAGTGCCGGAGCCGGGGTCTGTCTTTCTTGAGGCGGAAAAGGGGTGCGGGGGTCTTCGCCGCGTAGCACTACGCGGTTGCATATGGTTGGAAGAATCTCCGCACCCCAATGAACGTCGGCCCGGCCCGGGCTGGCGGTCAATCCTTCGACTGGAATATCAGGTCGGCCTGTTGTCGGCCAGTGGATGCGGCACGGTCGTCGGCCCTCCCCAGCCGACTGCCGGTATCTATTCTCCGCGAACCAGCGCCGAAGTCAACCGCTGACCGCTATTTGCCCTTCGCGTCTGAGAGTCCATGCCGGGACCACGAAGGCAAACACGGAATCACGGTGTTGACTCGCGCCCGTCTGCGGGTAGATTTGACCGTGGCCAAGACCCGTCAACCCAGGCGTCGTGCGTCCCGACGGCCTGAGCCGACCTTCCCGGTCTCAGAGACAAACCCGTTCGGCATCGACACCGCGCCCGAGGTGATTGAGCGCGACTCGGTCGTCGCGTCCGACCAGCCCTTGACCACGCAGTTCACGCCCGTCTGGCAGGCCCCTGAGCACGGCGTCTGGCTCTACCAGGGCAACTGCCTGAGCATCATGGACCGCATCGCCGAGAGGTATCCGGACGGCATCTTCGACATGATTTTCGCCGACCCGCCCTACTTCCTGAGCAACGGCGGCATCACCGGTTTGGTCCAATGAGAGTCACCCTCACCGACAACATCTCCGGGCCACTGACTGATGTGCTGTTACCGGCCATCTCCTCTGCGAGTCGCGTCAGGCTGGCCGTCGCTTTCGCGAAGATGTCAGGCTACGGGCTGCTCGAACCCGCATTGAGAGCCTGCATTGACCAGGGCGGTCGTGTCGAGTTCCTGTTCGGACTCGATTTCCGAACCACCGAACCGACGGTTCTTAAAACCATACTCGACTGGCGCGAAGAGTGCGAACGCGTGGCTCTGTACTGCTTCAGCGACCCGATGACGGAGCGAGCACGCTCCTATCATCCGAAGCTGTACATCATGCAACGTCCGCCGGCGACGACGACGGTGATCGGCTCCTCCAATCTGACCGCGGGCGGTCTGTCCGACAACGCGGAAGCCAACATAGTCATCAAGGCCTGCGAAGATGAGCAGGTTGTCTCGGAAATACTCGACACCTACCATCACCTGAAGCTCCAGCCGACCAGGTTCGCCCCAGACTCGGAGTACGTCGCCTCGTATGCGGAAGCCTATCGGAGAATGCGCCAGGCGGAACGGAGCGCCCAACGCAGGGCCGATGTACGAAGGAGCGTGTCGGCGACTCGCAGGCGCGAGAAGCACTTACCCAAACCTGCAGTTGCAGCCGGCGACTTCGTGGGTTGGCAGCGCCTTGTGTTGGAGAAGTTGCCCGAGCGTGAATTCAGCACCGGTGACATCTATCGGTATGCTGACGAGTTCCGACGCCACTATCCCCAGAACCAAAATGTGGAACCCAAGATTCGACAGGTCCTGCAGCAGCTCAGAGACTTGCATGTAGTAGCTCACGTCGGACCGGGTAGATGGCGTTTTACGGGCCGAGCCGTTGCCGTTGAAGGTGAGGGTTCGGCTTGCCAGAAGGAGAACGCATGATCCAGACGGTTGTCGAGCCGATGGTCACAATCAATCTCTGCCAATCGAGGAGTGGCGCAAGGCGCGCGGAGCTGCTCGCAGGTTGCGCGCAAGTGTCTGTTCGTGGAACACCGCAGGCCGCGCCAACTGGCTCGAGCGAGGATTATCGAGGACGGACTGCCTGGGGTTAGTCATGCTGCCACTCGGACTGCCTGACAGCATCCCCATGCGTGACGACCCCGCCGGGCAGTGGAGTTCGCCGTGAACTCGCGTCGCCGGCGCAGTCCTGCTGCCACGTGGCGGAATCGTTAGCACCACTCACATAGGCGCAGGTGAGGTGCCAACCGCCAGGAACGCTATTTGCCCTTCGCCCCTCGCCATTCTGCACTTTGACATCTGCAATCTGCACTCTGCCATTCGCCTTTCGCCATTTTGACCTTTGATATCTGCCCTTTGACCTGATGACCGCTTTCTGACATTCTGCATTCTATATTCTGCACTCTGTATTATTCTCCCTATCCTTCCTGCTCTTGACAATTCAGCTCCGGATTCAGCGTCCGGCAGGTATTGACCAGGGCCAGAACTCGACCTAGAGTTACCCTCAATGCGCCGGCTGTTTCTGCTTCTGCTTCTGGCCCGGGTGGGTCTGGCCGGGTATGACGGCGCGTCGGTGGGCGGGTCGTGGCTGATTGACGTCTACAAGAGAGTCTTCTCCCCTCTTCAGGGCCCGAATATGTGCAACTTCTGGCCGACCTGTTCGCAGTTCACCAGGTCGGCCATCCAGACCCAGGGCATCCTGCCCGGCATGGTCATCGGCGCCGACCGGCTGATGCGCTGCAATCCCTTTGCCTGGACCTACCACGACCACATCTACACCGGCATCAGTCACGACCGGCTGACCGACCCGGTGGCCAATCACATTGCCTGGCACGAGCCTGCACCGGCGCTCGAGCCGCCGCGACCGGCCGGCGCCCGTGTTGTCTCCGACTCCGGCCCGGCGACGATGCCGAACCCGAGCCTTGCTTTTGCCGAGCGTCTGTACTGGTGCGGCAACTACACCGAAGCAGCCGCCGAGTTCCTGCGCGTGCGGTTCGGCGCGGCTTCACCGGAGCTTGCCGACTACGCCGGACTGATGGCAGGCGAGGCGTATCTCGCAGCCGGGAATCCAGGGTCTGCGCTCAAGGCGTTTACCGCCCTGCCCGGGCCCGGTGTTCAGGATTTTGCCCGCTACGGCAAGGCAAGAGCGCTACTCGCTCAAGGGTCACTACCCGAGGCACGCCGGTGTCTCGATTCGATAGCACGTCCCGGTCTGGAGCGGGTCACGCAGTATCTGGCCGGCTGGACCTGGTATCAGGAGTTTCAGTTTGCCCGCGGGGCCGACTGCTTTGCGCGATGGCGCGACGACTCGGTCGCTGCCCGATTGGCCGGTCTTGACGGAACCGGCCTGTCTGCGCGCAGCCGCACCCTGAGCACCCTGCTCTCGACGGTTGTCCCGGGCCTGGGACAGGTCTACTCGGGCCGGGCCGGCGACGGCATCTACTCGTTCCTGACCGTAGCGAGCACCGGACTTGCCACCTACTGGTTTGCGTCCAATGCCGAAACGCGCGACCGGACCCACATCAAGACCTCAATCTTCGGTTCGTTGACGGCGCTGTTCTATGCCGGCTGCGTCTACGGGGCAGACATCGCGGCCCGTGACTACAACCTGCTGCAGAAGCGACGCTATCTTGCCCGGGCTCAAGAGCTGATTGACCACCTGGCGCTTGAGCCGGACTACCGTCCGCTCCGCGATTCGCTCGCTCCGGTCCGCGAATGATTCTGGTTTGCCTGCTGCTCGCAGTCGGCCCGTTCGCGACTGCCGACTCCCTGCTTAGGCTCGGCTTCTATCCTGAAGCGGTCGCCGAGTACCGACGAACCGAGTGCGCCGAGTCAGGCGGTCTTGCGCCGGACCAGTTGCTCAGGAGCGGTCTGAGTCTGGGCGCGGCCGGTAATCTTTCAACTGCGGCTTCTGCCCTGCGCGATGCTGCCGGCCGCGATTCCGGGCTGGCCTGGGACGCGCGGATGGCGCTGGCCGGGTTGTACGTTCGGCAGGGCCAGTTCAGCCGGGCCCGGTTTGAGCTTTCCGACCTGCTGCTCGGCTCGACCGACTCGTCCCGGAATCAACGACTGCTGCTCCTGTGCGGCTGGCTCGACCTGAAAGACCGCGACCTGATTTCCGCCGAGGCCTGCTTCCGACAGGCGGGCCGAGACGACCTGGCTCAGGCAGTTCGGCTGAAAGGAGCCGGCCGCAGCCCGACCGCCGCGGCCGTGATGTCGACGATTGTTCCTGGACTGGGCGAGGTCTATGCCGGCCGGTTTGTGCCCGGGCTGCTTGGTCTGGCGGTAACCGGGGCCTCAGCCTGGGCCGCGTACTCCTCGGCCCGGTCCGGCGACTGGGTTCTTGCGTCCGTGGTCGTGTCCACGTTCTTTCTCAGATTCTACAACGGCTCGCGTCAGAACGCGGTGCTGTTTGCCAGCGAGTACAATCAGGCAAGAGCCGCGGCACGGGCAGACCGAATACTGACCCGGAGCCTGAGTGAACCTGACTGGTTCGAAGGCGTCCGGCCCGTGGTCGGCCCGGATTTTCCGGCCGGTCCGGATTCGCCTCCGGGCCGGCCTTAGCTAGTCTCCGAACAGGACTTTCGACAGCTCGGTGACCGACCGGTCTCGGAGTGCGGCAATGGCGTCGTCGAGTGCAAAGTCCAGCTCTTCCCGGCCGTGGCGAATCACCGCTCCGCCCTTGATGTCTGCCGGCTCGCCGAGCCTGACGCCGGGCGGCAGACTCTTGCCGAGCCGGCTCGTGTCGGCCGCAGAGAGACGGACCTCGTCGCCCTCACCGGCGTGGCGCCGGATGATGCCCTTGACCAGTTCCGGATACCAGGCCGCGTTGACAATCTGCTGGCAGGCGGCCTCCTGAACCCGGTCAAGCACGGCCCACTTCGCAGCCAGAATCCGGGCCCGATGCCGGAGCCGGGCCGTGCTCCGGGCACGCTCCAGAATCATCCCGGTTTCCCGCTTCAGCCTCTCCCCTGCTTCGGCTTCAAGCCGTTCAAGCTCGGCCCGGGTGCGCGACTCGACTTCGGCCCGGCGCTGCTCGTACTCGGCCCGAACCGCTGCGGCCCGGGCCTGCGCGTCGGAGAGGATTTTCGCAACCAGTTCTTCCCGGCCCATCGGCTACTGACCGACCCTGACACCCATCTGCAGGAATATCGTTGCGAGCAACCCGAGCACGGCATAGGTCTCGACCAGTGCGCCGAAGATCACGCCCTTGGTCCCTTCGGTCGGCCGCTTGGCAACAAGCTCAGCACCGGCCGCGCACACCTTGCCCTGCCACATTGCCGTGGTCAGGCCGGCAAGCCCGACCGGCAGACAGGCGGCAAACATCTGCACGCCCTGCCAGAGCGTAATCGGCACAAGCTGGCCGAGCACGCCGAGCTTCATCATCGCCAGGAATGCGCCCAGGAACCCGTAGAATCCCTGGGTACCGGGCAGAGCGACGAGAATGAACAGTGAGCCGAACTTTTTCGGGTCTTCGGCCAGCACACCGGATGCGACCGTTGCCGCGTATCTGATGCCGATTGCCGACCCGATGCCCGCCGGCAGGGCAGCAACCACACAACCAAGCAGGGCAATCGCAAGACCAGAAGGGTCTACCACTAAAGCCTCCTTATGATTTCAGTCTGACAAACTGGTAGCTTTCCTGAAACGGACGGAACTTTTCACCGCCGCCGGTGTAGAACCGGGGAAAGAACTCGACGTACTGGAGCCGGAGCGAGTGGACAAACGCGCCCAGCACGTTCACCGCAATGTTATAGGTATGGCCGACCACGAGCACGACCAGAGCCAGGATGATGCCGACCACTGGTATCGGCAGCACCATCCAGGCAATGACGTTGATTGCCACGGCCACGCCGCCGGTGCACATTCCTAAGGCCATCAGCCGGATGTACGACAGCACAACCCCGACATAGCCGGTTGCGCCGTAAAGGGCATAGCCGCCCCAGAGCAGCTTGAGCATGACCCCTTCGCCCGGCGCAAGTAGGAAGAACAGCGCTCCAGCCACGCCGGCTATCCAGGACGGCACGACCCGGGCAAAGAAGAGGCCGAGGGCAACCAGGGTGAGAACCCCGAGCAGCATCGGAACCGGCTTGGGTCGACGCACTGTTGCCCAGGCCGCGTGAGCCCAGTTGGCAAGAAAGGCCGCAAGCACGAACCACTTGACCGGTGCGGCTCCGGCCGGCAGCCAGTTGAGCTTCGTGCCCCAGAAGAGCAGGGTTGCAGCAATCAGGGCAAACCAGAGCACCTGGCGGGCTGCGGTTGTCCGGCTGCGCTGGGTGAAGACGACAATCGCGGCCACCGAAACAAGCACCGCGGCCACAAGCAGCCCGCCGGCCCAGCCCGGCAGATTCCGAGCGAAGAGCACCCGCGCGGTCAGACCGTTCAAGAGAACAAACCAGGGCAACTGGACAAGCAGCCCGTCACCGTAGTTCCGGACCCGCAGGCAGTCGATAATCTCAAACGCGATGCCGGCAATCATCTGGATGTAGCCGAGCGCGAGCGACAGGATGAAGAACTTCATCGGGTCCTTGACCGGGTCAAACCACATGAGCCGGTTCTTCGCAGCCTGAAGCCAGGCAATCCCAAGCCGGTCCGGCACGTCGCCGAACCAGCCGCCGACCAGCGCACCAGCCGGAATAGTGAGAATCGCGCCGATGAGCACGATGCCGAGGAGCTTGTTGTTTGTGCCCATGCGGCGCATCAGGAGATAGGTCGCGATTGCCAGGATGATACCATAGCCTGCGTCGGTCAGGCAGAGAGCAAAGAACACGCCGAAGAACGGCGCGACCAGCCAGGTCGGGTCCAGCTCACCGGGCGAGGGCAGACTGAACAACTCAAGGACCAGCTCGAACGGCCGGAACAGCCGGCGGTTGACCAAAGCCACCGGCGGCGATTCGTCCGGCTCAGGCTCGACAACTTCAAGCGACGCATACCCGGTCTCGTCAACCAGCCGGCGCAGCCGGGCAAGATGGCGGGCACGAACCCAGCCGCGGACAAATGAGACCGTCACTGTTCGGTCAAGAGCCTTGGCGGTTGCCTGCCGGGCCTCCTGATTTGCCAGCATGTCAGCCGACGCCATCAATCGGGGCAGCTCTTCACCCAGCTTCGCCAGTTGACTCCTGATGCCCTGCTCCCGGGAATCGAGCGACTGCCGCTCCTGCTCCAGAGCCGAGATGAGCTCGGCCGGCCGGCCCGAGATGAAGCGCAGGTCAATGGCCTCAAATCGAACCGAGCCGAGCAGGGTTCGCAACTCCTCGCCTGAGCCGGCAGCTCCTATCACCAGAGCCATGACGCCGCTGTCACTCTGGCTGACCACCTGAAGCGCGGCCGGCCGACCTTCAAGCGCAGCCGCAGCAGCATCAAAGCCGGCCCGGTCGGCAAATCGGCCGGCAATCACGAACAGACTCTCGTCGGTGTAGAGCTCCCTTGGGTCGCAGTTCAGTCCGACCCAGGGCTTGAGTCGCTCGGTCTCGACCGCCACCGCTTTGCGCCGGGCCTCAATCTCGGCCAGTTCCCGGTTCAGGATCTCAACCAGCTCCAGCCGCTCTTCGTGCCCGTAGTCGGCAACCAGTCGCTCCAGTTCCTGCCGCTCCAGCGCCGGACGCGCTGATGCTCTGCCCTTGGGGCTGGTCTGGCTCAGCAGGGACTCGACCGCCCTTGCCAGCCGTCCGCTCACGTCGGTCGAAACGGCGCCTGCCCCCTCGGTCTCGGTTCCGGTAATGTGCATCAACCCTTGACGCTGCAAGGCGCTGAGAAAGGTCTCGAGGCGGTCCTTGTGCACCGCCACGAGCACTTTGGTGACTCGCTCTACTGCCACTCTCGGCGCAGAGTCTCGACCAGCATCTCGGCCGCGGCCTGAAGTCTGCCGCTTGCGCTTTCGACCACGGCTTGAGCCGCGGTCTCGGCCTCCCGGGCCGACGTGCTCACCAGCTCATCGGCCTCGGCTCTGGCCCGTTCCAGCGCTTTCCCGCGCTCGGCCAGGAGCCGTTCCCGGGTCTGGGCCACCTGTCGGTCTGCTTCAGCCTCGGCCTGCAGGAGCTCGCGGCGGGCCTGCTCCTCTGCCTGCTTCACGATTTGGGCGGCCTCGGCCTCTGCCGCTTTGATACTCTCGACGAGGTCAGGTGATTCTGTTGTCATGGCTGCGGGCAAATGCTATTCCAAAACGCCGCCAAGTCAAGGCACGCAGTACCACCCGGTACAGTTGGATAAGGGATGCGGTTTCTTCCTGACCGGCCTGATAATTGCGCTGACAACCTGAGACTTCGCTTGGATGACGGCCCGCGGATTTCCACCCTGCGGGCCGTTTCTGTTGCTGCTTGCATTAGTGCGGCCGGACTGTAGATTATCATACGCAGTATATCGGAGGTGCTGATGTCTAGAGTCTACTTGAAGCTATCTGCCGTCCTGCTGCTGGTCGTGAGTGTAGCCCATGCCTGGAACGTTGCTCGGGTCCACAAGTTCGGTCTGGACGGACACAGCATGTCTGCGACCGGGCTGTTTGACCTGACCGGTGACGGCAGTGCCGAATTCCTGGTGCCGGGCAACGCCTGGCTGTATTGCTACGACTCCGGGGCCGCACTGCGCTGGAGCTTCCCGCCGGCAAGCAACTACTTCCCGGCGATAAGCTCGGCGCTCGCGGCTGACCTCTATGACGACGGCAACCTTGAGGTCGTCGTATCTACGCCGCTTACGGTCGCGGTCCTTGGCCCTGATGGAACACCGGTCTGGCAGCGAACGCTCGCCGGCCAGGGTGCGGTTCAGAACTGCATCTCCTCGGTCGCGCTCGCCGACCTGAACCGGGACCGCCGGTTGGAGGTGCTGGCCTACGAGGTCTACGCCAATCGGCTGCTCTGTCTGGACCCAGGCCTGGGCGAGACCCTGTGGACCTATACCCCGGACGGGAACGTGTATTTCTCGGTGGGCACGCCGACCGTTGCTGACCTGGATTGCGATGGCCGACTTAATGTCCTGGGCCAGGTATCGTTCACCGGCGGCGGCGGTCAGCTCTATTGCCTGGACGATACCGGCGCAAAGCTCTGGAGTTACAACACGACCGGGTCCGGCATCAGCGGCTGGCAACTGGCATCAGCCGCGGTCGCGGATGTGGACGGTGACGATTCGCTCGAGGTCGTGTCGGTTGCCAACTACTGGGGAGTCTTCTGTCTGGACTGTCGCGGCAACGAGCTCTGGACCAGACGCATCAGTGAGCATACCGCGTCGTACCCGGCAATCGCGGACGTTGACAATGACGACACCCTGGATGTCGTGGTCGCGGTCGGTCCGAACTTGCGCTGTTTCAACGCACGCACCGGTCGGGACAAGTGGTCGTTTGCCGTCGCGAGCGGATACTACGTTGTCTCGTCACCGGCGGTCTGCGACCTTGATGGCGACGGCCTGCTGGAAGTCATCTTTGCCGAAGTAAAACAGAACAACCCGAACGACTCGCTGCGGCCGATGTGGGTGCTCGACTGCCGGGGCCGACCCCTGTGGAATGATACGGTTGGCACAACCATGTCGGACCCGACCGCAGGTGACGTGGATTCTGACGGCCGGGTTGAGTTCTGCATCGGGCCCACGTACCGTGGTTACAACTGGTGGTTGTTCCGGGCCGACACGGTCGCAGTTGAACCGGGTCGAATAGACTGGCCGACGCTCCAGCACGACATCTGGCGCACCGGCTGGTACGGATACGAAGGTCCGGTCGTCGCGGTCGAGGAAGCGCACCCGCTCAATGGGGACAGGGTCAGGCTGACGGCACAACCGAACCCTTTCAGTTCCGTCACTCGACTTACGCTCAGCAACTTCAGGAACAGAAGGCCCGGAATCTTCGACGCTTCGGGTCGGCTGGTCCGCGAGCTTACCAGCGGTGATGACCCGGTCTGGGACGGTCGAGACCTGCACGGCCGCTCGGTGCCTGCGGGCGCGTACTTTGTCAGACTCGCCGACATGACTGGCCCGGTCCTGCGCGTGGTCAAACTCGGGAAGTAATTGGTCAAACTGGGGCTTGTGGCCGTGCTGGTCGCTGCGGCCTTTGGGGCCGAGACCGGCAAGATTGCCGGCCGCGTTCTTGACGCCGGCACACGGCAGCCGCTGGCGCGGGCAAACGTCGTGCTCGTCGGGGTCGAACTCGGTGCGGCGACCGACCTGAGCGGGTTCTATACGGTGCTGAACGTGCCCGCGGGCAGCTACTCGGTCGAGGCGTCAATGGTCGGCTATCGAACCGTCACCATGACCGGTGTCCGGGTTGAAGTTGACCGGACGGTGAGGCTCGACTTCCAGCTTGAGCCATCAGCGATTGATGTACCCGGTATTGTTGTTCGTTCCCGGAAGCCTGAGGTCTCCAAGGAGTTCGTCGCCGCCCGGTTTGCCCTGCCCCGCGAGCAGTTCAGTCATCTGCCGCTCGATGCCTTTAGCGACGTGATGTTCCTCTCTGCCGGAGCGGCCCGGACCGAGAGCACGTTCCACGTCCGGGGCGGTCGGGCAACAGAAGTTGACTATCTGATTGACGGTGTCAGCGTTGTTGATCCGCTTTCGGGCGAGTTCGGCATCGAGCCGGCGCGCGGAGTGGCGGACGAGGTTGTGTTCATGCCCGGCGGGTTCTCGGCCGAGTACGGCCGGGCGATGTCCGGAGTAGTCAATCTCGTTACCGTGAATCCTCGTCGGTCGGCCGGGGCCGGCTATCGGCTGAAGTCCGAGAAGCCGATGCCGTTCTACTACGACTTCGGGTATACTGACCAGGGGCTTCACTTTCACCTGCCGGCCGGCCGCCAGCTCGGCGCCTTCATCAATCTCGGGACAACCTCGATGGACGACTGGGACCCGCGTCTGTTCCGGCTGCCGCACAAAGGCAGGGCCGATTATTCGGTCTACGGCAAGACCCAGTGGCAGCCATCAGGCAAGGTCCGGCTGACCGGCTCGGCGACTCTGTTTCGCACCCAGTTTGATCGCTACCACACCAGGTGGCGGTTCCGGCTCAACGAATACCGCTCGGACCTGCGTCATGGCCAATTGCTTACACTCAAGACCAGCTACATGCCCAGTTCGCTCTCCTGCTTTGGTCTGGCTCTGTCACGGTTCTCGACCGACAAGACCCTGGGCGTGCGCGAACCCGGGCCGGTATCGCTCTTCTCGGACCTCAGGTTCCGTGACACGAATGAGTACCAGCGACCGGTGATTGATGAACGGAATCCGTGGCACGTCCGGTGGAACCGCTACTGGTACTTCTACACCGCGGGCAACTACGACCAGTACCGCCACACGCGGTCGGAAGTGAATAATGTGACCCTCTCAGGCTCAAGCCAGGTGACGCATCATCATCAGCTTTCGTGGGGCGCGGTCGCAGACTTCTATGACGTGGCAAGTGACTGGTGGCGATGGATTCGCTCCAACAGCCCGTTCCATGACACCTACCACTTTCTGCCTTTCGGGCTCAGCGGTTATGTCCAGGATAAGATTGAACACGAGGGCCTGTACGCCAACCTCGGTCTGCGATACGATCGACTGGACCCGAAGGCGACTTCGCTGGACACAGCCGACTTCGGCGAGCCGGCCCGGCCGCAATCAAGGTTGTCACCCCGTCTTGGTGCTTCATTCCGCATTACCGAGTGGCTGTTCGCCCGGGCCAACTACGGCTACTATGTTCAGTTTCCACTGCTGTCGCAGTTGTACGACAACACCGTCAACCCGATGTACTACCGGACATCATATCGCGACTCACTGCTGGTCGTTGGCAACCCGCACCTTAGGCCGGAACGTACTCAGTCGTATGAAGTCGGGCTTCAGGGCGAGCTCTGGCGCGGCTTCTCGCTCACGGCTAACCTCTGGCGCAAAGACGTCTATGACCTTGTCGGGACCCATGAAGTCCCGCGCCTGCCTGAGAAGTACGTCACGTACGTCAACAACGACTATGCACGCCTAACCGGCCTTGAGTTCATTGCCGACCTGCGACAGGACTGGTTCAGTACCAGGCTTTCATATACTCTCTCCTTCGCGCGCGGAACAAGCTCTTATGCCAACCAGGCCTACTATGACTTCATTCTGCGCGGCGCGACTGTGCCTGCGGTCGAGTACCCGCTCGACTTTGACCAGCGCAACCGTTTGTTCCTGCAGCTTGATGCCACGATACCGAGGCAAACGACCGGGCTGCGACTGCTTGATGCCGTACTCGACAGCCTCGGTCTGCACCTGCTTGGGTATCTCGGCAATGGCTTTCCCTACTCGCCGCCCGGCGGCAAAGGCGACCCGGCAACATGGAACACGAGAATCGGGCCGTGGCGGTCCAACGTGGATGCAGTCCTGGGCAAAGGCTGGAGCATGGCTCGACTTCGGCTTGACCTTGTTGTTGAACTGCTCAACATACTCGACCGACGCGACATCATGTACGTCTATCCGGCAACAGGCCGACCGGACGACGACGGTACTTACTTCTACTACTACGATTTCGAGTTCGTGCGGGGCGACACGATGACCTGCCCGCGCTGGTTCGGACAACCCGGCTATGACCCCCAGCTTGACGTCAACCATGACGGCTTGGTCAGCCCGGATGAGGCCCAGTGGATGGAATACTGGCGTGCCAACGAATACCACAAAGCGGCGGTTGACTGGGTCAACAATTACGGGCCGCCACGCCGGGCACGGCTCGGGTTTTCAGTCTCCTTCTGAGCGAAGGGCAGCCGCGGCAACAGCCATGCATGCTTGACTGACGGCAAGATGGTTCTATAATCGCGCGTGCGCTCCAATCCTGCCCAGTATCAGCGAACCGGCGTACTCCCGGAACGGGAGGTTGTCGCTCGGGAATTGGTTCCGCCACGCTCAAGGCTTGATGCGGGCCCGGTGGTCGTGGTGGAGTGTATTGAGCAGATCCCGTGTGACCCATGTGCCCATGCCTGTCCGCGTGGCGCGATTACTGTGGGGCCGAATCTGACTGACACGCCCAAAGTAGACTTTGATAAGTGCAACGGGTGCGCGGTCTGCGTTGCCCGGTGTCCGGGTCTGGCGATTTTCGTGGTCAACCGTGCCTATTCGGAGACTGAGGCGACCGTGACTTTGCCCTACGAGATGCTGCCCAGACCAACTGAAGGGAGCAGAGTCACCCTGCTGGACCGGGCCGGCCGGCCGGTCGGTGTAGGAAAAGTGATAAGAGTGCGGGATACGAAGGCGCAGAATCGGTGCGCGGTTGTGACCGTGACTGTGCCCAAGCGACTTCTCAATACCGTGCGCGGTATCCGGGTATCGGGCCGCAAAGGAGCTTAGATGACCATCTGTTTGCTGGCTCTCGTTTTGCTGGTGACGCCGCAGATGCCTCTGTCGATTTCCACGACCGATGATGCTCGGGCGGTCTTTGCCAACCCGGCCGGATTGGGCATGAACCGCGAGGCGGACTTGTACTACTTCTACAATGCCCAGCGGGGCGAGTTCGCCCGCAATCACTCGTTTGCCCTGAGTCTGGGCGGCCTGGGTGGATTCTGGGAGCCTGTGCCGCGTCGGTACGGCGTGGCTCTGGGCATGGGTGGCCGTACCGTGACGTCCGGTCTACGTGTCGTGCACGACACCGTCACCAGTTGGGACATGGGCGCGATGGTCCGACCCCTGCGCTGGCTTTCGCTCGGTATGGTCTGGCAGGACTACACCCGGGACTGGGGCCACGTTCAGGTTGGAGCGGCAGTCCGTCCGCTCGGCCGAAGGTTGACGCTCTTCGCCGAAACCCAGTCGATCGCCTGGACCCAGTACACGGTCGGGTTTGGGGCTGAGCCGCGGGACGGACTTGGCCTGGCTGGCCGGGTTGTGCCCGGTTCTGACTTGAAGAGCACCAAGTTCTGTGCTGGCCTGAGTCTGGGCTTGGGCAGAGCCGGGATCGAGTTCCTGACCGCACGTCCGCCGACGGAAATCGGTCTGGCGCTGCGTCTTGGAAGCAGGCGTGCTTCGTCACTGCTGCGGCCGAAGCGCTATCTGGAAGTGAAGCTCCGCGAGCAGGTCACAGACCAGCGGCCCGGATTCAGCTTGATGGGCGGCGGCCCTTCCCGCCAGACCTGGAACCTCCTACGGACAATCGACCGGGCGACTCATGACCGGTCGGTTCAAGCACTTGTGCTTCATCTTGACGGCGCAAGCATGAGTTTTGTCCATGCGCAGGAGCTGCGCCGGGCGCTTGAGAGATTCAAGGCCGAAGGCAAGAAGGTCTATGTCTATGCGCCTCAACTGCACATGATCGGCTACTACACTGCCTCGGTTGCCGACCGGATAATCAGTCATCCGTTGGGCGACGTTGCGATTCCGGGCGTATCGGCCCAGGCCGTGTTCCTTAAGGGGACGCTGGATAAGCTCGGAATAAAGGTCAACTATACCCGTCACGGCCGGTACAAGTCCGCAGTCGAGATGTTTTCCGAGGACTCACTGACTCCGGACAATCGCGAGCAGTTGGAAGCGCTGGTTGACGCAGCCTACGAGGAGTTTGTCCGGGCAGTTGCCGAAGGACGGCATCTGGCACCTGAAACAGTTGAAACCCGGGTCGAACACGGCTTCTTTACCGCCCAGCGCGCCCAGGCGGTCGGGTTGATTGATACGGTCTGCCACCACGATGAGCTGGACAGCGTGCTCAGGCCCGAGCTTGCCGGTTTGCGGCGCTGTCCGGAGCGGGTCTATGACGAGCTGGAGCCTGGCGGTCAGGAGTGGCAGGAACCATCGGCTGTAGCTGTAGTCTATGCCGTCGGTTCAATCAGCACCGGTGAATCAGGAACTGATTTTCTGACCGGCGAGCAGCGCATGGGTGCGAACACGATATGCCGGGCAATCCGCGCGGCCCGAAACAATCGACGGGTGAAGGCGATTATGCTGCGCATTGACTCCCCGGGTGGTGACGGCTACGCATCTGACCTCATCTGGCGCGAGCTTGAACTGACTCGGAAGAAAAAGCCGGTCGTGGTCTCAATGGGCACCGTGGCCGCGTCGGGCGGATACTACATCGCCTGCAATGCCCGGCGGGTGTTCGCGCTGCCGACGACCATCACCGGTTCGATCGGTGTATTCAGTCTCAAGCTCGTCACCGAAGGGCTGTACAACAAGTTCGGCATGCGGCGTCAGGTCGTCAAGCGCGGTGAGCGGGCCGATGCGATGTCGGACGTGCGCGAACTGACTCCAGATGAGGATTCGTTGATGCAGGACATCGTGGATGACTTCTACCGGCAGTTTGTCCGCAAGGTTGCTGAGGGCCGCGGCCTGTCGGTCGAGAAGGTCGACTCGGTCGGACAGGGCCGAGTCTGGGCCGGTACCGACGCCGTTGCTGCCGGTATCGTTGACTCGCTCGGAGGATTGCTTGACGCGGTTGAGTACGCCAAGCACGAGGCCGGACTCAAACAGTGCAGCTTCGTCTTCTATCCGAAGCCGAGGGCCGACTTCCTTTCCCGGGCTGGCGGGTTTATGCGGGACCGGGTGCTCAAGGTGCGCTACGAATGAACCAACGCCGAACCAGAGCCGACATTGTGGTCGTGTGCCGGTGCGAGGAGGTTACGGAGACGGAAATTCGGGACGCGGTCAGGCAGGGCTACCACTCGCTTGAGGAGCTCAAACGGGTACTCCGCGTCGGCATGGGACATTGTCAGGGCCGGGGCTGCCTGCGTAACATTGCCCGAATCATCCAGGAAGAGACCGGCATCCCGGCCGCAACTCAGAAGCTGCCCAAGCCCAGACCGCCGCTGAAACCTTTGCCGCTCGGTCTGCTCGGCAGGCACGACGCGACCACGCATGAGTAAGACTGCGGACGTTGTTGTCATCGGCGCCGGAGTCATCGGCGCGGCAACCGGGTACTATCTGGCCCGCAGGGGCTTGAGAGTACTGGTTCTGGAGCGCGATTTTCCCTGCTGCGGCTCGACCGGCCGCTGCATCGGCGGCATCCGTGCCCAGTTCACCCATGACCTGACTATCCGGGTGATGCTCGAAAGTGTGCGGATGTTCAGTCAGTTACACGAGGAACTCGGACAGGATGTCGAATGGTACCAGGGCGGATATCTGTTCCTCGCCTTTGACGAACCACGTCGTCAGGCATTCCTCGATGCGATTGCTGTCCAGCAGCGATATGGGCTCAAGGTCAGCTTCATCTCCGTTGACGACTGTCGTGCGCTGGTTCCCGGTCTGGATGCAAACGGGCTTCTGGGTGGTGCGTACTGCCCGACCGACGGCCAGGCCAATCCGTTCAAAGTCACCTATGGGTACCTGCGCAGCATCAAGCAACTGGGTGGCGATGTATTGGTGCAAACACCGGTACGCAGTATCAACTGCAACGGCGACAAGGTCGTCTCTATCACGACCGAGGCCGGCGAAGAAATCAGCGCTGGCATGGTTCTGAACGCTGCCGGGCCGTGGGCCGGGGAGGTCGGCGCCATGGCCGGGGTCCAGGTGCCGGTCAAGCCTGACCGCCACGAATCACTGGTTACCGAGGCGGTTGAACGGCTGTTCGACCCAATGCTTGTGGACTATCGTTCAGACGGCTGCTACTTTGTTCAGAACTTCGGCACCGGCCATTTCATCGGCTGCTATACTCCGGTTCCGCTTGTACCGGGGATGCGGACCGATGCCAGCGACGAGTTTCTCACCGAGATGCCGCGGCGGATGGTCAGGCTCGTACCCAGGCTTGCCGGCGTCAAGGTGATTCGCCAGTGGGCCGGGTCATACGAGATGAGCCCGGACGGAAACCCGCTCTGCGGCCCGACACCGGTGCGCGGTTTGTACGTTGCGGCCGGCATGAGCGGCCACGGGTTCATGTTCGGGCCGGCGCTGGGCCGATTGATGGCCGAACTGATGACATCAGGACAATCGTCTCTGCCGCTTGACGAGTTCCGGCTTGACCGCAGCTTTGGCAAAGCCGAAGCGATGAAGTAGCAGAAGCCGTCCCTTAGGAAGTTCTCGTAGTCCTGGCTCGAGCTAGTGCCTGCCGACCCGCAGTGCTTCGAGGTTCTTCCTGGCGTCAGGCGGCATTATCTTGAAGTGCTGCTGGAGCCTGTCGCAGGCGTAGTCCGTGCAGTCAGCACAGGTCTTGACGCTGTGCTGCAGACCGCAGGTTCGGACCTCGCACATGCCGCAGTAGCCGACGTGCCGTCCTTCGGACGTACAGCCGTCGCAGTTGATGTCCGCAGGCTTGAACTCGTGCTTGAACATCTCGGTCCATTCGGCTGCGGTCCGGGCACGCAGACTGTCGTCATCTGCCTGCGTGGCCTTGTAGGCTGAACAGGCAGCACAATCCAGCCCACACATGGCAATCAGTCTGGCCATCTGGTCCTCCTTGGGGCTACTTCTTCTTGTCGTTGGGTCTGCGGCCGCGCTTGCGCAGCTCGCCTTCAAACCCACGGTCGGTCGGGACGTAGTACCTGCGCCCTTTGAGCGACGGCGGGAAGTGCTCTTGGTCCACCTGGGCGTCCGGGAAATCGTGGGCATACTTGTAGCCCTTGCCGTAGTCCAGTGCCTTCATCAGGGCAGTGGGCGCGTTGCGCAGGTGGAGCGGTACGGGCTCAGTTCCGCTCTTGAGCGCGTCCTCTTTGGCCTTCTCGTATGCAGCATAGACCGCGTTTGACTTCGGCGCAAGGGCAAGGTACACCACGGCCTGGGCCAGCGCGGTGTTGCCTTCTGGCATGCCGATGAAGTGGACCGCGTCTTTGGCTGCGTTGGCAACCACAAGCGCATTGGGATTGGCCATGCCAATATCTTCGGACGCAAAGCGTACAAGTCGGCGGGCGATGTAGAGCGGGTCTTCGCCCGCCTCAAGCATCCGCGCAAGCCAGTAAAGCGCCGCGTCCGGGTCTGAGTCGCGCAGACACTTGTGCAGGGCGGAAATCAGGTTGTAGTGCTCCTCACCGGCCTTGTCGTAGAGCAGGAACTTGCGCTGGACCACGTCCTCTGCAAGCTGCAGGTCTACCGCTCTTGTGCCGGCCTGGCCTGGCTCAGCGGCAAGCACGGTTAGTTCGAGCGCAGTCAAGGCAGCTCGTGCGTCACCCTGCGAGACAACAACAAGGTAGTCGAGCACGTCAGGCGCGACCACGGGCCTGAACGATGCCAGGCCTTGCTTAGACTCAAGCGCACGGGCCATCAGCCGCTTGATGTCGTCCGGCTCCAGTCCCTTCAGCACGTAGACCCGGCAGCGCGAGAGCAGCGGCGCGATTACCTCGAACGAGGGGTTCTCGGTCGTTGCGCCGATCAGTACAATACGACCAGATTCGACGTGAGGAAGAAACGCATCCTGTTGAGCCTTGTTGAACCGGTGAATCTCATCGACAAACAGGATGGTCTTGCGGTTGTGCATCGTGCGTTCAAATTCCGCCCGCTTGACCACCTCGCGGATATCGGCCACTCCGGACATGACCGCGGAGAACTGGACAAACCTGGCTTTGGTGTACTGGGCAATGACAAGAGCTAAGGTAGTCTTGCCTGAGCCGGGCGGGCCCCACAGAATCATCGAGTGGAGCTCGCCCCGCTCAATCATGCGGCGCAGCGGCTTGTCCTTGCCGAGCAGGTGACCTTGGCCGACGATTTCGTCAAGTGACGACGGCCGCATCCGCTCTGCCAGAGGACTGGCAGTGTTCCATTCTGCCAGAGGCGCCTCACCCGGAGTCGGCCGGGGTCGAACTGTCTTCTTGGCCACGGGTCAATCTAGCGCCGCTGTGCGTGAGAGTCAAGTGGTCTCACAGGAGTGGAACAGACGAGGACCCGGGTTTGAACCCGGGTCCTCACACAAGAGCCGCCTCTCTAAGTGGCCTTGGTTCCGCTCAAGAGAGATACGGACGCCAGCGTAACTGGTCGTCCGTCAAATGCCGCCTGGAATCCTCCATCGAGGACGGATATTATACCGGCCCGGGCAGCAGAGTCAATTTCGGCGGCCGCCCCTAGTTCCGACATTGCGGAGTGAATTGGGGTGAAGAAGAGAGGCTGCCTCGCTTCAGTCACGACTATTGGGGACGGTACCCATTTAGGCAGTTGTGTCGTCAACAGCCATCGCCATTCTGCACTCTGCATTCTTAAATCTGACTTGCCTCAGCATGACCATCCCCTGGCTGGTAAGGGGGACGGTTCCCCTTTCGGAACCCCCTGCCCCGACCCCGGCCGAACCCCATTGGGC
>CBFGIT010000045.1:0-18969 GCA_965648905.1 Caldifarciminota bacterium
CAGCATGCCATCACACCGATCGAAAGCGGCAGGGCAGCAAGAAATGGGCCGACGCCGTCGTCAGCCTTGTCTCAGGGGAGAGCAGCTAACGCACGGCTTGACATTAAACCCGTCCCCGGAACTCTCGCTTCCGTCCCCGGAACTCGGAACTCACATTGACAACATGACTGCCTAATTGGGTAGCGTCCCCGATTAGCTAAACCGCCTCCGGGCCTCGGACCCGGAGGCGGCGCAGGTAAGGAGGCGAACTAGAACTAGTCGGAGTCAGCCACCAGGCGGCGGAGGGCAAAGTCGATTCCCCGCGTCACCTCGTGCGGACGAACCGGTACCTGGCGGGGGAAAACCGCGGGTTCATAGCCCCGGGCCTGAGCCGTGACCTGGTACAGGCCGGGCCGCAGGGCCATACGGTAGAAGCCGTGGCGGTCGGTTCTCACCTGGTTGCGACCGTACTCGCCAACCGCAACGATAACCGCGTTGGCAATCGGTTTCTGGGTCTGAGCATCGATGACCTGGCCGGCAATCGCGCCCCGGACCGGTCTGGGCTGGAGCTCGAAATCGATGTTCTCGGTCACCTGTCCGGGTTCGACCGTGACCGGGCTGGGAAATGCCTGCCGCACATAGCCTCGGGCGCCGGCTTTGACCCGGTAGGTCCCGGGTCGAAGACCACGGATGACATAGCGGCCGCGTTCGTCGGTTCTGGCCCGGCCGGCCCAGTCGCGTCCAGCCGCGACAACCATTGCCCCGCTGATTGGCTCGCCGGTACGCTGGTCCGTAACCCGGCCGCTGATTGCGCCCATCTCTTGGACGGGCCTGAGTCTGAAGTTGATGTTCTCGGTAACCTGGCCTGGACGCACCGGCACTGGGTCAGGATAGCGTGCCGGCTCGTAGCCGCGTGCCTCAGCCATCACTCGGTAGCGGCCCGGTTCGAGGCTGGGGATGCGGTAGGCTCCGCGCTCGTTGGTCTGAGCCCGGCCGGCCTGACCGCTGTCGCCGTGACAGGTGACGACCGCACCAGTAATCGGGTTGCCGGTTGCAGCGTCAACGACCTGGCCCGAGATTGCGCCCAGGTCATGCGCCTGCACAAGACCCGCGGCCAGAATGGCCATGGTAGTGTAGAGCAGGTTCTTCATCTTAGGACCTCCGGTATGGTTAGAGTTGGCATTCGATTCACGGTGTGCGGTTGTGCAGCGTCCGTGCCAGAGTAGCAACCGTTCACATATCAAGGAGTTAGCCTGCCGAGATGAAGAACGACTCTGGCCGAACCGGGACAGGTGTGTCCGTTGGCGGACAGGTTGCTATAAGGGAAACCGGTCGTAGTAGTCGACGCGGCCGACCCCGAACGGAAAGACCGAGACGAGCTTCTGCTCTTCGTCGGGCTCGATTCTGACCAAGGACAGCGCATCAATGATACCTAAGGTCTTGCCGACCCGGTTGGCTTCAGCCAATGCCAGGCTGCGCCGGACCTGGTCTGGAATCCGGAACAGCCGGAGCAGAGGCTCGTAGCCGGTCGAATCCTGAAGCATCGGCACCGGCTGGGCTCCGGCAATGCGCGTGTGCAGCGCCACGACCTCTTCCCGGCCCTGTTCGATGATGCCGAACAGGTATTCGCCGCGTTCGACGCACTTGTAGAATGATATTGCGAGCGGTCTCAGGCTACGCCGGGCAGTGCTGACGTGGTCAATCACGTTCTGAATCTCGTCGAGGTTGGCAGGTGTGAATGGCAGGACAATGGGAATATGCGGCCGGACCCGGAACTGGGCCGGGTCATACTTCTCCCGGAGGCGCTGGAACTGCGCCTCATTATCAAGCTTCGGGAAGGCTGTCACGGAGAACTGTGCCGCCTTCACACTCCTATTGTACCAGAAACTGGGCAACTGGCAACACCGGGTAACTGCTTGACAAACCAGCAGTCTTGGCCAGACTGAAGTATGAAGTTTCGACTTCTCGCCGTGTCTGTCGTCGTGCTGCACGCGGCTCTGGCTGCGCCGAATGCCATCCTGGTCGTTGGCGACTCGTTGTATGGCGCTGCTCTCCGGCTTGGAGCCAGGTGCTTTGGCCGGACCGCCACTCACCTGCTTCTTGAGTACACCGTACGCACGAGCGTTGAGCTACCCGGCACGGTGGTCTATCCTGAGCCGGACCTGCCACTGTACGTCGTCTGCGAGCCGAAGGAACATGCTGCCGGCATGAACGTACTATTCTGTGAAGGCAGCGAGTTGCTGGCCCAGTCTGATACGTCGGTCGAGAAGCCGACCGGTCGCGGCCCGGTCGTGTTCCTGCCCGAGCGCCCGTTTCGTCTGCACCGGTTTGAGCCAGTTACTCTCGCTGCACCAACTGAGCCGGACACGTTCATCCAGCGCATCATCGCTCGCGTCAGCCCGGATTCGATTCGTGCGCGTATGGCCCGGCTCCAGTCATTCCGCACCCGCTACTCACCGACCGACAGTTGCCGGGCCGCAGAGGAGTATGTTTGCGACTACCTGAGTTCTCTTGGGCTCGATTCGGTCAAGCTCGACACGTATCCAGTGGGCGCGGATACCTGGCGCAATGTCATCGGCATCAAGCTGGGCCGAGTCCGACCGGACAAGGTGCTTATCGTCTGCGGCCACATGGACGCGATTTCCGAAGACCCGTGGAACCTTGCTCCGGGGATGGAGGACAACGGCTCGGGCACCGGCGTGACGCTTGAAGCTGCACGTGTGCTTTCAGGCGTTGGCCTCGACTACACAGTGAAGTTCATCGCCTTTACCGGTGAGGAGATTGGGCTCAACGGCAGCGACCATTATGCCCGGCAGGCCCGCGCCCGCGGCGAGGACATCATCTGCGCGTTCAACTATGACATGGTCTCATGGCCGGGCGGAAGCTGGGGCATCAGCCTTGTCGGCGTGCCTCAGGCCGCCCACTTTGTCCGCTACCAGGCCAGGATGACCAGTCTCTACACCCCGCTGGCATACCGGGTCTCGTTCCGCAGCTTCCCTTCAGACTCGCGCTCGTTCGACAACCAGGGCTATGCCGCAACCTCAGGCTACGAGTACGGCAGTGAGCCTTACATCTGGTACCACACAACCGGCGATACGCTCGGTAACTGCAACATGAACCTGGCTGCAGACGTGACCCGAATGGCGGTAGCGACACTCGCGTCGCTGGGACTGGCTCCGCTTGCGCCCACAGGCTTCTGTTTGGCTGATGCCGGCTCAGGTTCGAGCCTTGTTGCCTCGTGGTCGGAAAGCCCCGAGTCTGACCTTGCCGGGTACAAGCTGCTCTGGGGCAGAACTCCACGCAACTACCGAGACTCGGTGCTGCTCGGCCGGGTTACTTCCCATTGCATAACCGGGCTTCTGACTGACACAACCTACTATGCCTGCGTTGTCGCACTTGACTCAGCCGGGCACGAGAGCGGTGCTTCGAACGAGGCCAGTGCCTGTCCGCGCATCGTGCCCAGGCCGCCAACCAGCTTGGCCGCGCTGCCGTTCCGGCACGGCGTGAGCCTAAACTGGGCGCGAAACACCGAGCTCGACCTGGCCGGCTACAATCTGTACCGGCGCACTGCCAGCTCAGGCCGCGTGCGGCTCAACCAGACTCTGCTGACCGATACCACGTACCGGGACTCAGGACTCCTTTCTGACACGATGTACTACTATTCCTGCACCGCGGTTGACTCCGCAGGCCATGAAAGCGATTCCTCGCTGGCTGCCCGAGGCAAACCAATCACGCTCGACCACGGAATCCTCCTGGTTGACGAGACGCGCGACGGTACAGGCCAGCCTGGTAACCCGTCTGACGAACAGCAGGACCGGTTCTACCACACCCTGCTTGCCGGGTACAGTTTCCGGGACTGGGATGTGGCGCAAGACAGCTTGCCTCTGGCTGGTGACATCGGCCCATTCTCGACCGTGGTCTGGCACGGTGACGACTACTCCCAACCGGAAATCCAGCCTGCGCTGCCTGGCATTGCCAACTATCTAAATCATGGCGGAAGACTCTGGCTGGTCGGATGGAAGCCGGTTGCTGCATTGATGGGCAGCAACGCGTACCCGTTCACCTTCTTGCCCGGCCAGTTCGCCTACAACTGCCTCCATCTTTCGCGGGCCGAGCAGTCGGCACGGCCTGACTTCATCGCTGCGAACGGTCTGCTCGGGTATCCGGATGTTACGGTCGAATCGGCCAAGGCCACGCCTTCGCTACGCGGCCGTTTGCCCTACATCGACGTGCTCCTGCCCCGTGACGCTGAGCCGGTCCTGACCTACAACTCATTCTCCGGCGACACGTTCCACGGCCGGCCGGTCGGCGCCCGCTGGCTTGCTGAGCCGGGCCGCGTAGTTGTTTTCGGCTTCCCGCTCTACTACATGAAAGACGAAGAGGCGCGCGTGCTCTGCCGCCGGGTCCTGGATGACCTAGGCGAGCCGTACGGAATAGAAGAAGGACGCCCGACAGCAGATGCTCGTACCCTGGCGCTGGACATCCGGCCGAACCCCGCGCGCGGCGCAGCAGTCGTGAAGACGTCCTTTGCCTCTCGCTCTTCGCCTGTTGCTTTACGCGTGTACGACGCGACCGGACGCACGGCCCTGCGCTCGTCATTCGACATTGGAGATGCGCCGGTCCTGCTCGACCTTCGGCCGCTGCGAACCGGGGTCTACATTGTGCGCCTGACCGTGGGCAGTAGCTCAGTTACTGACAAGCTGGTCATCCAGCGCTGACTTCTCTGCAGTCGGCGAAAGGCGAGCGGTACTGGGCGAGGACGCTAGAGTCCGGTCATTGCACGCCACTGGCGCAGAGCACGCTCCCGGCTTGCTGGGTCGCCGCTGTGCAGTGCTTCCTGCGCACTCCAGAACGCGAGCTCGCGATTGACGCGGCTGAACGCCTGTGGGTCAACTCCTCGGCTCTTCGGCTACCGGGTCTTGGCTCGAACCCAGAACTCAACCACGCGGCCTTGAGGGCCAAGTATCCGACACTCGGCTGAGTCCACCCGGCCAAGGTACTCGCCGGGCATCAAGGTTGAGATGTTCCGGGGCTCAAGCGTAAGCCTTGCACCAGCCTGCATGGCAGTTGTGTAGGTGAGCGGACCGCGACTCTGGTCAAGAGTCAGTAACTCCGTACCCGTGACCTCGGTTTCCTGCCAGCCCTGCTGCCGAAGATAGGCCAGCGCGCTGTTGCGCAGGTTGTCATCAAGGCGTTCCGTGATTCCCTTGAACACCTGATTGAGCCGGCTGCGCTCAGCCCGATTCAGCTTGTGCAGGCCACAGGCCTGCTCCTCGTCCAGCCGGACGTACATGTTGATGTAGTTGATGCTTTCCGGGCTGGGTTCTGGACTGGCGTATCCACTGGTCACGACCAAAAAGAACAGGAACACCTTCATTGCCATTCTGCCCTCTAGGTTCTGCCTTCTGCTTTCTGACTTGCTCTTTCTGCTCGACACTACTCCAGGATTCTGAGTTCGGTGCGGCGGTTCTTCGCCATGCCTTCGGCGGTCGCGTTACTTGCCACCGGCTGGGTGTCGGCATACCCGCGTGCCGTGAGTCGGTCTGCCGCGATGCCGAACTTGAACACCAGGTACCGGCGCACCGCCTCGGCCCGAGCCTGGGAAAGTTCCCAGTTCGAGGGGAACTCACGGGTCTTGATGTCGCGCGGGTCGGTGTGGCCGGCCAGCTCGACCTTCTTGATATCAAGGGTCTGCGCGAGAATCTCACCGGCACGGTCGAGAATCGGGAAGAACTGCGGCAGGATATCGGCCTTGCCGGTCTCGAAGTTGACTCCCTCAAGCACAAGGAAGTCGCCTTTCTTCCAGAGATAGAAATCCTGCTCCGCGGTCTCACCCGGCCTTACCCGGACCGTGCAGGTCTGGGGCAGATAGTCAGCGGTTGGTCCGGCCGCGTGCAGCACGTAACTGCCGTGGGTCAGGTTGGCAATGACATACGTGCCTGGTACGCGCCCAACGTTCAACCTGCCGTACCCAGGCCCGTCATAATCAAGCGTGCCGCCGATGGCTTCTTTGGTGCGGGCGTCGTATATCCCGCCCTTGATTGCCGCCCGGAGTCGCAGCAGTAGAATCGTGTCACGAGTCACTCGGCCGGCGACGACGGTCAAGCTGACTGACTGTGGCTCGTATCCTTCAGCCGAAGCCTTGACCTCGACCGGGCCGGGCCGCAGGCGCACCGCACTCAACTGGTCGGTCTGGGCCGTTGTATCAAGCACACCAGTGACAGCCAGACTGGCGCCCAGCCGCGCCCGGGTCTCACGGTCAAGTACCGTCACCTCAAGCCCACCGTCCGATGGAATCGGGTTACCGACTCTGATACCAAACCGGTGAGTAGCGCCCAGTTCGCCGTAAGGAACGAACGCATAGTCGACGCCGAAGCTGCCGACTGTGACCCCAAGTCCCGCAGTCAGTCCTGAGAGTGCGCCCAGGTCAGCGAGCGCAACCGGCCCGGTGCGGTAACCGCAGCGCAGGGCCAGGGCCGGCACCGGTGAGAACTCGAGGCCGGTCCGCAGGCTGGGCGGGTTGTCGAGGAACGGCAGGGTTGCATCGAGCGTCGCCTTGAGCACGCGGCCGCCACACATCGCACCGGCAGCCAGCTCCATGGGCAGCGGCTCTGCGCCATTGCCGACCCGGCCCGCACCAAGATGCCGGGCCGCGAGCGCAAGGTTCAGCCATGAAGCTGGATGGGCGAGCAGGCCTAAGTCAATTGCTCCGCCGAAGCTCTGCTCGGCCCGCAAGTCCTCATAGGTTCCGGCAATAGCTCCACCCAGGTTCAGGCCCCGGCCCAGTCTCAGGCCATACCCGGCTGAAAAGAGCACAGTTGACGCGTAGTACGAGCCGAACGTCCCGGTCAAGTCGTCCCAATACTGCACGTCAGGCGTACCAGAGTAGACAAGTCCCAGACCGAGGCTGCCTGGCCCGATGGGCAGGGCAGCATGGAAGACCTCGTCTTTGATGCCGGCAAACCACTGCTGGTGCGACACAGCGAACTGCTGGTTCAGGAACTGGCCAAGCCCGGCCGGGTTCCAGTATACCGCGCTGGCATCGTCAACCAAAGCAGTGAAGCACTCGCCCATGCCTGAGGCACGCGGTCCCTGGCCGATTTTCTGAAGGGGCAGTATCGCCCGGCCCGGGTTAGAGCCGAGCAGAGCCAGGACTAAGGGAATCGTCACGATGTTCACGGCTGCCTCCACATTACTCGAACTTCTTCGGCCTCACGCGAGACCAGCACGTTGGCCGTGCTGGTGCCGTTTCCCCCTTGGTCGGTCGCGCCCTCGCGTGTCACCACGCAGAGATACACTCCCGCGGCAACCCGCTGCCCATTGTCGTTCTTCCGGTCCCAGAGTATCCAGGGTGGCGAGCCTTCGGTAACGCTTCGCTCCAGCCGGCGCACGCATTCACCGGCCCGGGTGTAGATTTTCACCACCACCTGAGACGGCCCGCCGACCTGGGACGCGACAACGTAATCGGCCTCAGCCCGGTCATTGCCCGGGTTCTTGTCGGTCAAGAGTCTGGTTGAGCACCGCACCGCGTAAGCGCCATAGCCAAACACGGTATCGGGGAAGTTGACCTCAAACGAGCCGCCCGGCGCGAGAACAACTGAGACCAGCTCGGTTCGGTCATAGAGCAGATTCAGGCTACCTCTTTCGTAGATACGGCAGCTCACCTCAAAGCCTGATTCGGCAGAGCCTGAGTAGTTCCTGATTCGGCAGCGGGGCCTGACCGACACAGACCAGGGCGGGCCGCTGACAGTCGTGCGCCCCACCGGTGACAGCACCGCGTCAGCGCCGATATCATGGGTTGCACCAATGACCTGGACCGAGCCGCGCGCCGTATCATTGGCCGGGTTCGGGTCACCGGCAAGGCTTGAGTAGCAGGTTGTACTGATGCTGCCGACCGGTTGCGTGACCCAGAGTGGAAACTCCACCGTGTCGCTCGCGTCCGGCTGAAGCTCGACCTGGACCGACTGCACATAGGAAGTACCTACGACCATCGTCACCGGGAACACTGCTGCGTCCGGCCCGAAGTTCCTGACCACGGCCCTCGGCGTGACAAGCACACCAGAATCGACCTGACCAGAAGGCGCGACGATGGCGACCACGCCCACGTCAGCGGCCACGACCTTGACCAGACCCGCTATCGTGTCATTGGTCCGGTTCTCATCCAGACCAAGGCTTGTGTAGCAGCTTACCGACTCGAGTCCGGCTGAGGATGCGTTCCAGGTCGGGAACCGCACGGTGTCAAACGCGCCGGCTGGTATTGATTCTACCATCACGGTAGCAAGGTACGCATTGCCGATTTTCATCGACACGGGGAAAGTCTCCCTGCGCGTGCCCAGATTCCGGACCACGCCAACCGGCACGACCGATGCACCTTGACGTACGTCACCGGTCGGGACGACAATCGCAACTGCGCTCGCGTCGTGTCGGGCCGGGGTGGTTGTGTCGGCAACCATAACCGAGCTGTAGGCTGTGTCGTTCGAACGGTCCTCATCCTGCGCCAGCGCACTGAAGCACATCGTCGCAAAGCTGCCGGTCTGACTCGCGGTCCATACCGGGAAGTAGAGTATCATCGTGTCACCCGGGTTCAGGGTAACTGCGGGCAGTGTCTGCCGGTAGATACTGCCGATTTCGAACGTCACCGGAAATGTCGCAGTCCGAGTGCCCCAGTTCGTCACCCAGGCGCTCGGTGTGTGCACTGAGCCCGATTCGACCGTGCCGGTTGGTACCACAATCTCAAGCACACCGACATCGTGCCGGGCTGGGATGGTCGTGTCCACAACCACGACTGAACCATAAGCAGTGTCATTCGAACGGTCTTCGTCCGGGCCCAATGCGCTGTAGCAGGTCGTGGTGAAGCTGCCGGTCCGCGCCGCGGTCCAGGACGGGAAGAAGAGTGTTACTGTGTCACCTGGGTTCAGGTTCACCGCAGGCAGGGTGCGCGAGTACATGCCGCCAATCTCAAATGTCACCGGGAAAACCTCGGCTCGGTTGCCAAGGTTAGTGACCTTGGCACTGGGTGTGTGAACCGAACCAGAATCGACCGTGTCTGCCGGGGCATGAATCGCCAGCACCGCAACATCGTGCCGCGCCGGCGTAGTCGTGTCCACGACCGTCACGGTGCGGTAGGCTGTATCGTTCGACCGGTCCTCGTCCAGAACAAGCTCAGTGTAGCAGACCACGGGGAACGTGCCGGCGCGGGCCGCGGTCCAGTCCTCAAAATACAGCACTGTGGTGTCACCAGGGAGTAACGTAACCGCTGGCAAGACATGGAAATAGCCCGTTCCCATCCGAAAGGTGACTGGGAAGACCTCGGCTCGGTTGCCGAGGTTGGCGACTCGGGCACTGGGTGCGCAGACCGTGCCTGAATCTACTGTGTCCGGTGGCGCAAGAATCGCGAGCACCGCAACATCGTGCCGAGGCTGCGGTGCCGGTCTCATGACAACAACCATGCCGTACGCGGTGTCATTTCTTCGGTTTGGGTCGCCGGCCAGACTGGTGTAACAGGTGCATCCGACTGTGCCGACCGGACCGGCAATCCAGGTCGGGTCGAATCGCACCGTATCAATGCCCTGCGCCGGCATCGTGACCTGAACGGTCTGTCGGTACGCGCCGCCGATTGCCATTGTGACCGGGAATGTAACAAAGGGACTGCCGTCGGGATCTTGTCCATCCAAGCCAGAGGGTATCATTAGGTCTTCGTCGGCGAACCGATGAACCACCGCAACCGGCGTAATCACGGTGCCTGAATCGATTGTGTCCGCAGGGGCAAGGATTGCAATCGCACCCACGTCGTACCGCGGCGGCCGGACTGCGACCGTAGCGTAAGCCGTGTCATTGGAGCGGTTCTCGTCTGGACCCAGCGACGTGAAGCACATCGTGGCGAAACTGCCGGGCTGCACTGCGGTCCATGACTGGAAGTACAGTGTGGCTGTGTCGCCTGGGTTCAGGGTGACTGAAGGCAGGGTATGTGAGTAGACGCTGCCAATCCTGAAGGTCACCGGGAAGGTCTCGGCCCGGTTGCCGAGATTCGTGACCTTGGCACTGGGTGTGTGGACTGAACCGGAGTCAACCGTGTCAGCCGGCGCGATAATCTCAAGCACTGCGACGTCGCGGCGATCCGGCTCTACCACGAGAACTGAGTTCCTGACCGTGTCATTGGACCGGTCAGCGTCCTGGTCAAGGCTGGTATAGCAGGTCATCCCGTGCTGGCCAAGCGGGCCGGCAATCCAGGTCGGGAAATCGACTATCGTAGTCCGGGCCGAAGCCAGTGTGCAGATGACCGTAGTGCTGTAGTCCGGCTCAATCTCGAACGTGACCGGGAACACCTCGGTCGAATCGCCGAAGTTGCCGACCCGTGCACGCGGAACAACAACTGTTCCCAGCACGACCGTGCCGGTGGGAGCCACAATCTCAATTGCCCCGACGTCGCGCCGCGGTGGTGTCCTCGGCACAACACAGAGCTCAGTGCGCGCGGTGTCGTTGGACCGGTTCTGGTCAGCGGCAAGCTGGGTGTAGCAGAGCACCTCATGATGCCCGACCGGCTGCGCAACCCAGAGACTGAAACTGACCTCGGTGGTTTCGCCGGCAGCCAGTCTGGTGACAATCGAGTCACGGTAGGCAGCGCCGATTCGGAATGTCACCTGGAACAATTCGTCTTCGTCGCCATAGTTGGCAACAAGGGCCCGAGGAACCCCGACCGAGCCTGAGTCAATCAGGCCAAAGGGCCAGACAATGGACACGGTGCCGACATCTGGGTGTCTTGGCGCTGCCACATAAACTGCGGCATAGGCCGTGTCGTTAGACCGGTCAATGTCATTGTCCAGCCCGGTGAAACAGAGCATGGCGGCCGGGCCGACCGGTCTGGCAACCCAGTCCGGGAATCTGACCGTGTCGGTCGCGCCCGGGTCAAGCATGCGTTGAACCGTTTCGGCATAGTCGGCCCCGATTCGGAAGCTGACCGGGAAGGTCTCACGCCGGTCACCAAAGTTGTGGATAACGGCACTCGGCGTATGGACCGAGCCGGAATCGACCGTATCCGGCGGTGCCAGAATCCCCAGCACACCAACGTCATGCCGGCATGCCACGACCTCGACCCAGTTGTGCACCGTGTCGTTATCTGGATTCTCGTCTCCCGCCAGACTCGAGTAGCAGGTCAGCGCCACGGTGCCGACTGGCTGCGCCACCCAGAGCGGGAACTCCACCGTGTCGGTCTGACCGATACCGAGCGAAGTCTGGATTGTCTCCGAATACAAGATACCGATGTCAAAGGTGACCGGAAACACCTCGGCTGCATCGCCCATGTTCTGCACCACGGCTCGCGGGACTACCTGTGTGCCTGAATCGATGCTTCCGACCGGGTCCAAGATTGCGACAACAGCAACGTCGTGACGCACAAGAGGGACCACGTCAACATGACTGCGGATTGTGTCGTTGCTGCGGTTTTGGTCCCTGAACAAGCTCGTGAAGCAGACCGTGGTCAGCCGACCAACCGGGCCAGCCTGCCAGTCTTCGAACTCGACCGTATCGGTCCGAGAAGGCGCGAGCACACGAACAACTGTTCGGCTGTAGCCTGCGCCAATCTGGAAAGTGACCGGGAACGTGTCCTGACGGTCGCCGAAGTTGCGGATGACTGCACGTGGCGTTATCAGCGCTCCTGAATCGACCGTGTCGACCGGCGCCAGAATCGCGACAACACCGACATCGTGCCAACAGGCAACAACCTCGACCGAGTCCTCGGCCACGACCGTGTCGTTCTGTCGGTTCTGGTCGCCCTCCAGGCGAGTGCAGCATCTTGGTTCATGGCGGCCGACCGGCTGTGCTATCCAGGGCCTGAATTCAACCGTGTCGGACTGGCCGGGCATGAGGGACCGGTTCGTACTGTCATAGTAGCTGGTTCCGATGCTGAAGCTGACCGGAAACGTCTCCGGGTGAGCACCAAAGTTCTTGATTACGGCACTCGGCACGACCACAACGCCGGAGTCAAATACTCCAAGCGGCGCCAGAATCGCAACCGCGCCGACATCGTGCGGACCGGTCCTCACCACCTCAACACTTGCTCTGACGGTATCGTTCCGCCGGTTCTGGTCCGAACCGAGGCTGGAAAAGCAGACAGTGGCAAAGGTGCCGACCGGACTAGCAACCCAAGCTGGGAAGAACTCGACCGTGTCGGTCTGGCCGACCTGAAGCGTACATTGCACGGTCCGATTGTAGCCATTGGCGACCTGCATGGTTACCGGAAAGACCTCGGCAAAATCCCCGACGTTCCGGACAATGGCAGATGGTGTCAGAACTACGCCGGAGTCAACCGTGCCGCGAGGCGCGACAATCGCCTCGACTTTGACGTCATGGATACAGAAGTTGTCTGAACTGCTGCCCGGAGTCAAGCTGGCAGCGGCGGCAGAAAAACCTAACCAGACCGAGACAAACAAAACGGACCAGAGAGTCTTCATTCCAGCCTCCTACGGAATATGCCTGAAAAAGCCCACAGCGCGTCCCCAGCATGCGAAGAAACGCGCCCAAAATTATACCGGAATCAGGTTCAGAGGTCAAACCGCCACAGCCCGGACCGCCCAAACCGTGACGCACCTGGATTGTTGCGCAACCGTGTTGCGGGCCAACAACTTGGGCGTCGAGAGTGGCTAGGGCATTGCGACGTGCTGGCATGGTGGTACGAATCACAGCATAGATGGCAGCGCCGTACCGTGCCATGAGTACCAGGCCCTGCGTGTCTAACCCGAACTGTCTCAGTGTGTTACACCACCAAACCGGGCTCCTGAGCTTCGGCACGGCATGTGGCATACACAAAGCGTGAATTGGGGGATACATAGACAAGGGCAGTACTCAGGGCTGGTTTCCAAGCTGATTCTGCGCTGGCTCGCACTGACCCTGACGGTCAGCCTGGCATTAGCAACTCCAGCAGATCAAACCCTTCGCGTGGCCGAGCATCTGGTCCAGAGTGCCGGCTATGGGCCAGTCGTGTCCGACTGGGACTTCAGGGTAGCAGGGCCTGACGCGTACCTCTGCGCCGGGACACTCTCGGACAAGACCTCGGTCATTGTGCTGGTGAGTGCCCAGTCAGACCCAGTGCCCCTGGCACACCACCGCTCACCACTCACGCTCTCTGAACTCGATGCCCGACTTGCGCAGGCTGCCTGCCGTGCGCTCGGGTGTGACAGCGTGACACGCGGAGAACTCTTCTGCTACTCACCGCTCGACCTGTGGCAGGAGTTCAGGTCTGCCGATGATACTGGCCCGCCCGCGGTTCTGGTCTCGCTGCGTGACCTCTCAGTCCGCCCGGCTCAGCCCGCTGATTTTGGTCCTTTGCCTTGGAGCGCTGGTTCGTCAGGCACAGCTCCGCGTTCAGCCGCCACCGGCATGAACTGGATTGAAGGCGTACCGGACTGGGACTGGCATTACGGCTGTGCGCCCACGGCCGCGGCCAACGTCTTGACCTGGTGGGCAAGGCGCGGGTTTGCGCGGCTCCTCGACTCGGTCCGCTACAACGTGCCGGACCGACTTGAAGGTGATACGGACAGCGTGCCCAATGTCAGCGACCAACTGGCCAGGGCCATGAACACCGACACGCTCAAGACAGGCTGCACCTCTTCAGACAGCATCGCTCCGGGAATCGTGTCGGTCTGCAACGACCCGGCCTGGAACAACGGCTACGACTTCACGAGCTTTCTGGCCTGGAACGACCATGACCTGCTCATCAGAGAGATTGAGGCAGGCCGGCCTGGTGTGCTTGGACTTCTGGGCCATCCGGAATACGGCAGCCATGCCGTAACGTTCTGCGGCTGGGGTCCGCCGGACGACCACTGGATAATGGTTCATGACCTCTGGGCCGGCACGCCGGTTGACCGGGTCATCAACTTCGACTATGGCGGCCCGATTGCGGTCATGCCCGTGGTCCCTGGCAAGTCCGCAGCCCCGGATATCTCCATCACCGCCATTAGTCAGCCGGCCGAGACTGTGGTTCCAGGACTGATTGCACCTCAGGCAGAACTGGCCAACGATGGGAGTGTTAGCGGCACTGCAACCGCCTGCTTCCTGATAAGCGACGAGCAGACCGGGTCCGACTGCTACGCTGCCAGTGTTGCTGTGACCCTTGAACCGGACAAACGCGGGTCGGTCGAGTTCCCGGCTTGGCAGGCTCTAGCCGGCAACTACGTCGCCTGCTGCAGCCTTACCATGTCGGGCAGCACAAGTCCGCTTAGCAGCATCGTGCGCACCCGGTTCACGGTCGCTCCTGCCCGGCTGGCCGGCGGTCGTGCGACCATCGTGCGGGTTTCGCCCAATCCAGCCAGCAGGACACTCACGGTAAGCGGCTGGACTGGTCCTGGTCAGGCGAGCATCTTCGACCCGGCTGGTCGCCTCATTCATCACTCATCGCTCATCACTCATCACTCTGCCGCTCTGCTCGACCTCGGCTCATTGCCCTCCGGCTGTTACCTGCTCCGACTCGACCGGACCGGCAGCACGTCGGTCTGCTGCTCCTTCCTCGTTTCGCACTAGTCCAAGAACGCCTCTGAAAGTACCTCGCATCGGCCGGCGCTGAGACGAGCACAGTCCGGCGCGATTGCTGAAGCGGCAGGGCAGGCGGCAGTGCCAACCGCGACCGGAACCGCGGCCAGAACCGCAGCCAGAGCCGAAACCTGAGCGCAGGCCGGAGCGATGCAGCCGGCCAAGACCTGAGCGAGGACCAGAGCGACGGGCGCGGGGGCAGAGGTCTCGGCAAGGGGAGCGCCAGGGCCGGCGCCGGCCCGAGCGACCCCGGCCGGGACAGGCCAAGCCGCTCTCACAGCGACGACCAGAGCGGCGGCCCAAGTGGCAAGGGAGACCGTACCCACCTCAAATGTGGTAGTGAACTAAGTCACAACATGCCAACCGGTTAGGCTGAAGTTCTGGTTGCCCAGGGGTTACAATATATGTAAACTAGTGCCGTGAAGCCGAATCGCCTGAACACACCCGGGCTGTTTGAGCGACTCGGGCAACTGGTCATGGCAGAGCGGGATGCCACGGGAAGTCAGAACCCGGAATGCAGGAGGCGGAATTGGGAGATGGGGCAAGACCCGCGCAGCAGAATTGAGCAGAGGCGCTGAGCGCGGTTGGGCTGGCGACAGTCCCGGCTCTGCGTTCGGTTCAGTCCTGAACCACGACTCTGCGGAGTGTTGACGGCTCAGAGCGGGCGAAGTAGACACCCGGCGCGAGGTGCGAGATGCTGTTCGCGCCGGCGCGCAAGTCCGTCACCTTCCGGCCTGAGATATCGAGCAGCACGGCGCAGGACAGCCCCAGTGCGTCAGACGCAGCAGGCTGAGGTGCGGTTCCTGCGTCGAGCCGCAGGGTGCCGCGCACAAGCGTCGCACCGGGCTTCGTGCGCCGGGCTTCAGGAGTCGGGCGCTCTTCTTTGAGTCCCACGGTTCCCGTGTCCCTGAGCACCGACACGGTCGAGTCTCCGCTGTTGGCCACGTAGACCCGGTTCTCAAACGGGTTGTGAACCAAGGCGCAGGGCCCGATACCGACCGCCACGGTCCCAACCACCTGGTTCGTTGCACCGTCAATTACGGTCACGTCATTGCTCGCGAAGTTGGCGCAGTAGACCGTGTTACTGCCGGAGTTCCAGCACAGGGCCAGCGGGTGGCTGCCTGCCGGCAAGGTTGCCAGTACTTCGTTCGTTGGACCGTCAAGGACCGTCACGCTGCCGTCGTACTCGTTGGCGCAGTAGACCCGGTTGTTGCGCGGGTTGAAGCACAGGGCGCTGGGCACGTCGCCGACCGTGACCGATACGATGGCACGGTTCGCACCCGCGTCGACCACAGTTACGTTCTTGCCAAAGTGGTTCGCGCAGTAGACCTTGTTCTCCTGCGGGTTGTAGAGGATGGCCCAGGGGTGGTCGCCGGAGAAGACTGTGGCGATGACCTGGTTGGTTTCGCCGTCAATGACGCTCAAGTCGTCGCTCTCCATGTTGGCGCAGTAGACCCGGTTGTCGCGCGTGGCGCAGCAGAACGCCCACGGATTGACGCCGGTGTGCACGGTGGCAAGAATTGAGTCCTGTCTGCCGTCGATGATAGTGACGTCGTCGCTCACGAAGTTACCGCAGTAGACCTTGTTCTCCTGCTCGTTGCAGCCCAGCGCATAGGGGCAGTCGCCAGCCGGCACGAGTGCCGTTACCTGGTTGGTCGTGCCGTTGATAACGCTCACGTTGTCATTGTGGTAGTTCGCGCAGTAGACCTTGTTCTCCTGCCGGTTATAGAGGATGGCATAGACCGCGGAGCCGGTTGGGATGCGGGCAACCTTCTGGTTGGTCGCGCCATCGATGGCGACCACACAGTTGCCGTGCTCGCCGCCGACATAGACCGTGTTGCTAGTGGAGTTGTATGCGAGGCAGCGGGGCACGGCGAGCGTACCGAGCGAATCCGACAAACGGATGGTCGCCTCGAGGTATTGGCCTTTCGCTCCGGGCGAAGTCAGCAGGCAGAGCATAGAGGCGACAGTGCAGAGCTGAGCGGAGCGGAGACAAGGAAAGCGGGTGGAGGTCTTTCCGGTCATGGTGTCACTCAGACCAGTTACGCCACCGACGTTCCTGTTCGATACTGCTGACTTCGTCCTTGAGCCGTTCCACGACGTTGAAGACAATCGGACAGAGACCGTAGTTCCACATCACCATCAGAGTACGATGGTTGAAGTCGGGCTTGTGGAGGAAAGGGAATTCGGCGCAGGCTTTGGGCCGGCTTGCGTACTGCGAACACCGGTTGCCCTCGAGCAGCGGACAGGGTTTGGCGCGGAACAGGAACCGACCCGGGTCTGCCTCAGCCTCTCTGAGGAAGGCACGCTTGAACTGCTCGGGCGTCAGTTGCAGGGACTTTGCCAGCCGTTTCACATCTGCGGGCCCAAGCGTCGGGGACATCTCGCGGCAGCAGTTGGCACAGGTCGGGCAGTCAATCTGCCGTGTGACCTCGGCAGTGAGTTTGCGCACGATCCGGTCGAGCCGCCGCTCGGAGATGTTACATCCCTTGAGCCATCTCCGGAAATCCGCGTTCTCCTGTTCCCGTTTGCGGGCCAGTTCGTGGATTCGCCCGAGGTCGGTCTCAAGATACATGGCTAGCGCAGAATCATTACTTTGGTGGTCGCCCCACGCCCATCGCCAGGTGCCCGCACGAAGTACACGCCAGGCGCCAGGTGCGAGATGTCGTTCGAGCCGGGCCTGAGGTCCGCGACCCTGCGGCCGGTCGCGTCGAGCAGGGCGCCGCGCCCTGGGACACGATCCGAAATGCCGGGCATTTCGGTCATGTCCCGCGGCAGCCGCAGTACGCCACGCACGATGGTCGCACGTCCGGCGGCCCGCGAAGGACGGCTCGCTACTTCCGTCAGCGCGGTGGCGTTCGCGGTGGTGTCACGCATGTAGTAGATCTCACCGTACTCTGAGTCGCGGAAGTCGGTCCAGGCAATGTGGACGCCTGTGCCGAGTACCGCCACGCAGGGCGACACGGACCAGTGCTCAGGCGTCGTGGTCAGGGCGGTGTCGGTAGACCAGCGACCGCCACCGTAGCTGCGGTTGAACTTGTACATGATGAAGGACGTCCCGTACAGCGCCTCCCACGCGACATAGACGTTCGGGTCTGATACCGCGATGGACGGATTGTACGTCCCGGTCGTGTCCGTGGTCAGGCGCACCTCTGGCTGCCAGGTGATGCCGCCGTCGGTGGTACGACGGTGGCAAAGCTCGAACGGGGCATAACGGGTGTCCCACCAGACGACCTGAACGATCCAGCCCGAGTTGGTGGCTGCGACGCAGGGGTTGTACGAGCCGGTCGTCAGGTCGCCGGAGAGCCTGGTCGCCGCGGTATCCCACGACCCGCCGTGGTCGGTCGAGCGCAGATAGTAGACCTCGAAGCTGTGGTCCCGCCAGTCGCGCCACACGAGATGGACCATGCTGTTGCCTGCGGCCAGCGACGGATACCACGACTCCTGCATGTCGAAGGTGAGGCGGCGACGGTCAACCCAGGTCGCTCCATTGTCGGTCGAGCGCTGGAAGTATATCTCCCGACCAACCGTATCGCTTGCCCAGGCTACATACACGTAGAAGTCTGTTGCCGCGACGCACGGGTTGCGCGACATGTAGTTGTCGTTGGTCAGGCGCTGTTCAGACTCCCAGGTCAGGCCGCCGTCGGTCGAGCGGCGGTAGTAGACTTCGGAGTTGTACCCGTTTCGACTGTCTTCCCAGACAAGGTGAACATTGTCACCCGCTACTGCCAGCGATGGGTCGACCTTCGCTCCTGCACCCGATGTCAGGGCAGTATCGCCAGACCATGTTGTGCCGAGGTCGGTCGAGCGCTTGTAGAAGACCTGGTCGATGCCAGTACGATGGTCGTACCAGACCAGGTGCAGTGTCGAGCCTGAACCGGCCAGGCAGTGGACGTTGTTGAAAGACGTATGCGACGCGCTGTCGTCATAGGTGAGGCGCACAGGCGGCTCCCAAGCTCCAAGGGCAGGCAAAGCAAGAAGCCAGATGGCAAGAACCAGGACATGGAACCTCAACACGACCTCCTATTTCGTCACGAAGACCTTGGACACGCTTGACGCATGGCGCACGAAGTAGACGCCCGGGGCGAGCTGCCGCACGTCGTTCGAGCCGGGCCTGATGTCCGCGACCCTGCGGCCGGTCGCGTCGAGCAGGGCCATTCTAGACTTCAGATTGCAGACTGCAGACTGCAACATGAGCTTGCCCCGGACGATCGTGGCATTCGCCATTTGGACCTCGAACTTTACCATTTCCTCCATGCCGGTCCCGACGTACTCGTCCCAGCCGACGTCGTAGTAGAGCAGGCTGCCTGAGCCGCGGTTGGGTGAGTTCGGGTCATCGTAGCGCGCTTCGCCTTCGAAGTCGAATTCGGGCGTGTTGGTACTGGTGCCAGCATCGATGCAGCGGGAAGGACTCGCCAGTCTGAACCATGTCGTGTCCGCGAAGTTGGGAAATGAGTCGAAGTTGCC
>CBFGIT010000046.1:0-17228 GCA_965648905.1 Caldifarciminota bacterium
TTGTAACTGCCGGTCCGGTAGCCGGTCCGTGTCTCGGTCCGCTCACCCGGCTTGGCCTGCAGGTGGCCGACCAGCTGGGCCAGCATCACCCCTTCCATGAGCCGTTTCAGGGCCTGGCGCATCGGGGTCATCATCGGCTCGGCCTCATCGTCGGCAAAGAAGTCCTTGTACTCCTGCCAGTGGTCGATGTAGTGTTGCTGCTAGCCTGCCGCTTCGCGCTGGGTGGTGCGGCTCAGGGTGTAGATGTAGTTATTGTCGGGCATGGGCTATTCTCCTTTGGTTTACTGATATACGGCCTAAGAGAGGATACGCCCTGCCCGGCACTTTTCCAGTCAATTTACACACAATCAAGGATACTACCGATCCGAATCCCCGGCGTGCCTTGACATGCGGCGCGGTTCGGGCTATGTTATCCTGCTCATGAGCAGCAGGTTGACGACTTCAAGAAGACGATTGGAGGAACGATGTCTCTAACCCGGTTGTGTCTGGTTACAATGATTGTGCCGGCGATAGCCGCTGCCGGCCTGGTTGATTCTCTCTGGTCGGCGCAATATGTTGGTTCGACACGCACCCAGTTCAACTCTGCGGCTGACGTTCTTGTTGACCCGGGCACCGGCCACATCTACGTCTGCGGCTCGGGTGAACGCGAGTACAGCAACCAGACCGACATGCTGCTCGTCAAGTTCAACGAGAACGGCGACACGCTCTGGTCGCGAATTATCGGCGGCAATACCTGGAGTCAAGACGACATGGCTCATGCAATGGTCGCCGACTCAGCGGGCAACATCTACGTCGCCGGGTTGACCGGCAACGTCGCTCCGCGCGGCCTCGATGCCACTTGGGCCAAGTACGCACCGGACGGAACCTTGCTCTGGATCAAGAAGAGCCTATGGCGGGACGACGATGCGGCATTCGACATCACGTTCGGCCCGGGCTCGGACCTGTACATCTGCGGTGCGCGCACCGACACCCTGCTCGGGCTGTCCGCGTTCATGGTGATGCGCGTCAACCCGGACAGCGGCACCATCGTCTGGGCACGCTCATACGTCCTCGATACGCTGGCCGAGTCCCGCCGTAACCGGCCCCGTCGCGACCTGCACCCGGATTTCTACGACGATTTCGACTATTGGGATAATTGCGCGAGCGCACTCGTTCCGACCCCGGCTGGCAACATCGCGGTCACCGGATTTGGTCTGTCTTATGACTACGAGCGCGAGTGGTGGACCATGACTCTGACCCCGGCGGGCAACCAGATGTGGGCCACGACCCACCATCATCCGAATACGATTGACCACGACGACGACGTGGCGTTCGACCTCGCAGTCGCCCGCACCGGCGAGGTGTATGTTGCCGGATTTGACTTCTTTCAGACTACAATCAGCGAGCAGGGATACAATTTTGCTGTGGCCAAGTACGACCTCGCCGGTCAGGAGGTCGCCCATCGCAGCATGAACGTTAGTGCTGAGAATGGTGATGACTATGCGTTCAGTCTCGCGCTTGACGACTCGACACCGCAGAACGTCTATGTCACCGGCGTGCTTGCTTATCCGAGTCCACTGGACGAGCAGAACACGACGTTCAAGCTGAACGCTGACCTTCAGAACCGCTGGGGTGCGCTGGGCGCCAGCTACGGCACCAGCGGCGACGACCGGGGACTCAAGGTCATCCACCGCGACGGCAGAATCTACGTGGCCGGCCGCCGTGACCTGGACATGTCTCTCATCTGCTACACTACGGCCAATCCGGAGCTGGGCCAGTCCAAGGACACGTTGTGGACATTCACCAGCAGCGGCCCGGGCAATCTCGAAGACGTTGGTGCGGCAGTGGCGGTGGTCGATACTGACCATGTCTATCTTGCCGGCCACAATCTGAACTACGGTACTCAGTACTGGACAAATCTCGTGCTAACTCGGCTGGCCCACGGAAACCGGGATCTGCTGGTGAGGCGCATCGTCACTCCCCGGGGCACGGTCAGCGAGGGCGATACGATTGCACCCGAGGCAGTGGTTGCGAACCAAGGCAGCCTTTCTGGCCGGTTCAAGGCTTTCATGTTGATCGGCTCCGGCTATGCCGACAGCGTCGCTGCCCAGCTTGCGCCAGGTGAGAGCTTGACCGTTCGGTTCCGCGACTGGGTCGCCCGTCCGATCGGCCGGTTTGCGGTTCGTTGCAGTGTCGGTGCCAGTTCGGACATCAACCCGGCCAACAACGTGCGGGTTGAAACCGTGCTCGTTGCCGGCCGTGACGTCGCCTGCCCGCGCATCGTTGCGCCGCTGGGCACGCTTGATTCCGGCGAAGTCGTCGTGCCGCGCGCCTGGGTCTGTAGCTACAGCAGTACGCCTGAGGCATTCCCGGTTCGGTTCACCGTCGGGTACGAATACGCCGACACGCAGTTGGTCAACCTGGCTCCCTTCGACAGCATACTGATTGGATTCCGGCCTTGGACGGCTCAGAACGTCGGACGCTGGGCTGTGACCTGTTCGACGATGCTGGGCGGCGACGTGAACCCGGCCAATGACCGTGCCGTTGATTCGGTGCGGGTCATGCAGGTAGAGGTGCGGGACGTTGGTGCGATTCGGGTGCTGGCTCCGGCTGAGACCACACAACTTGGCAGCGCGGTCGTGCCGCGCGCCGTTTTCCGCAACTTCGGCAACGTGGCTGCATCATGTCCGGTGACGATGATGATTGAACCCGGCTACTTCGACATACAGCACATAAGCGAGTTGCCGCCGGGAGAGTCAACCCTGGTCGAGTTCACTCCCTGGACGGCAGAGCCTCCGGGTCCGCTCGCGACCGCCACGTTCAGCGAGCTTCCGGGCGACGTCAATCCCGGGAACGACACTGCCGCCGGTTCGGTTTTCGTTCGGGTACGGGACGCCGCGGTCCGCAGCATCGTCGCCCCGCGTGGTGCGGTGGACTCAGGGACTCTCGTCACGCCCACCTCGACAGTCGCCAATTACGGCAACGCGACCGAGCGCATCCTGGTCCGGTTCCGAATCCATCGCTTGTCGTCCGATATCTCAGCTTCCGCGCCAGTCCTGTTTCATCGTTCCGCCCTCCTTCGTCCCCCTTCGTCTGTCCTTTTTGAGACGAGTCAGGACCAGGTGTACGAGGACAGTGCCGAAGTGACACTCGCACCGGGGGAGACGCTTGCCACCGGCTTCCGACAATGGTCCGCAAGTCCCTCGGGCAGCTACCGGGCCGAGTCGTTCTCGCTCCTTGACGAAGACATGAATCCGGCAAACGATACCGCAACGGGCAGTTTCACCGTAGTTCGTCGGCTGCATGACGTCGGGGTGACTGCAATCCTTGCTCCGCCCGATACACTGGACACCGGCGCAACCGTAGTCCCCGCGGCCGTGGTCCGGAATTCGGGTACCGACCCGGAGTCCTTCCGGGTACGGTTCACCATCGGTGCGTTCTACCAGGCTGAACGTGACATCATGCTCTATCCAGGAATGAGCGATACGATCGAGTTCGACCCCTGGGTTGCCGGTCCGGTCGGGATTCATGCTGCTCGTTGCTCGACCATGCTATCGGGCGATGCCAACCCGGCTAACGACACCATGAGCCGACGAGTGGTCGTTCTACCGCCGCAGGGCAGCGCTGAGCCCAACGCGGCACTCGGCGTTCCATCCGACTTCCTGCTTGACCGGGGTCGGCCTAACCCGTTCCGCGGCAGCACATCGGTTCGCTTCGGGCTGCCTGCGACCGCCATCGTAACCGTGCGGGTTTACTCGTCGTCCGGCCGTCTGGTCAGGACTCTGGTTTGCGGAACCTGCCGTCCAGGCTACTACCACGCGGTCTGGAACGGCAGAGACAACGATGGCGTTCCGGCTCCGCCGGGCATGTACTTCTGCCGAATGGAGTCGGACGGTCGCCGGTATGTGACACCGCTGGTCATGACAAGGTAGCTTCCGGGCGGCACGGCGCTGCCGCTGGTCTTTGGTCGGACAAAGGTTGACAGCCCGGTCAGTTTCGGTATCTTGTAGCTGTAAAAGGAGTATCTGTTGGTAAAGATTCGACTCAGGCGCATGGGACATCGCAGTCGGCCGACCTACCGCGTGATTGCCATTGACTCCCGGCGCGCGCGTGATGGAGAGTATCTTGAATCGGTCGGCAGCTATGACCCGCGCACAAAGGCGCTCGACCTCAAGTCGGAGCGCGTGGATTTCTGGCTTGCCCGTGGGGCCAAGCCGTCCGAGACGGTCGGGCGGTTGATCCGGCGCTGGTCCAGGCAGCATGCACCAGTTGCGCCGCCCCCCGAACCCGCGTCTCCGGTTGTAGTTGAGGAGGTCCCGGTGACCACCCCGGACGATTCAGCTCAAGACGCCAACCAAGGAGTGAGCCGTGAAGGAACTGATTGAGTACATGGCCCGGGCGCTGGTCGACCACCCGGACCAGGTCGAGGTCAAGGAAATCGCCGGAGAGAAGTCGATCATGTATGAGCTCAAACTCGCACCCGGCGACAAGGGCAAGGTGATCGGCAAGGATGGCCGCACGGTCAGGGCAATCCGCGCCATCGTTGCTGCCGCGGGGATGAAGATCGGCAAGCGCGTCCAGTTCGACATAATTTAGCCAGGTCGAAGCGGTACGACACCAGCGGTTGAGGAGCACATGCGGGTAAGCATTGTTTCGCTCTTTCCCGAATACTTCGCCGGTCCGTTCCGGTGTGGACCGAGTCGCATCGCGCAGAGCGCGGGCGTGCTGTCCATCAGTTTCACGAACCCGCGTGAGTTCACGTCTGATGCCCACCGGACCGTTGACGACTACCCGTTTGGCGGCGGCGCCGGCATGGTCATGAAGCCGGAGCCGCTGGCGCAGGCAATTGAAGCTGCCCGCGGCACGGATGGACGGGTCGTGCTGCTTGCTGCACGGGGCAGGACGTTCTCCCAGACGGTTGCCCGGGAATACAGCGCCCTTTCCCATCTTGTGCTGGTCTGCGGCCGATACAAAGGCGTGGACGAGCGTATTGCGACGCTCGCTGACGAGGAGTTGTCAATTGGTGATTTCATCATCGCTGGTGGCGAGGCGGCCGCGGTCGTGGTCGTGGAGGCGGTGGCACGACTGCTGCCTGGTGCGGTCGGGCACGAGGAGTCAGTCGCGACCGACTCGTTCTCCCCGGCACTGCTGGACGCGCCTTGGTACACCCGACCGAGGGAGTTTCGGGGGATGGAGGTGCCGGACGTCCTGGTGACCGGGGACCACGCTGCGGTGTCGGCCTGGCGGCGAAGACAGGCACTGCTCGCTACTGCCCGGCGCCGGCCCGAGCTGCTGCGTCGCGAAGTTCTTACCGAGGAGGAGCGTACCGTGCTTTCTCGCGAAATCGAAAAGGAGATTCTCAATGGCAAAGACAACTGAACGTACGTCGGCCGAGAAGAAACCAGCCGTCCCGCGCGCCGCGGCTGAGATACCCCCACTGCGTCCCGGTGACACGGTCAACGTCCAACTGCGCATCACCGAAGGTGACAAGGAGCGCATTCAATCATTTCAAGGTACGGTTATCGCCATCCGCGGCGCCGGTCGCAACCGATCGTTCACGGTCCGCAAGGTGAGTCGCGGCTTCGGCATCGAACGGATTTTCCCATACATCACTCCGAGTATTGTCGGAGTAGAGGTCAAACGCCACGCCAAGGTCCGACGCGCCCGGCTCTACTACTTGAGGAATCGGAGTGGCCGCGAGGCGATGCTCAGAGAGCGCCGAATTGAGGGAGAATCTCGACCGAACGCTGTGGAAAGCTGAGGCCCTTTTCTGCGGCGTTGATGAAGTCGGCCGTGGGGCGCTGGCCGGTCCGGTGGTCGCGGCCGCGGTTGTTTTCGCGCCCGGTGCCGCGGTCCGTGGTGCGGACGATTCCAAGCTGCTGTCCGGGCGGCAGCGACTGCGTCTCGAACGACTCATCCGGCAGCGCTGTTTGACCTGTGCGGTCGGTGCGGCCGGTCCTCGTTTCATTGAACGTCACAACATCGCACAGGCCACCTGCCGCGCGATGAGTCTCGCCGTGCGCCGGTTGAGCATCCGGCCGGCGTTTGCTTTGGTCGACGGCCGGCCGGTCAGCGGTCTCGATGTCCCCTGCAATGGCGTGGTTCGCGGCGACCGGCGCAGCCTTTCGATTGCGTGTGCGTCCATCATTGCCAAGGTCTTTCGTGACCGGCTGATGACCCGCCTTGCAGCCCGATATCCCGGCTATGGCCTGGAGCGCCACGTCGGCTATGGCACGGCCGAACACCTGGCCGCACTGCAGCAACTCGGGCCGACACCGATTCATCGCCGGACATTCGCCCCGATAAATAGACTGGCGCCGGCCTCCTCCTGATGAACCGCACCGTTGTTGGCCGCCGGGGCGAGGAGGTCGCGACCGCGTACCTACGCCGGTCCGGCCTGCGAATTATCGAGCAGAATCATCGCTCCCGACTGGGCGAAATCGACATCATCTGCCAGGACCACGACACGATCGTGTTCGTCGAAGTCAAGGCCCGGACCGCAACGGGCTTTGCCGAACCTTGGGCGTCGGTCGGCCCGGTGAAACAGCGGCGGCTGCGCCGGCTTGCCGAGCAGTACGTCATCGACCACCGACTGGAGTCGGTGTCGGTCCGGTTCGACGTTGTCTCGGTGGTACTGGGCAGTGGGCGGCCTGCGGTCGAGCATATCGCCGGAGCATTCTAGTGCTGTCAAGAGCCCAGTCGGCTGCGGTCTACGGGGTTGACGGTTTCATCGTCTCGGTCGAGACTGACCTGGCCATGGGACTGCCGGCGTTCAACATCGTCGGGCTGCCCGATGCTGCGGTCCGGGAGTCACAGCACCGCGTTCAGGCCGCGCTCAAGAACTCCGGTTTTGCCTTTCCCAACCGGCACATCACCGTCAATCTTGCTCCGGCCGACGTCAAGAAGGAAGGAGCGGCATTTGACCTCCCGATTGCGGTCGGCATCCTCGCGGCCGCGGGCGCGATTCCGCCCGCGATTCTGAGTCGGACCATGCTCGTCGGCGAGCTCTCGCTCGATGGCTCGCTGCGGCCGGTCAAGGGTGCGGTCTCAATGGCGGTAGCGGCCCGGAACGCCGGACTCAGCGCTCTGGTTCTGCCTCAGGTCAATACGACCGAAGCAGCGATGGTCGTGGACCTGCCGGTGTTTGGTGTTGTCTCGCTCGTCGAGACGGTCGGCTTCCTGAAAGGGACGACCCATCTCGAACCGGCCCGGGTCGACGTCGACGAGGTCTTCCGCCAGGCATCAGTCCAACCCGTGGACCTGGCCGACGTCCGTGGTCACGAACACGCCAAGCGGGCGCTTGAGATTGCGGCGGCCGGCGGACACAATCTGCTGATGGTCGGCCCGCCCGGCTCGGGCAAGACCATGCTCGCCCGCCGGCTGCCAACGATTCTGCCGCCGCTGACCTTGGACGAGGCGCTGGAGACAACCCGGATTCATTCGGTGGTCGGCGCCTTGACGCCGGACCGTCCGCTGGTTGCCGCGCGACCATTCCGAGCGCCGCACCACAACGTCTCGGAGTCGGGCATCATTGGCGGCGGCAGCGTGCCCAGGCCGGGCGAGGCCTCGCTCGCGCACAACGGCGTTCTGTTCCTGGATGAGCTGCCCGAGTTTCGCCGTGACGTCCTTGAGGCTCTGCGCCAGCCTCTTGAGGATGGCCAGGTGACAATCGGCCGGGCCCGCTCAAGCTTTACGTTCCCGGCCCGGTTCATGCTTGTCTGCGCGATGAACCCATGTCCGTGCGGGTTCTACGGCGACACCCGGCATGCCTGCACCTGTTCTTCCCAGCGCATCCGGCACTACCGGACCAAGATCTCCGGCCCGCTGCTCGACCGCATCGACATTCATGTCGAGGTGCCGGCACTGCGCTATGACGACCTCGCCTGCCGGCAGAGTGGCGAAGATTCGGCCTCGGTAGGCCGGCGGGTGGTTCGGGCACGCCAGACTCAGCTCGAGCGGTTCGTCTCGGCCGGGCTGCGCCACCCGGTCTACGCCAACGCCCAGATGAGCCCGCAGCACGTCAAGAGGTTCTGCCCGGTCAGCAGCCAGTGTGACGATATTCTGCGCGCGGCCATTGACCGGCTCGGCCTGTCGGCTCGGGCCTATCACCGGGTGCTTAAGGTTGCCCGTACCATCGCCGACATCGAGAGCGAATCGGAAATCAGACCAGCGCACGTTACTGAGGCGGTTCAGTACCGCAGCCTCGACCGTACCGCATGGTGACACCGAACAGAAGGAGAACTCATGAGCCAAGCCAAGAGGATCACTGACCGCAGGACCCGCGTCGCCGTCATCGGCATCGGCTATGTCGGGTTGCCCTTGAGCATCGAGATTGCCCGGGCCGGTTACGATTGTGTCGGGATTGACGTTGACCCGGCCAAGGTCAAGGCGGTCAATCGCGGTAAGAGCTTCATCGGCGACGTGCCGGCCGAGGAAGTCGCCCAGGTTGTCCGTTCGGGTCGGTTCCGGGCTACCACGGACTTCGGCGCACTGGCCGCATGCGAGGTCATCAACATCTGTGTGCCGACGCCATTTACACCGAGCAAAGACCCGGACGTGAGCTTCATTGAGGACGCTGGTCGCCGGGTCGCCGAACACCTCAAGCCCGGCCGGCTGGTGATCCTTCGGTCAACCACTTATCCGGAGACAACCGAGAAGGTCCTTCAGCCGATACTCGACCGGACCGGACTGAAGGTCGGCCGCGATTACTACCTCTCCTTCGTCCCCGAGCGGATCGACCCGGGCAACAAGCGGTTCACGACCCGGACGACTCCGGTTGTTGTTGGAGGAGTGACCCGGACCTGCACCCGGCTGAGTGCTTTGTTCTACCGTCAGTTCGTCGAACAGGTCGTGCCGGTCTCCTCGCCCCGGGTTGCCGAGATGTCGAAGCTGCTGGAAAACATCTTTCGGAGCGTCAACATCGCGCTGGTCAACGAGATGGCGGTGATGTGTGAGCGTATGGGGAACATCGACATCTGGGAGGTGATTGCTGCCGCCGCGACCAAGCCGTTCGGATTCATGCCTTTCTATCCTGGCCCGGGTATCGGCGGCCACTGCATTCTGATTGACCCGTACTATCTGGCCTGGAAGGCCCGGGAGTACGACTTCCATTCCAACTTCATCGAGCTGGCTGCCCAGACCAATGAGTCGATGCCGTTCTATGTCAGCGACCGGCTGCTTGAACTGCTCGGGGTGCACGGTGTCCCATCATCCCGGGCGCGGGTGTTGGTCCTGGGCGCGGCCTTCAAGCGCGACGTCGAGGATACGCGCCACTCGCCGGCGCTAAAAGTCATGGAGTTGCTGCTGGGCAAGGTCGGCCACATTGCCTACCATGACCCCTATGTCCCGGAGGTTTCGGTTGGCGGACGTCGGTTCCGCTCGCTGCCTCTGACGACCGCGGCTCTGCGCCGAGCCGACTGTGTCGTCATCCTTACCGACCACTCCTGTTTTGATTACGAGCGCATCTTCGAGCAGAGCCGGCTGATCCTCGATGCCCGTAACGCCGTCAAGCGTCGCGGTTCGTCCCGACTCTACACCATGGGCAACCGACCGAACGCGCGCTAGCCCTCGGCCCAGCGTCTGACGAACTCAGCCAGTGCGGGCAGCGCGTCGCGTACCGGCTCAGAGAGGCCGGTGCCGAACTCAATGCCTGCCGGTTGCACCCCAAGAAGAGAAACCTCGGCTCCGGTCTGGTGCGCCAGCATTTCAACCGTGAGACTCAGTGGTAACGTGTGAGTCGAAAGCAGACCGTAGGCCAACTGCTCGATCTGGGCACGGTCGAACAGCCGGAACTCGCCCGGCCTCCCGCCGAAGTCACAGGCGTCAACGACCAGAATCCGACCGGGCGTAAGCCGCGCAACCGGCAGGATGAAGTTCTCCGGAGTGCTTCCGACGTCGAACCGGTGGACCTGTTCCAACCCGGCAAGTGCGTCGACCAAAGCCGGCCCGACTCCGTCGTCGCCGCGCAGACGGTTGCCGACTCCGACAACAGCTACCGGCCGCGTATTGCCCGCGCCTGGCGCAGATATGTTCTCAGCCATGGTATCTCCCCGGCCTGTATCTCGTGGGCAAGCACACTGTCGGCATAGACGCGGGCGCTTTCCGGTCGAGCGAGACCCTGCCAGGCTTTGGCCGTAACGAGCCAATTCTCGCTCAATCCGTAGAGATTGTTCGGGAATGACGTGCGGATCAGGCGGTCAACGGTTCGACCGGTTCTCACGGCCCTGGCGTAATTGCCGGCCTGAAAGTGATTGTCACGCATCGTCCGCAGCGCCGACCGGTTATCCGGGTAGTTTCGGAGCAGCTCGAGACAGAGCGACTCTGCGCCGGCGTAGTCTCCGTCTTCCTTCATCATGAACGCAAGCGAGAAACGGGCGGCGGTCTCGAGCACGCCTTGTCCTTCAATTGTCCTCTTGACCATTTCCCGGGCAGCCCGGCGCGAGCCCAGAACCGGCAGACCCAGCGTGTAACGACTCGACAACGCCCGGAAATACTCAACCATGCCTAAGCCAAACCAGGCGTCAACCAGGGTTGAGTCGTCGGACAGCGCCTGTCTCAGTTCCGGCCCGACCCCGAGCATGGACTTGAACGCAGCGCCGGTCTGACCGAGCCATGCCTGATACCGTGCTCGAGTGAGTAAAGTCATCCCGAGGTAGAAACGAGCCGACGCGTCGTGCGCATCCTTGCGCAGTTGCTGTCGACTGAGGTCCGCGGCCCGGTCACATGTTGAATAGAACGAGTCGCTCAGCGACGAGTTGCCTGAGTCGTAGATCAGCAGTTGCAGCAGTGTCGCCAGCCAGAAGGCCGCGGCCGGGTCGCGCGGGTCGCGAGCGGCGAGTTGGCGAACCAGTTGGCCGGCTGAGTCGTACTGCTGAAGATAGCCATACTCAACAACCAGACGGTGTTCAGGCAGAACAACCGGCCGGGTTGCTGCGCCAGTCAGGCAGAACGCCAGCAGGGCACAGAGGCTAGACTTCGGCAACCGCCTCGATCTCGACCGCGGCGCCCTTGGGCAGGGCCGCAACCTGAAATGCCGAACGAGCTGGAGCCGGTCCAGGGAAGTACCGGCTGTAGACTTCGTTCACCCGGACAAAGTCGGCCATGCTGGCAAGAAACACCGTCACTTTGACCACCCGGTCCATGCTGCTGCCCGCGGCCTCAAGTACTGCCGCAAGATTGCGCAGTACCTGTTCGGTCTCCGGAACGATACCGCCTGACACGAGCACGCCGGTCTCAGGGTCTATCCCCAATTGCCCGGACGTGAATACGAATCCCCGGGATCTGATTGCCTGGCTGTACGGTCCAATCGGCGGCGGTGCCTTATCGGTCAGTATCGGAGTCCGCTTGTCCATTTTCGCTCCTTGATTCGACATTCACATTCTCACTAGGACGCCAGATTGCCGAGCGCGATTGAATAAAGCTTGGTACCCGGCGTATCGGCCCGTGAGAGCATGACAACCGGTTTGCGCGCACCGACCACGATGCCCGCTACCTTTGCCCCGCCCAGGTATTGCAGCCCCTTGGCCAGGATGTTGCCCGTGGCCAGCGTCGGCACAACCAGGACATCAACGTCGCCTGACACCTGGCTGGCGACCCGTTTGATGCGTGCTGACTCCGGCGAGAACGCGATGTCCAGCGCCAGCGGTCCTTCAACGACCGCCTCGCCGAACTCGCCCTGGTCGCCCATCCGGGCGACAATCGCCCAGTCCAGGGTTTCGGCAATGCCCAGGTTTATCTTCTCAACTGCGGAAAGCAGTGCCACCTTCGGCCGGGCAATACCCATCTGGTGGGCCAGGCCGACTGCATTGCGCACGATGTCAATCTTGCGGCGCAGGTCCAGCTCGGTATTGATGCCACCGTCGGTGACAAACAGCGGCTTGTGATAGGTCGGCAGCTCCATTACCGCCACATGCGAAAGGATGCGGTCGCCCCGCAGCCCGAGGTCCTCGTCCAGAACGCCGCGCAGGAAAACGGCCGTCTCGACCTGGCCTTTCATCAGAAAGTCGCCGGACGCGGCCACATCCCTGACCGCGGCCCGGATTGATTCCTCGGTCGAGTTGGTACTTGTGACCGAGAACAGCCCTGTCGGCAGCTTGAGACTCGCCGCAATTGTGCTGATGCGCTGCTCATCACCGTAGAGGACCGGCTCGGCAATGCCTTCGGCCTTGGCTGCGGCCAGCGCTTCAATCGTGGCACAATCCTCGGCACAGGCCACAACGCAGCGTCTTGCTCCCCGGGTCCGGGCCAGAGCGAGCAGGTGGTCAAAGTCACGAAAGTTGCCGGTGCTAGCAGCCATAGTACAGATTGAACTCCCAGGGATGAGGCCGTCGGGCAACATCCTCAACCTCACCCATTTTCAACTCCACCCACTTGGCGACCGTCTCCGTCGAGAACACACCGTCCTGAATCAGGTAGTCATTGTCCTGTTTTAGATGCTCGAGGGCGCGCACCAGCGAGTACGGCACAGCCCGGACACCCGGATGCTGTTCACGCGAGTCGAGTCGGCCCTGACCCGGCTCGCCCGGCTCAATTTGACGACGGATTCCGTCAAGTCCAGCGCAGAACACCGCGGCCATTGCCAGGTACGGATTCGCGGTCGCATCCGGCAGCCGGTACTCGATTGCCATTTCGGCCGGAGATGAGATGTAGGCTGGTATCCTGATTGCTGCGGTTCGGTTGGCGAGTGAAAAGACCGCAACCACCGGTGCTTCATATCCGGGAACAAGCCGGCGGTACGAATTCGTGCTTGGATTGGTCAGACCACACAGACTCGGCACGTGGTCAAGCACCCCGCCGATGAAATGCAGTGCGGTCCGGCTCAGCCCAAGACCGCTCTGGTCGTCGCCAAACATCGAGCGCCGCCCACGTGCCAGATACAGATGCAGATGCATTCCGGAACCTGCCTCCCCGAAGATCGGCTTCGGCATGAACGTTACGCTCTTGTCATACCGGAACGCCAGATTGCGGGCCAAATACTTCGTGAGCATGATGCCATCACCCGCGCGCAGCGCCGGCAGAAACTCAGGCTCGACCTCCACCTGTGAATAGCGGCCACCCTCATGATGATGATATTTCACCGGCACACCGCAGCTCTCCATCATCAGAGCGAGCTCGCTTCGAAAGTCCGAACTCCGGTCAAACGGCGGGGCAACGTGATACGCCGGTCCCTTGAACAAGGCCAGACCGCTCGGGTCGTCGTGACGCAACTCGTCGGTCTCGATACGGTACACCGCCGACGACTGGTCGGTCCAGAATTCGGCTTTGTTGAACAGGTAGAACTCGAACTCGGGTCGGACCATTATTTCTTCCGCGCCGCTCTCGGCTTTGAGTGCCGCAACCGCCCGGGCCAGAACCAGACGCGGGTCCCGCTCATACCGCCGGCCGTCGCCGGTCTCATGAACCTCGGAGAAACACGAGACCGTCGGCTCGCGGGCGAACGGGTCAACAAACGCTGAATCAAGGTCCGGCCTCAAGACCATGTCACCTGACTCGACCGTTCGAAATCCGGCAACCGACGAACTGTCAAACCCCACTCCATGCCGCACTGCGTGCTCGAGCCGCTCAATCGGCAAAGTCACGTGCCTCAACCTTCCCGGCAGGTCGGTGTACTTCAGGTCAAGGAACCTGATGGCCTTTTCTTTGATGACGGCTGACTCTAGCTTTCTCACGCCTCACAGATTGCCAAGGTTTGCCCGATTGTCAACAGCGGTCGCTTGCTCTTCGTACTTCGCATTGTGGTGTTACGGTCTGCACCTCGTCCTGTTCCGAACAGACATTAGGCAGTTACCAAGGCCGCAGCGCGGCTGACTCGCTGTGCGTACGCCGGGGTCAGCGGTTGCTGCGCTCGCGGCGATTCTCGTCAAGCGCGGGTGGGCGCGGGATGAGCACAGAGCCCGCATCTGGATGAGACATGACCATGAATGACCAGATGGCTTGTTGCAAGTTGGACCAGCCTACTTTGTTCCTTGCCCTGACGCGCCAGTAGTAGGTGGTGTCGTCAAGTTCGGCAACCGGCCGAATCGTATCTGCGAACGTGGAGTCGTCAAGGAAGAGGTCGGTGAAGCCTGAGTCCCGGGCAAGCTGAATCCAGTAGTGGCGGCACCAGATGCCGGCTCGCCAGATAAGGTTGGTGTTGCTCGTGGTGATAACCGTGTCGTCGGGCGGGAACAGGCGGATGACCGTGTCGGGCAGTGAAGTGAGGACGCAGAACCAGCGGGGTGAGGTGCTCCAGTTGGACCAGCCGGCAAGGTTACGTGCTCGCACCCGCCAATAGGTCCGGGAGTAGTCTGGAAGGCTCTCAGCACGGGTCGTGTCGATGAGGAGCGAGTCGTTGACAAACGGTGAGCCGAATCCCGGGTCGTCGTCAAGTTGGAGCTGATAGCGGATGACATCGGTACCTTTGTGCCAGGCGAGTGCGACCGGGTTCGCTGTGACCGTGTCGCCTGGGGCCGGCAAGAGCAGGACAGGCGCAGGTGGAACCTGGGTGAGTATACGTACCGACCAAGCGCTTGCCTGCCAACTACCCCAGCCTTTCTTGTTTTGGGCCCGAACCCGCCAGTACCAGGTCGTGTCGGTCAGGCCTGCAGTAAGCCGGGTGGTGTCGGTGATGATGGAGTCGCTCAAGTAGATGTCGGCGAAGAACGAGTCAACTGCGAGCTGGAGCCAGTACTTTCTAACCCAGGTTGCCGAGCGCCAGCCAAAGCGTACTGAATCGGTGGTCACGGTTGTGTCGTCGGGCGGCTCAAGCCGGACGAGAGTCGGCGGGACGGTAGTCAAGACCGCGTAGCTGCGGACTGCGCTCCAACTCGACCAGCCGACCAGGTTGCGGGCAGCAACGCGCCAGTGAGTCACCGAGTAGTCAGGCCGGGAGTAAGGGAACGTCGTGTCGGTGAGGGTGGAGTCGTCGACAAGAACTGGACTGAAGCCCGGGTTGTCGGCGAGTTGGACCCGGTAGCGGGATGCGGTTGCGCTCGTGCGCCATGTCATCTGGACCGGGCTGGCAGTGAGTGTGTCGGCTTGAGCCGGCAGAACCAGGCCTGGAGCAGCCGGGACCTGGGTCTGGGTGTGGAATCGACGCAGTCCGGGCTGCCAGTTGCCCCAGCCTTTCTTGTTCTGGGCCCGAACCCGCCAGTAGCAGGTGGTATCGAAGAGCGCGCCGGACAGCCGCTCGGTGTCAGCGAGTGCTGAGTCGCGGACGACAACGGTCGCGAACGTTGAGTCGTAACCGAGTTCGACCCAGTACTTGCGCGGCCAGGTGATTGACCGCCAGACCAGTTGGGTTGAGCTTGAGGTGATGGTCGTGTCTGGCGGCGGGTAGACCGGCTGACCCGGGTCAGGCAGCGTCGTCACGACCGCGTACCAGCGGGTTGAACTCCAGCTTGACCAGCCGGCAAGGTTGCGTGAGCGGACCCGCCAGTAGGTGACCGAGTAGTCGGGCAGCGAGCGGCTGAAGGTTGTGTCGGTCAGGGTCGAGTCGTCAACGAACGGGTTAGAGAAGCCCGGGTTGTCGGCCAGTTGCACTCGATAGCGCAGGGCATTGTGCTGGGAACGCCAGACCATCAGAACCGGGTTGTCGGTGAGCGTGTCGCCGAGCGCGGGCAGGACGAGTACGGGTGGCCCGGGCGGCTGGGTCAGGAGTGTGAATCGACGCAGGGTGGTCTGCCAGTTGGACCAGCCTTTCTTGTTCCGGGCCCGGGTCCGCCAGTACCAGGTCGAGTCGGCCAGTGACCCGGTCAGCCGGAACGTGTCAGCCACAAGCGAGTCGTTGAGCGCGAGCGAACCGAACAGCGAATCGGCAGAGACCTGGACGTGGTAGGAGCGGATCCAGTTGGCGCGGTTCCAGTAGAGCGTGGTCTGGGCCGCGACGATGGTCGTGTCGTGCGGCGGCCAGGTCCGAATGAGCACTGGCGGCACCGTGGTCACGACGCCGAACGAACGACTCGAGCTCCAGTTGGACCAGCCCGCGGCATTTCTTGCCGCAACGCGCCACCAGGTGTACGAGTAGTCGGTCAGGCTGCGGCTGAACAGCGTTTCGGTCACGGTTGAGTCGTCGACAAACGGCGCGAGGAACGACGGGTTGTCGGCCAGTTGGATGCGGTACCGGGTCGCGGTTGCGCTCGTGCGCCAGTGCATGAGCACCGGGTTGTCGGTCAGGGTGTCGTCGTTGACCGGCAGTACCAGAACCGGGACCGGCGGAACCAGAGTCTGAACGCAAAGGCGCCAGCCCGAGCTTTGCCAAATGCCCCAGCCTTTGCGGTTCTGGGCTGAGACCCGCCAGTAGTAGGTCGTGTCCGCCAGTCCGGACACGAAACGCGCCGTGTCGGTTACTCCGGAGTCATTGACGTAGAACACCGTGAAGAGCGAATCGTAGGCCAGTTGGAACCAGTACTTGCGGGCCCAGGGCAGGCTGTGCCAGACAAAGGTCGGGCTCTGGGTTGCGACTGTGGTGTCATGCGGCGGCGAGATGCGGCTGACCGGACCTGGGACTGAAGTAACCACGCAGAACCAGCGCGGCGAAGCGCTCCAGTTACTCCAACCGGCAAGGTTGCGTGCCCGTACCCGCCAGTAGGTCATGGAGTAGTCTGGAAGGCTTTCGGCACGGACGGTGTCGGTGACGAGGGAGTCGTTGACAAACGGCGAGCCGAATCCCGGGTCGTCGTCCAGTTGGACCTGGTAGCGCAGGATACCGGCCATGCTGCGCCAGTACATCCGCACCGGGTTCGTGGTCAGGGTGTCGCCGGCTGCGGGCAGGGTCAGGGTTGGCGCGGGCGGCACGGTGGTGAGCACACGCAGAATCCACGCCTCGCCTTGCCACTGGCCCCAGCCGCGTTTGTTTTCGGCCCGCACCCGCCAGTAGTAGACAGTGTCGGACAATGAAGTAACCAGTCGCTGGGTAGTCGTGATGCTCGTATCGCGCAGGAAAATGTGGCTGAACCCGGCATCGTAGGCGATTTCGAGCGCGTAGCGCCGGGCCCACTGGACCGGCAGCCACGTGAACAGGGCCTGGTTCGCGGTGATGGTTGTGTCGTGCGCTGGTGAAACCAGAGTCACCGGGCCGGGAACCTGGGTGACAACGCCGAACCAGCGCACCGGACTTGACCACGGGCCCCAGTCGAACAGGTTGCGCGCACACACCCGCCACCAGGTGATAGAGTAATCGGGCAGCGAGCGGAGGAAGTTGGTATCGGTCAGGGTTGAGTCGTCGGCGATGAGCGAGGTGAAATCAGGGTCGCTGGCCAGTTGAATCCGGT
>CBFGIT010000047.1:0-16834 GCA_965648905.1 Caldifarciminota bacterium
TTGTAACTGCCGTTCCGGTAGCCGGTCCGTGTCTCGGTCCGCTCACCCGGCTTGGCCTGCAGGTGGCCGACCAGCTGGGCCAGCATCACCCCTTCCATGAGCCGTTTCAGGGCCTGGCGCATCGGGGCCATCATCGGCTCGGCCTCATCGTCGGCAAAGAAGTCCTTGTACTCCTGCCAGTGGTCGATATAGTGTTGCTGCCAGCCAGCCGCCTCGCGCTTCGAGGTGCGGCTCAGGGTGTAGATGTAGTCATTGTCGGGCATGGGCTGTTCTCCTTTGGTTTACTAACTTCACGGCCTGAGAGAGGATACGCCCTGCCCGGCGCTTTTCCAGTCAATTTACACACAATCAAGGATACTACCCGCGCGGGGCCTGACCGCGCTTGACAGGCAGATAGTAATCGGCAATATGATGACATGACGAAGTCCGCAGCCGGCCCGGTTCCGTTAGTCTTGGGTAAGCGGAAAGATGAAAGACGTGACCGCGAAGCACCCCGTTAGTTGGCCCCCAGCGAAGCCCGGTGTCAGCGCGTGTCGGACAGGCCGATTGCCGCCATCGTCGGCTAGGAGCTCCTGAGAGTCTCGAGTGTTTCGACGGCCTGCCTAGGTATGCCGCACAAACGAAATGGAGGTATAGGTGACGAGTGAAGAGATCAAGCATCTGGCCAAACAGTTCCTCAGAACCTACAACTACCTTGCTAAGGATGTCGACCCGCACGCCATCGTGTTCAGCCGGCCTACTGGACTCGGTGTCACAGATGAGATCCTCGTGTACATTCACAGGCGAGGCGCCGAAGCCGAGCTGGAATCGGAACTCCGTTCACTGGCTAGGAGATTCGAGAGGGTGCCAGCCGGACCTGGTGGCAGACGCTTTTTCCTCGCGCCCGAACCGCTGGGCGTTGCGCCGCCAGTCGTCAGTGAGTTCGGCTTCACATATCAGGTCCCGGCTTTTTTCTTCGACCGAGAGTTTACAAGTCTCAAGCCAACCACGACGCTCAAACAGCTTGAGAGAGACGCTGCGAGGTTTGACCAAGAGCGCATCGACCAACCTTTTCGGACTGACGGTCATGCCGGGGCTGACCTGCTGGCGCACCTTCTATCTGAACTACGGACGCCATTGGAGCCGTCGCTCCGCATTGTCGTCGCACCAGCGGGATACGGAAAGACCGTTCTAATCGCGGGGCTCTATTCCAAGCTGAAGGAAGAGTTCACACGGAACAAGAATCAACAGAAGATGGGCATGCGTCCGCTCCTAATGCTACCAGGGCACCTTGGACGCGCCGCAGACCTCTCAACTCTCGTGAACAACTTCATCGGTGAAGAGTACGACTTCGGAATGCTCAGCGAGGAGGGTTTCTCATTCTGGGTGCGAAACAACTTTGGCGTGTGGCTCCTGGACGGCTTGGAAGAACTGATCTTGAAGTCTCCTGAGGAGTTCATGCTGGAACTACTCAATGACTACATCGCGGCGCCCAACACAGGCAACCCTCAAATAGTGGTTGCCGTCAGAAAGCCAATCTTGGCGACTTCGCCCGAACTCAAGAGCATCATTGATGACTACAAGGACTACGGTGTCCGGGTCTACGAGCTGGTTGACTGGTCAGAGACGCAAGCAGAGGCTTACTTCAGGAAGAATCTCCGAATCTCCGGCGCCGAGACCGAGGACTTCCTGCGTGAGTTCCGGCGGTCAGTTACCCTACGCGACATATGTCGTGTACCGTACTACTGCAGATTGGTTGCGGACCTAAGAAACGATGGCAAGATGCGGGCATTCGCCGACGGCTACGACCTGGTCAGTCACGCGGTAAGCCAAATCTGCGAGCGCGAGTTTACGAAGAACCTCGATCCCGACGTGTTCCCCGTAACGACTCAGATGGAACTGCTTGCGGAACTCGCCGGCCAGCAGATGCGCGGCCACCGGATCACGCGGGAGCTTCTGACTGACCACGCTGAGGTCATATTGTCTGGCTGCCCCGAAGAAGTCAAGTTAAGTCAGACCGAGGCCATGAGACAGCACGCATTGCTGACTGGAGCCAGCTCGGGGAGCGACTCGGAGCTGGAGTTCACGCAGGACATCATCAAACAGTACCTGGAAGGCATGTACCTTGCTGGCGAGCTTGCCCGAATTAGAGTAGATGCGCTGCACCTGCAGGAGATGGAAACAGGGTCGTTGACGTTGGAGTTTCTCCGGAAACACACATCCGACTTGGACTGGGCTGCGGTGATGTCGCATGCCTGCACTTTGTGTTCATCCCGGAATGACGAGGGTATCGGATTCCGCAACGCTGTGAAAGTCCTCTTGTCGTCCGGCGCACCCGACAAGGCTGCTTTCCTACGCGATGAGATGCAGGAGAAGAACCTCACGGGTATCGAGTTCAGAGGCCTTGCTCTCTCGTCAGTTCGTTTTTGCGGTTCCAAGCTTGACGGAGCGGTGTTCGCTGATTGCGACTTGGCGGGGTGCAATTTTGACGGTTGTCTCTTCCGGAATACGGCGTTTGACGGCCGGATTGAGTTGACTGGCGCCACTACGAAAGGCGCACTTTTCGAGGTCATCCGTGTGGATGGCAAAGTCATTGGTGACAAGAAGGCCATTGAGCGTTGGTTCTATGACAAGACCAAGGTCAAGCCGGAACACATCGAGCCGTGTCAGGCCGCCGTAAACACTCGCCGCGTCCTGGAGAAAGTCTTCCGCAAAGGCAGAGGAGGGAAACTGCCAATGCAGTTCCTGCTCCGAACGCGCTGCGAAGGCGTCTCTGCGGATAGATGTGTCAAGGCCTTAGTGAAGGCAGGATACCTGCGGGAAACCGGCGACTGGGTGAAACCTGCCACCATGCGGTTCGCTGAAATCACATGTTTCGTGGAGCGTGACTCTGCGACTGAAGGGCTACGTACGGTTCTTGACGGTCTATGCGACGAACCGGGCTGCATCCACGTCCGGTCTCGCTGCTAGGACTGGCATTCGGACGCTGCCGGAGAATGGTCCGCGACTGCAGCGTCGTCATCTCTTGTCTATCCCCCATGCCCCCGCGCCAGCAGCTTGAGTCCCGCATCAGGTGTGCGCTCAACGTGCTGGGCATCGTGCCGGCGCAGCAGTTCGGTTATCTGAGTTTCGGCCGGAGCGTGGCCAAGGCTCGGAGGTCAGTCAACGGGAAGGACCCGGTGACGCTCTGCGGAACCCTCGTGGAGCGCTACGCGAAGCTGGGCCTGGAGCGACCGGTGATGTACCGGCTGCTGGCCGCCGTGTTTACCATCCGGCCAGACCAGGACTGGCCTGCGAGCTAGAGCCGGCAGAGGCGAGGCAGAAGACAGAGTGCAGAATGCAAATGTCAAAGTGCAAAACGGCGAGCAGCGAGTGGCGAGGCTGTCTTCCGCTTGCGTTCGGCCGGATGAGCGCTACACTGGTTTCTGATGCGCTGTCTTGTCACCGGCGCTGCCGGTCTGCTCGGAACCGAGCTGGTCGCATTTCTTAGACACCAGAATCAGGAGGTGCACGGCTGGGACCTGCCGAAGCATGATGTGACCGACGTGAACCGGTTCATCAATGACGCGCATTCGCTCGGGCCCGAGGTCATTTTCCATCTGGCTGCCTGGACCGACGTTGATGCCTGCGAGAAAGACAAGGCAAAGGCGGTCGCCGTGAACTTTCAGGGGACATGGACCGTGGCGTTGGCCGCAGCCGAACTCGGGTGCAAGATTGTCTACCTGAGCACGGACTACGTTTTTGACGGCAGCGCCAGACGACCGTACCGCGAAAAGGACAAGCCGAATCCGCTGTCGGTCTATGGCCGGACCAAGCTGGCCGGTGAGCAGGCAGTGGAGAACGACTGCAAGCGCCGATTCATTGTCCGCACGAGTTGGCTGTACGGCAGGCACGGTCGGAACTTCGTTGATACCATCCGCCAGAAGTCAGCAGAACAGGCCCAAATAGAGGTGGTTAGCGACCAGGTTGGGTCGCCGACCTGGGCACGAGACCTGTGCCGACCGCTCTGGGAGCTGGCCCGCAGTGACTCGTATGGCACATATCATCTGACGAATTCCGGCCGGTGTTCGTGGTTTGAGCTGGCCGAGGAGGTGGTGCGTCTGACCGGAAGCAGTTGCCGGGTTGAGCCGGTGACGACTGAGAAGGCTGCCCGGCCCGCACCACGACCTCATTTCTCAGTGCTTGACAACCGCGCGTTCCGCTCGAAGTTCAACAAGGAGTTGAGGCCGTGGCAGGACGCGCTCAAGGCGTATCTTGGCGAAGTACCGGCAGCCTAGAATCGGCGCTGACTGCATCATTACAGTCGGTGACCGTATTGTGTTGATTGAGCGGGCGTTTGAGCCCAAAGGTTGGGCTCTGCCCGGCGGTCTGGTCGAAGACGGCGAGACGGTCGAGACGACCGTGCGGCGGGAGATGATGGAGGAGACCGGCCTCGAGCTTGCCGAGCTCAGGCTCTTTGGGGTCTACTCTGAGCCGGGCCGTGACCCGCGGTTTGACTGCATCTCGGTAGTGTTTCAGGCCCGGGGTCTGGGTGAGCTGCGCTCAGGCGACGACGCAGCCAGTGCTCGGTTGTTTCTGCCCGCAGAAATCCCCTGGGCCGCAATGGCTTTTGACCACGGCCGGATTCTTTCCGACTTCCTCAGGCAGACCGGTCAGTAGGTCCGCGCGTAGTAGATCCGCGTCGTGGTCTTGCTGCCGCAGGCGATGCAGGGCCCTTCGATCTTGTCCTGTTCGTCCAGGACCATGACGCGGGGTGTGGTTCTGGTCTCGTCGATGATTTGGTTTTCGCACTCCTGCGAGCCGCACCAGTGCACCAGAATGAAGCCGGGACGTTCTTCGAGCTTCTGCTTGAACTCGTCGAAGCTCGCGGCCTGCCGGGTCATCTGCTGCATCCGCTCCAGCGCGGCCTGATACATCGCTGTCTGGACCTGGTCGAGCAGTCTCTCAAGCTCGGGTTTCAGTTCGGCCAGCTTGACAAACTGCTTGCCCGCGCCGTTGCGCGGCACGAGCACGGCCTGACCTTTCTGGACGTCTTTGGGCCCGATTTCGATTCGCACCGGAATTCCGAGCATTTCGTACTGGTTGTACTTCCAGCCCGCGGTCTGTTTCGGGTCGTCGTCGAGCTTGACGCGCAGGCCGACAAGTTGCTCCGGTACCCGGCGGCATTCGGCGAGCACGGCTTCGTCGTTCTTGCCGAACAGGATGGGAACCACAACCGCCTGGATTGGGGCGACCCTGGGCGGCAGGAACAGGCCGTGGTCATCGCCGTGCGTCATTACCAGGGCACCAATCAACCTGGTGCTCACGCCCCACGAAGTACCCCAGGGGTGTTTCTCGACGTTGTCCTCGTCAAGGTACTTGATGTCGAATGCGCGGGCAAAACCCTGGCCGAGATTGTGCGAGGTTCCGGCCTGGAGCGCCTGACCGTCAGGCATCATCGCTTCCATCGTGTAGGTCCGGTCAGCACCGGCGAACTTCTCCGATTCCGGCTTCAGACCGGCGAGCACTGGTATTGCCAGGTCGTTGCGGATGAAGTCGAGATAGACGTCGAGCATCCGGCGGGCCTCTTCTTCGGCTTCTTCGCGGGTGCGGTGCAGGGTGTGGCCTTCCTGCCAGAGGAACTCGCTCGTGCGCAGGAAAAGCCGGGTGGCCTTTTCGGCCCGGAAGATGTTGCACCACTGGTTGACGAGCACCGGCAGGTCACGGTAGGACTTGACCCAGCGGGCGAACATGGCGTTGATAATCGCCTCGGACGTGGGGCGAAGGGCGAGCCGCTCTTCGAGCTTGTCCGAACCACGATGCGTCACCCACCAGACCTCGGGGGCAAACCCCTGGACGTGTCGCGCCTCTTTCTGGAAGAACGACTCGGGAACAAGGGTCGGGAAATAGGCGTTGAGGTGGCCGGTGGCCTTGAACCGGGCGTCAAGCCGTGCCTGCATGTTCTCCCACAGGGTGTAGCCGTAAGGCCGAATCACCATGCAGCCGCGCACCGGCGCATAGTCGGCCAGCTCGGCCTTGAGCACGACTGCGGAGTACCATTCGGAGAAGTTCTCCTGTTTGGATGGAATCTCTCGGACAATGCCGGTTGGCTTTGCCGAATCCGGCCGGCGGCTCTTATCTTCGTTCATGACGCCGTATACTAGCCGCCCGGCTCTTTCAGTCAAGCACGAGCAGAGGCAGGGAAGATGGCAGAGACCTGAATACAGAACGTAGAATGCAGAGTACAGAGGGCAGAATGCGGGATGCGGAATGGCCGGGCAAGCGGCAGACGGCGGTTCCGAACGTGGTGGTCGAGCGCCGGGTTCCGGCGCAACGCGCGCTATTGATTTGTGCCGGAAAGATTGTATTATTGCCATTCCAGACGATGAGCCCGGAAAAACAGTCCGTAGTCCGGCTCAGGGCTGGAAATGATTTGACAGTAGGTGAGTTACTAGTCTAAGGAACGCCATAATGAAGACGACCGTTGCCCGAAAAGAGGACCTGCATCCGGAGTGGTATCTGATTGATGCCCAGGGCATGGTCCTTGGCCGGCTGGCGAGCCGGGTTGCGACTCTCTTGATGGGCAAGCACCGGCCCGCGTACACGCCCCACGTTGACTCAGGCGACCACGTGGTCGTCGTCAACGCCGGGGGGATTCGTGTTACCGGCGACAAGTACGAGAGCAAGCTGTACCGCCGCCATTCGTTCTACCCCGGCGGGCTGAAGACAAGGACGTACCGCCAGGTTGTGGAGCGGTTCCCAACCCGGCCGCTCGAACTGGCCGTGAAGCGGATGCTGCCGAAGAACCGACTTCAGGACCGGCGCATGCGGCGGCTGCACGTCTATGTAGGAGCAGAACACCGCCACCAGGCCCAGAAACTAACCCCAACGAAGTGAATATGGACAAGCCACATTTTGCTACCGGCAGTCGCAAGTCCGCAACCGCTCGAGTCTGGCTGGTCCCGAGTAGTTCGGAGAACACGGTCAACGACCGAGGTTTTGACAGCTACTTCGGCCGAGCCGACCTGGTGGCGGCGGCGCTCGCACCGCTCAAGACCACCGGTCTGGCGGCCCAATTCGGGATTCGCTGCCACGTTACCGGCGGCGGGCTTTCGGCCCAGGCTGCCGCGGTTGCGCTGGGCGCGGCCCGAGCCCTGGTTGAGTATGACCCTGAGCTCCGCAAGACCCTGCGCAGCGCCGAGCTCCTGAAGCGCGACCCGCGGGAAAAGGAGCGGATGAAGTACGGGCTGGCCAAGAGGAGGAAACGCTTCCAGTGGACCAAACGTTAACGCTCAGACAACTGCTTGAGGCCGGTGTCCATTTCGGACACCATTCCCGTCGCTGGAATCCGAAGATGAAGCCGTTCATCTTCGGCAAGCGACAGGGCATCTTTATCATCGACCTGGAGAAGAGCCTGGAGCGTCTGCGTGCGGCGTACGACGCGGCTCGCAAGCTGACCGAGTCCGGCAAAGACCTGCTCTTTGTCGGCACCAAGCAGCAGGCTCGGCCGATTATCGAGGAAGAGGCGACCCGCTGCGGTTCATGTTTCGTCACCGAGCGCTGGATTGGCGGGTTGCTGACCAACTACGAAATCGTTGCCAGCCGAATCAGCCGTCTGGCTCAGTTGGAGCGGATGATCAGCGACAACCAGTACGGCGCGACTACCAAGAAAGAGACGATTCTGCTCCAGCGCGAGCACAAGAAGCTGATGCACATGTTCAGCGGGCTGCGACAGATGGACCGGCTGCCGGGCGGCCTCTTCGTCATCGACCCGGTGCGCGAGGCGACCGCGGTTGCCGAGGCCCGGCGCGTGCGGATTCCGGTCATCGCGTTGATTGATACCAACGGCGACCCGGAAGGGATTGACTATCCGGTTCCCGGCAACGACGATGCCCTGCGGTCGATTCGGCTCGTCACCTCGACGATTGCCAACGCGGTGATGGAAGGGCGCAAGCAGTTCGACGCTGAACTTGAGGAGGTAAGGTGAGTCAGGGAACCGACAAGGTAGTCGACCTCCGCCGCCGAACCGGGGCCGGTATCATGGACTGCAAGACCGCACTTGAGGAGACCGGCGGCGACGTCGAGAAGGCGATTGAGGTTCTGCGCAAGCGCGGCATTGCCAAGGCGGCGCGTAAGGCCGAGCGGCCGACCGCGGCGGGCGTGGTCGATGCTTACATCCATCCGGGTGAGCGGCTCGGGGTGCTGGTCGAGGTTGACGTCGAGACCGATTTCGTGGCGCGCAACCAGGAGTTCCGACGGTTCGTGCGCGACATCGCGATGCACATCGCCGCGGCCGACCCGATGGCGATTGAACGCTCGGGCGTTGCCCAGGACGTCGTTGACCGGGAAAAGCGCATCTACGAGGAGCAGGTGACCCAGTCCGGCAAACCGGCGAGCATTATCGAGAAGATTGTCCTCGGCAAGCTGGAGAAGTTCTACGCCGACGTCTGCCTGCTCGAACAGCCATTCGTCAAGACCCCGGAGAAGTCGGTCGGCGACTATCTCAAGGAAACAATCGCCAAGTTCGGAGAGAACATCGTCATCAGGCGCTTTGCCCGCTTCAAGCTGGGTGAGTAGTCGGCGCTTCAACTCGGTTCTCGTAAAACTATCGGGTGAATGCCTGGCCGACCAGGCGCTGCTTGCGTCGGTTGCCGCTCAACTCCGGACGTGTCAGCGTCGGGGGGTCAGGGTTGCGGTCGTGGTCGGCGGCGGCAACATTCTGCGCGGCCGGGACTCAGGCGATGCCGACCAGGCGGTGGCGGACCGGGCCGGGATGCTCGCAACCGTGGTCAACGGCCTGCTGCTGGCCGAATTCCTGGGCCGGGTAGTTCCGGTGAGCCACTTCTCGGCTTTGGGTGTGGCCGGCACGGTTCAGGCATTCGACCTCTGGCGGGCACGCGCCGAGCTGGCTTCGGGCAAGGTACTGATTCTTTCCGGCGGCACCGGCAACCCGTTCTTCTCGACCGACTCGGCCGCGGCGCTGCGCGCGGCCGAACTGAAGATGGAGGCGATTCTCAAAGGCACGCGCGTGGCCGGGGTGTATTCGGACGACCCGGAGAAGAATCCGAAGGCGCGTCTGTACCGCCAGCTTTCTTTTGAACGGGCGCTGGCTGAGCGGCTCAGGGTTATGGACCTGACCGCGTTCGCGTTCTGCATGGAGCGCAGGATACCGATTGTCGTCTTTGCCATCAGCCGGCCCAAAGCAATCCTGGACATTGTCCAGGGAAAACGAATCGGGAGCCTAATATGCTAGACAAGGTTTACGCTGAGTATCGCGGTCGGATGAACAAGGCGGTCGAGGTGCTTGAAGCCGAGTTTGCCCGCATCCGTACCGCCCGGGCCAATCCGGCCATCCTCGACGGCGTCAAGGTCGAATACTACGGCACGCCCACGCCCCTGAAGCAGGTCGCAAGCATCTCGGCGCCCGAGCCGAGACAGCTTGTGGTCCAGCCCTGGGACCGGTCAATCCTCGGCGAGGTCGAGAAGGCGATTCTCAAGGCCGAGCTGGGCCTGGTTCCCAAGGTCGAGGCCAATCTGATCCGCATCCCCATTCCGGCCCTGACCGAGGAGCGGCGGCGCGAGCTGGCGCGGCTCTGTGCCAAATTGACCGAGGACGCGCGGGTGGCCGTGCGCAACATCCGCCGCGAGGCGAACGACGCAGTCAAGAAGCTCGAAAAGGACAAGAAGATAACCGAGGACGATTCCAAAATCGGCGTCAAGAAGGTGCAGGACCTGACCGACGAGTATGTGAAGAAGCTCGATGAGCTCCTGCGCCGCAAAGAAGCCGAAATCATGGAGCAGTAACAGGCCCGAGGGTTCGCCGTCCTCTCGACCGAAAGGAGCAGGAGGATTCCAGAGTCAGAGCCGGGCCGCGCCAGTGCCGGCCTGCCGCGTCACATCGCGGTCATCATGGATGGCAACGGCCGCTGGGCGCGCCAGCGCGGCCTGCCCCGGGCGTTCGGTCACCAGCAGGGGGTCAAGGCTCTGCACGAAGCGGTCGAGGTCTGTGACGAGGTCGGGGTCAAGTACCTGACCGCGTACACCTTTTCCACCGAGAACTGGTTCAGGCCCAAATCCGAGGTGGACCTGCTGCTTAAGCTGATGGGCCAGACCATGGATGATGAGCGTCCCGGGCTTATCAAGAACAACATCCGGGTGCGCGCCATCGGCCGGCTCTCAGACCTGCCCGACGGACTGAAGCAGGCTCTTGACCGGCTCATCGCCGATACGGCCGCGAACACCGGACTGACCTTGACCCTGGCCATCAGCTATGGCGGCCGAACCGAGATACTCGATGCCTGCCGCCGGGCAGTCGAGGCCGGGCGTGCGCCCGAGACCGATGCTGATTTCGGGGCGCTGCTCTACGACCCGTCTTTGCCTGACCCGGACCTCTTGATTCGGACCGGCGGCGACCGGCGCATCTCCAACTACCTGCTCTGGGAGCTTGCCTACACCGAGCTGCACTTCACCGAAGTGCTCTGGCCCGACTTTCGGCGCGACCAACTGCTGGCCGCCATCAACGACTATGGTCAGCGCCAGCGTCGGTTCGGCCGGGTTACCGAGGAGTAACATGCTGCGCCGTGTTCTGCTCGGAACCGCGCTGGTTGTCGTTGCCGTACTTGCCGTGTTCAGCCACCGACTCGCACTCGCGGCTCTGGTTGCGGCATGGAGCGTGCTTGCCACGCTTGAGTTCCTCAGCCTGCTGCGCCGGGCCGAGATTGAACTGAGCCGGTGGCTCCTGGGCGTGCTGAACCCGGCGATTGTTGCCGCGGCCTGCGTCGGGATGCTCCATGAGTTCCTGATTGTGCCGGTCGCCGTTGTGTTTCTGGCCGCGGTCGCCCGGCGCGACACCAAGCCGCGCATTCCGGTCTACGGGACGTTCGTCCTTATCTACCTCGGATTCCTGCCTGCCCATCTTGTCATGCTCAAGGGGCTGGCTCTTGAGCGGGGTCTTTCTTCGTGGCTCGTGCTCTTCCCGCTGGCGCTCACCTGGACCAACGACACCGCGGCCCTGCTGTTCGGCCGGCTCCTGGGCCGCCACAAGCTCTCGCCTGCAATCAGTCCGAACAAGACCGTGGAAGGTTATCTTGCCGGACTGGCGGTCTCGGCGCTGCTTGCAGCCTTCTATCTTTCGCGGCTGGAGCCGTTCGCCCATCAGCCGGTCTGGTGGCGGGCGGCAATCGGCATCGGTCTGGGCACGCTCGCCCAGTTCGGCGACCTGTTCGAGTCAATCTTCAAGCGGGCCGCAGGGCTGAAAGACAGCTCGGCCGCGCTGGCCGAGCACGGCGGGTTCCTCGACCGGGTTGACAGCCTGCTGTTCACGATTCCGGGGCTGTACTATCTGGTTCGGTACCTGCACTGATGAGACTCACCGACCCGATCATCCGCGAAGGGCCACGGCTCAAGGTCAACTACGTTGCCTGCGATTCGCTTGGGACCAGAGGTATGTGTGTCTGCATCGAGACGCCGGACGTGGTCGTGACGGTAGACCCGGGTGCAGCGGTCGAACCCGGCCATTTCCCTTTGCCCGTCGAGCAGCGCCATGCCCTGTTGAAGGAGCAGCAGGCTGCGGTGCGGGCCGCGTGTGCCCGGTCCCGGCTCATCGTCATCAGCCACTATCATCTGGACCATTTCTTCGACGCCCGCGACGCCGAATGCTACGGCGGCAAGGTGTTGTTTGTCAAGAACCCGGATGACATGCCGGCCAAGCAGCTCGGAACGGCCCGAGCATTTCACAAGACGATTGACGGCCTGCCCGAGCAGGTTACCGTGGCCGACGGCCGGAAGTTCAAGTATCGCAAGACCACGGTTGCGTTTTCACCAGCGGTCTGGCACGGGGCTGAAGGCGCAGAGCCGGGCCGGGTGATTATGACCGAGGTCGGCTGGGGCAGAGAAAAGGTGCTGGTTTCGTCCGACGTCGGCGGTCCGTTGACGAGAGAGACGACCGGCATTATCGTCAGCGCCAAAGCGCGGACCGTGATACTTGACGGTTATCCGACCTACCTGCTCGGCCAGTTTGCCACCGACTACAACCTGGTCCGGAGTATCGTGAACGTCTGCCGGATTCTGGCCGCGCCTGCGGTCAAGACTCTGGTGCTTGACCACCACATGGCCCGGGACTACCGCTATCCGGCGTTCTACAAGCTCGCCCATGACCGGGCCCGCGACCTGGGCAAGACCTTCGGTACTGCGGCTGAAGTGCTGGGCCGCACAAGCGTGGTGCTCGAAGGGTTCCAGAACTACGGCCCGACCCGCTGGCACAAGTGGCAGCCGCTTGAGCGGGCTGAGGCACGCCGGGTTCTGGAGCGGGCGCGTGACGAAGGTCGGGTCACACCCGACTGGCTCGACGAGTTCGACCGCTGGGTTGTCTGAGCTTCCCGCTCCGTGACAAGACCCAGACCGTCCCTTGCGCCGCCTTCTTTCCTGCTTGACTTGGACTCAAGGGGCGGCATAATTAGTCAGGTTACGGTTGCATCCGAGTTCCCTCAGGCGATAGCTTTGCAGTGTGGCAGAGAGGCTGCACGGGCTGGTTCTGTGCCGGGTGGTTGTGCAGTACCGCCCAGACCAAGAGTGAACCACCGGCAAGTGTGCTGTGCAGAACAGCACACGAGAAACGTCTCAAGGAGGCAAGACATGAGAAAAGCCCTACTGGCAGCCGGGTTCGTGCTGCTGGTCGTCTCGGCATTCGCCGCGCAGTTTGAGCCGGCGATTGACCCGGAGACCGGCCTGCTGCTCAATGCACCCGGCCTGCCCCAGAACAGCGGGGCGAGTTCCCCGCCAGCCAAGGGTTATGTCCCGGCCTATCAGGCTCCGGTTCCGCCCGAGGCTGAACAGGATGCGGTCATCTGGGGCGCAGAGACCAGATTGACCTTCAACTCCGTCACCGACTACACGTCGTCCAGCTACAACAACCGGCGTTCGGTTGTGGTCGATCCGAGCGGTCGAGTACACGTTGCCTGGATGTCCTACCAGACTCCGGGTTCGTACAGCCCCCAGGTCTACTACAAGCGTTGGTACTCAGGCACCGGCTGGACTGCGGATACCTGCGTTTCAGCGGACCGTGCCTCAATCGGGTCGTGCACGTACCCGGCCTTGGCTTGCGACTCAAGTGGAGTGGTCCACCTTGTTTTCCAGCACTATGCATCGGTCGCGCCGACCGGATACTACATCATGTACAAGAACTGCACGCCCACCGCGTCAGGCAACGGTGGCTGGCAGGCGACATCGACCCAGATTTCGCTGAGCACCGCGACCTGGTACAAGTACTACCCGTCAATCTCGACCACGCCCAACGGCAATGTCCAGGTTGTCTGGTATACTTACTACTCCACGGCCGGCTATATCCTGCAGTTCCGCGAGCGGGTGGGCACGACCTGGCAGAGTCAGGTAGCCCTCGACTCCGGTCCCGCGAGCTATTGGTACATGTGGACGCCGACAGTGGCCGGCGGCCGCGACAACAACGTCCACGTGACGTTCTACGGCCGGATTGTTTCGGGCGGTGGTTCATACTACTACCCATACTACAAAGGCCGTTTCAGCGGCACCTGGATGACCTCGTGGCAGCGGCTTTGCCCGACCACTTCCTACTACCAGTACTACCCGATTGTTGCGGTCAACCCGAGGACCAACCGGGCCCACTGCGTCTGGCAGGGGTATGACCCCGGTTATTCCTACTACCGCATTATCCACTCCGAGAGGCTCGGTACCACTGCGTCTGACACTTGGCAACTTGTTGCCGACACGGTATCTGAGTCCGGCTTGAACTACTACCAGTACTGGCCTTGTTTCTCGTTTACTAACGACGGGCGGGGTCATGTCGTGTGGTATGGTACGAGTACGGCGTCACCTTCATACACCAAGATACGCTATAACGAACGGTCTTACCCGGGAGGCACTTGGGGTACTCCAGAAAACATCTCGCTCAACACCTCGACCTCTTCCTACTACCCGATGGTCAACAACGGCGGCAATGGCGCGGACTCGAACTCGATTCACGTTATCTGGTCTGACTACCGGGACGGTAACTACGAAATCTACTACCGCAAGGGCAACCCGCCCGCACCGGCGGACATCGGTGTCAGCCGGATTGTCCGGCCCAACGGATTGTATGCCATGGGCTCGATTTCGCCTTCGGTCTGGGTCAAGAACTACGGAACCGCGGCCCAGTCCAACTTCGGAGTGAAGCTGGACATCGGCACGACCTATTCCCAGACCGTGACCGTGACCAGTACGCTCCAGCCCGGCGACAGTGTCAACGTCACATCGTTCCCGGCCTGGAACCCCTCGGCGAGCGGAATCTATGCGGTGCGCTGTTCGACCAGACTGACCGGCGACGCGAACAACACCAATGACCGGTTGACTGCAACCGCGGTGATTGCTGACTTTGTTGAGCAGTTCGAGGCCTCGAACGGCAACTACACCGCGAGCGGCCAGTGGCGCTGGCGCGTGCCCAATGCTCCGCGGCCGCCGGCTCCGTCGCCGACCAAGTGCTGGCAGTTGCCTGATACGGGCACCTACCAGAACAGCTCCAACGATTCACTGAGGTCGTGCGCGTACTTTGCCACCCGCGACACGCCGGTGGTCATCTTCCAACACTGGGCCAATTCAGAGAGTTACTACGACGGTCTCCACGTCAAGTATTCGACGAACGACGGCGCGACCTGGACGTTGATCTACCCGGACACGGCAGGCGGCAAGTGCCGGTACTACTACGGCCAGCTCTACGACGGCGAGTGGGGCTATTCCGGCACCTGGGGCTGGGAACTGGCCTGGTTCAAGATACCGGTTGCCAACGCCACCTCGTTCAAGCTGATGTGGCAGTTTACGAGCGACCCGTCGGTCGTATACAACGGTTGGATGATTGACGACGTTGCCGGGCTCGGGTTCCGCAAGGCGGTCGATGTCGGTACCAAGACGATCCTCGGGCCGAGCGGGACGATTCCGGTCGGCACCGTGGTCACACCGCGCGCGGTCGTGTTCAACTACGGCTCCGGCACGCAGTCGTTCAACGTCAAGTTCTCAATCGGCTCAGTCTATGCCGACTCGCAGAACGTCACGAACCTCGCGCCGAACGACTCGGCAGTGCTTGCCTTCACGGACTGGACTGTGCAGCGTGGTGGGTTCAGCGTCAAGTGTTCGACCAAGCTCGCGACCGACGAAATCCCCGCCAACAACCGCAAGACCGATACGGTCTTCGGCCGGCTTGTGGATGCTCAGCCCGTGGCGATTGTTCAGCCGGTCGGCGGCTCGTCCGTTGACTCAGGCGTCGCGATTTCGCCGCAGGTGCGGGTGAGGAACAACGGCTCGCAGGCCGCGTCGTTCAATGTCTTGTTCCGAGCGCCTTCGTACTCGGCAACAAGAATCGTCGCTTCGTTGCCGCCCGACTCAGAGCGACTGGTAACCGGCTATGCAAACTGGACACCACGCCAGCGCGGCTGGAACGTGATTGCCTGCTCGACCCAGCTTGGCGGTGACACGGTTCCGGAAAACAACCGGATCCTCGACAGCGTGTTTGTCCAGGTGCACGACGTCGGGGCACGGGTCATCGTCGCACCGATCGGCGCGCTGCCCCCTGGCCCGGTGACTCCGGCCTGCACCATGACCAACTACGGCAACGCGGTCGAGCCGACCTGGGCCTACTTTGCGGTCTGGCAGGGTGCGACTCAGGTCTGGTTTGACAGCGTCAGCCTGGCCGGCTGGCAGGGCGACACCCTGGTTCAGTTCGGCACGTACAATGCCGGCGCCGGTGCGTTCACGACCGCGTTCTGGACTGCGCTTGGCACGGATCAGGTTCCGGCCAACGACACGGTGCGCGGCAGCTTCATGACCGGCACGGTCGACATGGAGGTGACCGCGATCACTGCGCCGACCGGCGCAATCGACACCGCGGCCACGGTTACGCCCGCAGCCACGGTGAAGAACAACGGCACGCTGGCAGCGACGTGCGATGTCTGGTTCTTCATCGACTCGGCCGGCACCCGCATCTACTCAAGCACGCGAAACATCGCCGGTCTGGCACCTGGTGCATCCGCGCCGGTGACGTTTGACGAGAAGCCCAAACCGCACTCGATCGGCGACTACGCGACCCGGTGCTCGGTATACATCGCGTATGACGGCAACCCGGCCAACGACGTGAAAGACGGCACGTTCTCGTTCCGGGGCACGCCGCCGCCGCCGCCCGGCTGGACCGAGAAAGAACCGATGCCTGTCGGAGCTAAGCCGGTGAAAGACGGTGGCTGGCTCTCGTTCTCGGATCTGGGCGGAGTACGCAAGGTGTTTGCGGCCCGAGGCAACAAGCAGGCTGACTTCTATGTCTTTGATGCCGATGGCGGCACCTGGACCAAGAAGGCAGACTGGCCTGCGGGCACTGAGGCAAAGCCGCCTGCCAAGGGTGCAACCGGGACCGCGCTTGCGCTTGAGCCGAACACCCGCATCTTCGCGCTCAAAGGCAACAACACGCTTGGGTTCTGGTCGTACAGCATCATCAGCGACTCCTGGAAGCAGCTTGCCGACATCCCGCAGGGGACGGGCAAGAAGATCAAGGGTGGTGACGACCTGGTGTACCATGACGGCAAGGTCTACTGCCTGAAGGGTCTCACCAACGAGTTCCTGCTCTACAACCCTGACACTGATTCCTGGACACCGCTGGCCAATGCACCGGCCGCCAAGTACACCAACGGCTCGTGGCTCTGCTTGGATGAAGTCAACGGCAAGATTTACTGCCACCAGGCCAAGGATCACGGGTTCTACGCCTACGACGTCGCGGCCGGGACCTGGAGCTCAGCGCTCAAAGGCATGCCGACGGTGAACAGCCTGGGCAAGAAGAAGAAGTCGAAAGACGGCGGGTCAGCCGCCTTCTATGCCGGCTACATCTTCG
>CBFGIT010000048.1:0-16583 GCA_965648905.1 Caldifarciminota bacterium
GGCCAGGAGCATCAATCGGAATCCAGGGGCGTTCACGGTTATCTCTACACGAGATAGTCTACCGCTTAGCAGAACCACGTCAACCTCGCGCGCTGCCTCACTTCCCGCCCTACCGCTGCACCACCAGGCTGCAGTTTGCAGAAGTAGGCGCCGTTGCTTGTGGCCCGCCCTGGTCATTTCGCCAGCATATTGACAACCCATAATTAAGTACTATGAGTGCTATATGATTATGCCGATGCCGGAAGCCGAGCTTGACAGGAACAAGTGAGACGAGTTGCGACCGTGGGGCAGTCACGACCGGGGACACTACGGCCCGCTTTGGCGAGGCCACGCTATCATGAACCTTGATGCCCCACGGGCTCGCGTTCTGAATGAAGCACTGCACTGAGGCCTGCAAAGGCGCTCTGCAAGCACCTGTGTTCGAAGCGAGCGCCGACGCGTGGGGGCAACCCACGGTCGCAGCGCGCCGTCATGACTGCCGAGAGAAACGGGACAGCAAAGAACGGGCCGACGCGGCCGTCTACGCGGCCGCAGGAGACGCACGGCTTGACATCAAACCTGTCTCCGAGACTATACCAGTAAGGCGTCCGGAGCTACGGGAAGCAGCCTGGGCCGTGATGTTCTAGTCGGTCGGGTCGACCGCGATGAACATCGTGTTGCCGCCCCGTTTCACCCGAAACAGCACCGCCCGCTTACGGTTTGCTTCCTTGCGCGAGATGCGGCTGAAGTCTGCGGTGTTCGCAATCTTCTCGCCACCAGCCTCGATGATGATGTCGTTGCGCCGGACTCCGGCCTCAGCCGCAGCGCTGCCCGGCTCAACCGACTCCACCAGCACCCCACCCTGGACCCGGGCCTGCTCGCGTTCCTGCACGGTCAGGTTCCGAACCGAGAGCCCAAGCCAGGCGCGTGCCTGTTCATCTTCCTCAACTGATGGTACAGACGCCTGGTCGTCGGGAAACTCGGTCAACCGGACGGTCTTGGTCAATCGCTGTCCTTCCCGCACCAGTTCGACAGTGACGTTCGCACCGGGAGTGAAATCGGCAATCTGCATCCGGAACTGCTCGACGCCCTCGGTCTTGACCCCGTTGACCGCGGTGATGACGTCGCCGGCCCGCAGCCCGGCCCGCTCGGCCGGTGCACCTTCAACTACCTCGGCAACGAGCACACCGCGGGTATCAGGAAGTCCCATCGCCTTCATCAGCCGCTCGTCCACTGCCTGGGGCCTGATGCCCATGTAGCCGCGGACGACTTTGCCGCTCTTGATGAGCTGCTCGGAAACCGACCTGACCAGGGCGACCGGCACGGCAAACCCGATGCCGACGCTTGCGCCGACCGGCGAACGGATTGCCGAGTTGATGCCCATGAGTTCGCCCTTGATATTCACCAGTGCTCCACCCGAGTTGCCCGGGTTGATTGAGGCGTCGGTCTGGATGAAATCCTGGTAGCTTGGGCCTTCGGGCAGGGGAATGCCGGACCGGCCCTTGGCCGAAACCACGCCGACGGTCACGGTGCCGTTCAGCCCGAACGGATTGCCGACCGCAATCGCCCAGTCGCCAACCTTGATGTCCTCGGGATTGGCGAACTTGATGGGCGAGAGCGGCTTGCCGGCGGTAACTTTGAGCACGGCCAAATCGGTCTTCGGGTCCCGACCCACAACCTTGACATCTTTGCCCTTGAACTCGGTCTCGTCCGCCAGTTTCACCGTGAACTTGTCGAAATCCGCAACCACGTGGTTGTTCGTAACAATGTACCCGTCCGGGCTGATAACCACGCCCGAGCCGAGCGAACTCCGCTGCTGCTCCATCGGCATCTCGGGAAAGCCCCGGAAGAATTCGCGGAACATCTCCTCAAGCGGGCTGCCCGGCTCACCTTCACTCCGCCGGGTCACGCGCACGGTCTTCTCCGCCGAGATGTTCACGACCGCGGGCAGGACCTGTTCGGCCACGCTGACGAACGGGCTGTGGTCCAGAGCACCAAGCCCGGAACCGGTCTGAACCGTCCCGCCGGACTGAGCTCCGGCCCGACCCGGCGCGAAGTTCAGCACGCCGGCAAGAATCAGGCCGATGACAAAGGCAACCAGGACCGCAGGCGCGACCAGCGCGCCGACCAGCTTGAGAGACACTTTGTGATTCATGACAAACTCCTTGGCTCGGCAGCACTCTACGGCTGCCTGATTCATTGAGACGCTCAAACTACCATGTCGGTTTCGTCCTGACCGGCAGAGACATCCCTCTCCGAGACCATTCCGTGCCCGACGCTTTGGGCCGCGACGTCGACAAACCGATTTTCGCCGGGCGACTGCTTCATGAACGAATCAACCGTACGTTCAAGATGTTGCAGACACGCGGCCAACTCAGCCAGGCTCACCCGGCGCAGGCCGCGCTTTCCCTGCTCATGCGCCTCGGCCACCTGCAGAATCTGTTCCACCAGCGACTGGACGCGCGGGTCTGGTGACCGGAAGTCGTAAATCAGCCCCTTGGACCTTGTGCGCAGCGTGCTCGCCGCATTCTGGAGCGCAGTCCGGGTCTCATCGTCGGTCAAGGCTCGGGCTCCCGTGAGCAGCGCCCGCCGGAAGTTGTGCAGCACATCGGTCCACTCCCGGTCAAACTCCGGCCTGCCGCCGGCCCGGGCCAGCCGGGCAAGCGCCACTTTCAGCCCGGCAAGGAAGTGCGGGCAGTTGTCCGGGCAGTCGATGTCCCGCCGGCGCTTGCGGCCACAGCACTGCGAGCAGACAGAACCAGACAGAGCCGGGCATTCCCGACGCGCCTTGTGGACCGAACAGACTACGCACAACTCAGCCATAAAGACAATCTTAGCCAAAACGTGGTCGTGTGCAAGCTGACTGGGCAGCCCGCGATGTCCGCGACGACCGGGTTCAGATTCTCATCGGCTCGAATGGGTACCGGCCGAACCGCAGCCCAACCTGAAGCGAGAACCCTTTGATACTGAACTTGGGCGGGTCCTGGTCACCGGTCCAGACCGGGCCGGTGAACGGCACATACCAGCCGGGTTTCAGGAATACACCAACAAATGACTCACCGCCATAACGCAGTCTGCCCATCACCTCAACTGCGGGTGTCACGCCGAAAGTCCATGCCAGGAAGTAGCGGCTGAAGTTCGGCTCGCTGAATGCATCCATTGAGTGAACGTAGTGGACCCAGGCGCCGCCGACCAGCTCCACACACGGCCTGACCCAGAACCAGTACTTCGGTGCATAGGGATACCCGATTTCAAACCCGGCCAGAGCGCCGGCAAATTGGGCCTCAAGTGAATCGGCCTTGTCCTGCCGGGCGGAGAGCGCGCCCCGGCCGCCAATTGAGACCGGCCCGGCAATGCCGCCGCCATGTCCGCCCACCCAGACCAGCGGCGCGCGTACCCTGAACTCATCAGAACCGGCCCAGCCTGCCGGCGGCGTGCCGGTGTTCAACTCTGTGAACCGGCGGTTCAACCCGCCAAGACCCGGATATTCGAGCGTCGCCTCAAACCCGCCATACCCAGCGCCCAGCGAAGCAACTGCGGCACAGCATAAGACCACAACGTGAACTCGACTCATCATTGTTCAGCTCCTATTCCCCTGGCTTGTTTTCTGTCGGATTGGTGAAGTCATACTGCACTGACCCGACCCGGACCACATCGCCGCCCGGACCAGCCGGCTGCCGGGACTTAGGCAGGCTCGGGTCGTGCCAGATTGCCATTGCCCGCCAGCCTGCGGTTGCCGTGGTCTCGTGCTCGACCAGATAGGCCCAGACCACCTGAACCCGGCGCCGATTCTCGCGGTTGCATTGCTCAAGTGTCGAATACAGCAGCCAGTCGAGCACGTTGCGCAGGCTGTCGTCATCAAGCCCGGGCCGGACGACCGCGACTAGACTGACGCGGTCAACCCGGCCCGCCGGCATGTCGCGCAGTTCCCGTACCCGGTACTCAGGTCTTGGCCCGGCCGGCTCGGCCCGCAGGATTCGCGGCCCGTGCCTGGGCCAGAGCACAAGCACGAGCGTGCCAAGCAGTGCAAACACGGCGACGATTCGCCAGTAGCGGCTGCGACCTGAAGCGGACCTGCTTCTTATCCGCTCAGTGAGCGACTGTCCGGACCGCGGCTCAGAGAAACTCAGCATGATACTTGTCGCTGGGATTCTACTGCCGGGTGTGGCTCATGCAAGCCCGCGCGCCGCGCCAGGCATGCAGGGCGGAAGGCAGAGTGCGAGCATCAGGATGCAGAACTGCGAAGCGTGGCGCAGAGCGAGAGGCGAGTGGCAAGGAAATGCAGGGCTGGGATTGACAGCCGGCAAGCGGTTTCCTATGATTAGTTGTTGGGCCGATGCCGACACGGATGTCGGATTGGCCCGGTTTCTGAATTGTAACCCGAGAAAGCTCAGGAGGAACTGATGCCTTCCAGAATCTTCTTAGTACTTGTTGCCATCTTTGCTCTGGTCTCGGCGTGGCCGAATTATCATCGCCCCGCCGTGACCGCGCCGGACGGCGAGTTGTGCGTTTCCGGTCAGGTGATAGTGCAGTTGAGCCAATCCCAGCGCGACCGGGTGAGCCTTACGTCCGAGGACGGGATTGCCCTGTTCGGCATTCCGGCCCTGGATGAAATCGGCCGCCGGTTGCGAGTAAACGACATCACTAAACTGATGCGCCACCCGAATCCGAGCGCGTCTGCCCGGGCCCTTGGCTGCGACCTGCAGTACGTGGTCCAGTTCGATGAGAGCTTTGACGTCGGGCAGGCAATCGAGCTCTACCAGGCCCGACCCGAGGTCGAGCATGTCTGCCCGAACGCCCTGATGAAGCTCGACGAGACCCCGAATGACCCGCTGTTCGTCTCGCAGTGGCATCTGACCAAGATTCAGGCCGCAGCCGGCTGGACTCTGGGCAAGGGTGATACGTCGGTCCTGAACATGGTGGTGGACGATGGCGGCGACTGGCTCCATCCTGACCTTGCCGACAACGTCTGGATAAATCACGCTGAGGATATCAACGGCAACGGCCGATTCGATACACTCTGGGCTCCGGATGGCGACCTCGACGGCCTGGATCAGGACGGCAACGGCTACACTGACGACGTCATCGGATTCGACATGGTTGACGGCGAGCCCAATCCCATGCCGGTTCCACCGGACAATCACGGCTCGCACTGTTTCGGCAATGTCAACGCCGTGACCAACAACAGTACCGGTGTTGCCGGCGTGACCTGGAACAACCGCTCGGTCAATGTCCGTTGCGGCGGTGGCGGCTACGTCAACCTCGGCGCGGCGATATCGGCCATCTACTACGGCATCACCGTGAACGTCTGGGCCTATTCGATGAGCTTCGGCGGCCCGACCCGCTATGAGCCGCTGGCCGCGGCCTGTCTTGAGGCATGGAACTCAGGCGCCGTGCTCTTCGGTTCAGCCGGCAACGAAGGCCTGGAGCGGGCACGCTATCCGGCCTGCTATGATGGGGTAGAGTGCGTTGCCGCTTCCGGCCAAGGCGACACCAAGGCATCATTCTCCAACTATGGCGAGTGGGTCGACCTGACCGCACCCGGAGTCAACATCTACACAACCGTGACCCGGGCAACCGGCAACTACGGCGCGATGGACGGAACCTCTATGTCCTGCCCGATGGCCGCCGGAGTTGCGACCTGGGTGAAGTGCTGGTTACCATCGGCCTCGAATCAGACCGTTCTCGACATCGTTCACGCCGCCTGTGACAGCATGCCTGACCAGTTGTTCCGCGACGGCAAGCTCGGCGCCGGCCGCATCAACATGGCCCGGGCGATTCTCCCCTATTTCCGCTGCGACCTGCGTATCGCGTCGGTCCGTTTCAATGATGCCTCGGGTAACGGCAACGGCCGGCCTGACCCAGGCGAGGCGGTCAGCGTCATCGTCACCTATGCCAACACTGCGGGCTGGCGCAACGCGACCGGCGTGTCGGCCACGCTGGCCTGTGTCGTGTCCGGCGTCGAAGTGACCAAGAGCTCGGCCACGTTCCCCGACATCCCGGCCGGCTCGACCGGCAACTGCTCGGCCGACTCGTTTGTCATCACGATTGCCGACTGGGTTCCGCCTCAGAGAATTGGACTGCTCTTCACTGCCAGCGCCAATCCTGAGCCGGCTTATCCGGATGAGACCTTCACGGCCCAGGTCGGTGAGCCGCGCGTGCTGATTGTCGATGATGACGGCGGTTCCGACTTTGAGAAGTACTACAAGGCCGCCTGCGACTCCAACGGTGTCCTCTATCACACTTACTCAGTTCAGACCGCGGGCTCGCCCTCGGCCGAGACCCTCGCGCACTATCCGGTGGTTTTCTGGTTCACCGGCAACGAAGCAACCAACACCCTCACCTCAACCGACATCGCCAACCTGACAACCTTCCTCAACTCGGGCCGCAACCTGATGCTCTCGGGCCAGAACATCGCCCAGGAACTCTCCGGCACGTCGTTCCTTTCCGAGTACCTGCGGGCCGAGTTCGTCGACGACTCGACCGGGAAGCCTTATCTGGTCGGGCTTGAAGGCGACCCGATTGCCGAGGGCGACACGATGGTCCTTGCCGGCTCGGGCGGCGCGAACAACGGTCGGCACATGGACGGCATCCGGCCGGTCGGCGGCGCGCTGGGTGGCGCGTTCTACAAGGACTACACCGACACGACAACCTACGCGCTCATCCACTACTCCGGCTCCTACAAGCTGGTTTTCTTCCCGGTTCCGTTCGAGGCGATCGACCACTCGGCCACCCGCTACCTTCAGAAGTGGACCCTGGTCAGCCGGATTCTCCGGTTCTTCGGCGAACGCGTGCCCGGCGTCGAACAGCCGATTCCTGTGCCGCGCCTGAACCAGCCCTATGCCATGAACATCTTTCCCAACCCGTTTGCCCGTGAGGCAACGGTTCGGTTCGTGGCGCCGGTCACCGGCACGGTGACGCTCAACACCTATACGCTCAACGGCCAACTGGTGGGCAGCACATCCCGAACCGTCCGGTTCGGCGAGGATACCCAGGTCCGGCTGGACGGCTCGACGCTGACCAATGGCGTCTACCTGGTTCAACTGGTAACGGCTGACGGCGTCTACGCCCAGAAGGCTGCGGTCCTGCGCTAGCCGGGTAGCAGAACGTCTTGACATGGGCGGCCTCGGGCCGCCCATGTCTTTCGTCGGTCACAACCCTTCCGGCCAATGAAAGGAGTTGAGCAGCAACGGGTCGAAGTGGTGGGAGAGAAAACCGAGCACAAGGTTGAGGTTATCCGGTCTGGTCGCGGCGTCGGCGAGTTGCTCGGCCGGGGTGTAGAGCAGGCACTGAAGCTCAGCCAGCTCGTCCGGAGCAAGCCGCTCGCGACGTGCGGCACGAGAACCGGGCTCGGGCCCGGCACAGGATGGACAGATGATGCCCCCTCGGGCAGCATCAAAGAGAACGCCGGCCGCCTGGGAGCGTTGAACGTCGTCCATCCCGCTCAGGGCCTGGCCGCGGCAGACAAGGCACCGGCGCAGCTCGGGCCGGAACCCGAGAAAGCTCGCAGCCTTGAGCAGGAACGACGATACCAGCGTCGGGAAGCAGCCGGTCGCCCCTTCGAGTACGGCGAGATAGGTCACGAGCAACTGGTAGAGCTGTGGGTGCGGGTCGTGCAGCGGTGCGGCCCGAAGCACGAACTCGGTCATCTGCTCCGCGGCCAGGAATCGGGCCGGCATCCGGGTCAGCGCCGCCGCCGAACGCACCATCACTGCATCGCTCAGGGTGTAGGTGCTCCGGCTCTCGCGCCAGTAGTAGATGACCCGCGCCACCGCACACCGGTCGAGCGCAGCACCGAACCGGCTGCGCGGCCGGCGCGCCCCTTTGGCCAGACAGACAACACGACCGTGGTCAGGCGTGAGCAGGGTGACGAGTCGTGACGACTCGCGCACCGGCGCTGTATGCAGGCAGACCGCTTCGGTCGAAATGATACGGCGCACTAGCAGAAGCGGCCCAGTGGCCTGGTCGTCAAGTACGGACGAGACACTCAGGCTTCGCTGCGGATTTCACCAACCAGCTCCTCAAGCAGGTCCTCGAGCGAGACGATACCTGTCACCTTGCCGGTTTCGTTCTCGACAACCGCGACGTGCTCGCCCCGACGCTGCATCTGCCGCAGCACGTCCATTGCCCGGTCGCTTGCCCGGACCCGGTACGCCTTGCGTACGCGGAAGGCCGGCGCTGCCAGCAGGTCTTTGGCAACAATCACTCCCACGATGTTAGCCGCCTCGCCCTGGTAGACCGGGATGCGCGAGAATCCGAACTGGTTGAAGATCTCAAGCACGTCCTGAATCCCGGCATCAGCAGCAACCGACTTGACCTCGCCGAGTGGTATCAGGACATCGGCCACGGTCGTCCCGGAGAAGTGAAACAGCCGCGTAACCAGCGGACCGACCGCGAGTCTTGTGCCCGTGCCGGCTGCACGGTCGCGCCGGGCCATCGCCGCAACGAAATCCTGCCGGGTGAGCGCGAACCTGTGACCGGGTGTCGGCGAACGGAACAGCCGGGTTAGACCGATGAGCACGGTCACCGCGGGCCAGAACAGCCAGTAACCGGCAAGGAGCGGGGTTGCGGCCCGGCGCAGGAGAACGGTCGGCCACGCCTGACCGATGGTCTTGGGCACGTATTCACCGACAATCATCGTAACCACCACGACAATCGCCACTGCCAGCGACGCCCCGGCCGGGCCGAGAGTGTGGGCGAAGAAACTGGCGAGGATGACCGAGCTGAAGGTGTTAGCCAGGTTGTTGCCGACCAGGATCGACACGATCGTCCGCTCCTGATGATCGAGCAGCCCGAGCGCGGTCCGCGCACCAGGCACTTTGCGGTTGGCCCAGTTTATCAGCCTGACCCAGTTCGCCCGGTAGACCATGACCTCGCTGGCCGAGAAGCAACCGGACAGAAAGAAGAGCATTGCGCAGAGCAGCAGTTCCATCTAGGCCTTCTGCCCGCGGCTCAATAGCACCTTTTCGAGCTTGTTGCCGTCGGTCTCGCTGACCGTGATTTCGACGTCTCGAACCGTCAGCCGGTCGCCGGTCTTCGGCAACCGACCGAGTCGGTCGTGCACAAACCCGGCCAGCCGGTCATGACCCGTGCCCCGGAACACGCCCGGGAAAAGCCGGTTGAGCGTTGCCAGGTCAATCTCGCCGTCCACCAGGTAAGAGTTCTCCGCGACCTTGGTATACGGCAGCTCGCTGGCGACGTCGAACTCGTCGGTAATCTCGCCGAACACCGCTTCGAGCAGGTCCTCAAGCGTTACCAGACCTGCAGTCTGGCCGAACTCGTCGACAACCACCGCCACGTGGGTATTTTTGCGCCGCAGCTCATCGAGCAGCTCGGTCAGCCGCTTCACCTCAGGCACGAAGAAAGGCGGCCGGGCCAGCGGCAGGGCCGGCGCGGTCGGGTCGGCTGCAGCCAGCAGTTCTTTCACGTGGAGCGTGCCGACAATCGTGTCCTTGGTACCATGGTACACCGGCAGCCGGGAAAACCCCAGCTCGCGGGCACGCCGAATCGCGTCGCCCACGGTCGCGGTATCGGGCACAGCCATGATGTCGATGCGCGGGGTCATCACCTCAGCCACGGTGCGTCCCTCAAGGCCGATGAGATTGAGCAGGACGTCCACCTCGGGCCCGTGGATGACGCCGCGCTGCCGGCCGACTTCAACCATGGTCTGAAGTTCATCGTCGGAAAGTGCCTCGGGTTCGTGCCCGCGCGGCGTGACAAAGGCACTGACCCGGGTCAGCAGTTCGACCACCGGCGCAAACGCGGTCCGGCAGAGCAGCACGACCGGGGCAGCGAGCCGGACAAACCTGACCGGACTCCGGCCGGCCGCGACTTTGGGCATAACCTCGCCGAACACCAGCACGACTGCGGTCATCACCAGTCCGGCGCCGGCCAGATAGGCGCTCTCGCTGCTGCCGGCCCGGCGTGCCAAAGCGATCGCCACGAGTGTCAGAAGAGCGGTGGCCGAAGTGTTGACAACGAGATTGCCCAAAAGCAGCGTACCGAGCAGCCGGTCCGGCCGGGACAAGAGTTCTTCGACGCGCAGACTCAGAACCGGCCGCTCGGCCCGGAGCGTCTCGCGTTGACCGGGTGTGAGAGAGAACAGCGCCGTCTCCGAGCCGGAAAAAAAGGCCGACAGGACGAGCAGGATGAGGATGGCGAGGAGAGTGAGGAGCATCAGACGAAGAAAGCAGAAGACAGAAGGCAGAATCCAGAGTCAAGAATGAAGGATGAAGAAGTCAAAGTAAGGCTAGATGTAGCGGGACTCGTAAGGCTTCATCTGCCGATGGGAAAGACCGCACAGATGCAACAGCCCGTGCCGAACCAGGCGCAGCAGCTCGGTCCGATAGCTGACCCCGTACTGGCGGGCCTGGAGCCGCGCCTGCTCGCGGGAGACGTAGACTTCGCCGAGCAAAGGCGAACCAAGGGGAAACGACAGGACATCAGTCGGTCGGTCGCGCCCAAGGAAACGCCTGTTCAACTGGTGGATGTACCGGTTCGAGACAAACACAACGTTGACCATCGCCTTCGGCTGGCCCAGGTCCTGCCCGACCCGACGGGCCAAAGCCCGCACCTCGGCAATCAGCCGGCGGTCGGCCGTGCCCAGGACACTAGCCTTCATTCTTCCCGGGCTCGGGCCGGGCCTCGTAGGCCTTGATGATGCGCGAGACCAGCGGCGGCCGCACCACGTCCGCCTTGGTCATGTGCACGATGGCGATGCCGGGAATGCCGCGCAGCCGCTCCTCAGCCTCGACCAGACCGGAAACATGGGTCTTGGCCAGGTCAATCTGCGTGATGTCGCCGGTAACGATTGCCTTCGAGTTCCACCCGAGGCGGGTCAGAAACATCCGCATCTGAGTGGGAATCGTGTTCTGCGCCTCGTCGAGGATGATGTAAGCATCAGAAAGCGTCCGGCCCCGCATGAACGCCAGCGGTGCGACTTCGATGACCTCTTCTTCAATCATACGTTTCGTTCGCTCCATCGGCATCATGTCAAAGAGCGCGTCGTACAGCGGCCGCAGATACGGGTCGACCTTCTCCTTGAACGTCCCGGGCAGATACCCGAGCGACTCCCCTGCCTCGACCGCAGGTCGCGTCAGCACAATCCGGCTCGACCGACCGGAGACGAGCGACTCAAGGGCCGCGGCCACAGCCAGGTAGGTCTTGCCCGTGCCTGCAGGCCCGATGCAGAGCACGACGTCATTGTGACGAATCGCCTCAAGATAATCCTGCTGATTCCTGGTCTTGGGCACGATGACCTTGCGGGGCGTGCGCAAGGTGCGCACCTCGCCCGGGACATGACCCGGCTTGTCGGCGACTGGGGATACGATTGCGTGTCGTGTCCCCTTGTCACCGCCCCGCCGCACCTGGCTGACTTCTGCGTCCACCAGGTCAGGAGTAACCGCCTCACCGCGGCGACACCGGTCCAGCAGCCGGGCCAGCACCTCCTGCACCTCGGTCTCCTCGCTCTTCGGCCCGGACAAGATAAGCTGGCCGCCCCGGCAGACAAACCGCGTGCGATAGTGTCGGCTCAAGGCGGCCAGATTACAGTCGGCCGGACCGAGAAAGCAGAGCGGGTCAATGTCCTCGACCGACAGCGAACAGTCCGAGCGCTCTTCCTTTGAGTTGTTCTTCAATGAAGTCTTGCGGCCGGCGATTCGGCCGAGCGGTCAACTGGGCCTGGTGGTTCCAACTGCGGCTATTCTAGCCCGCAGTCCGAGCCCGGTCAAGCAAACGCCGTCGATTACTCTCCCATATTGAGCACCTTGAACGTCCTGCTCAGATTCGCAGTCTGCACCCGCACCAGATAGACGCCCGGTGCGAAAGCTCCGAAATCAAGCCGGGCAGTTCCGTCCGGTCCTCGCGGGACGGACATCCGTGTCCTGACTACGCGACCGGTGGCATCGTGGATGGACACGGTCGCCTCCTCTTCCATCGGCAGACTGAGCCGCAGCCCGATGGCGCGATTGAACACGGTCGGACCGACCGCAACCTGCCCCTGTTGCGCGGCCCGTGGCTGACGCTCCTCCACAGCCAGAACTCGCTCCAGTACCTGCTCGGCCCACCAGCAGCGCAGGCCCAGCTCAGTCGTGTCGCGGTTTCCGGGCGGCTGACCTGCCTCGCCATAGGGTGCGGCAATGACCGCGTAGTAGAAAGTGACGGTCGAGTCGGCAGCCAGGTCGAACGGGCCGGTGGACAGCAGCACCCGCTTGTCTGCCGGCATCGCGTCGACTGAGTCAAAAGGTTCATACATGCCGGTGCGGTAGTTGTACCCGGCCATGGTGAGGTACTGATCGCGGTCCGTTACCGGATCGATGTCGATGGTGAACCGCTTGCACGAAGTCAGGCCAAGACCATGCGGTGCATGGAGTAACCGGACCGCCACTGCTCCTGGCGTACCGGATTCCCAGTACTGGCTTCGATTCTCGACATTGTTGTAGTCGTAGACGTAGCCGGTGTTCTTCACCCGAAATGTGTCCGGCCCCACGCGGAACAGCTTATCGAGCATCAGGCCGGTCATGTCATCGGTCGCGTCGCCGACGTCGCCATCCAGCGCAAGAGCGAAGTAGGTACGGCTAAGCTCCGAGCCGCTACAGTTTGTCAGCTCGTACTTCAGCAGGAACACATCCCGCGCCAGCGAGTCGCTGTATCCATAGACGGTCAGACAGACGTCAACTCCCCGCGGCATGCCGTGCGGGTTGAAGTAGCCGACTTCACGTGGACTCCGGGGGTTGGTGATGTTGATGACGCGCAGGCCGGCTGTCCCATCGGCGACATAGGCATAGCCCCCGGCGACGGTGACGTCGTTGGCAGAGCCGGGCGTGCCGCAGCAGCCGACCTCGCGCGGTTCCGGCGGACTGGAGACGTCGATGATACGCAGTCCCGAATTCCCGTCCGCGACGTAGGCATACGCGCCGGCCACCGTCACGCCACAGGCGTAGCCGGGGGTGCCACAGGACCCGACTTCGTGTGGGCTCTGCGGGTCGGATACATCGATGACGCGCAGACCGGAATCCCCGTCCGCGACGTAGGCGTAGCTGCCAGCGACTGCGACGCCATAGGCGTGGCCCGGGGTGTCGTAGTATCCCAGTTCCGAAGGGCTCTGCGGATTGGACACGTCGATGACGCGCAGGCCGGAGGTGTTGTCTGCGACAAGAGCGCAACTGCCGGCTACGGCCACGTCCCATGCCAGGCCAGGAGTATTGCAGTACCCCACCTGGTATGGGCTCTCTGGATCGGAGACGTTGATGACCCGCAGGCCGGAGGTGTAGTCCGCCACGTAGGCGTAGTCTCCGGCAACCGCCACGTCCCACGCGAGAGTCATGGTACTGCAGCAACCTACTTCGTAGGGGTTGTCTGGGTCGGCAATGCTGACTACCCGCAGGCCGTAGTTCCCGGCCGTCACGTAGGCGTAGTCCCCGGCAACCGCGACTCCGTCGGCACCGCCCGCGATGTAGCAATGTCCGACTTCATACGGGTTCTGCGGACTCGACACGTCGACGATACTGAGGCCGGCCCCGCCCGTCGCCAGGTAAGCATAGCCGCCCGCGACCACCACACCACTGGCAAGCCACTCGGCAATGTGGTTGGCCGGGTCCGAGTCGCCAAAGCAGCACCACAGGTCCAGCTCGGAACGCGACTGCTGTGGCGCCATCGGGAAGCGGCCTGGCGGCGGCGGCCAGTCACCCGGGTACTTGTAAATGCGGTCGAGTGAATCACCCGTGCCCTGGCGCCAGTACCGGCATAGCGTCGGGCCGAACTCAGTCCCGCCCGAGTTCGGGTTGTAGCCGACGCTGACGAACGTGTCGCCGCCGGCAACGGCACCGACCCAGGGCCCTGCGCCGAATACGTAGAAGTTGCGCAGCGGCTGGGGCCAACTGCCGCCGGCAGCACCCGCACCCTGTGTCACGTCAATTCCCCAGCGGCCGTCGTTGTAGAAAGGACAGCGCCAGCGGTTTGCGTCAAACCACTTCATGTCGTAGATTGCCAGCGCCAGGGCCGGCACGAGCAGCAGACACAGTCTTCTCACATTACCTCCTCAAGTCTCGGCATAACCGGACACCAATTGAGAACCCCGGAACGTCGCGACCACCTGGTCCAGGCAGGACCGCGGACGTCAGCTCCTGCTCCAGCATAAGATGTTATACCGAGCCGGCAGACTCATGTCAAGCAGCATCATCGTTCCCGACGGGGACATAATGTGGGATTTTGTGTTGTCAATATGCGACGGTGGACCGGAGGCGTAACCGGAATGGCTGCGTAGGGCGCACAGGCAGACGCAGGCGGACCTGCCCGCGCGTCTGCAGGCGGGCCGCGAGTATCACCCCCCTGCGCTACTCCCGAGCACGTGTCAGATGGTGCGGCTGGTAAGTGACGAAGCAGCAAGGTGTTACCAAGATGGGGGGGGGGATTCATGCTTGACATCCAACCGTGCGGGCTCATAATGGTGGCAGAGCGGATAGCCTGACACGGGCTTGGAGCGATGTCGATGTTGACTGTCGATTGGCAGCCGGGCAATCCGCAAGTCCGTGACCGTCGAGCGCCGCATTGGAGGTGCCCGTGAGGAACGTCTTATCGAGGTCTCTTGAGTTCGGGCAAACCCGGCGCGCCGCCGCGCCGGAGAAGGACAACCAAGTCTGTGCCGCGGCTTCTACATCTGCCCTGCCCTGCGACAGGGGGCGGGCGAGCAGCGCGTACGCAACCGACAGTCCAAGCCACCATCACAATCACAAGACCGTTCAGTTCCGTTCCGGCCTTTCTGGTTTGCCTTCGCGCAGATGCCGGCCCTGCCCGGCCGAAGTCCGCGTCCAAGCCAAGAACACCCAAGCGGCCGGTCGGCTCGCGCCTCGGCACGGCATCTGACCCAGAACTGAGGGGGTCAATGGCGCGACATGCCCGCCTTCTTCTGCCGGGCGAGATGCACTACGTTCTGGCACGCGCCGCCGGGGCGACGAGGACTGCCTCTATTATGTCCATGCGCTGCACGACACGGCATCCGCCGCCGGAGTCAAGGTAAGGGCGTATGCACTCCTGCCGCGTGCCGTGCATCTGCTCGTTGAACCGGCCAGCACCGAGGCGTTCCGGTCAGTCATGCGCCTGACACATGCCGCCTACGGCCGCTATGCTCGTCGTGCCCACTGCCCGACCAGTGAAGTCTGGAAGGACCGGCCTGAAACTTGTGCCGTCGAGCGCAGCCTGGCACCACTGGTTGCATTCTGGATCGAGCACGCACCGGTCCGTGAGAACCGCGTCGCCGTGTCCCAGGCATGGCCGTGGAGCAGCGCCGCGGCCCGAACCGGGGCGCGTGCAAATGACCTGCTGCTCGGAGCTGAGGACATCGGCACAGCGACTCCCGATGCGTGGGCACGACTGGGCCAGCGTGCGGACCAGTGCTTCGCGTTCCGGCTTGAGCGGAGTCTGCGCAGCGGCCTGCCCCTGGGTGACTCGGACTTTGCGACGAAGGTCGTCCGGTTCACGGTCACAGAGCGACATTGCAGGACGATAAGGGCGTGCCGATTCTGGCGGTCGAAGCGTTGAGACCGAGCTGCCCGCCCGGTTCCGGCGCCTGACTCCGTCCCTTCTCCGTCCCCGAAGATACGCTGGGACTCAGTCCGAGCTTGACAGGATGCCGCGTCGCGCTACACTCGGCCGTCGGCGGACGGTGTCGTCATTGACAGCGCGTCAGCCATCGAGGATAATGAACAGGCAGGGGAAGCGCGGGAATCCGGGCTGTTCACGGCCTGTCCGAAACGTTTCTCCAGTCCGCACTCCTGTGCGACCTGCCGAATTCCGACCGCGTCAGCAAGTTTCGATTAGGAGGAATGATGGAGATGAGAAGGGCGAGCAGGACTTCGCGGCGGTCCGTGCTGGCCGTGTGCTGTCTGGTAGTCGGGCTGGCCGCCCGGCCCGGAATTGCCCAGCGGCTGGAGACGACAATCTACCTTCCGGATTCGTTCTGCGGGCAAGGATTTCCGCGCAGGGTCACGTACAACCCCGTGAACAACACCGTGTACGTTGGAGGTTCAATAGGAAACTGCTTGATTGCCATCGACGGCCAGACTGACACCAGGGTTGCGCGCATTCCAGTGCAAGGCTGCGCTGCCGCGCTGTGCGTAGACACGCACAACAACCAAGTCTACTGCGCGAGTGGCGGCAGCAATCTGATTACGGTCGTAGACTGCGCGACGAACCGAGCCGTGACCACCATTCCGGTCGGCGACTCGCCGGACGCTCTGTGCTACAACTCGCGGAGCATGTCCCTCGTCTAGTTGAAATTGGCTGCGGTTCCCACTGCACTCTACTCGACCTTTCCTGCACCGTCAACTGAATCGCTCTTCCCACGTTCCAGCGCCTGCAGCAGTTGCGGCAGGTGCCGGTAGCCATCCACCCGCCGGAAGTGCTGCTCGGCATGCAGCAACCCGGCCACACACCACCGCCAACGCATGTCACCGTCACGCCACCGCTTCACCCGGCCCGTTACCAGCTCCGCCACGCTGAACGCGGACTCGGTGACGTTGGTACTCGATAGCGTCTTGCGCAGCTTCGCATGCACGCCCAGCCGTACCAGGGTCAGTGTCTCCGCCATCCCTTCCCGCAGACTCGCC
>CBFGIT010000049.1:0-15457 GCA_965648905.1 Caldifarciminota bacterium
AGTTGGACACGCTGGGCCGGACGCTGGGGCTCGCCGTGGAATCGAAGACAGAGCCCAGCCCTCAGACAACCGGTCAGAAACCCGCTGCCTGAGATGGCATTTTACAGGAGATTCCGGACTTGACCCTTTCGCTGTTTCGTCTCTTGACTTCGCCCGGCGGTTGGGCATACTTCCGCATGTTTGACCGGTGGCAGGCTGCAGCCTTGGGCACACTGGCAGCGGAGGAACGCCGTGCCAGCGAGTAGGGCCAAGGCCGACAGGAGCCAGGAGCGTTTCTATGACGCCCTGAGGGAGCTGTTCGTCGGTGCGAAGGTTGAGGGCGAGTCGGGCTTCATCAACCTGATGCGCATCAAGCGACGATGAAGAGTAAGACGAAACCGCGGACTAGGCAATCAGGAGCGACATATCCGCACGCGCATCCGCGGGAAACGGAAGGCTATGTCCGCGACGCCGTTGCGATCCATGAGCCGGGAATCGTGGAAGGCGGTTACGGCCTGCAATTCCAGCATTATCTATCAGAAGCACTGACCAGCCCTTTGTTCATGCTGGGCGATGCGCTTCACGTCTTGCGTGAACTGCCGGCGTCCTCGATTGACTTCTGCATGACCAGTCCGCCTTACTGGGGCAAACGCAAGTATCACGACGGTGGTATTGGTTTGGAGGAGCGTTTCCAAGACTACATACGTAGCCTGCTTGCGATCTTCGCTGAGGTCAAGCGTGTACTGAAACCCACCGGGTCTTTCTGGCTGAACATCGGCGACAGCTACCTGGACAAGCAACTGCTTGGCATTCCGTGGCGTGTCGCGCTGGCCATGATCGACCAGCAAGGCTGGGTTCTGAGAAACAGCGTGGTTTGGAACAAAATCAAGGGCGGCCCGGACAACTCGCTTGACCGCTTGCGCAGCGTCCACGAAGACGTCTTCCACTTCGTGCGTACGCCGCGCGGCTACTACTACAATACAGATGCGATCCGATCCAACCCGAAGAAAGCCCGCGTCGTCAACGGGGCCATAGTGTCGGCAAGCGGTGTCACGGGCATCCGCTATCGCCGACAGATTGAATTGTCCACTGCGCTATCTGTTCAAGAGAAGCAAGCGGCGCTGCTCGCGCTGCAGGAGATGCTGGCTTCAGTCCAGCGCGGCGAAGTGGCGGATTTCCGGATGATAATACGCGGACAGCAGCGCACCACGCACTCCGATTCAGAGGTGGTTTCCGGCCGGGCACGCGAGGTCGCCGACCGAGGGTTCTACTTCTTGAAATATCATCCTAACGGCAGCAAGCCGTCGGACGTCTGGGACATCCTGCCCGAGGACACGCAGAACCGCGACTCTCACTTCGCGCCGTATCCTGAGGACCTGTGCCGAATCCCGATAAACGCGACCTGCCCGGAGCAAGGGGTCGTCCTCGACCCGTTCTGTGGCACAGGCACGACGATGCTCGCGGCCATGCACCTCGGGAGGAAGTCCGTAGGCATTGATGTCTCGCGGCGATACCTGCGGATTGCTGAAGACAGGTGCCGCCTGTTGCTATGAACCGCGTGCTGGAGCTCTTCGGTAATTCGACGGCCGACGGGGCGTGCGATTGGCGCACGATCAGCGCTGAGCAGCAGTGCCCGTTTGTGGGCCGCAAGTGCATCAAGGTGCGGAAGAGCCAGCCATCGCTGGCGATCGGCACGTGTTGCGTCCTCTACGGTCAGGATCAAGTGCCGGTTGTGATCTGCCCGCTGCGCCTGCTGGAGAGGCGGCAGGTTGTTTCGGACTGCATCCACCTGTTGACACTGCACGAGCCCGGCAACGAGCTGCACCTTGTCCCGGAGGTGACCATTCCAGGCGGGAGCGTGGATTACTTCCTTGCGTCGGTCATTGATGGCGGAGTAGTTGACTTTGTTGGCATTGAGCTTCAGGCGCTCGACACAACCGGCACCGTATTTCCTGAACGCCAGCGATTCCTGCAGAGCGTCGGTTTGCGGGCGAAGAGCTCGGACGTTCGGTCGCGGAAGGGATTCGGCATGAACTGGAAGATGACGGCGAAGACGATCCTGGTTCAACTTCATCACAAGACGGAGACGTTCGAGCATGTCAATAAGCATCTCGTGCTGGTCGTGCAGGACCGCCTGCTGGCATACATGAACCGCGAGTTCCGGTTCGAGCAGTTGCATCAGGCTCGACTCGGCGACCCGGCGCACATCCACTCCTACCAGCTTCAGAAGCAGCCAGTGGGCGCGTATCGCCTCAAGCTAGATGCCCGACTCAGTACGGACTCCAGCGGCATTGCCCGTTGCATGGGCCTGCAAGCCGAGCCCAGGGTCGAGCTGGAGGAGATCATCCGGGCTTTGCAGGCGAAGATCTCGAGGGAAACTCAGTTCTCGCCCTTGCCCGGCGCCGGTCGCCCGGCGTGAACGACATGAGGATGTCCCTTTCGAACCTGACCGGCAAGCGCATTAGGCGCATCAAGCCCGATCCGTTCGAGTCCGAAGACGGCGCGTGGGAAGGCCAGCGTTCTTGAGTTGTAGCGACGCACCATGACACACGGGCGCCGGAAGCACGAACACGCGGTGAGGGGCAAGATTCGTATCGACTGGGTGAATGGCGTTATTGTCGGGGTACTGCTGATTTTCGCTGGCTGCATCGTCGGTGCCGTGTTTGAGCTCCCCGCCCGGCAACTATGGTATTCGGTTTTGGGGACGCAGCCCAGTTCGGTTGAATGGTCTGGCCAACGGGTTACTACGCTGGACGACCAGAAACGTGTTATGCGCTCCATTCTGGTGGAGTGCGCGATAGACACGGTGGTACTAGTCGACATCGACGGTGATCGGAAGAAGGAACTTGTTCTCTCTGCCTCGGAGGGCACGGCCAAGCCAGGGTCCTTGATCGCGCTGACGGGCAGTGGAAGGAAGCTGTGGGAATGCAACACCTATGACTCGGCCGTCATGGGGAGCGAGGGCATTGGCGGGCACAGCGATCACTTCCGGACTGGGGCAATCGCGGTCGCGCCTGGGTCGGCGGTCGCTCTAACTACATCGCCGTAGTCAGCTTCGACCCCAATTGGTTCGCGAACCGTGTGGTGGTTCTCGATCCAAGGGACGGAAGACCATGCTGCAGTTTCTGGCATCCCGGGTCCATCGGGAAGATGCTTGTTTGTGACATTGACTGCGACGACACCCTGGAGATGGTCTTCTGCGGGGTGAACAACTCGCTCCAGCCTGCTCGTAACACCGAGTATGTGCCTATAGCATTTGCCTTCAGACCTCGCATGAACGAGCACTCGCAGGCCTTCCCGGGTGCCTTTCCGGACATGCCTGTCTCAGTTGGAGTGTGGTATGTCGTTATCCCTCCAGCGGGCGGGTCTCTCCTGCCGCCGACGATCGAGAAGCGCGGCAGAGACGGCGGCCCCATGGTCAAGCTGCAGACACAAGATGGTCGGTTCTACTACCTGAATAGCAGGTGTGAACTAGTCGGAGTAGCCGCTGGCGACAACTGGAAGGAACAGCACCCCAGCACGGGCATCCCCACGCCGCTCCAGGCCAAGTTCGAGGCCGGAGAGTGGCAACTCGAGCCAGTTTCGACAAAGATCAAGGAGGGTACGCCCGACCTCGGGTACTTGCATCTGAATCGGGCTCTCCATCACTACGGCCGAGGTGATTTCGACAGCGCGGTTGTAGAACTCGAGACCGCTGCCATGTTGAGTCCGGAGGTCAAGGAGTATGCTGACCTCTGGCTGGTGCGCGCCAGAAAGCACGGCGAGTATGGCTTCCTGGGAGCCCAATTAGAGAACGCACCGAGTGGAGGAGCCAGAATCGCCAAGACTGTCTTCGGCACTCCGGCTCAGACTGCCGGACTTCAGGAGGGTGATGTCGTGAGGGGAATCGGCAGCGTCAGCATAGCCAACTCACTAGAATTGAACAGGGAGTTGGCTCGGCGGAATCCAGGCGACAGAGTGGAACTGCTGGTGGAACGAGGTGGCAATCTTTCCAAGCAATCCGTGGTGCTGTCTTCGCCAAGTGATGTGAGGTAGGCCCGGTGGAGTATGGCGACGTTGTCAACAGAGGAGGTTCGTCTCGACAGATGGTCGAGCCGGTGACTCGGACGGCGAAGGAGTCAAGCAGCGGCCCCGCGCTCGTGCGGTCATGCTGCGAGGCGAGCTGCCACACATGGCCCGAACGTTGCATCAGGAGATGATCGAGGGCAAGACATATGAGTCCCTTCCGGCCAGTTGGAGTTCGTTTGACCCGAAGAGCTTCTCGCGGCAGAAGCAGCTTTAGGACTACCAGCAGCAGGCAGTTGCCTCGGCCGTGGTCGCGATGTGGAAGTACTACGAGGAATTCAGCGACTATCAGCGCGGCGAGAGCTTGGACGAGAACCTTGAGCGGAAGCGGCGGTTCTACCAGTGATATCAGCAGAACGAGTTGCCGCAGGGGATGAACCTGACACTATCGCGGCTCGGGCGGCGCGTGCGACGGCTGCTCGACGACTACTACGACACGGCGGCGGGCCTGCCTGCCGCGACGCGGAATGCGGCGCAGGCAGGCGAGATTCAGTTCGAGAGCATCGTCAACCGGATGTGTTTCTGGATGGCGACCGGCTCCGGGAAGACTCTGGTGTTGGTCAAGCTCATCGAGGTCCTGCGCGGGCTGATTCTCGCCGGTGAGATTCCGCCGAATGACATCCTGGTGCTGACGCACCGGAAAGACCTGATTGAGCAGCTCAAGCGCCACGTCCAGGAGTTCAACTCCTCGCGCAACGACCTGTACATCCGCCTGCGGGAACTGAAGGAGTACGCCGAGGCGAAGCGGGGGAATCCCACCGCTTCGCGGCCAGGTCAAGGGGGTAGAGGGCGATAGGCGGAAGGCAGAATGCGGAATGCAGAATACAGAAGGCAGAAGGCAGACTGCAAAGTGCAGAATGGCAGATGCCAAGAGCGGATGGCGAGCGGCGGAAGGCGGAATGGGGAAGGCAGAAGGCAGAATGCAGAATGCAGAGTGCAAAGGTCAGAATGGAAGAGTATGAGACCTGTCAACTGCAGGCAGTAGCCTTGGTTCGCCGACGTGCCCCCGAACTGGAACCGCAGAGCTTCAGCCGCTTCGCGGCCAAATCAGGTTGCAGAATGCAAGGGGCAGCCACCTGCCACTTCGCGGCCAAGTGGAAGGGCAGAGGTCAAGTTGTAGAGGTCGAAATGGTGGATGGCTGCGGGCTCAGGTTCGGCGACTCGGCCTGAGCAGAGGACGGGAACGGATGCTGTTGGCGGTGACGACCGTGAACCGGCCTTCGAGAGGGAAGTCGCCGCCCAGAACACCGAGTAGGCGAGCCGTGATGTATTCCGGGGATATCGGTGGCAAGCGGAGCAGGATGACACCGGGTATGGCACGACGTTCGCGTACCACGAGCTGGCCGAAGTCCTTGTCGAATGTGAGCAGAACGCGGCCTTCATGCTCGGCCCGGTCGATGACGCTCAGGTCAGGTCTGCCCGGCGTGTCGGTGGCTGAGGCAACGTCATAGCCCCGGCCACGCAGTTCTTGGACCGATTCCATCGGGACGTTTTCGTTAGCGAGCAGACGCACCGGCCGTCAGGGCAGGCTGTAGACCGTTTCCTGCTTCAGCATTTCGGCCGAATAGTTGAGTGCCGCAAGGATGTCTTCGTGCCGAAGCTGGGGATAGTTCTTGAGTATCTCGGACTCGGGCCAGTCCTGAGCCAGGAGTTCGATAATGAACTCAACGGCAATGCGGGTTCCTTTGATGACCGGTTTGCCTGCGAGCACCGCAGGGTTAATCTCAATCCGATCCTGAATGTCCATTGAGGTATTATAGACACTGGTATCGGAGAAGCAAGCGTTCCAAGTCGTGTCGTGTCCGCATCGGCCGTGGCTGTAACCGGTCAATGGATATCAGGGCTGACAGCTTGCTGGGCTTCGCGCAATGCCGGCGGTTGAGCTTCTGGCAATGCCGTCTGTCGTGCCGTCCGGAGTGCCGGCGGTCGTGCCGGGAAGCGGGCCGCGTGAATGCACGGCTGCCGTGCGGGTCAAAGCCGCCAGTCTCTTGCCGGCCGCAATTCAGAGTCGATTGCCGACCGGCTGGACTTCTGCAAGACAGAAGAGCATGTCCTGACGAATGCCGGGACAAAGGCATTGAACCGGGACGCTGGTCAGCCCGACTGCAGTGACAATGGAAATGCTCTGGGGAACTACCTGCCCGACGGTTACGAGCCGATGTCGGCAGTGCCGTCTTGCGCGCGTAACACCCTGATTGTCAAAGTGTTAGCAGTGGGGTGCAGGTTGTTTGTCGGCGGCATCAACGACAAAGGGTCCGCATGATAGTAATTACTATCATGGGCCGAGAAGGCGGGAACGGGTCTAAATGAATATCGCTCAAAGGGATACGAAGCTGGCCTGGGCCAGACCCTCCCCGGCTCCCCAAGTAGTATCTGAGTGCGCGCTTGAAAGCACGGTCGTGCGGGCTTTTCCTTGGGTCTTGGCTGTTCTGATGCCGGATGTGCCTGCCTGGGCAGTGCATTAGACGTTGTCTTGAGCAGTCGCGCGCCCCATGCCGCGCTTGATGGTGCGAGCAGAAGCTCGGGCAGGGGCCAAGGCAGTTGTTGCCGTGGTGAGGCGTACGGTTGATTGCCTGTTTGCGACGGCATTTGACGCGGTGTCTTGTTCGGCTTTGCGCTTGATGACGAGCGCATCTGCCACCGGCTCGAAAGCCGGCCGCGACCTGGCTTGGCTGCTGGTTCGGGCTAGAATTCGATGACCATGCCGCCGATAATCCAGCGCCGCATCTGTAGTACGGTCTCGCGCTCAGGTTCCCCGGCCTGGTAGTTGTAGAACCAGACGTTCTTTTGGTCCAGGGCGTTCTGGACTTCAAGGTACCAGGCAAAGCTCCATGACTTGAGCAGGAACCTGTGGTCCCAGCGCAGGTCGAGCCGCTGGTAGTAAGGGTAGCGTGCGGTGTTGCGCAGGTCAGCGTTGTCGATCCAGCGCCGGGTGTCGGGCTGCCATTCTTTGGGCGTGTAAGGCCGGCCGCCCATCAGGCGAAGCCGGGCACCAATGTCGGACTGGTCAGAGAAGAGGAATCCGCCCAGGGTCGCCTTGAACCATCCGGGCAGGTTTCGGTACCAGTCCAGTTTGTGGAACTCAAACCGGTAGGTGGCTGAGGCGGTGAGGACATGTCGGTAGTCGTAGTCCGCAGGAATGGTCTGGACTGTGGTCGATTCCTGGGGGTTGTTGGTGTGGGATTCGGAAAGCGAGTAAGCAAGCGAGCCGTGCCAGTTGCCCGAGTGCTTTTTCTGGAGGAAGAGTTCAAGCCCGGTGCTGGTGCCAGATGCAGTGTCAACATAAGCGGTCGTGTAGTCGTAGGGGTCGCGGGTGAGCCAGGAGCGGGGAATCGGGATGCGGGTGGTGCGTTTGTAGTATCCTTCGAGCGAGAGCTTGATGTCGTTGCCGAAGAGCCGTTCGATGCCGATGACCGAGTGGTCGGAACGGCGGCTGCGCAGGTTGCGGTTGGCTGCGCTGTCCCAGAGCAGGACATAGGCGTCCGGGGTCTGGAAGTGCCAGCCGTAGCCGGCATGAGCAGTCAGGCCGGCAAGTAAAGGTCGGGTCGAGAAGCCGAGGCGCGGTGCCAGGTCGAGTTGCCCGGTGTACTCGAACCAGTCAAGCCGGCCACCTAGACTCAGGCTGCAGAAATTGCCGAGCAGGACCCGGTGCTGGAGATAGGCGAAGGTGCGATTGGACCGGGCCTGGGCCCGGGCTGAGAATTGGCTGACGTTCACGACTGTGGACTCAACCGGGTTGCCAAGGCTGTCGTATTGGTAGCGCCAGACCGTGTCGGGCAGAGAATAGAAGTCGTAGTTGAAGCGGACTCGGTTAGCGCCGATGCCGGCCTGGGTTTCGTGCGAGCTCGGCCAGCGGAGCGTGCCGTCGTAGCGCAGGCCGAGGTAGCCGTCGCTCGTGTTGTTGGTCTGGAGCGTGTCGGTTTCGATGGTGTCGCGGTAGGCAAACCCCTGCCAGCGTGCGTCTGAGCCGGAGATTAGGAGTCGGCCAAAACCCTGCTCGCCGAACAAGGTCTGGAGGCTGATCCCGCCTGCATACCGGTCGGTCCGCTGGCGAGCGCTGTACCGGTTCTTGACCACGTCTTCCTCGGGCCGGATGTGGATGAAGTCGCCGCCCCAGATGCCGAGCAGGGAAAGCTCGTTGGCCCGGCCGAGCCGGAAGGTGAGCTTGCCAAGCGCGTTGTCGTAGTAGGGGACTGCGGACATACCCCAGACTCCGGTTTTGGCCATCAGTTCAAGAAAGCTCTTGTGGTAGGAACCGATGAAGCTGGCGCCCGGGCCGGGCAGCGGGCCCTCGAACACGAGGCCGGCGCCGGCCATTCCTAAGTCAATGCTGCCGTCGAGGCCGGTGCGAGCGCCGCGTTTGAGGCTTATGTCCATGACCGAGGACGTGCGCGTGCCATACCGGGCCGGGAACGCACCGGCCACAAAGTCGACCTCGCGCACCAGCAGGGGGTTAAGCATGTTGACCGGGCCGCCCTGACTGGCAAAGGAACCAAAGTGGTTGGGAAAAGGGACGTCAATGCCGTCAATCAGGAACAGGTTCTCGTTCGGGTTGCCGCCGCGCACGATGACTTCGTTGTCCTGGTCTCCGGATGAGACAACCGCAGGCAGGGCCTGAACCACGCGCTGGATGTCACCCAGGCCGCCGGGCGCGACCTCGATTTCCTCGGCTGAGAAGTTGCGCTCGGACACCGGCGCGTCTTTGACCCTGGGGAAGTACTCGGCCTTGACTTTGACTTCAGCCAGCTCGATGCGGGATTGGGCAAGCCGAAAAGAGAGCTCGGTGGTGCGCGCAGGGTTGACGACGACGATGGTCTTGACCTGAGTCTGGTAGCCAATCATCGAGGCTTCGACCGAGTAGGTCCCGGCCGGAACTCCGGTGACAAGAAAACGGCCTTCCGGGTCAGTTGCAGCACCAAGCTCGGTGTTCAGTACGATGACGCTGGCACCGGCCAGAGGCGAGCGGGTCGATGCGTCGACTACGATGCCGCCAATGCTGCCGACCGGGTCGGCAGAAGCGACTGCAGACAGAGCGAGCAGAACACCGAGGAACGGTCTCGACATATGCGTTGACTCCTTTTTGCGCGTTTGCGAATCGATTGTAGTTGGGCCTGAGGCTCTGTCCAGTATGGCGCGGGCCAGGTGCTTGCTTCTCCGGGCTGGTCGGCTATTCTGTTGCGTGCTTCTTGCGCTGGTTCTGGTGGTTGCCCGGGTTCCAGAGCAGCCGGAGTTCACCCGGGTCACAGACTCGGCCGACATGTGCGCGGTTTCGCGCTGGAGTCGGGGCGGCTGCGACGCAGTCGCGGTCAGCGCGGGATACACCTATGTGGGCTCGGGTTCGTCGCTGCTTGTGTTTCGCGACTCGCTGCTCGTCTCGAACACCGCGCTGGGCGGAGCCTGCAATGATATGGTGGTTTCAGACGGACGGCTGTACATCGCGGCCGGCAGAGCCGGCGTGCTGGCATTTGACATCAGAGACCCGGCCCGGCCGCGCCGTATCAGCGGGTTGCGTCTGCCCGGATGGGCAATGAAGGTTGATGGGCGCGAAAACCAGGCCGCGGTTGCCTGCGGGCCGGACGGACTGGTTCTTCTTGATTCCCGGGTTCCGGAACAGCCTCAGGTCGTCTGGGCCGCAATGCCGGCAGATTCGGTCAATGCGGTGGCGCTGGCCCGAGGGCTCGTGCTTGTCGCGTGCGGCAGTCAAGGGCTTGTGGTCGCTCGGCCTGAGGCCGGGCTGCAGCCTGTGGCCTGGTTTGAGTGTCCGAGCGCGGTGCTTGATGTTGTCGGCAAAGACAGCGTGGCCTATGCGGTTTGTGGCGAATCAGGCATGGTCGTTGTGAATCTGGCCCGGCCTGAGTCGCCGCGCCGAATCCGGCGTCTGGACCTGCCTTATGCCCGGGCAATGGCGATCTCCGATACCCTGGCCGTAGCAGTCTCGGGCGAGTGGGGCGCGTGGATTCTGAACGTTGCCAACCCGGTTGCACCGTATGTCTGGTGCTATCTGCCGGTGCCGGGCAATGCCTGCGACGTGGCGTTGGAGGGAAACCGGCTCGCAGTTGCCTGCGGCCCGGACGGGCTGTATCAGTTTGACCTGAGTCGGCCCACGTTTCCGGTGCTGGTTCACCATGCACGCCTGACCGGATTGACAATTGACCTGGCCGCAGACGGAGACACGGTCTGGGTGTGCACGAGCGATGGACTTCATGTCGTGGACATGAGCAGACCGGAAGCGCAGGACCTGGGGTTTCTGGCTCTGTCTGCCCGACCTTGCGCGCTGGCACTGGGCCACGGGTTTGGCCTGGTCAGCACAGTCGATTCCGGAGTTCTCTCGTTCTCGACCACAGACCCGAGTCGACCGGTTCTGCTCGGTTCCCAGAAGGCGCCGGGCCGACCCGGCCCGATTGCGGTCAAGGACTCTTGGGCGTTTGTCAGTGTTGCCGGCTATGGGATTCAGGTCCTGAACGCAGCCCGGCCCGAGTCAGTCGAAGACGTTGGTGCGCTGCGGGGCGTTCCCGGAGCAAGGGGCTTGAGCCTTAAGGGAGACTTCCTTGTTCTTGCCGCGGCTGAGTCCGGGCTCTACTTCTGTGACATCAGACAGGCGCACTCGCCCCAGGTGATGCAGTGGCTGGAGCTGCCCGGCCGGGTCAACGCGGTCTGGTATGATACCGTGACTCTGGCTGCAGGCGACTCCGGGTTGTTTGTCCTGGACACACGGGACGTGACTGACCCGCGACTCGTGGCCTGCGTGCGGTTTGAGGCTGAAGCATGGGATGTGGTTGTTGCCGATACGGTCTGCTTTGTTGCCTGTGGTCAGGCTGGTGTGGTCTGTCTTGAGGCGCTTGGGTACAGTCAACGTAGTGAGCGTCCCCGCGTACTCGGGCACTATCGGACCGCAACCGAGGCCTCAAGGCTTGGTCGGGCTGGAGCCGACGTTGTGCTGGCTGACCTGCGCAGCGGACTGACCCGGGTGCGGCTCATACCCGGGACAAGCCCGAAGACCCGGCAGACAAGTACCGGCCCAACTGTGGTCCGAGGTGTGCTGCACCCACCGACGACAGGAATGACCAATTCCCAATTCCCAATGATCATGTTCGACGCGACCGGCCGGAGGGTGATGGAGTTGCAGGCCGGCCCGAACGACGTGCGGCAGCTCACGTCCGGGGCCTACTTCATCATCAGCCCGAGCGCGGGCCCGAGGCCGGTACGCCGGGTTCAGCTCGTGCGCTGAAGCAGCTTGACCGGCCTGTGACTTGACAAGTCAACAGGGCGGCTTATGATGCTGCCCAACCTAGGAGGTCGTATGTATCGCGGTGTCCTCTTGCTGATGCTTCTAGTTGCGCCGGCCGCGGCCCAGTGGTTGGAAACAACCATCGATGTGGACAGCGGGCCGGCAGCATTGTGCTACAATCCGGTCATGCATCGGGTGTACTGCGCTTGCGTGCATGCTGGGACCGTCTCGGTTATCGACGCTGGCTCGAATGTCGTGCTGGGCAGGGTCGAGGTTGGCTCCGGTCCAGCCAGTATGGTCTGGAACTCGGCCGAGAACAAGCTCTACGTCGGGCTGTCGGCAAGCGATAGCGTGGCGGTCATCGACTGCGTCACGGACTCGGTGATCGCGCGGGTCCCGGCCGGGTCTGTGCCTGCGGCCCTGTGCTACAACCCGACCGAAAACAAGGTCTACTGTGCCAACTGGATGACCGACTCAGTCACGGTCATCGACGGCGCGGCCGACACCGTCATCCGCAACATCCGCGTCCGCTCCGGGCCCTTTGCTCTGCTCTATAACCCGATTGGCTCCAAGGTCTATTGTGCCAACAATGACACGCGCATCGTCTCGGTCATCAGCGGGGCGCGGGACAGCGTGCTGCGCAATATCGTGACCAGTCAGGGCCCTTTCGCTCTTTGCCGCGACTCGGCACGCGATCGGGTCTACATTGCCAACTACGATGCGCTCCGGGTCACGGTCATTGACTGCGCGAGCGAACTGGTCATCACCGCGATTCCGGTCAGTGGTTCGCCGTGCGCCCTGTGCGGCAACGCGACCGACGACCTGGTCTTCTGTGCCGGTGAGGAGACCGACAGCATCTCCATCATCGACTGCGCCACGCTTCAGGTCGTGGCAACGGTGTCCGCGGGTGACTGGCCCGTGGCCTTGACCTGGAACCCTGTGAACAACAAGGTCTACTGCGCCAACTACTTGGGCGGCGACGTTTCGATCCTCGACGGTGCTTCGGGCGCGCTGCTGACGACGGTCGAAGCGGGCCGGTGGCCGGGCGTTTTCTGTTGGAACCCTGCCGAGAACCGGACCTACGTGGCCAACTCGGGCGGCAGCACGGTCAGCGTGATTCGGGACAGCCTGGTCGTGGGGACGGCAGAAGGCAGCAAGCCTCAAGCCGCAAGCTTCAAGTCTCGGGCTACGATGGTGCGCGGCGTGCTGTGGTGGGAAGCAGATAGTAGACAGCATTCAGCATACAGGGCGGAGTTGCTCGGCGTCAGCGGGCGCAAGGTGCTGGAACTCGTGCCCGGCCCGAACGACGTCAGCCGGTGTGCGCCTGGGGTGTATTTCGTCAGAGAAGAGCCACGAGCTTCAAGCCTCAAGCCGCAAGCTGTTCGGAAGCTGGTCGTGGCAAGGTGAGGCGATGCGAATGCTTGACCCCGAGTGATTTCGGACTGGGATGGTGGTGAGGTTCAGACTGTGACTAGATTCGTGCGGGCCATTCTCGTCGGCATCGCCGTCCTGACGGCCGGAATCGGCCGGGCTCAGTACCTCGAGGCAACGCTTCGGGTGAACTACCGGCCCTGGGGGATACTCTGGACGCCGACGAGCAACAAGGTCTACGTATCGAGCCCCTACGACGAGAACGTGGTCATCATCGACGCGGCGACACTCCAGGTGCGGACTGCCTTGGAGATGGGCGACCAGCCGAACTCGATGTGCTGGAACTCGGTCAACAACAAGCTCTACGTGCAACCTGCGCAAACAATAGCGTCGTCGTGGTTGACTGCTACGGCGACTCGGTAATCACTACTTTGCACGTCCCGGGCGCTCCGGTCCCGATGGCCTACAACTCGACGCTCAACAAACTCTACGTCGGCGCGACCGAGAATGGGTACGTGTCGGTATTCGACGGGGCGTCGGACTAGCTGATTGATAGGGTGAACGTGGATGCCGGGGGCTACGTTCGCGCCCTGTTGTGGCATCACAGACGAACCGGCTCTTCTGCGGTACTGCACATGACTCGGTGCTAGTGTTGGACTGCGTGAGCAACCAGGTGGTTGGAGTGGCGCGCCGATGTTCCAGGGCGGCTGCTGGACCTGTGCGGCCGGCTGCTGGCTCGGCTGGAGCCGGGCCTGAACCGGCTTCCTGACCTCTACGCGGCCGCCATCGCCTGCGACTCGCTGTACTCTCAGGTTTCGGGCCGGGTCTACGTGACCGGCAAGGCAAACAAGTCTGCAGCCTGCGACTGGGAGTACTTCACAGTCTGCTTCGAGGGTGATGCGCCAGGGGTGCCAAAATGGAGCGACTTCGAGAACAAAGGCGGGCAGCAGGAGGATGCCGCTGTTGACTTGGCGGTCTACGGCTCATGCTACCTTTTCGTAACAGGCAAGTACTTCCGGGAGCGCGAGTTCGAGAATTACAACGTCCAGACCATCCGGCTGATGAAGTACTGGGAGGGCGGCAGCAGCCCCAATCCGAGGGAGTCCGGCTTCTTTGCCGAGGCAGCCTATGGCGACGACGAGCACTGCGAGGTGCGGCTCAGGGTGTAGATGCAGTCATTGTCGGGCATGGGCTGTTCTCCCTTGGTTTACTAACTTCACGGCCTGATAGAGGATACGCCCTGCCCGGCGCTTTTCCAGTCAATTTACACACAATCAAGGATACTACCACGCAACGCGCGAGGTTGATGTGGCGCTGCTGGACGGTAGACTATCTCGTGTAGAGATAACCGTGAACGCCCCTGGATTCCGATTGATGCTCCTGGCCTGCTTCCTGCTGGCGGGCGGGGTGGGCCTCGGCCAACCTTACGTTGAGGACAGTGTCTGGGTCGGGCCGGGCGGGGTGAACAGCATGACCTACAGCGACGTGGCCAACTGCGAAGCGGTCTATGGCTGTCTGGAGCAGGCCGGCGGCGTCATCGGGATATACGTCATGGACAACAACTACTTCCTGGCAGCCTGCGTGCCCGCACCCTGCGACATTACGTTCAACCCGATTCACGACAAGGTCTATGCCACCTTTGCCTGGGATTCGGTGTTGGTGATTTCGGCTTGGAACGGCGTGCCTATCCGGAGGCTGCACGCCCCCGGCGCAACCAACATCATCTGGGACCCGGACGCGGACCGCATCTACGTGTCGGGCGGGGACGATGAGGACGTGGTGACAGCGGTTGACTGCGTGACCGACTCGGTCGTAGCTCAGGTCCGGGTCAGTGCCTGCCCGATGAAGATGTCCCTAAACCGGACCCATCGCAAGCTCTACGTCCAGAACTACGACAGCGACGATGTGGCCGTCATTGACTTGAACACCTTCCAAGTGATTCGCAGGATTTCGACCGGCTTCCCGCCGCTTTCCGGGGCCTTTTGCGAGGCCGTCGGGAAGTACTATAGCGGGGCTGGCCGGGACCTCTGGGTCATTGACGGTGCCGGCGACACCGTGATAGCGCGGCTGCCACTTGCCGATGGTACGTGGGCCAGTGCGATGGTGGCCAACGAGAGTCTGGGACTGCTGTTCGTTGCTGTGTACGGCGATGTCCCTCGGGGAAACGCGGTGTATGTCGTCGATGTCCCGTCAGATTCACTCTTGCGAATCCTGCCGGTTGGCAGGGGGCCAAGGGCTCTACTGCGCAGTACGGCTTCCTCAAATGTGTACTGCGCCAATCACTCAGACGATGTGAGCATGGTAGCTGCGGACGGTTCCAGCGTTGTGACTACGATTCGAGCCTCGGACGGACCGTTCTGCCTCGCTTTTTCACCCCAGTACGACCGGGTGTACGTCGGACATCTCGCCAGCCGGTACATCTACGTAGTTCGCGACACGGCGAGCGGTATGGCAGAGCGCCAAGAGCTCCCAAAGCGCGCTGGGCAAGGGCTGACGGTACAGCCCAGTCCATTCGCAGACCGGCTGTTCATTGGTTCTCCGGCCGGGTTCGGCGCAGATGACAAGATTGACGTTTTCTCGATTGACGGTATGCAAATGAGGCGACTGGCAGGTGGCGATGCTCGCGGTTTGGTCTGGGACGGGCGGGACGAATCCGGCGGCGTCGTGCCGCTGCATGTCTACGCGCCGAGCGGGACGATCGTGCGCACGCTGGCGGGCAGGGGCGTTTGGCATTGGGATGGTCGGGATGACCAAGGCCGTCCGGTTCCGGCTGGGGCGTACGTGTTGCGTATCGCCGGGTCGGCCGGTTCCACC
>CBFGIT010000050.1:0-13553 GCA_965648905.1 Caldifarciminota bacterium
GGGGGACGGTTCCCCTTTCGGAACCCCCTGCCCCGACCCCGGCCGAACCCCATTGGGCAGCCCCAGGCGAAGCGGCTACGCCTTCCCCTGCCCCAATCCTTTCGGCAACCCCTGCGCCTGCCGCCGCCCCGGGGGTTTCGGCGGCCCGCGCCCTGGCCCGATGCGTTCGCGGGTCCCAGACCCGGGCCCAGCCCGGTGCCGACCCCCCTGCCCATCCGCCCGCGCCTCCCCTTGCCCAGACCACCGCAGCACCCCTCAGCCCGGCAGGGAAGACGACACCAGAGACCATCCGGACCATCCGGCTTGCCCGCAAGCATCTGATAACGGCCGATTCCGCAAGTGCGTCCGCACTCCGAAACCCACCAGACGACGGTCTACTTAATCAATCGAACTGCCAACCGCGTGCCCCCGTCAATTCCTGGACTCAATATCGGGATTGGGGGCCATTAAGCTAGCCATCGGTCTACCGCTCGGCTGTTGCGGTTCCGGGTCGGAGACCAGGGGGTATGTCAGTGAGCTTGAGTACTGGTTCGGGTGCTAGCACCACTGCCCGTTCGACCACGCGCTGCAGCTCGCTCAGGTTGCTTGGCCAGTTGTATTCAGTCAGCGCCTTGATGACTTCAGGCTGGGCATCTGCCACCTGTCGGCCGAACTCCTGGTTGCTCTCGTTGATGAAATAGCGCACCAGTCCGGGGATGTCTTCGCGTCTCTCGCGCAGCGGCGGCAGGAGGAACTGTGTCTCGCTCAGACGTCTGCTCAACTCAGCCGAGAAGAATCCTTGCTGCACCAGAGCGGGCAGGTCGCGACTCGTGCCAGCGATGATACGCACTCCTGTGCTGTTGCCTGTTCCCGAGGAGCCTTCGAGTAGACGAAGCAGTTTCGCCTGAAGCGCTAAGGTCAATGTCCCGACTTCTTCGAGGTATACTGTGCCCTGCCCGGCGGCAGCCAGTCGTCCTGGGCGTTCTCGGCCGAACAGCTCAGACGAAAGCAGGTCTTCCGGGACATTCGCACAGCCGACCACGATGAACGGTTCGCCAGCGCGCGCACTTGAGTCGTGCAGGGCTCGGGTCAGTGTCTGTCGGCCGGTGCCGGGTTCTCCAACGAGCAGGACTGGTCCGGCGCTTGGGGCGACCCGAGCAAGCCCCACCAGCAGTTCGCGCATCGCCGGGTGGGCGCCGATGAAGCCGCGGAACTCAAGTCCTTCGATGACCTGGTCGCTGGCCGCGGCCCGGGCCAGTGAATCGGACAACCGCTGGGCTGTTACCGTCAGCAGGTTGGCTAAGGTGTCGATGACGACGGGGTTGTGGTCAATCGGCCCGGCCGCAGTCCGTTCAAGATAGATGCTGCCGATGACTTTGCCGCGTGCGCGGAGCGGAAAGCATAGTGCAGTCGGATTGCTGACGAGTTCGCCTCGAGCCGCAAGTTGGATGCCAGCGATGGTGTTCACCCGGCCGCAGGCCACGATAGGTCGACCGTTCATCAGCAGAGCTCCGCGGTCAAACCTGAGTCCCTCACACAGCAGACAAAGCGTCTGTTCGACGAACTGGGGCGGGCTCAAAGCCAGGGCCGACAGCCCCGAGACGGCCTGGAGCAGCGCCATGTCGCGGTCGGCCCGCATCTCAAGCCGGAAGACAAGCCGACTGACCTCCTTGGCTTCAGCTACAACGGCCAGACGCCGAAAAGTCTTGGCCGCAGCTTTCAGATGGTCGGTCCCGGTCTTGTCCCCAAGCTCAACGAGAAACCGGCCGTACTGCATCCTCACGCGGGCAAGCTCGAAGCTGTCTTCAGACCCGGTCAGGGCTTCAAGCGCGGCCTCAAAGGCGGCGATGGCCTGGTCCGCGTCGCCCGCGGCGGCATAAATCAGAGCCTGGACGCGGAGCGCCTCTGCTTCCTGGGGGCGAAGCTGCAACTCCCGGGCGATGGTCAGTGCCTGTTCGAGCAGGCGGGCGGCCTCGTCCAGACGCTGCTCGGCCAGCGCGTGTTCGGCCATGCTCCAGCAGAGGACTGCCTCCTCCCGTCGATCGCCGCTCTCCTGGCACAGCTTCATTGCGTCTCGAAACAGTACGCCGGCCCGGGCGCTTTCGCCTCGACGCAGATAGCTCCTTCCCAAGTTGCACAGTGCGTCACGCAGGACCGCGGGATCAGTGGCCCGACGCCGGCCGGCCTCGGCCACGACCTCCAGGGTATCGATTGCCCGGTCGATCTTGTCGCGTTTCAGAAACAGCTCACCCAGAGCGTTCAAGGCGTTGTAGAGTACGTGCTGGAAACCGCGTCGCTCGCAGATACCGATTGCACGATACAGGTTCTCGACCGCATCTTCCCACCGCCCCATCTCCATCAGCAGGATGCCGATATTGGTGTGCATGGCAGCGCGTCCCAGGTCGTCGCCGACCTGTTCGTTGACGTCAACAAGTTCTTGGTAGTGGCCGAGCGCTTCCTCGCGGTTGCCCTGGAACATAGCGAGGTTACCAAGCTGATTGAGTGCCGCCTGAATCCCGACGGTATGGCCGATCTCCTGGGACACGGTGAGACACCGGCGGTAGAACTCGCGGGCGCGTTCGTAGTCACCCGCTCCAGAGTGGTAGATGCCAAGTAACGACAGCGCGACCGCCTCTTCGCGCCGACAACCTGCGGAACAGGCAGCATCCAGCGACTGCTGAGCCAGTGCCAGGGCCCCGGGCCGGTCTCCCATCCGGTACGCTATTTCGGCTAGTCGCGCCAGGGCAGCGGCTTCTGCTGACCGGTCTGGTAGCGCACGGGCGAGTTCTAGTGCCTCGGTCAGGAACGGCTCAGCGTCAAATGGTGCTGTTGACCGCAGCTCGTCGCCCAGCGCGAGCAGAGCGGCCAAGCGGTCGGCCGGGGTCTCTGCCCGGGCCAGCGCGGCTTTCAGCTCGCCGATAGTGGGTCGGTGTTCCTGCGGGTCGCCCATGACTACCCTCAGGATAGGCGGCAGCGGCCGCTTGTCAAGCCCGCGTCGTCCCGCGAGACGACAGTTGACTCAGACGTTCAGTGCTGGATGATGAGTTTCCGTGTGGCGGTGATGTCGCCGGCCGTGAGTTCGAGCAGGTACACGCCCGAAACGAGCTTGGCAAGGTCGAGCCGCAGAGTTGTTGTTGCTTGGGCGGCACCGAGTTCCCAAACCGCTACGACCCGGCCCGAGACATCGCGCAGGCACACAATCGGTGGCGCGGTCGCGGGCGGGCTGAACCGGATGCTCAGATGCGATGAGCCGAGCGGGTTAGGGAAGATGTCGAGTCGGACGTTCTGCTCAGCGAGGATGGGTTCGGTTGAGCAGACTGCCCGAGTTTGGTTCAGGGCGTGCCGCTGCAGTGCCTGCCCCGGGTCATAGCTCCAGAACTCGAGCGTCTTGTTTCCTTTGAGCGCCCAGGCACGGCCGCTGCCCCAGGCGAGCGCGCCACCGTTCCGAACCGGTCGGCCGCTGGGTCCTCGGGGGATTGATTCGAGCTCGAACCATGTGTCGGCTTCGATGTGGTAAGCCCAGAACTCGCAACTGCCGCCCTTGATTGCCATTACCAGGCTACCGTCCGAACTGAGGGCAGTACCGTAGCGAACCGTGCGTCGGCTCTTGGCGGCCCCGGCGACCGGGAGCAAACGAACGGCGGTCCAGATGTTGGTTGTTACATCGTACTGGTAGAACTCATTGACTACGGCTTTCAGTGCATAGAGGCGGTCTCCCGCGGCGGCAAGACAACTGCCGTCCGCCATACCCTTGAGCCGGTCGCCGGGCGGCACGTCAGCCATGCCCAGCCAGGTGTCGCGCGCGATGTCGTAGGCCCAGAACTCATTTCGCTTGCCGCCCTTGGCAGCGTAGACGAAGCCACCGGTTGAGCGACGGCAGACCGCCAGACCCGAGCCGCCTTTGACTTTCTTGTTTGAGGTCCCGAGTGGGATGTCCTTCATTGCGACCCAGGAGTCGCCGGGCACATCATACCGCCAGAACTCAGTCGTGTTGTTGCCCTTGAGCGCGTAGACTGCCGTGTCATAGGGGTCGAATGTCAGGGCGGCACCTTTCTTGACACGCTTGGCGCGGCCGGGCGTACAGGGCAACGAGTCGAGCAGCACCCAACTGTCTCCATTGACGTCGTAGCCGCAGAACTCGTTCGTATTGTACCCCTTGAACGCGAAGAGCATCGGTCCGGCTGGTCTGCTCTCGCCGTAGCACAGCGCCGCGCCGTCCTTCACCTTCTTGCCGGACGGGCCGGCCGGCACGTCTGGAAGTTGATTCCAGACAGGAGCAGAAATCCAACCGCACTTGAAGCGACGTGCCAGCGTGTCATTGGTACCGTTCTGGTCTGAGCTGAGTGTGTGCCAGGCTCTCATTTCGTACTCACCGGGCTGTCCGGCAAAGGTGCGGAAGTTGACGTCCTGGTCAGTGCCGGGCACGATGTTCGCGACGGTTGCGGTATCGGTGAAGACTGGCACTCCGGCTAACGTTATCTCGATGTTGACGGTGACCGTGTCCCGTGTTGTCCCGTAGTTGTGGACGCGTACCTGAGGGAGAAACGGCTGAGGCGCAATGGTCGTGTCTGGTTGGACTATCTGCAGAATACCGATGTCGTGTTCGAGATACTGCATGGTCAGGAAATCGTCGTTTGCGTCCGCAGTCTGAGTGAAACCAGCCACCAGTAACCTGCCCGGTTCAGGAACCGCCAGAGCCATACCCTGGTCCTGGCCATGGGTCGGGCCGTCGTAGCGACTGAGCCAGCCTAGTCTTCCTGTTGGGTCGTGCTTTATGGTCAGGACGTCCATGCCCGTGCTGCCCGCGCTGACGCCGGTCAAATAGACCCCGCCCAGTGGGTCAAGCGCGATTGCATGCGGCTGGTCATCACCGTGGGCCGGGCCGTCGTAGCTCGAGTGCGAGAGTACCGCGCCGCCCGGATCATGGTGAATCAGAACGCAGTCAACGCCGTTGGGCCCAGAAGCACCACCCGCAACCCAAACTCCGCCAGAAGCGTCGAGCGCGATCGCCGTCCCGCCATCGTCTGACCAAGACCGATTGCCGTCCCGTGCGACCCAGAGCAGCGTACCCGCTGGGGAATACTTCAGGGTCAGGATGTCCATGCCCGTCGTATCTCCCTGACTCGCGCCGGTGACGTAGACATTACCCGAGCCGTCCACGACGAGCGCTACCGCGGAATCCTGTCCCCGGCCTGAACCGTTGTGACGTCGGGTCCAGGACACGCCGCCGGCGGCTGTAAGCTTGGATACGAGGTAGTCATTGGTCCCGAGCGAGTCTCGGATTCGGCCGCAGACGTAGACGAATCCGGACTGGTCGGCTGCCAGCGCGGTTGCGGCCGAGCTTGAGTCACGCAGGGTCGTGCCGAGACGTACTACCCATTGCTGAGTCCCGGCCTGATTGTACTTGATAACTGCGGCTTCGTCGTGCCCACCGACCCGCACCGTGCCGCAGACGTAGACGTTCCCTGACTGGTCGAGCGCGATGTCCGCGGGTCGGTCAGCGCCATTTCCCGGTCCGTTGTAGCGTCGCGTCCAGAGCGTCTCTGCGGTCAGACTGTTGTACTTGATCGTCAGGATGTCGAGGGACGTCGATGTCGTCGTGCCGGTCACGACCACGAACCCGCGCGGGTCGCAGACGATACCTGCGGCGCTGTCGTCCGCGGCTCCGTTGCTCGAGTATCGCCGGGTCCAGACTGTGTCGCCTGCCTGATTGTACTTGATGGTGAGGAAGTCGCGTCCGCTTGTCGCCCCGGTGCTGTAGCCGCTCACATAGACACTGCCGGCTGAGTCAACTGCGACAGATGAGGCCCGGTCCGAAGAACCGGCCGTTCCGTCGTGACGCGCGACCCAGGTCTGGGCCAGTATCAACCCCGGCACTGCCAATAGGCACAAGCGCCTGGCAACACTCCTGCTTTCCAATGATCCCTCCTTGCAGGTAATGGCGATAGCGTGTGGGTGCGGTCGGACGCAGATGGACCAGCGACCGGCCTATGATTCCCTCAAGACCTGCCCGAACTCAACATCCGGGCAAACCGGACCAACCCACCCGTAATAATTATACCAAGGCAGTGAGGTTGTTTCAACTTCTGCTTGCAGGTGCTGAGTCTTGGTGTCAGCGTCAGGTACCGAGGGGCGGCGAGCTACTCGCCGGGGCGGGTGTCTGTCTGGTTCTTGCCGAAGAGGTCGAGAAAACGGTCCTCGAACTTCTCGAACAGCCCCCAGCGGTCGAGTTCCTGTTTGAGGATGACCGCCTTGCTGCGGTCCCGTTGCGCCTCTTCGAACAACTGTTCGATTCGCTGCATCAGTTCGTGTGGCTCGGGTCGGGTCTCAGGTTCACTGGTCGTTTCGTCTTCGCCGCCGAGTGCCTCGGTACGCTGCCGTAGTTCCTGGACGGCTGCGGAAACGCGTGCCTCGAACTCGCCCAGCACCCGATCAACCTCACTGATGGCAGCGTCGATTTCCTTGGAGGCCACGGTGGTGTTAAGGATGCGTTCAAAGACCTCGATGATTGCTTTGGAGGCTTTGGGATTGGGGGTCTCGACCGCATACTGGGGCATGGTCGCAAGGAAGCATGCCGCAGTCATGTGGTGTCTGTCGGCCAGACCCAGGATCACGCCGTTCAGTCCGCTGATGCGGCCTTCGGTCAGCGGTTCAACGCCGAGCGCTGAAAACCGAGCCCTGAGCAGCTCGTTCGTTGCGACGCCGTAGACCCTGGGAATCTGCCGGAAGCTCATCGGCAGGGCATAGGCTGCGCCGGTGTAGACCGTCTCGACCCCGAACTGCCTGCAGAAATCAAGCAGCTCATCGGCCACCTTGAGACCCGCGGCGCCCGGGAGCTGGGTGTCGCCCTCGAATATGAAGAGCGCTGGTTCGCTGCTCAAGTACAGGTATTGGTTGGGCGGCGGCGGGAGTTGTCCAAGTCCGTTCTGGACATTGATTGAGTCTGGGTAGTAGAACTGACTAACATCGAGCCGGGCAAACAGTCGTGCGTTGAGCATGCGCCGCAGATAGTCGGCCGCGCCAATTCCCACCTGGCCCATTCCGGGCCATCCGGCTATCAGAACCGGCACCTTGGCAGGTGCATCCAGCAATTGCTCAACAGGCATCTATCAGATTAGACGCTGCAGAGGTCGCCAGGTTCCGCGCCGCCGGACCTGTGGCACAGGACTGCGGCTAGACAGGTTCAAACTCAAGACCTCCGACAGGAGTCTGGGTGAGGCATTCAGTGGGCTTGTTGGATGCTGGGCTTCGGACTTGGGGCTGCGGGTTCGGAGCCATGAACTTCGACGGCTGCCGTTACCTCGGGTCTTGTTTCGAGCTTGCCTTCGAGCTGAGCTACCCGGCGGCTGGCATCGTCGTACTTGTTCCGTGCGTGGGTCAGGTGAGTGCCCAGCAGCTCGAAATCCTCGCGGAAACGGGCAAACTCGGTCTGAAGTCGTCCCAGGTGGTCAAGAATCTCTCGAGCCTGCTGCTCAACCTGCATGCCGCGCAGACCAAATACAATCGCCTGCAGGTAGGCATACAGGGTTCCGGGTGATACCGGAATCACCCGTCGCTCAACCGCATAGGATGCCAGACTCTCATCGTCGGCCTCATCCCGGACAATCGTCTCATAGTAGACGTTCTCCGCCGGGATGTACATCAAAGCGAAATCGAAAGTCCCTTCATCCGGCAGGATGTACTTTCGACTTACCGCATCAACGTGTTTCCGGACGTCAGCGAGCAGCTTCTTGCGCAGGACCTGACGTTCGGCATCAGTCATCGCCGTGGTCAGGCGCTGGAAGTTCTCGAGCGGGAACTTCGCGTCAACCGGAACCAGTTTCTGGTTCAACCGGATGACTGCATCAACGGTCTCGCCGCTGGCGAATCGGTGCTGCAGTTCGTAGTTGCCGGGCACGACCTGTCCGAGCAGGTTGCCAAGAAACAACTCCCCGACCAGACCGCGTAGCTTCGGTGCGCGCAGGATGTTCTGCAGTGACGAGATGTCCTTGCCGATGGCCTGCATCTCTTCGGTCGCCCGGGAGAGCTGGCCCATTGTTGCCGAGACGTCGCGGATGACGCGCAGGGTGTTGTCGAGCCGGGTGTTCACCTGCCCGGTCACCTCGCGCATCCCCTGGTCCAGTGCAATCAGGCGTTGTGTGAGCTGAAACGTGATGTCGGTGGATTGCTGCCCCAGGGTTCGGGTGTTCTTATCAATCGCGTCCGCGGTGTCGCGCCGCAACGCATCCATCTGCTGCTGAAGCATGGACAAAGCCTGTTGATCGCGGCTTGGGCGCTGGAGGTGTTTGTAGATCATGACTGCCAGCGCGATGACCGCGGCCAGGCCCAGAATGACAACTACCAGTAACGCGTTTCCCATAGCACGCAAAGAATAGACCAACTCCCGGGCCGGTCAAGTTCTGACCTCAGCTCGAACGAAGCGCGGCTGGCTCAGGAGTTAGAGGGCTACTCGATTACGAGCTTCTGTACCGCTGTCCCGTGCTCACCGGACAACCGGACGAAGTAGACTCCCGGCTTAAGCTGCTGGGTGGAAAGCTCGGTTGACCGGGCTCGGCCCGGAGCCAGCGCGAGACTGCTGGCCACGCGCCCGACCGCATCGTACAGGGTCAACAATGAATGCCCCGGTCCAGGGTAGGAGTACTTAAGGCTGATGCGGCTGCTCCGTACCACAGGACTGGCACAACAGACCCAGGAACCGTTCGGTTCAGTTTGCAGGGTGCTTGACGCTGAACTCTGGATGCCTTGAACCCGCGCCTGAGCGAACATAAGACTTGAATCCGCAGTGTAGCACCAAAACTCACGCGTCTTGTTGCCCTTGAGTGCCCAGACGACCCCGTCCAGGTACGCCACACCGGCCCCGGCCTTGGGTTTCTTTCTCTTCAGTGACGAGCCAACCGAAGGAATAGTATCGAACTCAGTCCAGGTTGTAAGCGATGGAATGAACGCCCAGCATTCCTGAGTGTTACCACCTTTGAGAGCGTAGACCACGCCACCGCCCCACGCTGCACATCCGCCGTCCTTTGATTTCTTGCGGCCGGAGAGACCGACCATCGGCATCCCGGGTAGAGGTGCGGGCTCCCATGTGTCGGCATCGATGTCGTATACCCAGAGTTCATGGTACTTTGCTTTGTGAGCATAGAGCTTGCGTTCGCCATCCCAGACCAGCCACGACCCTTTGTCCCACTTGGCGCGTTCGCCGGACGGTGCGCTGGCAAGTGTGTACCAGGTGTCGGAATCGATTCTGTACCGGTAGAAGTCGGTCTTGCCGCCTTTGAGGCAGTAGACCGAGCCAACGCCTGACTTCTCGACGTACGCCAGGCCTGAGCCGCCTTTGACCTTCTTGTTTGACGGAGCTTTGGGCACATCTGCTTTTTGGGACCAGCTATCTCCGCGGGTGTCGTAGCACCAGAAGCCTGACGTGCCGTTGCCCTTGAGCGCGTAGATGAAGTTGCTGCCGTCGTTCGTCAGAGCGCCGCCGTCTCCGACCTTCTTCGCCTCTCTGCCGTCGGGGATCGAGGCGGACGTCAGCCAGGTTGAATCGCCGGTCGGGTAGCGGAAGAAATCGCTTGTCTTGTTTCCTTTTAGGGCGTAGAGCGCAGTCGGAACCGCTGTGAGTGCTCCGCCTTTGCCGACCTCGCGGCCCCCAGGCAGGACCGGCACGGAACTCCGTTCGATCCAGCGGCCGGGAGCCCGGACCGCAAACAAGACCCGGTTCGTATCGTTTCCGGTGTTGACGTCGCCGGCGCAGCGGACACTGAATACCGCTCGGTAGTCACCGGCTCCTGCCTGCCACACCGGCAGCGTGATGACCCGCGTCTCATTCTGGCCAAGCAGGTCTACCCATGACGACTCAGCGTAGACCGGCAGGCCCTGGCGGAAGAAGACAAGGAAGGCCCAGAATGACGCTTGGATGTTACCGGCATTGCGCACCCGGGCCTGAGGACGCAGCGGGCCAGGCGGAGTTAGCCCGGCTGGAGCGAGAATCGCATCCGCGGCAGCGTCAATCACCGGGTCGCTGACCACGAACGTGCTCCAGATTGTGTCATCGTCAGTCCGGGCATCGCCGGGTAGGAGAGTCCATGCCATGCACTGGTGATCACCGATTGCCACCGGGGTCCATGTCGGCAGCGTCACCACGGCGGTTTCGCCTGGAGCGAGCTTGCATCGGGCGCTGTCACGATATACCGGTGTAGCGAAGCGCTCGACAAGCAGATGCACTGGGAAGGAGTCGGCAACCGAACCTCGATTCCTCACCCGGATTCTGGGCCGCAGCGGATGAGAAGCACCGACGCTTCCTGACGGCGTCAGAACCGCCATGGGACAGACACTGTGCAGGGCGACGAGGACGCGCTGTCGCATCGTGTCGTTCGCGCGTTGCTCATCACTTCCAAGCAGCGTCCACGCTCTCACCGTGTAACTGCCAGTCGAAGCCAGCCAGTATGACCGAAACGTCACATTCAGCTCTTCTCCCGGCTCGATCGGCCCGCGAAACGTATCGTTCGCCGAGAACACGACGTTCCCGCCCGCGTCCTCGATACTCAGACGTACCGGGACATTCGAATCAGGCACGCTTCCATAGTTGAAGATGCTTACCATTGGAGAGATGCTGCCTGGGTTCGTAATGCTGTCCGGTCGGCGCAGCCCGCTTGCTCCGACATCATGGTAGGCGGCACCGACGACCACGGTCTTTACCACCGAGTCGTTCCGGATGTTCATGTCCCCAGACAGACTGTGCCGGGCAGTGGCGCGATATGTCCCGAAAGTCGCATTCCAGATGGGGTAGACGAGGGTGTCGGTCTGGCCTGGAGCGAGGCTGGTATTCACGGTCTGCTGGTATCCAGGGTCGATGCGCAGCACGACCGGGCAGTTTGTAATCGGGACGTTGCCATAGTTCCTGACCTCGACGCGCGGTGCGATGCTGCCGGGCAGGATTCTGGTATGGGGTGCAAGAATCCGAGGGATGCCCAGGTCCAGGTAGCGAACGAGCAGCGATGCGCTGACTGCGTCGTTCGCAGCCGGGAGGTCGGTGCTGAGCATTGTTGAACAGGTCCGGGTGTAGTTGCCGGGAATCGCGACGAACGAGGCGAAGCTAACATCCCTTGTCGCACCCGGAGCGAGCGCGAAGACCTGCTGAGTGTCGCAGTACGTCCCGATGCGGTAGATGCAGTTGAAGTTCTCGGTGTAAGTGCCGAAGTTTTGTACCCGGGCCCTTGGATCCACGAGTGTGCCAGAATCCACTACCCCGCCAGGACTCAGCAGGGCGACCGCGCCGACGTCGTGGACGCGAACGTCGATCTGCCTGGTCTTGAGGTCGTTTCCGGGCGCGCAGTCGTTCGTGGTCATCGTGGTGCAGCGGGCAGTGTGCGTGCCGCGCGGGCCGGTCAGAACGCGGCTGGCGAAGTTGACGAGAACGGTCTCGCCCGGCGCAATGGCCTGCTGACGGGTGTCTGAGTAGAAGCTGCCGATTCTCATCCAGGCAAAGGTCGTCTCGGGCTCGGTGCCGGCGTTGAAGAGCAGCGCCTGGGGCGTCACCGCATAGCCGGAATCGACCGCATTCGGCGGGCCGGTCACGGCAGCGCAACCGACGTCGCGTACTGCAACCCGGCATGTCGTGTCCGCATGGTCGTTGGCTCGCTGAAAGTCATAGGCGAGCATCGTCGAGCACCGGACCGGCAGGGTCCCTCGCGGCCCCGGATTCGGCCATAAGGGGAAGGCAACTTCGCGAAACGTGCCGGGCAGGTGTCCGCTCACGAAGATACTGTCACGGTATGACGTTCCGATGCGGCACATCACCCAGTAGCTGACCGGACATGCCGAGTAGTTGTAGGTGCTGCAGCGTGGCACAACGCCCACGCCAGAGTCTACTCTGCCGGTTGGGGTGATTATTCTAGTTACGCCGACGTCGGTCAGGTAGGCAGTAAGCTCGACATCGTCAACATAAACGCCAAACCCGGTCTGCTGGTCGTTGCAACCGAAATGGAATCTGATTCCGTCAACTGTCGCGGGTACGTCGAACGAATCCTGACGCCACTGCTCGAGAACGGCCGTTGTCTGCCACACCGTATACCAGCCGGTTGCGCTATGGAACTCCAGGCGGATGGTATCCCAGCCCGCGGTCTCCAGACCCAGCCAGCGCCAGAACCTCAGCTTGGCCACGCCGTAGCCACTCAGACTGAAGTACTTAGTCATTCGGTTCGCTAAGCTATTGGGATAAGAGCTGGAGTTACAGCACTTGGCGCTGGCGCTAGGTGTGTTGTAGCGGTCGGTCATCCTGGTCCAATTGACTGTGCCGCGCACGGGCTCCAAGACCCAACCCGAAGGGAAGTTGTCCATGTTGTCAGAGAAGATGGTATTCTGGGCCAGCACGACCCCGAGCCCGATGGTGCAGAGAGCCAGCAGACGCTTCATCAATTGCCTCCAGAATCTGATTTGTGCTCAGCCGAAATATCAAGCATCAGGCCTTGGTCAGGGTCGATAACCCGCCTCGGCCGTGTCAGTCAGCCGGGTAATGATACCATCAGCCAGCCACGGGTCAAGGTTGTTCGGTCGCGCCGTTGCCGGAATTTCTTGACTTGGCCGGGCCTACGGCTACGATTTTTGCGGTCGCGGGGACCAGCCCGGGCGAGAGCTCGGTCACTTCCACCGGCCGCACCATGCGGACCGGGCGCCCGTGGTTTCATCCGAATTATCCGACCCTTTCCCCAGGGGTCGCAAAGGAGCGTACATGCGGACCAGTGCTTTGTTCCTGGTCTGCCTCGGTTTGGCCGAGGCAGCCGTTACAATCGGCTCGGCGAATGGCCCGGTCACGCTTGATGGTCGAGGTGGCCCTGATGCCTGGGGCTATACTTGGCTTGACAGCGACACGAGTTGTCCGGACGCGCCGGTCTTCTCCTGGCACGATATCCGTTCACTCGGCACAAGGGTCAATGGGCTCTACGACGACAATGTTGTCGGCCCGGTCCCGATTGGCTTTGGCTTCCGGTTCTACTGGCACAGCTACACTGAGGTCTATGTTGGTGCCAATGGCTACATCGCGTTTGACGATGATTACCCCAACTCTTATGCCTTTCTCGACATCCCCAACCCTAAGCGCGGGAACAACAAGATATCGGCGCTTGAGGCAGACTTTGACCACACCGGTCTTACCGGCGGCCGCGGGGTCTGGTACTGGACCAACCCGGCCCGGGACAGCTTCATCGTCCAGTTCGAGAGCGTGCCGTTCACCGGCCAGACCAGCAGCCGCAACTCGTTCCAGGTTATTCTGACCAAGGCCGACAGCTCCATCACAGTCCAGTACCGGGTCCAGACCGGCGTACCGCCCGGCTCGCCCTCAGGCTGGAATCCGTACAACGACGTCATCGGGATTGAGAACATCACCGGTCTGGTCGGACTGCGCTATCTGTACGGCGGTGAGCCGTCAGGCAACCTCCCTCATGCCGGGCTGGCTCTGCGGTTCCGGCCGCCGGCAAGCACCGGGTACAGCATCCGGGACATGATGGTGAAAGAGGTGTTGAGCCGCAACTCGAACGGGATTCACGTCAACTATCCGGCGGTGCAGCCGCTTTCGGTCTGGG
>CBFGIT010000051.1:0-12995 GCA_965648905.1 Caldifarciminota bacterium
CCAGCTCACGCAGACCACCGGGTGATCCGCTTTCTCCGGAGGAAACGTCCTGCCTTTCCAGACCGGCTCACCCCAGTCGGCCTCATCCGGCGGACGGTGCCCGGTCTCCTGCACAAACTTGAGATACTGCGCGTTGGTCACCGGGTGAATCCCGAGATAGAACCCGGGCAGCTCGACCGGAAACGGCTCGTCACCTTCATTGCTTCCCTTGTCTCCAGCAAGGAACTGGCCGCCGGGGACGAGCACCAGCAGGCTGCCGTCTTTCGGGTTCTCGATGAGGACGTTGTCTCTGCCTTCGGTGAAGGCCAGGTAGCTGCCTGAGTCAGCGGCCATCACTCAACTCCACGTTCGCAGCGTCGGGAAGGACCCCTTGCCTCTACCCGGTCGTGGGGCCGGGAAACCTTCGCATTCCCGCTACCAGCCTCCCGGCCCCTCTTCTGTATTCGGCCGCGCACGCGGCCAGGAACCGGCCTGGACTGCGGGCTGCACGCCCGGGTTGTCCGTGGACCGCCCGGTTCCGGCGCCCCGAGTGCTGGCACAGCGAAAACCGTTGTTGTTGTTGCGGTTCGACGGGTCATTGTTGTTGCGATACGCGCACCGGAAGTTGTCCGGATTGTCGTTGTTCCACGACCCGCCGCGCACCACGCGGTTGTCGCCATCGGCCGGGCCCTATTCATCATCATCTCGCATTTCTCTTATGCTTCTCTGCCAGCCGCCGATCATGCGGCCGACATCATCCACAATCCTGGCCACGTACTCATACTGCCGGACGCTGATAAGACGTTCCTCCATGCACAGCCGCACCTGGAACCGCAACCGCTCCAGCAGAAGGTTAGCCTGCCGCAACCGGGGCATACGGTCCCGAGAGTACCGCGCCTCGATGAGCTGGTCAAGCACGTCGTAGGTCGTTCCGAGCATACGGTCGCCGAGCACGAACTTAAGGTCGCGCGGCAGTTTGCGCACGCGCTGCGTCATCTCACGGCACAGGTCATACGCCCTGGTGATCACAATCAGGTCGTCAGTCGCCATAGACTCATCCGGTTTCCTTGGCAAAATCGGCCGCTCGCTTCGCTCGCGGCACAAGTGGTAAAGCAGCAAAGCAGCAAACGGTAATCATCGGACAGTCCTGGCACAGCGAAAACCGTCGTTGCTGGCGCGGTACGACGGGGCATCGCGGCCGCGATACGCGCACCGGAAGACGACCGGACCGTCGTGGAAGTGCCACGACCCGCCGCGCACCACGCGGTTGTCGCCACTTTTCGGCAGTGTCAGGTCCCCTCGCTTGTACCGGTCATAGGCTTCCCTATCATACCAGTCTTCACACCACTCCCAGACGTTTCCGGCCATCTGGTAGAGTCCCCAAGGACTGCACCCTTCAGGATACTGCCAAACCCCACAGGTCGTATCACCACCCCTGTTCCCGTAATTCCGGCACCGGCGCCCAGCTTCCCAGTCGTTTCCCCACGGATACTCTCTTCCATCCACGCCCCGCGCGCCTTTCTCCCATTCCAGCTCGGTCGGCAGGCGCAGACCCGCCCACCTGCAGTACGCAGTCGCATCGCCCCAGCTCACGCAGACCACCGGGTGATCCGCTTTCTCCGGAGGAAACGTCCTGCCTTTCCACACCGGTGTGCCAAAGTCTGCCCGGTCCGGTGGCCGGTGGCCGGTCTCGTCCACAAACCGCTTGTACTGCGCGTTGGTCACCGGGTGAATCCCGAGATAGAACCCGGGCAGCTCGACCGGAAACTTCTCTTCCCCGGCCAGGAACTTCCCTGCCGGCACAAGCACCAGCAGGCTGTGGTCTTTCGGGTTCTGGATGAGCGGCTCGGCGCCGGCTTCATCAAGTACCCAGTCCCAGCATCTAATGGTGACCTGCTCCTCTACCACTACAGCCTTACAACCGGATGGTCCTTGAGCATGGTCTTGCTGGTCAGGTTGTCAATCACCGTGACCAGCAGGCGGCGGTGTTCGTCGACCCGGAACGAACACAGGAAACGCTTCTTGTCGCGCTCCAGGTTGACAGGCGGGTCCGCCACAATGAACGTCGGTGATTTCCGGTTCAGACACCGGTACTCGAACTGGGTCTGCACCCGGCTTGTGCCGCACAGCCTGCCGTCTTCACCGATAATCGGGCCGGTTGCGTCGCGGCGTTTCATCTTCGAGACCTCGTAGATGAACAGCCCGAGCCGGGTCTGACCCTCGACACTGCCCGGCAGCCAGAGCTGCACCGGCGCTTGCGGGTCAGTCGGGTACTCATCACCACTCTTGAAGAGCACGGTGAAGACGTACCGGTTCTGGCTGCGGCTGAACCCCTCGATGGCGTAGTCGTGCTGAAGGAACGGCAGCACGACGCCGCGGCAGGCACCGCGCGCCACCGCGTCGAACGGCCGCTCCAGGTCCACCCGGGAATCGAACTCACTGGTCAGGTACTGCCTTACGCACGGCATTAGGCTCGTGCCGCCGATCACCATCACGCGGGTTACGTCGGCCCGACGCATGCCGGCCCTGAGCGTCGCGTTCTCCAGCGCCAGCTCCACGGTCTCGCGCACGCGCCGGGTGAAACCGCGCGCCAGGAGCAAACAGCCGAGACAACCCCGGGTCGGGTCTTCGTTCCGGCCGGGCTCGCCCCGGCGGCAGGCATCACAGTGGCACGTGTAGGTGGTCTGAAACAGCCGGGAGCGCGCGTCGGCCAGCACCGTCATCTGTGCCTCCGACTCTCTGGAAAGCTCAATCTTCACCTGCTCGGCCTGGCGCAGGATGACTGCGTCGAGCTCCCGACGCTCGGCCCCTTCCAGCCCGTGCCTTGAGCAGAAGTCGTCGGCCAGCCACTGGTCGATGTCCATCCCACCGAGGTCGGCTCCGGCTTTGCCCAGTTGCACGGCTTTGGGGTTACCCGGGTCGGTTCGGTCGAAGCGGACCGCAGATACGTCAAGGGTGCCGCAGCCGAAGTCAAAGACGATGAACCGGTCGTCGGCCCGCGCGCCGTCCTGGTACCCGAAGACCGAGGCGGTCGGTTCATCCAGCACCCTCAGCCGTCTGATACCCAGCGACTCGGCGATGCGGCGCAGCCAGTCCTCGAAGTGCTCGAACGCCTCGACCGGCACGGTGAACGTGAACTCGTCGTCCCGGAACGAGACCAGGTTCCCGGCATAGCCGAGAAGCAGTTTGAGGAAGTCCTCGCCGGCCTGGGCCGGGCTTTTGTGGCCCTGCGGGGTCGGCCGGCGCTGGGTGTGCTCTTGAGCGATGCCGCGCTTCATCCAGCGAATCGTGTGCCGGTGCTCGGCCAGCCCGCGGGAAAGCACCTGGTCGCCAATCAGGGTCTCTTTCTCCGAGTAGTGGATGAGCGACGGCGCCACATGCACCACCTGCTCCGGATGGTTCGGCCCGAGCCGGTACCGGAACTCGGTCGTGATGCCCGGCATCGCCATCGTCTCGACCGCGCCGTTCGCTTCGTTCAACCGGGCCATCACGGTATTGCCGGTGCCGAAGTCTACCGCGACCTTGCCCATCCTACTCCTCCTTTGCGCTCACCATCGCCTTCTGGAGCACCTTCTCGCCCAGACGGTATCCGGGCAGGCGCACGGTCACCGGCGTGCCGTCGTGTACCGTGCCGCCGCTCATCCGTTGGTGAAACCGGACGTCGAACCTGCCTGTTTCGCCGACTCGGCCGACCGGCTCCAGCCCGGCGCGGGCCAGTTCCTTTTCCAGGCTGCGAACCAGCCCGGCCATGTCTCGGGCCTGGACGTCTTTGCCGGCCTCGGCGAGCGTGGCCAGCGCATCGAGATTCGACAGCGGCCCGCACAGACGCCGGAACAGCTTCTCCATCTCCGACTGCCCGGCCTGGCCGAATGCGCGGTCCCGCTCGGCGCGCAGCGCCTCGTACTCCCGGCGCAACCGTTCGATCTGCTCGTCACGCTCGCGCAGGTCCATCTCCAGCGTGGCGACTCTAGCCTGTGCCTCGGCGACCCGTACGTCGTCCGGGCCGCCTGGCGCAACCGCGCGGCTGCAGAATGCCTGCCACAACCTCGTCCAGTAACCTGGCTTGCTCCTGCTCGTCATGGTACCTCCTCAGTGCTCGCGGTCCGCAAACACTGGCTCTGCCGGCATGTACTCATCCGGCGTGACAACAACCGGCTCGGGCGGGGCCGGTGCTGTGGTCCGATACGCCAGAATTGTCCGCAGCACCTTGCGCGCCGCGCCCAGACGTCCGGCAAAGGCTTCGGCCGGGGCCGCGTTCAGCGATTCAAGGTCGTTTGGGGTCGCCTTAGCCGGCCAGAACTCAAGCACCCCCGCGGCCTTGCACAACTCCTTGACCCAGCAGTTGTCATCCTCGACCTTGTCCTTGAGCAGAGCTGCTGCCCCAAGCCCGGCAGCGTGACCGGCCAGGCGCACGAGCCAGTGCGGACTTGAGTTCACCGCTGCGGCAGCGGGTGACCCGGGCTGGACCTTTGTCGCCAATGCCGAGGCCAGCCTGACACCCTCAGGCGGGTCAGCGGACTTGAGCTGCTCGGCAAGCTCAGAGTCGCTCATCCCGGCATACTTCGGGTCTTGGCCCTCGGCCAGCCAGCGCTCGAACAGGCTGCTCGTGGCGTCCGGCTTCTTCGGTGCGGCCAGGTCTGGCCCGAGCGTGTCGGCCAGCACCTGCTTGAGCAGACTGCGCAGTTCCGGGACGTCCGGCTCCCAGCCCGCGTTCTGCAGCTTCTCCAGCATCGGCAGCGAGTAGCGGAGTGGTATCTGAAGGCAGGCATCAAGCACCCGGCCCCACTCCTTGTGCCGGACAAACGACTCCAGCGCAAACCCGATTTCCCGCTCGTTGCACTCGACCAGCGGCTTGGGCCCGACCTTGCCGCCGGTCTGGCCGGTCCCGATGAACCCGACGCAGCGCTGGTCGCCACTGCGTACCACTTCCATTACGTGCTCTTTCACGGTCGCATCGGCCCGATCGTACTCCATCCGGAGCGCCTGGAAGTCATAGTCCTCCTTGAAGTACTCGTCCAACTGACGGGTGACAAACAGGAACAGGCAGCGGCGCTCGTGGTCCTGCGGCCGCAGCTTACTGCTCACTGCTATCCGTGCGGCCGCGCCGGTCGGGTCGCCAATCGCGACGTCGCAGAGCGCGTCAACCGCGGGCTGGGCCGCAAGCGAACTCAGCGCATCCTCGGCCGCGAGCGCGACTGCGGGGTCAGGGTTCGCAAGCGCTGCGACCAGAATCGGCACTGCTTCGGGTGAGTCCCGGTTCTCGGCCAGCCGGTGTACTGCCCGGCGCCGCCGCATCCGGCCGATGAGCGGAAACGTCGCGTCCAGAGCGCGCCGCCACTTCTCAAACTGCTTCGTTGAAGCCATTGTCATCTCCTTTCACAATCTGCACAATTCTCCAAGCCACTGCCTGGCCGATGCAACACAACATGTGATGCGCTTCAAGAAAAACCGCGCGGCCGCTCGCTTCGCTCGCGGCACAAGTGGTAAAGCAGCAAAGCAGCAAATGGTAATCATCGGACAGTCCTGGCACAGCGAAAACCGTAGTAGTAGTAGTAGCGGAACGACGGGGAAATGAAGTAGCGATACGCGCACCGGAAGGAGCCCGGATAGTCGTAGTTCCACGACCCGCCGCGCACCACGCGGTTGTCGCCACTTTTCGGCAGTGTCAGGTCCCCTCGCTTGTACCGGTCATAGGCTTCCCTCTCATACCAGTCTTCACACCACTCCCAGACGTTACCTGCCATCTGGTAGAGTCCCCAAGGACTGCACCCTTCAGGATAGGCCCAGACAGAGCACGTGGTCTCGCTGCCCCTGTTACCCCAATTCCGGCACCGGCGCCCATCTTCCCAGTCGTTTCCCCACGGATACTCTCTCCCATCCACGCCCCGCGCGCCTTTCTCCCATTCCAGCTCGGTCGGCAGGCGCAGACCCGCCCACCTGCAGTACGCAGTCGCATCGTCCCAGCTCACGCAGACCACCGGGTGATCCGCTTTCTCCGGAGGAAACGTCCTGCCTTTCCAGACCGGCTCACCCCAGTGGGCCTTATCCGGCGGACGGTGCCCGGTCTCCTGCACAAACTTGAGATACTGCGCGTTGGTCACCGGGTGAATCCCGAGATAGAACCCGGGCAGCTCGACCGGAAACGGCCCATCGCCTTCATCGCCCCCCTTGCCCCCGGCCAGGAACTTCCCTGCCGGCACAAGCACCAGCAGGCTGCGGTCTTTCGGATTCTCGATGAGAGTAGAAGGACCCATCAGCTCACGCTCGCCTGCCGGGCATTGACCGCGGCCCAGCGGGTGATTTCGGCAATCTCGCGCGCCCGGGAACGCGAAAGCGGATAAGTACGCCCGGCCGCGGCAACGATGTCCGCGGTCTGTAGCTCACGCCCTTGGTCAAAGGCGTAGAACAGCCCGTCGTGGATGCAGTGCTCGATTTCCGCGCCCGAGAAGCCGTCGGTTGCCTTGACCACCTCGGTCAGGTTGAACTTCGCCGGGTCCCGGTGCCGTTTGGCAAGGTGAATCCGGAGGATGGCCTCACGTTCAGACGAGTCGGGCAACCCGACGAAGAATATCTCGTCGAACCGGCCCTTGCGCAGCAGCTCAGGCGGCAGGCGGCGGATTTCGTTGGCGGTGGCGACAACAAATACCGGGCTGGTCTTGTCCTGCAGCCAGGAGAGGAATGACCCGAACACCCGTGCGGCCACACGCCCGGACACCGGCCCGCTCACACCGGCAAAGCCCTTTTCGATTTCATCTACCCAGAGGATGCACGGGCTGACCGCCTCGGCCGTCGCAATCGCCATGCGCAGATTGGCCTCGGAAGCGCCGACAATCGAGCCAAAGATGCGGCCCACGTCAAGGCGCAGCAACGGCACGCCCCAGGTGCCGGCAAGGGCGCGGGCCGCCAGACTTTTGCCGCAGCCCGGGACCCCAACGAGAAGCAAGCCTTTGGGTACGGGCAGGCCGGCATAGCGGGCGGTTCGGGCAAAGGCCGGGTAGCGCTCCGCGAACCAGTGACGCAGGTTCTCGAGCCCGCCGATGTCGGCCATGGTTTCGCTGTTGTGGTAGTACTCAAGGATGCCGCTTTTGCGGATAATCTGGCTCTTGGCCTCAGCTACCAGTCGCGGCGTTGTGGAGGAAATGCCGTTCTCGCGGATGGCCACGGCACGCAGAGCACGGCCGGCCTCGGCCATGGTCAGCCCGCTGAGCGCACGGAGAAGGACCTGCCGGTCATCGGCGCTGAGCCGGGACTCCTGCCCGCCGGTCTTGAGGTCGGCCAGTATGCCGTTGAGCAGCGGCTCGAACTCCTCCTGGTCCGGCAAACCGTAGGCAAACAGCGTCACCTCTTTGTCAAGCTCGTCCGGCAAAGCATACCGGGGCGAGAGGAAGATGACGCTCTTGCGGGTCGTTCGGACCGCACGGGCGGTGTCACGGATGAGCCGCACCGTCACCGGCGAGAAGTGGCGGTGGATGTCGAGGAAGACGTAGATGGCGTCGTCCGGGCTTTCGATGGCGTGGACCAGGGCGGCAGTCGGGTCTTCGATCGTCCGTTCGCTCGTCAGGTTGCCCTGGGAGTCGCGCAGGCCCCGGGAGGCACTCCAGACCAGCACATGTCGCTCGCGCCGGCGCTCCTCGCCGAGGCGACCGGCGATTCGCCGGACCGCGTCAAGCACGCGCTGCTCCTCCCAACTGACAACATATACCAGGGGCAGACTGGCGCGGATAGTCGTCTCGAGGCGGCCCTCGTCGCCGCGAACCGATCGGGTCCGGCGGGCGATGAGCTCCAGTTCGTTGGCCAGTTCCTCGGCAGTGAGGTAGCGGCGTTCCGGGTCCTTGTCCAGCATCCGGCGAAGTACGCGGATAAGGCGGACGTCGACTTCTGCCTCCAGCAGTGCCGATTCGTCCAGCGGCGAGTACATGATGGCATGCATCAACTCGCCGGTCTCGCCGTTGAACGGCCGTTGACCGGTGAGCATCTCGTAGAACGTGACCCCAAGAGACCACAGGTCGGCATTGGTCCCGGCTGCGCCCTGGAACTGCTCGGGTGCCATGTAGGCCACGGTGCCGACCCGGGTGCTCGCAACCGAACTGGTGTGGGCAAGCACCCGCGCGATGCCGAAGTCAAGCAACTTGGGCGTGCCGGCACCGGCGAGGAAGATGTTGGCCGGCTTGACGTCACGGTGGAGGATACGCAGGCTGTGGGCAAAGGCGAGCGCCTCAGCCACCAGGCCGGCGTAACGCAGCGCCTCCTGCTGAGGCAGACGATGGTCGCGCCGCAACCGCGCGCTGAGGCTCTCTCCTTCCAGATACTCCATAACCAGGAAAGCGATGCCCTCGTGCCGCTCAATGCCGTAGACCCGCAGGATGTTGGGATGGATGAGCCGGCTGCTCACGGCAAGTTCCTTCTCCAGCTCGGCGATGCCCTCCGGGTCCTGGTGGTGCGGAAACCCGAGGGCGAAGACCTCGCCGTCGTCCCGCCGCGCCCGGTAGACGCTCTTGAATGCGCCGCTGCCGAGAAAAGCCTCCAGGACATAGGGGCCAAAGCGCTGGCCGAGCTTGTACGGGCCACCGGGCCGATTCATGCCGTTCATGCTATACCTCGAACACCCGCCGGCGCTTCTGGGGCACGGGCGGAGCTTCGGACTCGGGGAAGGCCGCTGCGTCAATCGGCTCGGCAGGCTTGACGGCGCTGGAGGCCAGACGCCACTTCTTCTCCGCGTCCTGACGCAGGCGCGCTATCCGGTCCGGCATCGAAGCCGAAAGCGGCACGGTATCGCGGATTGACTGTTCGAGGTGCCGGTCTTCGAGCCTGCTTGTCTCTCCCTCGGCAAAAGCAGCAAAGAGCGCGGATACGACTGCCTGTTCGATTTCGGCGCCGGAGAAGCCTTCGGTGGCGGCCACGTGCCGGGCAAGGTCGAAGTCGCGCGGGTCCCGGTGGTGCTTGGCCAGGTGGATGGCGAGAATCATGGCCCGCTCCTGCGGGTTGGGCAGGTCGATGAAGAAGATTTCGTCGAACCGGCCCTTGCGCAGCAGTTCGGGCGGCAGACCTTCGATATCGTTGGCCGTTGCCACGGTGAAGACCGGCTTGCGGTTCTCCTCCATCCACGTGAGCAGGCTGCCGAAAACCCGCTGGGAAACGCCGGAGTCACCGAAGTCGCCGCGCGAGCCGGCCAGGCCTTTTTCGACTTCATCAATCCAGAGGATACAGGGTGCCACCGCCTCAGCCAGCTTCAGCGCCCGGCGCATGTTCTCCTCGGACGAGCCGACCAGCCCGGAAAAGACCTTGCCCAGATCGAACTTCAAGAGCGGCATCTTCCATTCCGACGAGACCGCTTTGGCCGAAAGGCTCTTGCCGCAGCCCGGGACCCCGACCAGGAGCAACCCGCGCGGGTTGGGCAGACCGAACTCCCGGGCTGCCTCGGAAAATGCCTTCTGGCGCTGGCGCAGCCACTTCTTCAGTTCATCCAGACCGCCAATGCTGCCGAACCGTTCGGGCGTGGAGTAGAACTCGAGCATCCCGGACTTGCGGATTATCTGCTCCTTTTCGGCCAGAAGCAGCGGGATGTCGTCCGGGTCAATCCGGCTCCGGGAGACGAGCACCTTGGCCAGAGCGTTCTCGGCCTCGGCTTCGGTCAGGCCCAAGAGTGCCTTGACCACTGCCTCGCGGCCGCCGTCAGCCAGTCTGACTTCGACCCGCGGGTTGTCGCGCACCTGGTCCACGGTGTCGTCGAGCACCCGGGCCAGCTCTTCCTCGTCCGGCATTTCTAGGTCGAGCACCGTCAGGTCCTTTTCCAGTTCGGGCGGTATTTTCAGCACCGGCGAAAGCAGAACCACGGTCTTGCGGGACGCGGCAAAAGGTTCGACCACGTCGCGCAACTGGCGCACGACCAGGGCCGAGACCGGGCTGCGTTCATCCATGAACGTGTGGAAGTCGAGCAGGATGAACACGCCCGGGTCCCTTGCCTCGAGCAACAGGGGCAGGATGCGCTTCGGGTCGGCCGCCCGGGCATCGACCACCTTGCCGTCAAGGGTGCAGAGTCCGCGTGAGACCGACCAGACCAGGGGCCGGCGCTTTGCCAGCTCGCCGCCGGCGACCGCGCGGCCGATCAGCTTGATGGCACGCTCTTCCTCCGCGGTCACGACGTAGAGTATCGGATAGCCGGCCCGAACGTGAACCTGAAACTGCTGCTGAAACTCGGTGGTCTTTGAGGGCAGCACTGCGGTCTCTTTGGCCGCGCTCATCGCTCAACCTCATGTTCTTGTTCCTGCTCGGTTTCGGTTTCGTGGAACTCGGGCTTGAGCACCCGCTCGCCGATGGGCGTCCCGAGCCGCTTCTCCAGTTCGGCGGTGAAGGCCAGGCACTCTTCGCCGACCGCGCCCAGGACCTCGACCTTCTGGGTCCCGTCCCTGTGCAGGGTGATTCTTATCTTTTTCATATCATCCTCCTTTGCCTAGCCGCGTTCGGACAGCACGATGACCACGTCGCCGTTGGCAAGCCTCTCCTCTTCCTCGACGACGAGATTCTGCTCGCGGGCCTGCGCGTGGATGAGATTGTAGCTGTACTGCTGGCTGACCTGCTCGATGAAGCTCTGCTGCCGAATCGGCTGGCCGTTGATTCGGAGCGGGCTGTGGGAGGCCACGCCAAAGTCCCAGTCGGCCACCGCCTCATAGACTTCGCCGCTCCGGCGCAGGCCGATGTCGTATTCGCATTGCGTATCGACGACGATTTCGGCCCGCTCCTGGTTGCCGGCATAGCCGCGCACCACGAGGTTTTCACCTTCCCGGAACTGATAGTGCAGGTCGCGCAGGGCCTGCACCAGGTGCTCTCGCTCACGCATCTGGGTTCGGATTCTCAGAAAATGTGACATTTCGGTCCTCCTCTATCGTACGGTTTCTATCACGCGCCGGCCGGTGCCGGCTTCGGGTTTCTCTTCGCTTGAGGCCGAGAACGCGCGGCCTTCGGTTTTCCACTTGCGCAGCTCCTCGATGACCGCGACGTGCGACCGGCTGATCGGCACGGTTTCTTCGAGTTTGGCCAGCAGGTCCTGCTGGGTTATCTCCCGTTCACCGTCAATCAGGGCGGCGATTTCAGCCTCTCGTACCGCCCGCTCGATCTCCCGGCCGACAAAGCCTGTGGCCTTCTCCACCAACTCGTCCAGCCTGAACTGACGGTCGGGGAAGAGCACATGGGCCCGCTTGAGGTGAATTCGGAATATCTCGGCCCGCTCCCGCTTGTTGGGCAGGTCCACGAAGAACAACCGGTCGAACCGGCCGATGAACTCGGGCGGCAGCCCCTCGAGAAGGTTCGCGGTTCCGACCACGTAGACCGGGGTCCGGTGTTCCTGTGCCCAAGTCAGAAAGGTCCCGAGCACGCGCGTCGGCGCGCCGGCGTTTATCGAGCGCGGGTCGGCGCCGGCGAACGCCTTCTCCACCTCGTCAATCCAAAGCACACACGGGCTGACCGTGTCGGCCAGACTCAGGGCCAGCCGCAGGTGCTTTTCCGACTCGCCGAGCAGGCTGCCGAACACCGCGCCCAGGTCAAGGCGCAGGAGCGGCCACTTCCACAGCCCGGCAATCATCTTCGCCGAAAGGCTCTTGCCCGTGCCCGGAATCCCGGCTAAGAGCACGCCGCGTGGCAACCAGGAGAGTTTGTCGCGCTTGTCCGCAGCGAAGCACAGCTCCCGGCCCTTGACGTAGCTCTTGAACAGGTCCAGCCCGCCCACGTCTGCTTCGCCGGCGGTCGCGGGCCAGAACTCAAGCGCCCCGCTTTCGCGGATGGCGCGCTGCTTTGCCCGGGTCACGAGGTCGATGCCGCGTTCGTCAAACACGCGGGTCTGGGCCCAGACCCGTGAGAACGCGAGCCGGGCCTGAGTTGTCGTCAATCCCAGAGCCGACGAGACCAGCTTGTCCCGAACTTCGCGCCGGGGCAGGCGTGACTTGTCCAGCTTCGACGTGAAGTCGGCGAAGAGTGCGTCGAGTTCGGCCTGATTCGGCAGCGGTACGTCCACGACTACCACCTCGTCCCGGAGTTCGAACGGCAGAGCATGGTCGCGGTCGAGCAGAGGAGTGAGAAAGACCAGGAACTGGCGCTGGGCGCGCAGGCGCGGAACCATGTTGCGCAGTTTCCTGATGATGGTGGACCGCACCTTCGACGTCCAACTGAGATGGAAGTCCTTGAGCACCACAAGGTGGTCGGGCGGCATGGCCGCGGCCAGATGCGGCAGTATCGTATCCGAAGTGCAGTCCTTTGACGGCAGGGGTTTCTCACCTTGCCGGAGCGGCTTAAAACCATCGGCAATGTCCCAACTGGTCACACCGAGCTTCGCGGTTTCCGCAAGTTCGGTCAGTATCCTCAGCGCCCGTTCTTCCTCATAGGTGACCAGGTGCACGAGCGGCACCTGGGCTTCAATCAAAGAAGCCAGCTCAGCTTTGAAGTCCATCTCTTTCTCCTTTTCGAATTGATGTGGCAGAGGAATCCATTCCTCGATTCTTGCGGATAGGAGTCCGCTCCCACACAAGTGGTAAAGCAGCAAAGCAGCAAATGGTAATCATCGGACAGTCCTGGCACAGCGAAAACCGTAGTAGTAGGTGCGGTACGACGGGGCAGTGCTGTAGCGACACGCGCACCGGAAGTGGCCCGGAGAGTCGTTGAGCCACGACCCGCCGCGCACCACGCGGTAGTCGCCACTTTTCGGCAGTGTCAGGTCCCCTCGCTTGTACCGGTCATAGGCTTCCCTATCATACCAGTCTTCACACCACTCCCGGACGTTTCCGGCCATCTGGTAGAGTCCCCAAGGACTGCACCCTTCAGGATAGGCCCAGACAGAGCACGTGGTCTCGCTGCCCCTGTTACCCCAATTCCGGCACCGGCGCCCATCTTCCCAGTCGTTTCCCCACGGATACTCTCTTCCATCCACGCCCCGCGCGCCTTTCTCCCATTCCAGCTCGGTCGGCAGGCGCAGACCCGCCCACCTGCAGTACGCAGTCGCATCGCCCCAGCTCACGCAGACCACCGGG
>CBFGIT010000052.1:0-12271 GCA_965648905.1 Caldifarciminota bacterium
CAGGAGGTTTGTATGAGAAAAGATGATAGGAAAGCTGGGAATGAAACCCGGACCGAGAGGACAATCCGGCGGTACTGGCAGGGCGTGAACCGGGCCGGGTCGAATGAGCCGACCCCGCTCAAGCGGTTGCTGATGGCCGAGCGTTATGCTGAGCAGGCTGGCCTGAATCAGGCAGTGAACCAGGCAGTGCGCCAGGTGACCGATTCTCAGGGCGTGCCGAGCTGGCTGCGGTTCTGGTACGCGAGTTTTGGCCGTGAGGTGATGAAGCTGCTCAGGACCTGTCCGCGCGGTGCGTTGGACAATGAGCTGGCCGCGGTCCGGCTGAAGTGGACGCTGCGCAAGCTTGATCCCGGAATCATGACCCTGGTGGAGCAAGCGGTGGCAGCAGCCGTGGCAGAGACCGGCGAAGGCGGAAGCTAGAGCACTGCGGGCTGCGCCCGCCAAGTCAAAATGCAGATTGCAGATGTCAAACTGGAAATGCCGGAAAACGAACGGCGATATGCGAACTGCACGCTGTGCCCGCCGGGGCAAGTATCAGGATGCGAAGGTCAAAGCGCAAGATGAGGAGAATGACCAGGGCATGGGCGCTGGTGACCTTCCAGGTTCCGAGCCGTGTGCCGCACCGCGACAGGAGTGGAAGACAGGGGCAGCGCAAGTAGAATGAAATGATGGCTGACGCGAAAGAGGCAAAGCCGAGCCCGCTGGCCAGTTCGACCCTTAATGAGCTGGTCGAGCAGGCCAAAGCCGGCGACGAGGCAGCGTTCAACGAGCTGCACCGGCGTTACTACGACGGAACCCTGGGCATGTGCCGGGCCAGTCTCGGCGACCCGGACGTCGCCCGGCTGGCCGCAGACGAGACTTTCGCCGATGCGTTCACCCACATCAGGACTTTTCGCGGCAAGGCGAAGTTCACCACCTGGCTGTACAAGATCTGCGAGCGCCGCATCCTGAAGCACAAGCAGGGAACAAAGCAGGCAAAGAGCGAGGAGACCGGGCACGACCTGGAACTTGTCGAGCCGGCTGGTCCGGGTTCCCGCACCACCTGTTCGCCTGAAGAGCTGCACGAACGCCGGCTCGGCTATCTGGACCTGGTGAAGGACATTCTGGGGCTGCCGAAAGAGGAATCGACGACCATGGTCTTGCTGCACGGGTTCCAGCTCAGCGTGGCCGAAGCTGCCTGGGTCCTGGGCGTTTCCGAGGATGCGGTGTACATGCGGGTCTCACGGGCAAGGAAGCGTCTGCGCAACGCGAAAGAAGATGGTTAGGCGGTCTTTTCTCATCCGGGCCTGGCAGGTCGAGCGGCTGGCAGCACTCTGGCAGGCCAGCCAGAACACGCCGGCATCAGTCCGGCTGAGTGATAAGGAAGCATCGGTCGACGTCAAGGACCTTCAGGCGCTGCTGCGCTTTCTGCCGGTCGAGCGCAGCCGGGTTGTGCTGAGCGTGGACGGGCCGGACGAAAAGCAGACCCTGGCCGCACTAGGTCGCCTGCTTGAGTCTGTGACCGAGCCGGTTGATTCGCTGGAGCGGTACTTCGAGCTCTGCCGTGTGGCCGCGCCGTATCCGGAAGAGGACAAAGCCCGAAGCTGGGTCAGGGTGCGCCGGCTCATGTCCCGGCCGATGCAGGAGAAGCTGACTCTGCGCCTGAAGCGGTTTGCCGCCGGGACTGGCCGGGCAAGGATATCTGACCGTAAGGACCTGGTCTTGCTCCTGCTTTACGTCAAGGGCCGGTTCGGCCATCTCTGCGAAGGCGTGCTCGGCACCACAAGAATCCTCAAGCTGCTCTTTCTGGCCACGAAGCAGTTACCGGCAAACGAGCTGGTGGCCGTTCCCTACCGGTTCGTGCCGTACCGGTTCGGCCCGTTCACCGGCCAGGTGTATGACGACCTGGAGATGCTTATCCAGACCGGGCTGGTCGAACGCACTGAACTGGACCAGGACGGCACCCCGACGACCCGGGCGGACGCAGACCTTGACGAAGGGTTCAGGTTCAACGGGCTGGCCACACTGTACCGGCTGACCGAGAAAGGCGAGCAGTTCGCCCGGGCTTTGCTCGCCGATGTCGAGCGGCGCAGGCCCGGTCTGGCCGAGGGACTTGCCGTGCTCAAAGCCCGATTCGGCCGCCTGCCTCTGCGCGACCTGGTGCGCTACATCTACACAAACTACCCGGAGTTTGCGACCGAATCTGAGATTGCCGAGCAGGTGCTGGGAGAAGAGGACCGCACGCAGTAGAAAGAACAGAGTAGCCAGTCGGGCCGGTGAATGCCGGCCCGGCTCTTTTCGGGCGATGTTAGATTGGCGCGTCCCGGCCGCTCTAATCTATCGGTGAGCGGAAAGAAGGAGAGATCAGAATGAGGAGAAGAGAATCCGGCCGGAAGGACAGAGCAGCGGGCAGCAGTCCGGCAAAGCGCAACCGGCCCAATGCTCTGAAGCGGAAACGTCCGCAGAAAGGAGGTGATTACCATGCCAACTGACCCGGCAAAGAGAGTCGCGAACTGGGACGCAGGCTTCGACACCGCGGCCGTCAAGGCCAAGGTGGACAAGAAGCGGGCCGACATGCTCAGCCGCGTTCAGGCTCAGTTCACCTCGCTGGCCTCGATGGAGGCCCAGGTGAAGCAGGTCCTCGACCTGGCGGGTGCGTCGGTCATCGAGTACCCGTTCTATCTGAGCTTTGGCCGCGAGCTCTGGAGCATGACCCACGAGCGGGAAATCTCTGGCGAAGCTGCCGCGATTGAGGCCGAGCTGCTCATTGTGAAATGGGTGGCACGCGGTCTTGCTCGCAGCGTGCTGGAGACGATCCGCACCGGCGTCTTCAACATCGCGCCGCCTTCCAGTCCGTAAGGCGAAACCGCAGCGGCGGCAGGGAGAGCTGCATCCCTGCCGCCTCCGCCTACGCTGCGGCGGCAGTAGGTCAAGAGGCAAAGTGCAAGTATCAAAGGGCAAGACGGCGGATGACAGAAGGCGACGGGCGAAGGACGGGCGGCGCTCCCGAGACCGGTCTCAATCATTCCGGGATGTGTCACCCGAACTCCCCCGTGATGGCCTTCACCCGTGCAGGGACATCAGGCGTGACCATCAGTCTCCTTCCACAATCCTGACTTCTTCTTCCTTCAGCCCGTACAGCTCGTACACCAACGCGTCGATTCTGGACTGCGTCGAGGCGACTTTGCGCAGGAGCGACCGGGCTTCGGAAACGACCTCCTTCTCTTTGGCCTGGTACGTGGCAAGGTCGCGAGCGAGAGGCGTCTCCCTGAGTTCGTCCCATGAGGCGCCGATGTGTCTGCCGAATACGCCCCGAAGATACCGGGCGACTTCTTTGGGCGCGATAATCGTGATGAGCTTGCGGCCCTTGCCGGTCAGCGGTAACTGGGAGAGGCGCTCCTCTCCGGGCTTGGTGAAGAGGTCGGCCGCGGGCGCAACGTCGCCGACCTTGCTCAGTACGAAGTCCGAGACGTTCTGAGGCTTGGCCGTGACCTTCGGGTGGTTCTTGACCTTACGCAGGTCGCGGTCGGGCAACGCACGCGTGACGGCCTCGACATTGGGCTCAGGCAACTCCTCAGGAGATGAGAGTCGAGTTAGCCTCGCCGCGAAGAACGGATTCAGCCTGGCCAGCGCATGCTTGGTAGCAATCATGTCGTCCACCAGTGCCACCAGCCTGTCGTGCCGGGCTGCGTCGGCCCTGTCGTCGAAGTTGATGCGGCGGACCGGAATCCTGAACAGAATCGACTGCCTTGTCATCCCCTTCTGCCTGGCCCTGTCACTAAGCCACGTGCGAACCGCGCCGGAGTTCAGAAGCCCGAGGACGTACTTGAGCGACTCGCGCACGCCGGGCTTCAGGGCAATGATGTTCAGGTCGGAGTTCTCGTAGAACTCGCCGGTCTGATAGGCAAACGACTTGAGGTCACCACCCCAGCGCGGCGTGACGATCTTGGGTCCCTCCAAGACGGCACGCGAACGTGCCCAATGGAGGCTGAACCACGGCAGTTTGCCTTCCGTTACCTCTCGCTTCTGTGAGATGATCTCTCGGTATTTCTCCAAGTGCGCGAGCGCGTTGTGATGCTCTGCAATGCTCGTGCCCTTGTTGACGTACAGCACATACTCCGTCGGTTCGAGAGCCAGGTCCACAACGTAGGGGGACACTGCCGAGTTCCTGTAGGTCGGCTTGAGCAGGCGGGCGTCACCAGAGTTCAGTATCCCCGAATCGACGGCCTCGTTCTCCGAAAGAACGAATATGCCGTCACCGACCTTCGTGCCATTCGCCTGCCGCTTGCGCTGCGGTATGAGTTCAATGCTCTTGGTCGTGACCGAGTCGGCGCCGGACACAATGCCCTGGACGATGTCGGCCATGTTCTCAAGCGGCTCGCCCCTGCTCTCAATCGTTCTGACACCTTTGCTTGTGGCACCGTGCATGAGGCCGTTCCACGGCCCTTCGTCGAGGTCGCCTTGCCTGACCGAGCTGTAGGAGACGTCCACGAACTCGTCGGAGTGGTGGGACTTGTCAATTACCCCAGACAAGTGCTCGACCACGCGGGCAATCGCCGACCGTGGTTTGGCTCCGCCGGACTGCGGTTTCTCCGGCGGAACCGCTTTGACCCTGGCAACTTTGATGCGGTGCTTCTGCTTGCGGGCGACCGCGTCGTTGTCGGTCATGCCGTCGGTGTGGCTGTTGGTCGCCCTGGTGCTCGGCAGCTTCTCCAGGATGAAAACCATGTTGTGCTGGCCGGGCGCGCCTTCGAAGATGCGGGTCTCGCCGAAGTCGATGACCTCGTGTATCAGGGCGTTTTCGAGGATGAACTCGCGCAGCTTGGACGCGCCGTCCGCAGTCGGCCAGTAGGACGTTGTGATGAACCCCAATTTGCCGCCGGTCCGCAGCTTGGCCAGGCCGAGCATCACGAACCAGTAGAAGTAGTCCATCTTGCCCTGATAGTACCTGTCCCAGTAGGGGATGTTCCGGCGCGTGTCCCGGAAGAGTTCTTTGTGCCCCTTTTCGCCGACGTAGGGCGGGTTGGAGCAAACGTAGTCGAAGTCGTTCTGCGCCGTGAGTTCGGCCCGGGTGAGGCCTTTGGCGTCGTGCTCGATAGTTTCGCTCAACCGGTCGTGGACCACGGCGCTGCCCTCAAACAGGGGGCGCGACCCGATGAGCGCGAGCGAGTCGCCCGGCACGGTGCGCAGAGTGACCATGCGCGTGTTGTTGGTCAGGTGCTTGTTCGCCTTGACGATGTCGCTGATGACCGGCGTCAGTTGAATGAGCAGGTTGACTTCGGTGATGTAGTGCGCGAACAGGCTGATTTCACAGCCGCACAGGCCGCCGGTGATGCTGTGCAGGATGTCGAGCAGGTCGTCCGCGTCCTCGCGGTTATACGTTGTGCGGGTGCGGATTCGATATGCAGCCTCGACCAGGAACCCACCCGAGCCGGTGGCCACGTCGAGAATCTGGACCGGGTGACGTTCGCCGCCTTCGTGGCGGAAGAAGGCGTCGCTGTCGGTGAAGCCGACGCGGTCCCATATGAGACGGATGACGTCGCGCGGGGTGTAGTACTGGCCTTTGTTCTTCCGGTCGATTCGGTCCACGAACTGCTCGTATACGGTCCCGAGCACGTCGGTATCGAGTCGACCGAGGTTGTAGTGGGCGAATTCGTAAAGCACGTCGATGATGGCGTCTTCGGATGGTGGCGAGTACCAGAAGTAGTTGTGCGATTCGTTGAAGAGCCAACTGTAGTGACGGCCGGCCATGGCAAAGGCCTCGGTCAGGACACGCTGGATTTCGCGCTGCTGGATGTCATACCACCGGGCAAAACCGCCGTTGTAGAGCTTCTGTTCGAGGAAGCCGACGTCTTCCCACATGCGGGCAATGAGGAACCGCGTCATGGTGAAGTAGGCGACACGGGTAAGGAAGACATCGAAGGCCTTCTGTTCGAGCGAGCCGGTGCGGGCGTTCACATATCTCGCCAGGTCGTCGTCCGCGACCGGCACGCGACGCCGGTCAAGCTCGCTGGCGATTTCCGCGAGCTCGCTCATGAGCTTGCGTCGGACCTGAGCCAACGCGCGATGCCTCAAGTTCTGGTCGAGGTCGCGCGCGAACCGTCGCGCGTCCTCGGTCAGGATGCGCACCACGGTATGGATGGTCGCCACAAGCTCATCCGGGTCGATGTCGGGCAGTGTGTCCGGCTGAGGCGCGTTCTTGATGAGCTCGACCTTTGCGCGCCGGTCCAAAGTCTGATGTCGGAACTGCGCCACGAAGCTGAGGAGGGACCTGACCTCCGGCCGTTCGAGCAGGTCCTGGGGACGGTCTTTGGCGATGCGGTACAACGATAGCACGCTCACCCGGCTGGTCACCAGACCGGTTCTGTCGTACACGAGGATGTCGCGCATGTTCGCCAGCACCCCGAAGGAGAACGGTCCCCCGAGATACCGGCGCATCTGTGACTCATGAACGGTGAGGTCGCGCGAATCAGAGCCCTTGACCTCGAAGAAGAATGGATGGAGCAACGTGTCAGCCGGCTGGAAGTCCGGGACGCCGGTCGGACGGGCGTGCTCAGGCAGGAAGGCGTCCGTAGGGAACCCAAGCACCTCCTTGAGGAAGTCGATGAAGATCTTCGGCTTGATGAACTCGTCTTCGTCCGGGAAGCCGCCAGAGCCCATGTAGGAGGCGTAGTCGGCAAACATGCCGTGCGAGAGTTGTGAGTACAGCTTCGCGTAGCGGTCGAGGATCTCGACCAGTTTGCCGACGAGGGCTTCTGCTTCGCCCTTTGGGAAGGGATTCAGGCGGTCCACGCTGCGTTAGCTTAGCGCGCACGCAGCAGCAGTCAAGATGGCGGGTTACGGCTACGGCCCTTGGCCGGATGACACGGACCAGCGGCGGCAGGGAGAGCTGCATCCCTGCCGCCGTGGCCTGGTTGCAGCACCAGGGACCGCGCAAGTCGGTCTCCCCTGCTGCTCGGAACCGAGCTACTCGATGAGCGTGAGTTTGGCCGTATGTGTGCGGCCGCGCTCGTCAAGCCTGAGCAGGTAGACACCGGGCTCCAGAGCCGGCAGCGCGAGCTCCTTTGTGCCTTTGCCGCTGACCAGCGTTGACCAACAAAGCCGGCCGGTCGGGTCGAAGAGTTCAAGTCGGGCCGGGCCGCGTGCCCGGCAGCGCACCGTACCAGAGCCGGGTCTGGTCGGGTTTGCCGTCAGGAAGAGCGCGGCCGCGTCCCGGCGTGTTCCCGCAGTCATGACGCCGGTCTCCGAGACCTCAGGCGCCAGCATCACGCTCGGCTCGCGGTACGACCAGAACTCGTTGGTCTTTGCCCCTTTGAGCGCGTAGAACCAATCGGCGCAGTTGACGATGTCGCCGCCGGCTTTGACCTTGACTTTCTTGCCGGTCGAGCCGAACAGGGGAATCGTCTCGAGCTCGGTCCAGGTTCCGGTCGAGACCGTGAACTTGTAGAACTCCTGGGTTCCGCCGCCTTTGAGCGCGTAGATTGAGCCGCTGTGCCCGGCAGCGCTGCCGCCGTCTTTCGACTTCTTGCTCTTGCCCGTATAACGGCTGACAAACGGCATCGTGTTCGACACCGACTGCCACGAACCGGTCGTAGTGTTGTAGTACTGGAACGCATGGGTTCGAGACTGCTGGGCGTAGATGCGGTCCTGCCCGCTGACGCAGAGCCAGGAACCGGCCTGCCACTTGTCGCCCGGAGCCGAGGTCAGGGGCTGCCACGTGCCCGAGCTTTCGCCGGTCACATGGTAGCGGTAGAACTCGTTGCTGACCCCCTTGAGCACGTAGATGCATTCTGAGTCGCCGTGCTGAACGTACGCGAGGTCGCTGCCGCCCTTGATTCGCTTACCGCCGCCCATGGGCACGTCGTCGAGCTGCAGCCAGGAGTTGCGGGCCGCAAAGTACTTGTGGAACCCGAGCGTGTTGTTCCCTTTGAGGACATAGACATGACCGCGACCGTCTGCGACTCCGACCGCGCCTTTGTAAGGCGGCTTGCCTTCGCGGCCGGCAGGAATCTGATTCAGGGTAGTCCAACTGGTGCTGCCTGGGTCGAACCGATAGAACTCGCCGGTCTTGTTGCCCTTGGCGCAGTAGATACCCTCGGCCAAGCTGCCGGCCAGCCATGCTCCGTCTTTGGCCGGCGTGCCCGGCACTGAAGGCGAAACCTCGTGCCAGCCAACTGCTGGGGCCTGGACACCAACCCGGAAGCTGCCGGACAGGGTGTTGTTGGCCGCAAACGTATCGGGCAGGAGATAGAGCGAACACTTTGCGGTCCACAACCCGGCGGTCGAGTCGAGCACGACCGGCCGGAACACGACCGCCGTCTCCTGGCCAATGACCATGTTCGCGATGTCAAGCGAGTCTGAGTAGAACCTTGTTCCGCCCGGCTTGGCCAGAAAGAACCAGGTGCGCACGTCGTACGGACGCTGAGCATAGTTGCACCGGATTCGGGCTCTGGGTTGCACCGTATCGAGCGGGTCAAGGTTGCCGACCGGGCTGAGGATTGCGGTCACCCCGAAGTCTGCGGCCTGGCCAACGGCAAAGTACCCGCGGCGCCAGTCATTGGCCGGGTTTTCGTCTCCGGGCGCCTTGGTCGAACAGACAACGGTCCACATGCCTTCAGCCAGACCGACATTGTAAGGCGGGAAGGTCACTCGCTGGCCGCCGGTCACCCATAACGACTCGCGGTACACCCGCTGGCCGAGCGGGTTGTGCAGGAAAGCATGGGCCCAGTATGACATCGGCGTTGAACCATAGACGCGCCAATCACCCGACGGTGTCACGTTACTGCCGGGTGCGACCCGTCCGGTCGGCGAGACAATCGCGGACATCGCCACGTCGCCGGATTGCAGGGTGCGCAGAATCAGCTTGCCGTAGCTCGCCGGCACACCGAACGAGTCCGCGGGCAGCTCGGGACGCCACCAGCCCTGACTGGCACGGCTGTGAACCGCGTGCAGCCAGATGCCGCATGTGTCACCAGCCGGGTTCAGGTTCAGTCGGTACGGCAGCGTGCCGATCGGAATCCGGGCCTCAAACACAAGGTAGCCGTTCAGCACGCCCGAAGCGCTGCTTGACCCGACAGCCGGCGATGGCTGACCCGGGCCGGCCGGAGTCCAGGGCCGGTACAGCACCTCGTCGTACAGGCTGTCGTTAATCCGGATGTCGTGGTTGCCCTCGGAGAGATTAGTTTCCCATTGGCCGTTGTTGTTCTCATCGCAGTAGAACGCGACCAGGTCGAACGTATCGCGGAGCCTTGCCTGCGGCAGCCTGAACGCCATGTACATCCAGACGTCGTCGTGCTTGAAACAACCGAGCACACTGCCTGGTGATGAAGGGCCGGATAGCCAGCCCACGATGTTCGAGGCATCAAACTGATAGGCGTCGTCCCATTCGCCCGAGTCGATGTACCCGTCAATCGTCGGGCGGTTGGTCGTTCGGAACGAGAACAGGGTGTCGGTCGAAACCATCAGTGCCATTCGGGCCGTGTCATTGCGCGGCACCTGGTCGCCGGCCAGCAGCGTGTAGGCGGTCACCTGGTAGCCTTGCCAGAGTCCACCTTCCGGGGTCCAGTCTGAGTTCCAGACCGGGTTTGCGGTGTCGAAGGCCGGCAGCGAAGGAACGAGAACCGCATCCTCGTAGACCAGCACTCCGGCTGATTCGACCTGGAAGAAGACCGGCAGGTCGAACTGGGGATTGGTCCCGTAGTTGACCACCGCGCAGCTCGGCGTGATGGTCACGCCCGGCTGGATTCGGGCGGTGGCCGGAGAAAGAACCCGGGCTACTCCGACGTCGTTGGCCGGCTGAATGACCTCAAAGTCATCGGCGAAGACCTTCGCCCACGGCCCGCCTCAGCCGCCCGCGGTCGTGTCAAACAGAGCAACCTCGACCCGCTGCACCAGAGCCGGATTGACACCGGGCAGATGCTGGGCCAGCTCGTCAGCAACGTTGAGCGAGTACCGGGCCCAGTCCGGGTTGGTCACTTCGATAAGGTGGAGTGTGCTGGACGATGTCCAGGTACAGTATTCGTTGTGATAGTAGAACCGGGTCTCGCCCAGCAGCGTGTTGGCCGCATTGTAGTAGCCAATGGTCACACTGGCAACCGGCCAGCAGGTCGAAGAGCCAGCGCCGATTTCGAACTTGGCCCAAAACGATATGCCGAGCACCGGACTCGATACGTTGACCCGCTGAGCCAGCCTGCGCCAGCCGGCACCGGAATAGAGCGAGTCGCGCGCTTCGTAGTCCGGGTCTGAGTGGTACCAGGTCTGGCGGTCGGTCAGCCCGTAGCCCGAGCCGCCTTGGGTGGCGGTCCAGCCGGTTGTCAGCGGCTGTTCAAAGTCTCCGTTCACCAGCAGATTCTGGCCGGCCGCCAGGCCGAGAAGTGCCGGGATGAGCAGCAGTCTTGCGAACATCTGGCCTCCTCTTGCGACAGCATAGAATAGCCCGACCGCTCCCAATGGTCAAGCCGGGCAGGCGGGCGCGCTCGCAGGGACAGAAGGCAGACATCAGAATGCAGAAGGCAAGCTGGCGGATGGCAGAAGACGAGAGGCGAACGGCGAGAAGCGCAGGACGCGCGGCCTTGACTGGCGCAAGTCTGGGACTAGTATGAGACCGATGGCAGAACCACAGGTTGACTTTTCCGGCCGCGTGCTTGATGCCGGACTTGAGGCAGTGGACCGCATCGAGGTCGAGCGTCTGCGCCGCATCTTTGCGGCCAAAGAGCCGAGTTCGTCCCTGCTTGAGCTTTCCGACGAGCAGTTGCTCGAACGGCTCGGCGCTCTGGTCCGCAATGCCGACCTCAAGCTGACCCTTGCCGGCCTGCTGCTCGTCGGCCGGGAGGACGTGCTGCGCCGGCTCGTGCCCGGACACGAGGCAGTCTACCTGCACATGAAGTCGGACACCGAGTACGACCGAAGGGTAGACTCGGCCCGTCCCCTGCTCGCCGTGCTCGAGCAGTTCAGCCAGGCGGTCGAGCCGCACAACCGCATCTGCACCCTGAAGCTGGGCCTGTTCCACTTCGAGATTCCCGACTTCCCGGAAGAGGTCTACCGCGAAGCCCTGCTCAACGCCTTCTGCCATCGGGACTACAGTTTGTCAAGTCCGGTCTATGTCCGCCATTTCCCGGACCGGCTCGAAATCGCCAGCCCGGGCGGGTTTGCCGGCGACGTGACCTGCAACAATATCCTCGGTCACGAGCCGGTGACGCGCAACCGGCTGCTTTCGGAAATCCTGCAGCGGATTAGACTGGTGGAGCGGGCCGGCATGGGGGTCAAGCGGATGTATCATATCCTGCTTTCCTACGGCAAGGAACCGCCGAGCTACGAAGCCGGAGCCGACTTTGTCCGCGTCACCCTGCGCAGCGGCCGGGCCGAGGCCGAGAAGCCAGGCCAAGAGTCAACCGGTCTGGACGACGCCTTTGCCCGGTTCGTAGTCAACCGGCAACAGGAAGGCCGGGAGTTGAACCTGCACGACCTGCTCGTCCTCACCTTTCTCAAACGCAACCGCGAAATCGACCTGTCTGAGGCTGAGCGGATTCTTCAGCGCGGCCCGGACGAAGCACGCGAGGCGCTCACTTCGATGGTCCTGCGCGGCCTGCTCGAGCCTTTCGGCCAGAAGAAAGGCCGGGTCTACCGCCTGTCCAAGGCGACCTATAACCAGCTCAAGAAGAGCATCAGCTATGCTCTATTCCGCCGGGCTGAGGCCGCATTTGCCGAGACGACCATCCTAGCCTACTTTGACGAGCTGACCAGCCCGCCTGAGACCAGGTTCATCACCAACGAGATTGTCCGCACGCTCCTGCGTTGCAGCCCGTCCCAGTCGAGCTACCTGCTCGCCGGGCTGGTGCGCAAAGGCCGGCTGGTGCTCCAGGGCAAAGGTCGGGCTGCCCGATACTACAAGTCCTCCCAGCTCTCCGCATTCTAGCCCTTAAGAAAACCCTCCCTGCCTCAGCAGGGAGGGCAAGTGCTTCGCTCCGGCTACTTGATATTCACCTCGGCCAACTCAGAATGGGAGACCATGTGATAGGTCATCGCGTCCCACTCGTAGTGCATCTTGACCTGACCGATGCCGGGTGCAAACCACGTGTCGACGTGCATCGTGTCTCCGCCGTAGGTACTCGTCGACTCGCTCAAGTGTAACGTCGTGACCAACGCTGTCAACGACTCACCGGGCGGGTGTGATAGCACAGCGATAATGTCATAGGGTAATGGCACAAGGAAAATGTCAGTCTTGACAAAGGTGATGCAGTTGCTGGCCGGCACGCTATGATGACCGCATTATGGATGAATCACCAATTCTGCT
>CBFGIT010000053.1:0-10553 GCA_965648905.1 Caldifarciminota bacterium
CGCTGAGGAAGAACTTGACCGCGCCTATCGGAGCAAGTATAAACCTGGCCGTCCACCAAAGGAGAAGTCCGATGCATCTTGATACCAGCCCTAGCCGCTCGGGTAGATCCAATTCTGAGGCAAGACGGCGGAAAGAAGGCGCTTTTCTGAGGCGTTAGAATAGGTGAATGAGTCGCACGCGCGTGCCGCCCAGCCGGACACGCTGGCGGCGGGGGCGGGAAGCGTGAGCGGTCAATGGACGCTGGTCGCCGGCCTGATTCGGACGCCGTCGCGGACGTCCGACCCTGCCTTGACGGGGATGACTCTCCTTCCTAGAATGAAGAAGCATGAGCAAGTTGCTGGAGCAATACCGGGCCGACATCCTACGCATCGCCCGTTCACACGGCGCGCGGCGGATACGCGTGTTCGGGTCGTTCGCCCGCGGTGAGGAACATCAGGACAGCGACCTGGACGTGCTGGTTGACCTCGAACCCGGCCGCGACCTGCTCGACATCGTGGCAATCAAGCAGGACTTGGAAGCTCTGCTCGGACGCAGGGTTGATGTCGTTACCGAGTCGGCGGTCAGTCCGTACGTCCGTGACGCGGTGCTTGCGGAAGCTGCGGCGCTTTGAAGTCTGACCGGACGTATCTGCTTCACATTCGAGACGCGATTGAGAGGATAGAGCAGTATGCGTCGCACGGCCACGAGGCCTTCCTGAAGGAGTATCACTGGCAGGACGGGATCGTCCGCCAGCTTGAGATTATCGGCGAGGCGACCAAACACCTATCAGCAGAGTTCCGCAAGGCACACCCGCAGATCCCCTGGCAGAGAATCGCCGGTTTGCGGGATGTGCTGATCCACGACTACATGGGAGTTGACTTGTCCGCGGTCTGGGAGATAGTCCAGAACCGTGTCCCGGAGCTGAAGGCTCAGGTCTTGGCCGCGCTCAAAGAGACCGACTAGCGCGATCTTTCCCGGCTAAACTTGGTTACGGCAGGCAGGTTGAGTGCTGGCCGCGAGCAGTCAGCCGAGTGCGTCAGGCCTGCGCGGGGAACCAGTTGCGGGTCTTGAGGCAGATGCGGACGAGGAGGAGCATCATGGAGCCTCGATCAGGACGCCGAAGGCAGTTCGCTCTTGGCTAGCGAGCCAGTGGAACAAGCAGCACCGGCACTGGCGAGCGTCGGGCGACCTTGTTGCTGACTCCGCCGAGGAAGGCTTCGCCGATATGCCCCAATCCCTGCGAGCCCATCACCACGAGCGAGACGCCATTGCTGGTTGTCCGGTCGATGATCTCCCCGGCGACTGCGCCGTAGGGCACCTCGATGCTCACGTCCTTGGCCCCCTTTGCCAGCAGTTGGTCGCGTAGTCTTTCAAGCCGGGCCGTATCGATGGCGTTGAACTCGTCCAGCCGGTCCTTGAGATGCCGGCCAACCACCTGGTCCTGAACGTGGAGCAGGGTCACCCGCTTGGCGCCGGACTCGACGATTCGCTCAACGTACGCGAAGGCGCATTCGGCATTGTCGGAAAAGTCGGTCGGATACAGGATGTGGCCGAGGGGGTCGCACGGCACGCCCTCACAGACGGTTGAGGCGCCTTCGGCGCGGAGCTTCATCTTCATCAGCAGCACCGGCTTGACGGCGCTCTGGATTACGGTGCCGGCAACGCTGCCGAGCAGGATTTCCCTGGCCAGGCTGTGGCCGTGCGAGCCGATGACGATAGCTGAACACTCCTTCTCAGCGGCAGCCCGGTTGATTTCAATGGCGGGAAGACCCAGCCGGAATTCAGCAGTGGCCTCGAGTCCGCACGCCGCAAGTGCGAGCCGTTGCTTCTCCAACTCCGGTGCGAGGAGGTCGGAAAGAGTGTTGGCCAGAGTGCCGACGTCGCGGATGTTCTGGCAGTGAACCAGCAACGCCTCCCGGGTTCCGAGCGGACGCAGACAGGAAACGGCCGCTATCAAGTGCTGCGATGCCGGGGAGAGGTCGGTCGCGACTAGAATACGCCTAAACACGGGCAGCTCCTTTCGAGACGGGAGAACCTGACGGGAACCAGGCCTGCGTCTTCAAACATATCTTCACGAGCATGAGCATTACCGGGACTTCAATGAGGACGCCGACGACCGTGGCGAGGGCGGCGCCGGAGGAGAGGCCGAAGAGCATCGTCGCGGTGGCGATGGCGACCTCGAAGTGGTTGGAGGCCCCGATCATCGCGGCCGGCGCCGCGTCGGCATACTTCAACTTGAGCACCTTTGCCAGGCCATAGCCGAGCCAGAAGATGAGGTTGGTCTGGATGAAGAGCGGGATGGCAATCCAGAGAATCGTGAGCGGGTTCGAGACGATGACTTCACCTTTGAACGAGAAAAGGAGAATGAGTGTGACGAGGAGCGCGATGGTGGTAATTGGCGTGAGCACGTGGAGGAACTTCGAGGTGAACCAGACCGGCCCTTTGGCGGCGATTATCCACTTCCGCGAGAGATAGCCGGCAACAAGCGGCAGGGCGACGTAGATGGCGATGGATAGAACGAGCGCCTGCCACGGCACCGGCAGCCGGCCCACGCCGAGCAGGAACCCGCCGAGCGGGCCGTAGAGCAGGAGCATGGTCAGGGAGTTGATGGCGACCATGACGAGCGTCAGACCGTCGTTGCCCTTGGCGAGGTAGCCCCAGACCAGGACCATCGCCGTGCAGGGGGCGATACCGAGGAGGATTGCACCGGCAAGGTAGGAGCGCCAGAGTGGAATCTCCAGCATCTTCACGCCGTTCGCCATCACGACCTTGCCGACACCGTAGACAGCGCCCGGTTCGAGGTTGACCCCGAGCGGCAGTTTCACGAGGTCGACTGCGTCCTGGCCGATGAGGCCACGAAAGAGCACGCCGAGGAAGAGCATGGCGAGGACGTACATCGTGAAGGGCTTGATGGCCCAGTTCACGAAGAGGGTCAGCCCGACCGGCTTGCCGCTCTTGCCCGCCTTTATCACCTCGCCGAAGTCAATCTTCACCATGATGGGGTACATCATGAAGAAGAGGCAGACGGCAATCGGGATGGAGATGACCGGCGCGCCGTTGGTGTAGATGGCGATGCCGTCGAGCGCCTTTGCCAGTCCGGGCGCGAGCTTGCCGAGCAGGATGCCCGCGCCGATGCAGGCGAGCACCCAGAGCGTCAGGTACTTCTCAAAGACGTTGAGACCTTTGGGTTTCTTCTCGATGCACGCTTCGGTGACCACCTGGTTCATCCTACCTTTCCGTCGGGCGTTATGGTCCCGCCGACGAGTCTTGACTCTCTCTTCATGTCAAATCCTCTTGTCGTGCTGCCTCACGGGCAGCGTACTACCTTCCTCAGCCAAGGTTCGTGCCCCGGGCATCAGGCTTTACCGATCCGGCCGGCAGGTTCAGACGCTGGGTCAGCGACGCGGCGACGTCGGCCCAAACCGGCGAACCGCGGTAAATGACCTGCCCGGCGGAGTCCAACAGCACGACATGGGGCACAAACCGCACATCCCAGTCCTGCTGGGTTCGTCGCGTGACATCGTACACCACCGTCGCCCCGGCAATACCCTCTCCGTAGGCCTTGCGGACTTCAGGTTCGGGATCGCCGAGGTTCACGAACACGGTCGTGATTTCCATCAAGCTGAACGTGGCGGCGACCGACGGCAGCTCCTTGCTGGCGGAGGCCGAGAACGGGCACTTGGTGTCAGCGAAAGTCAGGAGCAGGCCCTTCTTGCCGCTGTATTCCGCCAGCGTCCGCGTCACTCCCTGCAGGTCCGGCAATCGTGTCCCGGTTAATAGCGCCGGTGTGTCCTGCAGCCTGGCTGCGGCCTTGGGCTGGGAGCCGCAGGCGGTGAGCAGTATGAGCGCGGACAGCGTGTACGCGATTGGCAGGATTCTCATCAGGACTCCTCCACGATGCGATGCATCGTGGGAAACAGGCAGATGGCAATCGATGTGTCCATGGCCATGTCGGTTCAGCTTCCCTTCCCGTCCGGCGTTATGGTTCCGTCGACGAGCTTCAGGATTCGCTTCGCCCGCTCGGCGGCGCGCATGTCGTGGGTTACCATCACGACGGTCCGGCCTTCCCCGTTAATCGCTTCAAGGAAGTCGATTATTTGCCCGCTCGTTTCCGGGTCGAGGTTGCCGGTCGGTTCGTCCGCCAGCACGACTGCCGGGTCGTTCGCCAGCATGCGGGCCAGCGCAACCCGCTGCTGCTGGCCGACGCTCAGCTCTGACGGCTTGTGGTCCAAACGGTCGGCGAGGCCCAGGCGTGTCAGCAAAGACGAGGCGCGGTCCTGCTGAGTGCGCCCGTCGATGCCGGCCAGCAGCAGCGGGACTTGCACGTTCTCCAAGGCGGTGAGGTACGGGACAAGGTTGAAGGTCTGGAACACGAACCCGATCTTCTTCCGGCGCAACTCGGCACGTTTGTCGGTACTCATATCGTACAGCGACTGGTCGTCCACAAGGACGCGACCCGATGCCGGGGAGAGCATCCCGCCCAGCGTGAGCAGGAGCGTGCTCTTGCCGCTGCCGCTGGGGCCGACCACTGATATGAAGTCGCCGTTCTGTACTTCCAGCGTGGCGTTATCGAGCGCCTTGACGGTGCGGCCCCGATGAGTGTAGGTTTTGCTGACGCACTGCAGTGCAAGCATGAGCTAGTTCTCCTGCAGTGCCGTGCTGGGGTCGAGCCGGGCCGCACGACGGGCCGGGAAGAAGCTGGCGAGAAGCGATATCACGATGGATATGCCCAGCGCCCAGAGCAGCAGTATCGGCATCGGCAGCACCGGCACGTTGGCCAGTCTCGGGCCGATGGCAACCGCCAGCACCGTGCCCACGATATAGCCGCTCACGCCGCCGACCAGACCGAGCAGCAGCGCCTTGAGCAGGAACATGCTGAGCACGGCGCGCGAGCCCGCGCCCAGCGCCATCAGCGTGCCGATTTCCCGCCGCCGCTCGAACACGTTGGCGTACATGTAGTTGGCGATGGTCGCGCCACCGATGAGGGCGATTATTGCGATGAAGATGAGGGACAGGCTCGCCATCATCTTGTTGGTCTTTATCTGGGTGTCAACGACTTGGGTGATGGTGACGACCTTGGCTTCGGGGAGCAGCTTGTTTATCTTCTGCACCAAGCCAGTGTTGATCGCATTGCAGCAACCGACGACCTCAATCGCGTTCACGACCGCGCCCTTGCCGGTCAGCTTCTGCACCGTGTGCAGGTGGCCGAAGATGCGCGAGTCATCAACCGTGCCGGTCGGGGGCAGCACCGCCGTGACGGCAAAGCTCTGGCCCAGCATCGCGAGCTTGTCCCCTTCATTCAGGTTGGCGGCGACGGCGACATCGTTCCCGATCAGGACCTCGTCCTGCTTCAGGTCCTCAATGACCCGCTTGCGGGCGAGGCTTCCCCTGGCGGCTTCCGGCGAGAGCGGCGATTTGACGACGGTCCCGCAGTTCTCGGGCCGGGCAAATATGCCAGCGCCCTGCCACGCCGCCTTGGCCTTGAACTCGTTCATGGGCAGAATGCCGGTGAGCGTGAAGCTGCGTCCCGCCACTTCGACCGGTGAGGACAGCCGCGGGGACAGGTTGTCCAACCCTTGGATGTCCGAGAGCATCAAGCGCTCAACGTACTCTTCCGGGAAGTCGTCTTCCTGCATGTCCGCGCTGTAGTAGTCCTGCAGCGTCGCCGACTTGGGTAGAATCAGGATGTTCGCGCCCAGGGCATCCAGCTCCCGGGCCACGGCCTTCTGCGAGTAGTACGCTACGTTCCTGATGGCGACAATCGCGGTTATGCCGAGGAATATGGCGATAAAGCTCGTCGCCAACTGGTTCTTGCGCTCGAATATCTCGCGCCAGACTATCGTTCTGAGTTTCACGGGTGTTCTTCCTTACTTCCCTGTCGGCCCGCAGCCGCTCGGCGCGCAGCCGCCGCTGCCGCAGCCGCCGGATGTTGCTGCCGTCAACGTGGCGATCATCACATTCTTGTCGGTTGCGCCGGCATACTTCGCGAGGACCGCGCCGGGAGGAGCGAGGAACGCGGTGACAGCTTCGGTCGTCCCGGGGTCGATCTGGAGTTGCGCGAGGAACTTGGATTCCGCGGCGTCGGTCGGGTCAAGGCTCACAACCTCCGTGAACTTCGCATAGCGAGCATCGGCCTTGAACGCGTTGACGCCCTTGAGTGCCGCCTCGTTGGAGGTCGTTGATGCGTTCTGCACGCAGACAAAGACCAACTTGCCTTCCTGCAAAGCCTTCAGGGATTTCTCCAAGCCCGGGCTGACGAATGCGCCGGAGAGCTGCTCCTCAGTGACCTTGCCCGGGAACCCGCCGGTAACCGCCCCGCTGGGACCAACCACCAAGGCCAGCGGCATCGGGGCCCGGTCGACCTGGAACTTGGCGACGATGTCCTTCTCGGCGGCGTCGGCTACATTCACGGTGATGGAATGGGCCTTGAGCTTTGCCGCCGCGCCTGCGAAGACCTTCTTCATCGCCTGGGTCTCGTCATCGTCGTTGCGATAGAAGAGGACCAGCAGGTACTTGCCGGCCGCGGCCGCCCGGTCGAGGGCGGCAATGCCGGTCACTTTCTGCGCCAGCTTCGCCGGCGGTGCCGGCGACTCCGCGGATTCGGATGCAGTGCTGGCTGATACCGCCTGGTCGGGGACCGATTGCAGTGCCGCTGAATCGACTGGCGCCGGTTGGACCTGCGCAACCGTGCCTGTATCAACGGGCTTTGCCGCCTCGGTTCGGGCCGGCCCTTGCTGACCGCAGCCGACCAGCATCAGTATCAGTGATGCTGGCACCACCATAGCCGCCAGCGATGCGCGCAGACCGGGATTGTTACGCCGAGAGAGTAGTCGGGTTACCATGTTGCTCCTTCGAATTGGCCGGATTGCCATTGCTTCTTCACTGAGTCTCTATCCACCGCAGCAGCCGGTGCCGCCTCCAGGGCTGCCGCAGCAGCCGCCGGGTTGTGGGACACTGCTACGCGAGCCGCCCAGGATGTTCACGGTCGTCATCGTGCGGCGAACGCGGCCTGAACCGCAGGCCGGGCACTTCACTTTCAGCCCGCGTTCATACTCGGCAACGCTCACCTGAACGTCGAACATCATCAGGCATTTCTCACATCGGTAGTCATAGGTAGGCATATGCGTCTCCTTTAGACGGCCGCCACGCTCGCCAGCTCGCGCACGAGCTCACGCAGTCGTCCGGATCCGATTGGCTCAGCCGAGAGCCAGGGCACCAACGCCGCGCGTTTCGCCAACTCGTCCACTACCTTCTTGATCTGCGGCAGTTCGGCCTGAGCCCGCGCCGCCGGCAGCGGGTCGCTAGGGTTTCGGACGGCGAGCGACGAGTTGATTACCCAAGCCCAGGGTTCGATTCCTGCCCGCCGCAGGTCGGCCTGCAGCGCGGCGGCTTCGAGTACCGGGGTCGTCTCGGCGAGCGTGACAATCAGTATCTTCGTCTGCTTCGGGTCCTGCAGGCGCATCAGCGGCGTCACGAGGTTCATTCCTTCCCGGGCGTGGCGCATTATCTCGTGGTGGTAGGCGCCGGTGGCGTCGAGGAGCAGTAGTGTATGCCCGGTAGGCGCCGTGTCCACCACGACGAACTTCCGGCGCGACTCGCTGATGGCGCGCGAGAACGCCTGGAAGACGGCTATTTCCTCCGTGCAGGGCGAGCGCAGGTCCTCCTCAAGCAGGGCGCGCCCCTCGGCGTCGAGGTCCTTGCCCTTGGTCTCGAGCACGTGCTGCCGATACCGCTCGGTTTCCACTCGCGGGTCGACGCGGCTGACCTGTAGGTTCTCGACGTTTGACTCCACCGTGACGGCGAGGTGCGCGGCCGGGTCCGTCGTCGTCAGGTGCACCTTGTGCCCGCGGGCAGCCAGCTCGACCGCGACCGCCGCGGCAATCGTCGTCTTGCCCACGCCGCCCTTGCCCATCACCATAACCAGGCCATGGTCGTCGGCCGCAATCTCATCGACCAGTTGGCCGAACGACTTGGCCAGGGTTTGCGCCGACAAGGCCGGCACAGCCGCCGGCTGCGGGTTGGGGGTTGAGGGAGCGAGCAGCTCTCGCAATGCTCGGATGCCGACCATGTCCATCGGCTTGAGCGGCACTCGGTCGGTGGGAAGCTCCCTCAATACCTCGGGCAGGTGCGCCAGGGCTTCCCGGTCACGGCTTGCCAAAGCCTCGGCAACCGGGTCATCGCTCATCATGTCGGGCATCAATCCGTTGATGATAAGGCGCTGGTTGGTCAGGCCGAGCGCAGATAGTTCGCCCTTGGTACACGCGGCTTCATTGAGCGCCGACACCTGCGGTCGACTGACCAGTACTACCGTCGTGCGTGCGCCGTCGCCGAAGGCCTCTATGACCGCGGTATACTGCCGGCGCTGCTTGTCCAATCCGGCCAGCGGGCCGAGGCAGGACGAATCGCTCCCGCTCGTATTCAGGAAGTTGGACCAGGCGCTGGGCAGCTTCAACAGGCGCAGAGTGTGACCGGTCGGCGCGGTGTCGAAGACGATGTGGCCGAAGCGGCCGATCCTCGACTCATCGGTCAGGAGCGCCGTGAACTCGTCGAAGGCGGCGATTTCCGTGGTGCAGGCACCGGAGAGCTGCTCCTCCATCTGCCGTACTGCCTGCTCGGGCAGGACGCCGCGCGCGGGTCCGACGAGTCGGTCCCGGTACGCCTTTGCCGCCGCCTCCGGGTCGATGTCGAGCGCCCAGAGGTTCGGCACGCCCGCAACCGGCGTCGGGTCATGGTCGCCGATGCTTGCGCCGAACACCTGCCCCAGGTTTGAGGCCGGGTCGGTGCTGACCAGTAGAATCTGCTGTCCCTTATCAGCCAGATGGATGGCCGTGGCACAGGCCAGCGAAGTCTTACCGACTCCGCCTTTCCCGGTGAAGAACATGTAGCGGGTCGGCTGCTCATACCACCTCATCAAGACACGATTCTCTCTATCCTGAACACGAGCAGTTCTCGCCACAGCCCGAGCCGGATGGACTTGCGTTCGGGACCAGGTAGCGTTGAGCAAGGCGCACCATGGCCTGGGCCGGGGCGTCCTTGACCTGCAGCGCGACGTTTACCGCTGTGATCATGTCCTCGTTCGATGCCCCGAGCTTCCGGGCTTGGTCGTAATGATGCCTGAAGCAGGGCTCGCAGTTGCTGGCGATTGAAGCACCGATGGCAATCAACTCGGCCACGGCCGGCGTCACGAGTCCTTTGTACGGTTCCTCGGGCACTTCCTCTGCCGGTTCACTCTCAGCCAGGCCCAACCAGCCCGCCAGTTCGCTCCGGTCCGGGTATGCGCCATGTTGCATCACCCTGCCACCTACAGTGATGACAGGCAGGCCGTTTCCGTTGTTCTCGTTCATCAAGCGCTTGACCTCGGGGTTCTGGGCGAAGACCAGCGGCTCCTGAGCCAGGTTGTGTCGGCGTACTTCCACCCCTTTGCGGCGAAGCCAGGCGAGGTCGGCCGAGAACCGGACCTGCTGCGGGTCGGGGTCGGGTCCGCATGCTCCGCTGGGGCAGCACAGCGGCGGGTCGTAGACCTCGACTACGGACCTGGTTGAACTCTCAGCCATTATCTTCCTTTTTCATTACAGCACAGTGTCTTCAACTGCTTCAAAGCGGCCGCCATCGACTTGTCAGCCGACAGGTAGTCACGGAAGCAGTCCCATAAGCACTCCTCGATGTGATTCCTCGGTTGCGCCAGCCTGTAGTGCATCCACGTCCCGTCGCGGCGCACTTCGACGACGCCGGCGGAGCGCATGACCGCGAGATGGCGGGATATCTTGTACTCCGGCTCGGCCAGAGCCTCAGCCAACGTGCAGACGCACGTCTCTCCATTACGCGAGAGGGCAACGGCGAGCCGCAGGCGCGTCTGGTCGGACAGGGCTCTGAGCAGGGCCGCTTCCTCGACCAAGCCGTTCGTTCCCGCGGCGGGGATTCGGCTCTGTTTAGTATCTGCGTTTCTGCGCATGGACGCATATATAATACGAGTTCCGGACTCCCTGTCAAGAAACATCTCTCGAACGGCGGTTGCCTTTGGCGTGAAGGTATGCTACATCAGGCGTGTGGCAAGAGCACCGTCAGGCGGGCGTCACGACACGAACAGGTTAACCTTCGCTTCCCTGGCCGCGGCGGCGTACTCGTTCAGACAGACCACCTTCTTGATGGTCGGTATCAGGTCGTCCTTGTCCACGCCGGTGACGTCCATGGTCATGCTGCAGGCCCACAGGCGAACGCCGGCCTTGTGGACGATGTCCAACATTTCTCCGGTCGGCGGCACGCCATGCTGGCTCATCATGCCGGTCATCATCTTCCGGCCCATGCCGAGCCAGTTGAAGCGCGACAGGGGCAGTCGCGACACGCCGCCGCGGTTCATCATGCCCATCATCTTCTGGACGAACCCCTTGCCGCCGCGCAGCCGTCCCTTGTCCTTCTTCACTACATTCAGACCCCAGCAGGCGAAGAACACGGTCACGTCCATGCCGGCCTCAGCGAAGCTCTTGGCCAAGAGCAGCGACTTGTGGGCCTTGTCCATATTGCCGCTGAACAGGAAGATTACGGCCTTGTCCTGCATTGTGATGTCTCCTGTTGG
>CBFGIT010000054.1:0-9843 GCA_965648905.1 Caldifarciminota bacterium
CCGCGCTGGCTATCCGTAGCCGTGGGGTGAGTTCTGTCCCGCCCGCAACTGCCATGCCGAGGTACACTGCCCCTGCATCCGGCATCGAGCCAATGGGCGTGACCGAGCCAAGCAGAACCGAGAACAGCCCCGACCTGGTCCGCACGGTCTGCGTCTCGTTCCAGAACGCACTGCCGCCTGAGGGCACGGTGTAGAGCCGGAACACGACCGAGTAGGTCGTGTCCGCAACCGGATTGCCAAGGCTGTCCGTCAGCTTGCCCTGGTAGGAAAGCATCCGCGGAATCGTCACCGCATCCGCATCGTGGATTGGAGCCTGGGAACTGAGAATTACGGCGTGCTGCGGCCTGGTTGCAGCATCGTTGTTCTTGGCCCCGAGCGCGACGCCGAGGGCCAACGAAAAGAGCAGTATGAGAACGGTCTTCACATCTTCCTCCTTTTGCGCCGTACGCCCGGCTGCTGGAACGGCTGGCCGTCAGTCGGTGCTGCCGGGCTGCCCGGCTGCTTCTACAGCTTACATTACACTGCGGCCGGAATGGATGTCAAGTATGAACGTGTGGAAGCCGACGGTAGCCGGACCGGTTGTAGTCCGGGAAGGACTGCGGGCTCAGTCTGGGCCGGAGTTCGGCTAAGTCAATCCTTGGGCCAGCTTTCTAATGCCCTTGTCGGTTGCGAGCGCCAGGACTTGCCGCAGTATCTTGGGGTCCAGGCCCTTGGCCGTATACATGGCGATGATCTCTTCAATCCGCTGGCGCCGTCGCGTCTCTTTGTGAGCGGCAACAGCACGGTCAGCGTCAAGGAACGGACTGGCGGGTTGCGGGTTGCGGTTGTGATTTCTGGTCTTCAGACGCTGCGGCTTGGCCGCTTTGACTCGTCTCCAAACTGCTCCCATTACTTCCTCCTAACCAAGTGGAGAAAATTATAGCGCGGATTCTGGCCGCGTAAACTCCGGCGTTATCCCGCGCGCCCGTCTTTGGGCCACAGCTAGCCGTCGGCCGTCGTTTCTTCCGACGTAAGGGTCAGGTCTTCAAGTCGCCTGATACGCTCCGCAAGCGGCGGATGCGTTGCAAACCAGTTGGCCACGTTCAAGCCCCGGTCTTTGCCGAACGGGCTGGCGATGTACATGTGAGCAGTGGCGGCCGATGCGCCGCGCAGTCGGCCTGACGCCCGACCGAGCTTGGCCAGAGCTGAGGCAAGGCCGTGCGGGTTCCGAACAATGTACGCACCCGAGGCGTCGGCAAGGTATTCGCGCTGGCGCGAGATGGCTGCCCGGATGAGCGCAACCAGCAGCGGAGAGACGATAGCGAGCACGATGCCGATGAGCACGAACACCATCCCCAGTTGTCCGCCACCACGCGAGGAGCTGCGTCTGCGCCCACCCATGCCGAAAAGACTCGTCCGCAGGAAGATGTCGCGGAAGAGCACAATCAGCCCACCGATGATTGCGACGACGGTCATGACCAAGATATCGTAGTTGCGGATGTGCGACATCTCATGGGCAATAACGCCCTGGAGCTCGTCGCGATTCATGATTTCGAGCAGACCCCGGGTCACAGCGATTGAGGCGTGCTGCGGGTTGCGGCCGGTCGCGAACGCATTGGGGCTGTCTGAGTCAATGACGTAGACGCGGGGCCCGGGTATGCCGGCCGCAATTGCCACCTCTTCGACAACATTGTGAAGCTGCCGGAACTGGTCCGGGTCAGCCGGATGCGCACTGTTGACCGCGAGTGCGAGCTTATCCGAGTTGTAGTACAAGACGAGGTTGTAGAGCACGATGAACAGGCCGAAGAGCACGTACATGCCCGTGCCCCAGTGGAAGTACCAGCCCAGTGCGTAGCCGACCAAACCAAGCAGCAGCGAAATGGCAACGATGAACAAGGCGGTCTTGGCCTTATTGGCGCTGATGAGCGAGTAGAGCGTCCGGCGGGCAGGCATGGTCAGGCCGGCGGGTTCAGGTTAGAACTTGACTTTGGGTGCCTCGCGTTCGGCCTCGGGCACGGTGTAGAACTCAGCCTGCTTGAAGCCGAACATGTTGGCGAAGATATTGGACGGGAACATCTGGGTCGCGTTGTTGTAGTCCATGACCACGTCGTTATAGAACTGCCGGGAGAAGGCGATCTTGTTCTCGGTTCCGGAGAGTTCTTCCTGAAGTTTCAGGAAGTTCTCATTGGCTTTCAGGTTGGGGTAGTTTTCGACCACTGCGAACAGGGTCTTCAAGGTGTCCGAGAGCATGTTGTTGGCGCGGGCGGCTTCAGCCGGGCCTTTGGCATTGATGGCCAGGGATCGGGCTTCGGCAATCCGCTCGAAGATGGCTTTCTCGTGCGCAGCATAGCCCTTGACCGTCTCGACCAGATTGGGAATCAGGTCGATGCGGCGTTTGAGCTGGACGTCAATCTGGTGCCAGCCGTTTCTGACCCGGTTGCGCTTCACGACCAGCGAATTGTAGATACTCGCCACGACGATGACGAGCAGCACGACGATACCGACTACGATGATAAGTCCTAACACGGTTTCTCCTATTTGCTTGTATGAAGATAACGCCTTTCCCGCGGCAGTCAAATCCGGAAGCAGCCAGCCAAGGCATGGTCGGGGGCCGAGTCTTCCTTGATTATTGTGCCGAATGCGGTAGAATTACTATTGGTTGGATTCTCCGGGGGAAGCTACTGGAGGGAACATGCTGATTGCCACCATCGCACTTGTCGCTCTGGTCCAGGCGACGCCGGCTCAGGCCTCAGACTGGGCCCGGAACGGGCTGTTCGGCCGTTGGACCCGGGCGGACGAGGTCACAGCGCTACGCACCGAGTGCTCAAAGACATTCGACAATCACGACGGAACGTTCTCACTGGTCATTTCCGGCCGGCTCCATCGGCTCGATGAGAATGGCAACTGGGTTGAGCTGCCCGGTTGCGGACAGGACAATGTCCGACCGGCGCCGAGAGTTGAAACCGACGATACCACGCGCGTCGGCTCCGGGGTCGGATACGACAACGAGATGTGGGCCGCGGACATCCCCTACTTCCGTGCACAGCACATCTATCTAAGCTCTGAACTGCTTTTCAACGGTCACATCATCGGCATCGGGTACTTTTCGGACGGCGACGGCGGTATCGGCGACACCATCAGCGTGGCCCAGCACTGGCTTGAGGACGTTACCTACAGCACCTACAGCAACACGAACTGGACCGGCCCGGGAACACTGGTCTGGGGCAGCGGCACTCTAACCCTGCCCAATCTGAACGGCTGGGTTCGTCTGAGTCTGACGACTTCGTTTCTGCACCTGCACGGGAACAACCTGGCCGTTTCCTACCGGCACCAGGACGGCTCAATCGAACGGAGCCAATGGTATCGGGTCCACAGCCCGGGTGCGAACCGGTCCAAGCGCGGCCGAAGCAACTCCCAGAACCCGCCGGACATGACCCTGATCCCGACCCGTCCCGACCTGGAGCTTGTTTACATCCCCGTGTACCCGGACGTGCAGACGACCGAGATTCGTGTGCCTAAGGATACGGTCGTTTCCGGCCAGTCCTACACTCCCCAGGCCGTGGTCAGAAACAACGGCCCGGTCCGTGCGGTAACGTTCGACGTCAAGCTCGATATCTCCGGTGGCTACTCGTCAACCCGCACCGTGACGAATCTAAACGTCGGGTCTCAAAGTACGGTCAACTTCGCTGCTTGGACCGCGGCGCCGCTCGGCCCGTTCGCCGTCACGTGTTCGACCAGATTGAACGGCGACTCAGTGGAGTCAAACAACCGTCAGACCGCGGATGGCTTTGTGCGTCTGCTTGATGTCCAGGTGCTGGAACTGGCCAGCCCGCCTGCCACGGTTGACTCGGCTGCCTCGGTCCAGCCCCGGGCGAGAATCCGCAACAACGGCAACACGCCGGTGACGTTCGACGCGCGGTTCTCGATTGGCGACGGCTACTCGAATACCCAGACGGTCTCGGCCCTTGGGCCGGGGGCGGAAACGTCCGTCAACTTCCTTGAGTGGCGACCCGCCCGGCGCGGCTCGTTTGCGACTCGCTGCACCGCAATGCTCACCGGTGACCAGGTGCCCATCGGCAACTGGCTCAACGGCACGGTCAACGTTGCGGTTCACGACATCGGTGCGGTCGCCATCGTCGAACCATCCGGCCCACTCTGCCGCCTGACGCCCCAGGCGCGGGTCCGCAACTACGGCACGCTGCGCGAACCCTGTGCGGTCGCGTTCTCAATCAACAGTACTCCTCCCTACTCCAGCATCGTCAGCCTGCCCGCCGGTCTGCCCGTGGCTCTGGACACGGTCTTATCATTCGCCGAGTGGAATCCTGTACCCGGTGCCTGGACTGCGCGCTGCTCAACCGCACTGGGCAATGACCAAGTGCCGGCAAACGACACGGTCAGTTCCCGGTTCACGGTCGCCGGTCTCGACGTCGGGGTCATGGCGATTCGCTCACCCGGCACGTTCATTGACACCAGCATGGTCGTCGTTCCTGTTGGACTGGTCAAGAATCTGGGCGTGGCCATGACCGATTTCGCGGCGTTCTTCGCCATCGAATCGGCTGGTGTGCGCGTCTACTCCGGCCGCGCGTCGGTCGCCGGTCTCGCGGTCGGCGCCGAAACTCTGGTCGTCTTCGACACCTGGGCCAAGCCTCACTTCCCGGGTGCGTACACCGCCCGCTGCTCGGTCTATACCGCCGGCGATGACATCGGCGAGAACGACTGCCTGGACTTGGGATTCAACGTTGTCACGGACAAGTTGACGTACGGCTGGCGCATCCGCGCCGACCTCCCGGCCGGGCCTTCGGGTAAGGCATTGAAAGATGGCGCCTGGCTGGTGTACGACAAGACCGCCAGCCTGATTTTCGGGGCCAAGGGAACCAAGACCGCCGACTTCTACGTCTATGACCCATTGGCCGATACCTGGGCGACACGCCGACCAATCCCGCTGGGCACCGAAGGAAAACCACCGTTCCGTGGGGCGGTTGGTTGCTCCAATGGGGCCGGACTTCTGTACGCGACCAAAGGGAACAACACCACCGCGTTCTGGTGCTACTCTGCCGCACTCGATACCTGGACCCGGCTGGCCGATGTCCCGCTTGGCAGCTCGGGCAAGCGCGTCAAGGGCGGAACCGACCTGGTCTACGCACCGGGCGCCCAGGACTACATCTACTGCCTCAAGGGCTATCGCAACGAGTTCTACCGCTACAATCCGACCCTTGACTCATGGGAAGTCCGGGCCGCACCGAATGCCCCGGCTCAGAAGTGGGACAGAGGTTCCTGGCTGGCGTACGACGGTGCCAGCACCATCTATGCCCATCAGGCCAAGTACCACAATCTGCTGGCATACAACACCAACCTCGACACCTGGACACTGCTGGACAAAGGGATGCCCAGGCTGAGTCGCTACACCGGCCGGGCCAAGAAGTCGAAAGACGGCGGTGCCGCGGCCTTCGGCAACGGCGCAATACTGGCGCTCAAAGGCGGCAACACCCAGGAGTTCTGGCGCTACGACGTTGCCGGCGACTCGTGGCAGGAGCTGGACACGATGCCGGCGTACGGTACGACCGGGAAGCGCAAGAAGGTGAAAGCCGGCGGCGACCTGGTCGAGCTGAGCGGGACGTTCTACGCTTTCAAGGGCAACAAGACCCTTGAGTTCTGGCAGTACGTGCCGGCTCCAGCCCAGGCTCAGGCAAGCCGAAGCTCCGAGGTTCAGGCATTGTCGACCTCAGGCCGAACCCGGTCACTTGTCATTGCACCCAACCCGCTCCGGCCCGACGTTGCCATGCTTCAGATTCGAGGCGCTGCCTCTTGCTGGCCAGGCGGCCCGGTGACGGTCAGCATCATCGACGTCTCTGGTCGCTGCGTCCTGCGTTCAGCTTGCGCGGTTCAGACTTCGTCAATGCTGCTCGACCTTCGCGGCCTGTCCGCCGGGGTCTACCTGGTAAAGGTCAGCGTCGGCAAGGATGTGACAACACAGAAACTCGTGGTCCAGGACTAGGGTCGACCGACGGTGGCGTCAGCGGGGCGGCATTCAAGCCGCCCCGCTGCGTTACTGCGAATCGAGTGGCCGGCAGGAAAGACGTGAAGCAGCAGGCGGCTACCTGGTCGAGCCGTAGACCGCTTCAAGTGTGTCCTGGACCAGTTGCTCGATGCGCCGGCCCGTACTGGTACGGGGCAGAGCCGGTGTGCCGAAGTGAAGCGCGGCCAGCGCACGATTGAGCAAGCCGGGCCTCATGGCCGCGACCTCGTGCAGAGTCTGAACCAAGCGGTCGACATGCTCCTCGGTATTGCCGATGCCGTAACTGACCCGAACCAGTCCGACCAGGAGATCCTTCATCAGGCCCGGCGCAACCGTAAGCCCGATGTGCGCGACAGCATTCTTGAGCCGGCCGACCTCCAGCAGTTGCTTGACGTACATGTTGACGCAGAAACAGCCGTTTCTCACGCCGATGCCGGCCTGCTCGGCCAGCAACTGGGCCGCGAGATTGTGCGGCAAGCCGGCAATCTCAAAGCAGACCACCCCGCCCTTACGGGCGAACCGCTCCGAGCATTCTTCAGCCACGCCGTACACCCTAAGCCCGGGGATGGCGGCCATGCCTGAGAGGGTGCGGCAGGTCAGGTTGCGCTCCTCATTCATAATGGCATCCATGCCGATGCGTTCAAGCATTTCCACCGCTTCGCCCAGGGCTGCGATACCCGCGACGTTCTCCTCACCCGAGGCCCGAATCGCCGCCTGCTCGCTCTCGTCCAGCGCCAGGCGTCCCTTGCGTGCCAGCAGCCCGCCTGACCCGAAAGGCGCATACATCTTGTGCGCCGAGAAGGCAAGGAAGTCGATGCCGTCTTCGCTCATCCGCACCGGCCGGTGAGCGGCCAACTGGGCCGCGTCAACCAGCAGCTCGGCGCCGTAACGGTGCACGATTCGACTGATGGCTGGGATGTCGTTGTACGTGCCCATGACATTCGATGCTCCGCAGACGCATACCAGCCGGACCCGCCTGGCCCCAAAACGACCTTCCTGATTGTATGCGCGCAGAGTCGTCTCCAGGTCATCGACCATGATGAACCCATCGAAGTCAACCGGCATCCGGATGAGGTCGACGCCGGGGATGAAGCGCCAGGGCAGCTCATTTGAGTTATGCTCAATCATCGTGTTGAGGACGACCATGTTCGGGTCGGTTCGGGCCTGCTGCCTCAGGCCGTGGGCAACAACGCCGATTGCCTCGGTCGTGTTCGAAGCGAACAGCAGGTCGAAGTCGCTGGCCGGCGCGCCGAAGAACCGATGGCAGACCTCACGGGTGCGCTCGACGATGCTTGACTGAGTCCCGGCCGGCGCCCGAAGCGCGCGACAGAAAGCGTGCCAGATGGGCTGGAAGGTCGGCGTGCTGGCACCATTATCGAGGTTGACATATGTCCGGTCACCGTCCGCGGTCGGCACCAAGACATCGCCGCCAATCAGTTGCTGTTTCATGGCGGCAAGCAGACGGTCGCCGGACAGCGCGGCTTCAACCGGCAGTTGGTCGGCAGTCGGCCCAGGACCGCCCAACCGCAGTGCGCTGGCAAGTGCGATTGCTCCGACAATGTTCGGTGTGCCGGCCTCGAACCGGTCCGGAACCCCGGCCCAGGCGACCTTGTTGGGTGACACGAGTCTGATCGTACCGCCGCCGGGCTGAAACGGCACCCCGCCGGGCAGACTCCTCATCCGGGCGGCAACCGCCCTGATGCCGAGCGGCAGCCCGAGGTCCGCGCTGGACACAATCGTTGCCTGGCTCCGGCGCAGTTGCCTGAGGAAGTTCGCGGCCCGCCACGGCGTCAGAAAGACGACCGTATGGTCACGCCCCAGGCCCAGGTGCTTGCGGACAATCTTCCGCGCCTGTTCGTAGAGTGCGGTCGTGACGATGGAGTTGTGGCCGGTGCCGCGGTGGACATTGGAGTAGCGGGCAAGGGCCGAAAGCAGCCGGCCCTCAAACGACGCGGCGCCGACAACCGACCGGCTGGTGTCTGAGACGGAGCTCAATTGCGGTCCGGGATGCGGTCGGCGGTCGGGCGACAAGTGGGCCGTGCTGGACTCGAACCAGCGGCCACCGGATTAAAAATCAGGTGCTCTTCCATCTGAGCTAACGGCCCGGCGCGGCAGCGCGGCAGGCAACGCGGGTCATTGCCGTCAAGTGCCGGGGGCCGGACTCGAACCGACACGACCCGTGCGGGTCAAGGGATTTTAAGTCCCGAGCGTCTGCCTGTTTCGCCACCCCGGCGCTGGCTGGAAACTCCTGAGAGGTGGCAGTCAAGGCCGGCAAAAGGCGGCTTCGGGATTTGCACCCGAGAATAACGGTTTTGCAGACCGTCGCCTTGCTGCTTGGCTAAGCCGCCGCAGGAGAAAGCGGGAGACGGGATTTGAACCCGCGACCCCTACCTTGGCAAGGTAGTGCTCTACCAACTGAGCTACTCCCGCGACATTCCGGCCCCAACGGGAGTCGAACCCGTGTCTTCACCTTGAAAGAGTGATGTCCTGAACCGCTAGACGATGGGGCCCATCACTCATGCTTCCTCGCCGGACGCGTCCGACTCGGAATAACTCTAGCCGGTCGAACGACTGTGTCAAGTCCAGCTAGTAGGCCAGGCCGTCTCGATAGTCCCTGATTTCCGGCTCCTTGAGCAGCTCGCGCATCAGCTCCTGGGTGACCTGCTGCTGGCGCTGCTTGACATAGGCGTCGGCGGTCAGGATCGGCACCTCGGTGCGCTCCTCGCACCGGATGATGTAGGCACCCCAGTTCAGCGCCACGACGCCGGTCGCCTCGCCCGGCGCCAGGACGCTGAGCGCCCCGGCAAACTCGGCACCGCGTCGCGCCCGGGCGTCACGGACGCCCTCATACGTCTCACCGGCAATTACTTCGACACCGGGAAAGTCGTGCGCACACTGATCCAGTGACTTGCCCGCCTTGACCAGAGCCCAGGCACTCTCGGCAACTGCCAGCCAGGCAACACGCTCCTTTTCCTGACGGAGCTTCCAGGCAACCGCGGGCTTGACCTTGTCGAACTCCTGGAATCCGGCCGGCTTGACCTCGACCATGTGGAAGACATAATAGCCGTTCATCCCGCGCAGCGGCGACTCCATCACTTCTCCGGTCCGGGCCCGCCGGGCCCATTCGGCCAACTGACTCGGACTCTCCAGGGCCAGCTCGTCGAACGTCGCCTTGCCGTCGACCATCGGGCGTGGTCGCAATACCTGCAGCCCATAACGGGCGGCAACCGAATCGAACGGTTCTTGCTTGGTTCGCTCAATGAAACTGCGCACCGAGTCGCGCAGCGCGGCCAGCGCCTCGCCGCCCTTCTTGACGCGCACAAGAATGCGGCGCAGGGCAAGCGACTCGCCGCGCAGGCTGTCGAGCAACACAATCTGCCAGCCGTAGTCCGTGAGATACGGAGCGCTGTAGCTGCCGACCTTAAGTCCGCGGACCACGGTGTCGGTTTTCGGGTCGAGCCGGGAACGGGCAAAGAATATCCGGCCCGTGTCCGGCTCCAGGTCGCTGAAGTCGAGCGCGGTCACGTTGAACGAATCACCCCGAACCAGTTGCCCGTACGCCTTATCAATAACCTCTTTGGCTGCCTGCGAGTCCGGCTCGGTCGAGCTGAGCGGAAAAAGCACATAGCTCAGATGCCGCATTTCCTTAACGCGGTAGTCGGCTTTGTGGCTTTCATAGTACGCCCGGACGTCGGCTTCTCCCGGCTCGACGCGATTCGTGATAACCTGAGGCCCGAACAGCAGCGCGGTCGCCCGCAACCTGAAGTTGGTCTCCTTCAGCGCCTCCTCGACTTCGCCGCTGGTCACACGGTAGGCGACCGTCGCATCAATCCGGAACTTCTCTTTGG
>CBFGIT010000055.1:0-8758 GCA_965648905.1 Caldifarciminota bacterium
GGGGGGCTAGATAATCGCGGCCTGCCTCTGCCTGTGCCTCGCACCCAGCCAGGATGCGCGGGCAGGCGGGTCTCCTGCTTCCCGTCGTGACCATGGCAACAGATTGACAGTCAACGAGTTACACGCGCAGGCCGGCCCTCGGGCACTTGTTCAGGCATGCCCAGTAGGCAGTTCCCTGAAGCACTCCTATTGTTACTCCAGTCTGGACGACCAGCGTCCTTGTTCGACTCGACGGTCTCGGCACCTCAGATGACATGTCCGGCGGAATCTGAGAAGTACAGCCAGTCCGCACTTGGCGCGGCATCGCTGTCGGCAAGAGTCTCGTGACTCTGGCCGGCACGACCAACATGATTTCAGTCGGCACGCCAGCCGGAACGCCAACCGGCATCTCAGGAAGAACAGCCAGTAGCACCCATCAAAGCATGACCGGCGGTCTTGCTCAGAGCCCGGCGAGTAGCCCATCCTGCCGCCCAATATCGAGTCACGCATCCCGGGCGCCGATTCAGCGTAATACCGACAACGTGACCCACAGAACGCGCAGCGTCGCCATATGCCCACTTGCCTTGACAACGGCAGCGGGTCGGGCTAGAGTCACCGCGATGCTGCGAGCGCTGTTCGTGCTGCTGGCCGTGTTTGTCTCGGTGCTGCTCCTGACTAACCCGACCGGCGACTTTCCGCTGAACGACGACTGGTCGTACGGCACCGCGGTCCGCAACCTGGTCGAGCACGGTCAGTTCCGACTCTCGAACTGGACTTCGATGCCCTTCCTGCCCCAGCTCTTCTGGGGCGCGCTGTTCACTCTGCCCTTCGGGTTCTCCTTCACCGCACTGCGCTTCTCGACTCTCATTGCCTCGTTCCTGGGTCTGACTCTACTGCTCCTGCTCACCCGCATCCCGCGAACCTCTCCTCCTTCCTTGCTCCTCACTCCTCGTTCCTTCATCGTCTCTCTCTTTCCGGCTCTGCTCCTGCTCGCCAACCCGCTCTATCTGGGTCTTTCCCATACGTTCATGACCGACGTGCCGTTCATCACTCTGCTGCTGCTGTCGCTCTATCTGCTGGCCAGCGCAGTCGAAAAACCGAGCCGCGTGCGACTCGCTCTCGGAATGTGCGCCGCAGTTACCGCGGCCCTGCACCGCCAGACTGGCCTGCTCATCCCAATCGCGTTCGGCCTTTCCTGGCTGACACTACACCGCCCCAGTGTTCGCCGACTGACTCTCGCGCTCGGTTTTCTTGCCGTCACTGCCGCTGCCCTGCTCGGCTACCTCGGCTGGCTCCGAGTTGCAGGTCACCTGCCCACTGCGTTCAGCACTCAGCCGACCGAGGTGCTCAAGTGTCTGCGTGCCGGGCTGCCCGCGGTTGCCGCGCGCGCCAGCCAGAATCTGCTCGTCTTCTTCACCTATCTGAGCATCTTCACTCTGCCCTTCGGCCTTCTCTTCATCCGGAGCGCCACCATCAGACGACTGTTGCTCTTTCTTCCGCTCTCATTCGTGCTGCTTGCGCTCACCCAATTGCTCCGCGTCCGGTTCCCGGGCAATATCCTGTCCGACCGAGGGCTCGGCCCTTTCACCCTTGCCGGAACCTTCTCCGCCTTCAGTGGCTCAGTTCTGTCGCTGGTCGTGCTCGCGGCTCTGGCGCTCTTGGGCGGTGCGCTCCTCATTGAGCTGATCCGTGCCGGGATCGCCCAGGCCCGCTCCTCGCTCGCGGCGAGACTCTGTGTCATACTGACCGGTTTGTACCTGCTCGCTTTCTCTCTGGTCACTCCGCTCGACCGATACGCCCTGGTCTGTCTACCACTGCTTACTATCGCGGCTTCGGGCGAACTCCACCAGTCACCCCCGTCGCGTCCGGTTCTTTTCTCCGGGCTCGCGGTTCTTGCTGTCTACCTGACCTTTTCGGTTGCCGCGGTTCACGACTATCTTGAATGGAACCGGGTTCGCTGGCAGGCGCTGAACCGCCTGACTCGTGACTTGTCGTTGCCGCCGGAGCGGATCGACGGCGGATTCGAGTTCAATGGTCTCTATACCTACGACGAAGACCATTCTCCTGCTCCGGGCCGGAGCCGATGGTGGGTCAAGGCCGACGACTACGTTGTCGCGTTCGACCCGTTGCCCGGCTTCGTGGTATCTGAAGAACACCCGGTCCGCACCTGGCTGCCGGCTGGTGTCAAGCGCATCTTCCTGCTCACCCGGCCTGTTGTCCAGCCTTGACACGCGGGCCGGCCGCCGTAAGCTTGACTCCGGATTCTGCATCTCTGCCTGCCCAACCCTGACCAAGGAGTACAAATGAAGCTGCTGTTCGTTTTCATCTGCATTCCGGTTGTATTCGCCGTGGCCTCGCCCGGTGCCTGGGGCACACGTGGATTCTGGCGCGTGCACGACGCCCGGAGCGAGGGCGGTTATCAGGCTACGGCCGCTTTGCGCTACTTCTATCACACCACGGCCTTTGCCAATGCCGACGAACCACTACGCCGCGGCTACCGACCGGACATGACCGTCTACACCAACGACGTTATCGGTGCGGTCGCAGTCTCGCCGTCGAAGTACTTCGAGCTGTTCTTCTGGTATGGCGGCATTCGCGAGTACTCCAGCCGGCATCCGGACTCCAGCGTCGTGGAGAATGCCTGGCTCATGGGATACGAGAACTGGTGGGACTGGCACAACGCCGTGCCCGGGGTCAAGGTTTCGCTGCCGACCAGCAGCGAGCTCACCCTCGGCTTACTCGCGGGCTATGGCTCAGGTTATGACCCGAAGTACTGGCGCTGGGGCAAGTTCGGCATCGGCACTGTGAAAGGGTTGACCTTCATCGCTCTGGGCACGTATCGGTTCGCAAGTCTTCTGCCTGATACTCTTACCGCGACGGTCAATATCGGACAACTGGGCAGACAGACGACCAACCTTGCTGCGGCCGGGACCTACCCGCTCGGCCGGTTCGACCTGTTCGCCGAGCTCGTGTTCGAGAAGTGGCACACCGACAGCGCCTACTACTGGGCCGGCGACCGCATCTACTTCACACCCGGAGTCAAGTTCAACCACCTGAAGCCTGTAACATTTGACCTGAACGCCTCGTTCGGCCTGAACCGGGCAACCCCGGCTTTTGAGCTGGCTGCCGGCTTAAGCATTACCGGCACGGTCTACAAGCCGGTTATCCCGACCACAGGCAGAATCGTTGGCCGCGTCTTCGACCTGCGCACCGGCGCTCCGGTCGCTGCGGTCGTAACCTTTCCGCAGCACCCCTCCCTGCCTACCCAACGGACTGATGCACGCGAAGGCCAGTTCAGCCTTTCTGGGGTCGAGCCGGGCGAGGTCATGGTCGAAGCCAGCGCGCGCGGCTACGCCACGAAGTCCTTGCCAGCTATCGTAAAGGCGGGCAAGACAACCTCGATTGAGGTCCGGCTCGAACCCGTAGTCCAGGCCGGCATGATATCAGGCACGGTTGTGGACGCCAAGACCGGCACGCCGCTCAAGGCAACCATCGAGCGCGTGGGCACGAACCTGAAACCGTTCACTACGGGCAGCGACGGCTCATTCGGGTTCCCCGGTGTCATGCCCGGCGAGTACACGCTCAACGCCTCCAGTCCGGGCTATCTTGCTGCGACCGCGGTCGTCAATGTCGAGCCGGGCCAGACCACGCGCACCCGCATCCAGCTCGTTAAGAAGGGCATGGAAATCACGATGAAGGTCTTCTTCGACGTGGACAAGTGGGAGCTCAAACCCGAGTCGCACGAAGCCCTGGCCCAGGCTGCCCGCATCATGACCGAAAACCCTGAGATTAAGGTTGAGATTCAAGGCCACACTGACAGCACCGAGTCTGAAGCCTACAACCAGCGGCTATCCGAGCGCCGGGCACAATCCGTGGTCGACTATCTGGTCAAGAACCTGAAAGTTGACCCGTCCCGGCTCACGGCCAAAGGCTATGGCGAAACCCGGCCCGCTGCTCCGAACGAAACCGAACAGGGCCGCGCGCTAAACCGCCGCGTTGAGTTCGTCATCCTGGAATAGTCTGTTTTTGGTTCCTGCGCCTGGTCAACGACCAGCCGATGACGCAGGATAAAGCCGAAGGTTCAGGTTCACGGTCCACCCTTTGAGCATCCGGAACCTGGCAACGCCTCGGCGATATCCGTCACAGCTCACCGACACGTCGTAGACCCCGGCGGACAGGCGTTCAAGCCGATACTCTCCGATCGAGTCGCTCACTGCGACCAGACCGCTTGCGTCAAGCCGCACCACCGCGCCCGCAACCGGCTTTCCGGTGGTCTGGTCAGTTACCGCGCCGACCAGGTCTCCGACATTGGTCGTGTCGCGCAGCCTGAGCACAACATCGGTCGTCTCACCACCCCGGGCAACCACGACCTGGCTGTCAACAGTCCAGCCTTCCATCTCGGCCCGCACATACCGGGCGCCGTGGGCCACATTCAGGAACAGAACCGAGCCGTCTCCACCCGTGGTCAGAACCGGCCCGCCCTGCACCGCAACCGCTGCGCCGGTCAACGCGACACCTGCGGTCGCATCGGTCACGCTCACCCGCAGTGCTCTCGCACGGTCCGGATGAAGGCTGACAACAATGACCGTGTCGCGCCGAATCGCCGGCGTCACCACCAGAGTATCGCTGAAAAATCCGGCACGTGCGGTCACGAGCCTCGCGCCTCGGCCGACGTGCGCGACCACCAGACACCGGCCGGTGTTGTCGGTCGTGGCAATGATGTCACTTCCCGCCACTGTAACAAGCGCTCCAGCCAGAGCCTGGCCTGACTCCGCATTGCGTACCTCAACGCTCGTGGTCGGCCCGGCCCAGGCCAGAGCAACAAGACTCAGCAGCACAAGACCTGGTCGTGGACTATGAGTCAAAGCAGGTCTACTATCGGCAATCCAGGCGGTTTGTCAAGCTGAGCCGCAAAACCGCCCAAGCCTGATTTGACGGACGACACGCGCCGAGCTAGTCTATTGGGATAATGCGCTGTCTTAACTGCCTGGAGGAATCGTGAGTCGTACCGTGCTGCTGTCTCTGCTCCTTGTCTTCTTCACTGCAACCGCGTTCGGTCTTGACCGAACCGGCCCAATCATGGAAGCGAGAATCTTCTTCGACAATGTCCGCCGCCTTGACCAGCTCGGTGACCTGGCCGGCGAACTCGACGTCTGCACCTGGGAAGAAGACGAGTTCGGCGGCTGGCTGGTCATCAACACCGATGCGGCACAACTGGCACGCATCCAGGCCTGCGGCCTTGCCACCGAGGTCACCTGGCCCGACATCCGGGACAAGTTCCGGCATGTCACCGGCGTTGACCCGAACGATGCTGGCGCGTTCCGCGACTTCGGCTACTTCTTCACCTACTGGGAAATGCAGGACACGCTCGACCGGTTCGTCGCCAATCACCCGGACATCTGCACCAAGTACAGCCTGGGCAACAGCCATCAGGGTCGGGCCTTGTGGTGCCTGAAGATTTCCGACAACCCGGGCACGCCCGAGGACGAACCGGCCTGTTTCTTCAACGGCGCGACTCATGCCCGCGAGCCTACCGGGACCCACTGCTGCATCGCCTTTGCCCACCACATCCTCTCGCGCTACGGCACTGATTCGGTTGCAACCTGGCTGGTCAACAACCGCGAGATCTTCATCGTGCCGGTGATGAACCCGGACGGATATGTGTACAATTCCGACTCAGGCGGCTCAACCTCCAACTGGCGCAAGAACCGCCGCGTGATTCAGGCTCCTGCGGTCGGCGTGGACCTGAATCGCAACTACGGCTACAAGTGGGGTTACGACAACTCCGGCTCCTCAGGCACGCCGTCGTCTGAGACCTATCGGGGCCCGAGTCGCTTCAGCGAGCCCGAAACTCAGGTAATCCGCGATTTCCTCGCCTCATACTATGTCCGGACCTGCATGGACTTCCACACCTACGGCCAGTACAACATGTACCCCTGGGGCTATGCCAATGTCACTCCGCCGGACCAGCCGGTGCTGCGCGAGGCGGTCGACACCTTCCGCATGAACAACAACTACCCGTCCAGCCGGACCGGCCAGGTCTATTCGACCATCTATCCGGTCAACGGTCTTTCGGTCGACTGGGAATACTCCGACACCGCGGGCAAGTTCGTCACCTATGCCTACACCTGCGAGCTTTCGACCAACGATTTCTGGTACGGCTGGAACGACTCGTCGATTATCCACCGCGAATGTAACATCAACATCCCGAACCTCTACTACCTGGCCCGCACTGCCGGGGTCTTTTTCGACCCGGTCGCGGTCAGCGTTAACGACTCAACCCAGGGTAATGGCGACGGTATTCTTGACCCGGGTGAGACCGCGGAGCTCTGGTTTGCGGTCAAGAACCGCGCCACCCATCCGCTCGACTCAGCCTATAGTGTAACCGGACTGGTCCGGGCCGGGTACGACGAGGTGACTCTGCTCGACTCGGTCGCTGGTTTTCCCAATATCCCGCGCCGCTCGGTCGCGGACAACAGTGCTGACCGCTTCACGATTCAGGCCTCAGGCCAGGCAATTCCCGGCACGCGCGTACCCCTGCGACTGGAACTGAGTTTCAATGATGCCGGGCGCACCTATACGCAGCCGGTCAACTTCCAGATTGTCGTCGGCAACACGGTCGCCCTGGCTGAGCCGACCCAGCACTCAATCATGGAGGCACTGCGGGTCCGGCCTGCTCTGGCCCGCGACTTTGTCTGCTTCAGTTTGCCCCGCACCGGCACGGCTGTGCAGCTCGATGTCATTGCCGCCGACGGAGCCCGATGCTTCTCAGGGCAGTTCGACGGCGACCTTGTCTGGGACTGCACCCAAGTGCCAGCCGGTGTTTACTTTGCTCGGGTCATGGGTCGGGGCCGGACGACAGTGAAGCGGTTCAACGTCGTGCACTGACAATCTCACCTGTCGCGGGTCTTTTGACCCAGGCCTGCTCGAAAGGTCATGAATACGCGGCGAGGGTGGCCCGAAGGCCACCCTCACACTGGTCGTCAAAGTAGCTTAGCCGCCTCTGAGCCTGCGGGTCGCAACGTGACCGTCGCAGACCAGTGGAAATAGTATACCCATCCCCTGCCTCCTGTCCAGCACTTTCTTCATTCCGACGTGCGGTGTTGACAGTACCAAAGCGGCCTCAAACTCACCCCACCAGGAACGCCATTCGCCGCTCGCCTTTCGCTCTCCGCCATTTTGCACTTTGATATTTGCATTCTGCACTCTGCATTCCGCCATTCGCCCTTCGCCGTCCGCCTTTCGCCTTCCGCCATCTTGACCTTTGATATTTGCCCTTTGACCTTTGACCTGATGACCGCCGTCCGCCAATCTGCACTCTGCCTTCTGCCTCGCCTCTGCCGGCTCTGGCTCGCAGGCCGGGCCTTGGTCTGGCCGGATGGTGAACACGTCAGCCAGCAGCCGATACATCATCCGGCGCTCCAGGCCCATGTTCGCGTAGCGCTCCACCCGGGCCTTTCCGTTGACTGACTTCTAAGCCTTGGCCACGCTCCGGCCGAAACTGAAATAGCCGAACTGCTGCGCCGGCACCACGCCCAGCATGTTGAGCGCGCACCTGATGCGGAACTCAAGCTCATGGCGCGGGGTCATGGATGGGCTAGGTCAACAAAGAGGGATTGAAGCTGCAGTGCGCCACCAACCAAGTTGGCCAGACTAGACAGGGCTCGTCCTGTCTTGCTTGAAACAGATGGACGCTGAGCAGCGAACTACTTCTGCAGCAGCGCGAGCTGTGTCAGCAGCTCTCGTCTCTCTGATGTGAGGGTCTCTATGCGGCGCTCGAGTTGACTCCGCTTATCCTGCTTGGGCTTGATGTCTACGAAATACCAGAATATCCCGCCGATGACAGGGGCAAAGACGAAAGCAGCTGCACAGCAACAGTAGTTCGGTCCTGGCGTCCTTGACAGCTCTCGCTGGGCATCGTCAATCTGTCTGTTGACAGCCGCAAGCTGGGCCTGGATTGCCGCTACTTTTGCCGAAGTTGCCTCTTCACCGCAGTACCCGTATGTTAGCAGGCACTGCAACATAACGAAGACCATTACGAGACATACGCACTGCCTTGCAGTCGCTAACAGAACATGGCGTGCACTCATCCGTGCCTCCTTTGATAGTCAACAATCCCGAACCACACCGCCTCTTGGCGTTGACTCATGCGGTGCGAACGGCTTCGTTATCATTGACGTGGATCATATTATATGCCCGGCCAACGCTGCGTCAACCCCAACAACCGGTAGTTCCGGGAGGATAGTCCCGGGGACGTCTTCCGGAACTATTGCCAACCGTCGCGTGGCGCAGGCCGGGATGCCAACCCCAGGGAGGCCATTCGCCGCTCGCCTTTCGCTCTCCGCCATTTTGCACTTTGATATTTGCATTCTGCACTCTGCATTCCGCCATTCGCTATTCGCCGTTCGCCGTTCGCTGCAAGACCCGCTAACTCTGTCAAGGGGAGGTGACCCCCGGGTCATCCCCCGAACCGTCCCCTGGGCTGGTCGGTCTGGCCTCAGGACCGGGCTTGGCCCGACCCAGGAGGACGCCCTTTACTGCCCGATGAGGCCGACCCACCAGACCGGGCTTCACTGGACGATTCGCACCGGCCCGGAGAGAAAAAAAGAGACCGGGCTCGGGCAATGGCAAGAGACCAGGCCGGACTGAGGCCTGAGGATGGTGCAACGGTGTGCCCTTGGGGCCAGCATTGTCCGGCCCCCTGGGCCGGCAAAGCAGAACCGACCGGGCTTGGCCGGTGCAGGCAAATGCTATTGTGCTAAGTGGGTAGCGGCGGTGG
>CBFGIT010000056.1:0-7936 GCA_965648905.1 Caldifarciminota bacterium
CGGCACCTGCCGCAACTGCTGCAGGCGCTGGAACGTGGGAAGAGCGATTCAGTTGACGGTGCAGGAAAGGTCGAGTAGAGTGCAGTGGGAACCGCAGCCAATTTCAACTAGACGAGGGACATGCTCCTCTCGCGGGCGATCAAGCTTGCTTCCTTCTTGCGCTGACGGTACAATTCGCCGTAGTGAACCATCGTGGGCTCCTTTTGGTTTTTCTGAGTTTCGTAGAGTCTACCAGAGGAGCCCCGATGAGTTCAAGTAGCCGGCCGAACCGCCGCAGCGCCGTGCGTGTGCCGACCAGCTCCTGTCTGCTCCCTACGTCTCCACGACACCTCCTACCACCGGACCCACCTCTACCCTGGTAACGATCTCTTAGCCCTTTTACTCCGGTTTTCTTGACTCGGACAGGAGTTCGGGGTATCCTTGATTCAGCACACGGAATGGATGAATCGCTAAGCGAGGTTCTACCCCTCGCGACAAAACCTATCCGATATACGGGCGGTGAGTATAACGCCCTGTTCCGCGAACCTGACCCGGCGCGGGTAAGCTGGGTCCTGGCACTTCCTGAGGTCTATGAGCTGGGCATGTCCAACCACGGGCTCAGGGTTCTCTACTCGGTCATCAATCGTCTGGACAATGCTCAGGCCGAGCGCGTTTATGTGCCGTGGCCTGACTTTGGCCAGGCTCTTGCTGGCTGTGGTCTGCGGCTGTATGCGTTGGAGTCAAAGCGACCAGTTGCCGAGTTCGATATCCTGGGCATCTCGCTGCAGAGCGAGCTGGAGTACACGAACGTGCTCTATCTGCTCGAGCTCGCCGGGCTGCCTCTGCGGCGCACAGAACGGGATGAACGTCACCCGCTCGTGATTGCCGGCGGCCCGTGCACGGTTAATCCGTTGCCAATGGCCGATTTCTTTGATGCGTTCGTCGTCGGTGATGGTGAGGATGCGGTCCGGGACATAACCCGCGTCTTCGCTGAGACGGGCCGCAGCCAGCGCGGTCAGTTGCTTGCCGAGCTGGCACGCCTGCCCGGGCTGTATGTGCCGGACTTCAGGCCCAAGGATGCGATTGTGACCCGTCGGGTTGTGCCGGAACTGAAGGAGCAGGATTCGCCGTTTCCACCGGTCGTGCCGATTTGCGAGATTACTCATGACCGGCTGACAATCGAGATTGCCCGGGGCTGCACCAGGGGGTGCCGGTTCTGTCAGGCTGGTATGGTCAACCGACCCTTGCGGTTCAGGCCTCAGGACGAGATTGTCCGGCTGGCAGAGCGCGGCATCCGGGCCACAGGCTGGGAGGAGCTTTCGCTGCTCTCGCTGTCCGCACTTGACTATCCAGACCTGATCGGTCTTGTGCGCCGGTTGAACGAACGGTTGAAGGAACGGCGTGTGGCCATATCCCTGCCGTCGACCCGAGGCGAGGATTTCTCTGCCGAGCTTGCTCTGACCCTGCAGGAGGTGAAGAAGACCGGCCTGACCTTTGCTCCGGAAACCGCCTCGCCCCGGCTGCGTTCGTTCCTCAACAAGGACATCTCCGAAGCGCGCATCATCGAATCGGTGCGCAATGCCCTGGACGCGGGCTGGAATGGGGTCAAGCTCTATTTCATGGTCGGACTGCCGGGCGAGACCGATGCTGATGTTGCTGAAATCGGCCGGTTCGTCACCGAAATCGCCCGGTTGTGCCGGGGCCGGCTGGTCCGATTTAACCTCAGCCCGTTTGTGCCCAAGCCGCATACACCGCTGCAGTGGGCCGCGTTCGCCGACTACCGTGAGACTCAGGCAAAGATCGACCAACTACGCGCAGGCATCAACCGGCGTAACGTCAAGGCGAAGTGGGAGAATCCGGAGTGCTCGATGGTTCAGGCGGTTCTCGCCCGGGGTGATGAACGGCTCGGCCGTCTGATTGAGCTGGTCTATCGCCGGGGCGGCGTGTTCCAGGAGTGGACCGAACACTTCCGGCTCGGGCTCTGGACCGAGTCCAGTGCTGAGGCCGGAATTGACTTGTCAGAGTATCTGGCTGAGCGGGAGCCGTCCACTGTCCTGCCGTGGGATTTCGTCGACGCAGGTGTCAGCCGGGAGTTTCTGAGAGCCGAGTACGCAAGGGCGCTGGCCGGCCAGATGACGCCGGACTGCGCCCGTTCCGAATGCACCAGGTGTGGAGCCTGCGCTCCTGAGTCGGTTCAGCCCCAGCGGGCCGCGTCGCTTCCCGACACGCCCACCGACCTCAGCCGGCTCTACGGCCGCAAGCCGAGGCTGCGCCAGAGTCATGAGGAGCTCAGGACCCGGTTCCGGCTTCGCTACACAGTTGAGGAACAGTACCGGTTTGCCGGACACCTTGACCGGGTCAGAGCGTTCTACCGGGCCCTGCGTCGGAGCGAGCTGCCGGTGGCCTATACCAGGGGTTTTGCGCCCAAGCCGATGCTTTCGTTCGGGCCGCCGCTGCCGGTCGGCGTGGTTTCCGCGGCCGAGTACCTGGACCTCTTTTCCGCGTACCACTACACCGGCAACATCGTCCGGGACCTTTCGCCGTTCCTGCCCCGCGGGCTGCGGCTGACCGCAGGTCGGGCGATACCACGCGAGGCCCCGAGTCTGGGACGGATGGTCAACCTGGCAAGATACGACGTCGTTCTGCCCCGCGACGTCGCTGCCGAACCGGACGAGCTCGTGGAGCGGGGCAGGAAATTGCCCGGAGTCAGAGAGCTGCTGCAGGGGCCGGACCGGACCCTGGTCATGGACCTCGCGATTGAGCCCGGCATCAAGCTCTTTGACGTCCTGGCGCAACTATTTGGAGTTAACGACCGGAGAGCCCGGTGCATCAGCGTGAAACGCCGGGAGTGTCTGGTGGCCGAATCGAGCCGCGTCCGGACACCGCTGGAGGATTGATGAAAACCAAAACCAAGATTGTCCTCAGTTCCAATGAATGGGAGACGAGGGTTGCGATATTCGAAGACGACCGACTGGTTGAGTTCTACATCGAGCGGGCCGAACAACAGAATCTGGTCGGCCGGATCTACAAGGGGCGCGTCGAGAATGTGGTGAAGGGGCTGCGCGGCGCGTTCATCAATATCGGCCTGAAGAAGAACGGGTTCCTGCCGCTCGTGGAGATTCCGGAGTTCGACGAACTGGCGGACGACGACAACGGCGGAAACGGGGCCCGGCCTGAGCCGCAGACCATCACGCTGCGCGAGCATGAGGAGATACTGGTTCAGGTCGTGAAGGACCCGTTTGCCGAGAAGGGTGCTCGCCTTACCTCGTTCATTTCGATTCCAGGTCGACACCTGGTCTATTTCCCCAATGCCCAGCGGGTCGGCATCTCGCGCCGCATCCGGGAACGGCGCGACCGGGTCCGGCTGCGCGAGGCGGTGCGCCGGTTCAAGTCGCCTCACGCCGGGCTGATCGTCCGGACGGTTGCCGAAGAGGCGACGAACGAAGAGCTGGCAACCGAGTACCGGGCGCTGGAACGCATCTGGGAGCAGGTGCGGGCCAAGGCCGAGACGGCTCGTCCACCGGCCGTGCTCTATGAGGAACCGTCAATCGGGGTCAAGCTCGTGCGGGACCTGTTCGGAGCCGGCGTCGACAAGATGATTGTCGACTCGGCGCAGAGCTACGAGGAGATTACCGGTTATCTGAGCATGATGGCCCCGAACCTGAAGCGCAAGGTCGAGTTCTACCGGGGCGAGGTGCCGCTCTTGGAACAGACCGGGGTCGAGGCCGAGCTGGAGCGGATCTTCCAGAAGCGCATCTGGCTGAAGTCGGGCGGGTTCATCACGATTGACCAGACCGAAGCGATGGTCGCAATTGATGTCAATACCGGTCGTTCGGCCAAGGAGGAAGACCCGGAGCGGCTGATTCTCCAGACCAATCTTGAGGCCGCCGCCGAAATCGCCCGCCAGATTCGGCTGCGCGACCTAGCCGGGCTGCTGGTCCTGGACTTCATCGACATGGAGGACCCGAAGAACACCGAAAAGGTCATCGCCGAGCTCAAGGCCCATCTCGCCGGTGACCGGGCCAAGGCAGACTTCTCGAAGATGAGCCGGTTCGGGCTTCTGGAGATGACGCGCGAACGCACGCGGCCGGGCATGATGTACTCGATGCAGGAAACCTGTCCGACGTGCAAGGGGTCAGGCCGGGTTCGGTCGAGGAACGAAATCGCGATGAAGATTGAACGCGCCATCGTTTCCAAGTTGAACAAGCTGCGCGGACGCAGACTCAGGATTGTTGCCGCGCCGGCGATGACCGACTTTCTCACGACCGACTGGTACGACCGGCTGAGCGAGTTTGCCCGGCGCTACGAGCTGGCAATCGACGTCAAGACCGACTACCAGCTCCAGCCCACCGACTTCAAGCTGCTGACCGAAACCACGTAAGCCAGCCGCCCGGGCGACGGCACTTGCCCGCGACAAGCCGCCGAGGCCCATAGGCGAACACACCGCCTGCTTCGCCGGGGAATTACGCGGCTTCGGCAGCGGTATGTGAAGGTGTTCGGCAGGACTGCCGGACAAGGAGTACCAATGAATCGCAGCCTCATAACCCTGTCCACCCTGCTGGCACTCGCGGCCGCAGCTCTGGCCGGACCGTCCCACAACCGGGGCGGCCGCGGTCAAGGGTGTCCGCCGCCGCCGCAGGGCCCGCGCATCGGGGTCATCTTCGAGTGGTTCAACGGGAGCTGGTTCTTCTGGGAGCACGGCCGGTGGTATGCCTGTCCGCCCGGGTACCACCATCGCGGCAGGTCCGGGCACATGCACCACGGGCGCAATCCCGATTTCGAGCATCCCAGACACCCGGAGAACCGAAACCCGTACCAGTCCCCGCGAGGCGAGCGGCGCGGCAACGAGGGACCTGGACAGGGCAGGCACGGCCCGCCGGGCAGACGTTAGCCCGGCAGTCGAGGTCTCCTGAGCGGGAGCGACCAGAGTCGCTCCCGCGTCTATCAATCACACTCGCTGGCGGTTGAGGCTCCGATGAGTCCGGAACTGCCTTCAGGAAGGCCGACTAGTCCGGGATTTCACCCGAACTGAGCGTACCGATGATGTTCCCTTGTTCGTCTTTCAGTACCGTGTTGCGCCAGCGCACCGTGACCAGTCTGCCGTCAGCGACGATGACCCGATTCTCGTAACGTGATGCACGCGTGATGTCGCCGCGCATCAATCTCGCAAACACCCGAGTTGCCTCAGTCCGCTCGTAGTCGGGGACAAAATCCCTGAACCACTCTCGGCCGAGAATGTCGGCCTCAGACCGGCCGAGCAGCTCGCACGCCGCCCGGTTGACCAAATTCACTCGTCCGGTCCGGTCCAGTGCCACGACGATTACGCCGACGACGTCGAGGAAGAGCCGCAACCGGTCTCGCTCAACACGCAGAGCACGCTCCAGCCGTATCTGCTCACTTATGTCGCGAACAATGACGAGCGTGCCCGTCTCCCCACGCCAGGAGATTCTTGAGGCTGTTACCTCAACTTCGACTCTGGTTCCGTTGCGGTGTCTGATGGCGGTTCGGTACGAGTCGGGGACCGGTTCGCCGGCCTGGCGTCGGCGGTACCGTTCCTCAAGCATCGGGACTTCGTCGGGGTGGGCAAGGTCCTGGAAGCGCATCTTGAGAAGCTCGTCGGTTGCATAGCCGGTCAGGGTCGCGGCCCGGGGATTGACATAGACGTGCCTTCCCTCGCCTGCGGCAACCAGAATCGCGTCTCCGGCGTTCTCGGCCAGGGCGCGGAAATGAGCCTCTGATTCCTCAAGGGCTTGCTCGACCGCGCGCCGCTCAGTGATATCCTCGACGGTTCCTTCATAGTACATGACATTGCCCGATTGGTCGCGCACTGCCCGGGCATTCTCCCGGACGAAGATAGCCTTTCCGTCCCGCCGCACCCACTCACACTCCAGTCCCTTCACCTCGCCCTGCTCAATCGCGGACCGGAATTCGTTTCGCGGATACCGGGGGCCAAAACCTTCCTGTTCGAGGTTGAGGCTCAGCGCTTCGGGCTCACTGAGTCCGAGCATCCGCAGCAGGTACGGGTTGACCATGATGACCCTGCCATCGGGTGTTGTCCGATAGATTCCCACCGGCACGTCACGGAACAGACTTCGATAGCGCTCTTCGCTCTCGGCCAGCATTCGTTCGACCTGCCGGTGCTCGGTCACGTCAATGAACGACGCCACTGACTGCCCGGTCCCGGGAATCAGCTCGATCACCAGGTGACAGTCCCGGACCCGGCCTTGTCGGTCTATCAGTCTGAAGTCATATTCCCGCGGGGCCGACCCGGGCATCGAGCGCCGCGCCCGGTGAAACTCCATCATCCGCTCGATGTCGTCCGAATGGACGTAGAGCGTCCAACTGGTACCGATTACTTCGTCGCGCGCGAACCCGGAAAGGCGTTCGAACTCTCGATTGACGAGCGACACCCTGGTGTCCTCTTCGATGATAATGGTTGCCGTTCCGGTGGTCTCAAACACCGACCGGTAGCGCCGTTCCGACTCCTCCAGGGCGCGGCGGGTCTGTTGCCGCTCGGACACGTCGCGGACCACGACGACAACCATCCGGCCCTGTTCCAGCTCCATTGTTGTCGCCGATACCTCAACCGGGAACTTCGTTCCGTCTTTTCGAACGTTGACCGCTTCACCACGGAAGACGCCGCGGGCGGCAAGCTCCGCGCTTACCGAAGGCAGCCAGGTCCGTGCCTCTTCGGGAACCAGGTCGCCCACCTGCATGCTCAGCAGTTCTTCCCGCGTGTACCCGAACATCCGGCAGGCGTTTTCATTGGCATCGAGAATCCGGCCGTCAAGCGACTCGACAAAGACCGCGTCGCCGACCGCGTCAAAAACCGCCCGGTAGCGCGCTTCTGACTCTCGAACTGCGGCCTCGATTGCGCTGCGCTCGGTGATGTCCCGCCCGATCGCCAGCACCTCGGGTCGAGTGCCTTCGACGGACCGGGTGACGGAGAGCTCAACCATGACCCGGTGACCATCCTTGGTCCTGAACCGGAGCGTACAGGTGGCGTGACCGGTTGCCTTGACTTCCGCCATTGCCGAGGCCGCGCGTGGCCGGTCGTCCGGCTCAACCAGGTCAAGCAGCGTCAGTCTGCGTAGCTCGGCCTGTGAATAGCCGGAAACGCGCAGGGTTGTCTGGTTTGCTTCGAGGATCTCGCCGGAAACGGCACCAATCGCCAGCAGGTCGGATGACCGCTCGAACAGCATCCGGTAGCGCTGTTCTGACCCCCGTAACGCTTCCTCCACCAACCATGCATCGGTGACTTCGCGTCCGACAAGGACAACTCCCCGGCCGTTGCCCGTCGTCGCTCGTCCGCCGCAGGCGTAGACATAGAGCATGCGCGGTTCGCCCGAGCTGGTCCGCCATTCGACGCTGCCGGCAAAGTCCCCGCCGCGCGCCACCGCCTCCAGGTCCAGACCCGGCAGCGGGCAGACCCGATTCAGACTCCGGCCGAGCACCGACTCCTGACTCCAGCCCAGCACCCGTTCTGCTACTGCGTTCCAGAAGACAACCCGCGCCTGTGTGTCGACGGCGATGACGACGTCATCTTGCCGAATTGAAACCTCGACCTGATAGGGCAGTATTGGGGGCGGCCGGTGCGGGCTGCTCACGGGCAAACGCCTTTCCGGACGTCCTTGAACTCGGCGTCCGGACAGAGGCGCGGCTGGTGGTTGTACAACATAACCCGGGCCATCTGGTCTTCGCAGGCATTGTAGGCCCCAGGCGGCCAATGTCAAGTTGGCGCGTTGCCCATGGCTGGGGGCCGCGGGCATCGGAACGACATGCCTGCCGCTGTCCGAAAGTCATTGCCTGTTGCCTCATATATGGGCCTACTCCGGCGCGCCCCGTTGCCTCAAAATAGATTTCTACTCGAATCCGCCTCATTGTCCAGTGCGGCCTGATGGTGCAGACACCTTCTGGCTCTCCACCAGCTTCAGTAGCCGCCGCTGCAGCCGCTCGC
>CBFGIT010000057.1:0-7916 GCA_965648905.1 Caldifarciminota bacterium
GGCTAGCAAACAGGCGACCTGCAAGCTGCTGGTGCGGTGGCAGGACAGGAAGTGAGCCAACGCGCGAGGTTGATATGGCTCTGCTGGACGGTAGACTATCTCGTGCAGAGACAACCGTGAACGCTTCTCGATTCCGGTTGATGCTTTTGGCCTGCTTTCTGCTGGCCGGCGGGGTGAGCTATGGCCAGGAGGTCATTGACTCTGTCGACGTGGGCGGGTGGAACGTAGCCGGGCTCACGTTCAACTCGAGTGCCGGCGTGGTCTACGGGGGGTGCTTCTACATCCACAGCAACGTCTTCGCTATCGACTGCTCCAGCAACGCGATAGTCGCGCAGATAGACCTGCCGCACCCGGGGGACCTGGCGTATGCTCCGGTCGTGAACAAGGCCTACTGCGGGTTCTTCAACCACGGCGAGGACTCGATTCTCGTCATTGACGGCAGCAGTCACTCACGCATCAAGGCGATACCGGTCCCCTATGCGGGCAACTTTGAGTACGACTCGGTGAGCAACCGGCTGTACTTCACCTGCTACTCAGAGGACTGCGTCGGGGTCTTGGACTGCTGGACCGATTCGGTGCTCGGTTACATCCCAATACCGGGTGAGCCCGCCGACCTGACCATCAACACCCGGCATCGTAAGCTCTACTGCCAGAACGATGCTAACATGACCGTGTCGGTCATCGACATGAACACGAACCAGGTCATCCGGAATGTCCACACCGGGAGTTGGTACTTCGCCCAGTGCTACAGCGCTGCGGCGGACAAGTACTACACCAACGGACTGCGAGGCGTGGCGGTCATCTGTGGCTCGGGTGATACGCTCATCAAGCAGATATCGTTGCCGCAGGGCTACGGGCCTACCGCGATGGTCTCGGTGGAGTCAGAGTCCTTGGTGATGGTGGCCGCATACAGCGGCGGGGCGGATTCGGTGTACATGGTGGACGTCGGAGCCGATTCGATCCGGTCAGCTTTGAGATGCGGCAGCTCTCCCCGGGTGCTAGAGTACAGCTCCACGAGCCGCGTGGCGTACTGCGCGAACTCAGGATGGGACAACCTGAGCGTCATTGCAGCGGACGGGTCGCGCGCCTTGAGTTTGCTGCCTGTGAGCGACTACCCACAGGATCTGCTCGTGTGCCCGCCATTCGAGAAGCTCTATGTCGGTCATGGTGGAGAGACCAACATGCTCTACATCGTCCGGGACCGGGTCGGCGTGTCCGAGCCCGGCGAGTCTCGTCCAGAGGCTGCCGGGCCGCGACCCGCGACGCTTGTCAGCCAGCGGTATCGCTATCAAGGGACAGTGCCAGCGGTGCTCATGGACGCTGCCGGGCGCCAGGTGCTGCGATTCAAGCCCGGTGAGAACGACGTCAGTGGTCTGCCTACAGGAGTGTACATGGTCGTCGGCCGCGAGGCTGGACGGCCGGGAAAGGTGGTGAAGATGGAGTGAGACGCGAGCGGAGGCGCGGGCAACAAGGGGTTGTTTGAGTAATGACCGAGAAAGGAGACAGATGTGGAAAGGAATGGACTGAATGCAACGATGACACTGTTGGCCTTGCTCGTCGTGGCGACGGCTGGCCTCGCTACCGAGTGGGTCCAACGATACAACGGACCGGGGAATGGCAACGACGGCGTGCGTGCCGCAGCCCTGTCGTCGACCGGGTACCTCTATGCCACGGGCTACGCCGCCGGGCAGACGCGTCGAGCGATTTCTTCACCGCGCGATACGACACGGCTACGGGAAGCCCCACGACCGCTCTGTTTCAGTACCTGCCAGGATCCGGCCACGCCGACGGCGCGGCCGCACTGGCCCCTGATGCTGCCGGGAACGTCTTCGTCACCGGATTCTCGACCGATACGTTCAGACAGAGCGGGACTCTGCGCTACCCGAGACAGGTTACGACCCTGAGGTACAACGGCAGTCTCGGCTTGGCCTGGAGTGCGTCATACCGGGCCAGCGACACCAGCACCAACGCCGGCATCGGCGGCCGGGCGATTGCGGCGAAGGGCGGCTCAGTGTTTGTGACCGGCGCGTACTACACCAACACTCGGCCACGACTCGTGGCCGTAGCTCTCGGCTACAGCGCGACGGACGGAACCGAGAGCTGGGTCCAGACCTTCCGTGGAGATGGTGAGGATGAGGCTGATACCGGCCGGGCGGTTGCCGTAAACGCGGCCGGAAGGGTCGTGGTCGCGGCAACCCTGGCGAACGAGGATACCGACTACGACCTTTTCACTGTGTTCCTGGATTCGACAAACGGGAAAGTCCTGGACTCGCTGACTGACGACGTTGCCGAGGATGACGAGCGCCCGGTCGCGTTGTGCGTGGATGCTGCGTGCAACGTGTACATTGCCGGGGTGGTCGGCGGGTCCTCCCTGCTCCTGGTCAGCTACGACTCAACCGGCGCGCGCCGGTGGGCGAGGTCCTTTGACGACTACGAATGTGAAGCCCGAGCAATGGTCCAAGACAAGTGGGGCAGCCTGTATGTCACCGGCGTGGCCGAGGGCGACCGCAGCAACACGGCTCTCTTCCTGGGCAAGTTCCTGGCCACGACCGGCGACACTGTCTGGACTCGCCGGCTCGAATCCCCAGACAGCGCGGGCGAAGCCGGTGCGTCCGCCATCGCGCTGGACCGGGACGGCTGCGTCTACGCCGCAGGCTACTCCACCGGCGTCGGCACTGGGAAGGACTACCTGACGGTGAAGTACTCGAGCAGCGGTGCGCTTCTTGACACGTGGACTTATGACAACGGCGGCTACGATGAAGCCACGGCCGTCTGCGTTGACACCGCGAGGACGGTCTACTTCAGTGGGATGAGCGCCGGGACATATGGAACGGACGTCGCCACCGTCAAGCGCGAGCAGGTCTTTGTCAGCGACATTGGAGTTTCGGGCATCGAGTCGCCGGGTTCGATTGTGCAGTACGGAGACAAGGTTGTGCCGATGGCAACGGTCTTCGCCAACGAGTCGACCGCGGCGCAGTGCTCGGTCGAGTTCCGGATTGGCGGTGGCACCTCCTTCTACCGGAGTGTCCGGTTCGTGGCAATTGACTCGGGCGACGTGCAGACCGCTGCATTTGACACCTGGCACGTGCAGCAGCCGGGAAGCCACACTGTCTCCTGCTCGCTCCACTTCGACGACGACAACCCCGGGAACAACCAGCTCTCGATTGTGGTGACCGTACCACCCGGCTGGAAGGAGATGGAGCCGATGCGCGCTCAGCCGTCCGGCAAGGGGGTCGAGGCCGGCGGGTGGCTGGCGGCAGACACGAGTACGGGTCTGGTGTACGCGGCTAAGGGGAACGGGACGAGGGAGTTCTACCGGTACAACCCGGACCAAAACGCGTGGACGCCAAAGAAGGAGATCCCCGACGGCACCGAGGGCAAGCTGCCGAAGAGGGGCTGCCGTGGCGCGTGCGATGGGAACGGGCACGTGTACATGACCAAGGGGAACAACACGCTCGGGTTCTGGCGGTACGACATCGAGATGGACTCCTGGAAGCAGATGGCGGACGTGCCGAGCGGAACCAACGGAAAGAAGGTGAAGGATGGTGCTGATGTCGCCTATGTTGAGACAGGCGGGCAGGGTTACGTCTACCTGCTGAAGGGGAACAGAGATGAGTTCTACCGCTATCGCGTGGCCGCTGATTCCTGGCAGACTCTCGGCCCAGCGCCCGGCACGGAGAAATGGAAGGAAGGTTCCTTCCTCGTCTATGACGGCGACCACAGCATCTACGCCCACAAGGCCTACTACTACAAGATGTGGCGATACGACACCGACGGAGACTCGTGGGCCGGTGAACTGGCCGGCATGCCGTTCTACAACCCCGTTACCGGCAAGTACAAGAAGTCGAGCGAGGGAGGGAGCGGAACCTGGTACGACGGTCACCTGTACGCGCTCAAAGGCAACAATACCGGGGAGCTGTGGCGCTACTCGCCTCCCACAGAGTCCACGCCTGACGGAACGTGGACGGCGCTGGATACGATACCCAAGGTTGGCTCGACCGGGAAGAAGAAGTGGATTAGGGGCGGCGCTGACATCGTGTCGAACGGTGACGGCGTGTTCTACGCGCTCAAGGGCAACAACTGCCTGGAATTCTGGTGCTACGTGCCGGCGGCTGAGACTCCGGGGTTCGGGTCCCATGCTCGGTGCAGCCCGGGGCGAGGCACCGACGGCGCGGAGACCGGGCTGGCTGAGGGCATGGAAGCGGTCACGCCGAGATGGAACGCGCAGGGCACTGCGGTCTGCTACGTACGCGAGGCCGAGGACGGAGTCGGGGTAGGATATGACCAGGTCTTCATGGTCCGAGCATCGGAGCCCGGGACCGAGGTCCGCTTGGTCGACATCGCCATGGACTGCTCAGAGCCGGTGTTCGACCCGTCCGGATGCCACGTCTGCTTTGTCGTTGACGACACGCTGACCGAGCGGTTGCAGCTCGCAGTGGTCGAAGTCCCGGGTGCTGACGCGGGCCACGGCGTGAAGACGAGGATGCCGGTTGGTGCCCGGCCCGGGTCTGCGGGCAGAGTCAGCGCCCAGTCTGCTGACGACAAAGGCGGCTCGGCTCCGCTTCCGGCTTGGGGAGTTCTGGGGACATAATACTCAATTATTGGTTGTCAATATGCGGGCAGGACGGTCAGGGCTTGTCCACCGGCAACGGCGTGTACCTGTTCAAGCTCGCCGGGTTAAGGAGCAAGTGACCTGCACAACTCAGGCAAGGTCATGCGGAGGGAAGCAGCCAGACGGCAATCGCGGCTGCACGTCGCTCCCACCGCGGCCTCGCCCGTGTCCGACGTTAGTTCTGCCCTCTGCGTTCTGATTTCTGACCTCAGACCTGGCCCGGCCGCTCAGTCAGCCCGGGCATGTCCAGACGGTTCGGCGTCACGGCACTAGTTTACATATATTGTAACCCCCGGGCAACCAGAACTTCAACCTAACCGTTTGGCGTATTGCTACTTAGTTCACTACCACATTCCAGGTGGGTACGGTCTCCCTTGTCACTTGGACCGCGGTTCTGGTCGTCGCCGTGAAAGCGGCTTGGTCGGTCCCTGGCGAGGTCGTTCTAGCCGACGCCGGCCCTGGCGCTCTCCTCGCCGAGATGTCTGTCCCTGTGCCTGTCGCTCTGTTCCTGGCTCGGCTTCCGGCCGGCAGCGCCGAGCCGACCTGCGCTTGGACTTAGGTTCCGACTGTGGCTCTGGCCGTGGTTGGCACCGTCGCTCTCCTCGTTACTTCAGGCGCTCCGCCGCACTATGAACGTCAAGGGCACCGAGGATTCATCTGGCCTTCGGAGTTCTGAGTTCCGGACACAATCGGCTGTCAAGACGCTGACGGCAGACCAGGCGTAGTCTTCCCGAGCACCGAACACCTTGTCGAGTTCTAGGGCGTTCGGCTGACGTTCCTCGCGGCTGGTTCGCCGGAGCAGTCTGTATTCGGCCGGAGGGGCCTTGGAGTCTCTAGAACGCAGACCCGGAGCTCTCCAGGCTCCGTGGTCTAATCCGGCGTTCACGCCACGATGAAGGGCTTGACTTGGGGCAGGGCCGGACGTATTCTCAATCGACGTAACCGGCACGGGCCGGACCGATGGGCAGGTGCGGTAGCCGTGCGGCTAAGCTACAAAACCAGGTCTGACGGAGGTTACCTTATGAGACCCTGTGTTGTAGTGCGGGTTGCCGCGGGTGCGCTGGCAGTCCTCGCACTACTGGTTGTGCTCTTCTCCGCGTGTGTCGTGGACATCCTCGACCCGACCGTCGAGATACTGTGGCCCCGTGATGGCGGGGTGGTTGCCGGTGCGGTCGAGGTCCGATACGTCGCGACGGACAACCGCGGCGTGAGGCGGGTCGAGCTCTACGTTGACGACGAACTCCGGGACACGGTCTCGAATCCCGAGTCCGATACCCTGACCTGTCTGCTTGACCTGATGGCGACGGGCAAGGATACCTCCCATACCATCCGAATTGAAGCGACCGATGCGGCCGAGAACCGGGGACAATCGCGGGTCACGTTCTTCGGCTATGGCCGTCTGCCTCCGGCACCGGTAATGCTCCTGCCTGCCCAATGGGACACAGTCGAGTCGAATCAGGTGCTCTTCAAGTGGACCGCAGCCGCGGGTGCCGCGATGTACTACATTCAGATAAGCCGAGACTCCGGCTTCAGGTTGCTGGTTCTGGAAGACAGCACAACCGACGTTCAGTACCTGACCACGGCCCAGGACCGGCAGCCTGCGGAAGAACGCGTTCTCGCTCCGGTGCTCGCACTAACTCAGGAGACCAGGCCTGTGGCCATCAACCGCCGGGTGCTGAGTCAACCGGTTGATTCAGGCCGAGATGGCGGCCTGGACAACGGCATCCTTTACTGGCGGCTTCGCGTGCGCGCGAGCTACGGCCTGGTGAGTGAGTGGTCGTCCGCTCGTGCGTTCCTGGTTGCAGCGCTGCCTGAGGCAGTCAGACTGCTCCATCCACCGAGCGACACGGTTGTATTGAACCCGACCCCGACATTCCGCTGGGCCGGAACACACAACGCCCACCAGTATCGAATTGAACTGGCTGACAATCCGGCCATGTCCAATCCGTTCATCTCCAGCACGGTCAGCGATACAAGCTACACACCAGCAAGCCCATTGACCGACATGAGGCTGTACTGGCGCGTGCGTGGTCAGAACTGGTTGGGCCGGGCCGGGCCGGCATCCGCGGTCTGGAGTCTGGTTGTCGCATCCGGGCCGCCGTCTGCGCCCGAGCTGGTCTACCCTGAGGCGAACTCGACCATTGCCGAAAGCCTGCCGGTTCTTGTCTGGAAAGGTCGGCCCGGTGCTGATGCCTACTGCGTGGAGCTTTCCCTCGACCCAGGCTTTGCCTCTTGGCACGACAGCACGACGACAAGCGACACCAGCTTCCGTGTCTTGACTCCGCTGAGAGACACAACCTGGTACTGGCGGGTCAAGGCTCACAACGCGCTTGGCTGGGGCGAGTTCCAGCCGAGCCCGGGCCGGTTCACGGTTGTCGCCAAGGCACCTTTGCCGCCGTTGCTGATTGCTCCTGCCAATCGGTCGCGAACCGCCAGCACGCGGCCCGAGTTTGTCTGGCGGTCAAGTGCCCGTGCCGACCGCTACCATGTTGTGGTCGCAGCCGACCCTGAGTTCCGCTCAGTGGCTCTGTCCGACTCACTCAGCGACACGACTTATGTGCCGCTGACCGGCCTCGCCGATGGAACATGGTTCTGGCACGTGCGTTCAGGCAATGCCATCGGCTGGGGTCTGTTCAACGACAGCGCGTGGTCGTTCACAGTCGTCACCCAGGGCCCGCCTGCTCCTCGACTTGTCCATCCGGACAGCGGCGCGACCGTGACCACCAGACAGCCAACCTTTGTCTGGACCGATGCAGGAGACGCGGCCCGGCCCCTGCTTCGCGTTGGGCCGGTTTCCAGAGCTTTGCGCCACGGTCTGCTCTGGCCCGGGTACTGGCTCCAGGTCGCCACTGACCCTGGCTTCGGCAATATTGTGCTGTCTGACTCCTCGCTGCGCGACACGACCCACACTCCCCCTGACACGCTGCCTGAAAGCCTGCTCTTCTGGCGGGTGCGGGCTCGGGATGAGCTTGGGCTTTGGGGCCCAGCCCAGCAACACCCCTGGCCGTTCACGGTCCTGACTCAGGTTCCGGCTGCGCCGACTCTGCTGGCACCTCAGTCAGGTGAGACCCTGGTTGTCAATCCGGTCCGCACAGTGTGGAACCGAGCTGCAACTGCAACACACTATCACATCCAGATTGACGATGACCCCGGGTTTGGCTCACCGTTTGTCGACGACTCCACGCTGACCGACACGACCTATCGTGACAGCCTGCCCGACTACTCGGTATCGTACTGGCGGGTCAGAGCCGCAAACCAGGCAGGTTGGAGCATTTGGTCTGAGTCGCGCTGGTTTGGGGTCGTC
>CBFGIT010000058.1:0-6763 GCA_965648905.1 Caldifarciminota bacterium
CAGTTGGACACGCTGGGCCGGACGCTGGGGCTCGCCGTGGAATCGAAGACAGAGCCCAGCCCTCAGACAACCGGTCAGAAACCCGCTGCCTGAGATGGCATTTTACAGGAGATTCCGGACTTGACCCCGAACTACGCTGGTCTCAGCGCGGGCCAACGGGGAGTAGTGACGCTACCAGTCTGCGTTCTCACTCCAGCACGACCTTGACGATTCGCCGCTCTGCACCCGCCTGCAGTCGCACGAAGTAGACGCCGGGTGCAAACTGGCGTACGTCGTTGGGGCCAGAGTGCAGGTCGAGTAGTCTGCGGCCGGCGATGTCGAGGAGAACCGGCTGGCTACAGCCCCTCAGCCACAGCATGTCGCGGACGATAGTAGCCATGGGGCGTGCCCAGTTGAGCCTGAGTTCCTCCTCGGCCAGCCCGGGCGGCAAGGGCAGGAACCTGATGGCCCGGCCACTGGTGAGCAGGTTGCCGGGCGGGTTCGCGTCATAGAAATACTGCAACCCGCATCGACCGCCGTGGTCCTCGATGCCGACCGTGGCGCTCTGGCCCTGGTCATACGCGGTGTCGCCCGCGTCAACCGAGGCGTAGTGGAACTCAATCCTGCCGCTCCGAAAGAGCTTGGCCTCAAAGTGCAGGCTGCACAGCTCGCAGTCTGCTCGCCGCGTGTTGTGCCATTCGATGACGAGCAGCGTGTCGCCGAAGTACTGATACCAGATTCCGCCTTCGTTGCCTTTGACCCAGAGGTCGTCCCAGAACGGGTAGAGCGCCCGGTTCGGGCTCAGCGGGTCTGGAATCGGTCCGTTCGACGCGCTCGAGTTGCTCTGAGCCGGCGGGCCGAACCCAATCCAGCCGTTGGTCGAGACCCAGGCAAGCGAGTACTCCCGGCCGTACAGCCGGAACGGCCACGCCAGGCTCAGCAGGAATGTCGTGTCATCGCCCCAGCCGAGCAAAGTGCCCGCGGGGTACAGCTCCTGCCAGTGGAACTCGGGCCCGAGCGGGTCGTCAGAGTCGAACCAAGCATAGCCAAGAGAATCCGGCCCGCCCCGGCTCTGGAATGGATAGACCCGCACCTCTGCCTTGGCCGTGTCGTTCCAGAACCGCTGGTCAGAGCCAAGCAGCGTGGCAAAGGTGACGCCGTAGGTATCAGGCTGCCAGAACGCGACTTCGGGAAACGAGACCAGGAGCGACTCGCCGCCGGCCAGGCTGACGTTCGTATCCCCATGCCAGAGATTCTCGATGTCATAGCTCACACGCACCCATTCTGCCGCAAGCGCGAAGCTCCTCACCCAGCAGGCCGGTCGGACCACGCTGCCCACCCGCATCGCGCCTTTGGGCGAGACCACCCTGGTAACGCCGACGTCGTGCGCCGGGAACCACTCCTCAGGCCCGGCCACGTCGTCGAGCAATAGACCGTACTGGTTGTGCGAACGGTAGACCAGACCGAGGAACACGCGCCGGCCCTCATAGGTCGAAAGGTCGTACTCGCGATACTCATAGCTCACCGAGTTCGTGCCGAACGCGGCCAGTTGCTGGAAGTCGGGCAGCCGGGGCGAACCAGTCGAGACCCAGACCTCGACGCTTTCCCGGTATGCTTCGTCCTGTGCCCGGCACCAGAATGACAGCCGGTCCCCGGCCCTGACCGAGCATTGAGGCGTAATGAGCCAGTCGAAGTTGCGGATGTAAACGTTCTCCCAGCCGCAGTACGCGCAGGCCGGCGGGGTTCTTGCTGCCAGGTCGAACCGAATCCAGGTCCGGAACCCCGAATCCCCATTCACCGCCTGCCAGCCCGGTGGCGGGAAGACCGAGTCGGTGAAGCTCTGCTCGAAAGCCCAAACGGGGATAGCTATCAGCAGGCAGCAGGCAGCAATCAGCCGGCAGGCTGCGGCAGCCGTGGCCTGGCGCTCAGGTACAGTCAACAAGTGCCAGTCCCCGCGCTTAAGCACTCGGTCACTCCTGACGAATCGTAACATTCAACGTCCGTCCCCACATGTACGGCGCAACGTCGGCGAGCCGATACCGGCACATCACCTCGAACCGGCCGTCGAACTCCTCGCGCCACATCGCCACTAGCAGAGGCTCAACGCCCGTATCCAGCCGCTCGAACACGATGGGGCTTGAGCAGTTGCGGCCGGCGCTCAGCCGGATGGCCTGTGTCCAATCTTGTCCGCTGTTGGAAGGGCATCCTGCCCCGATTGTCGACGAGACGAGGTTATTCTGGTACATTACCCGCCCCGAATCAGTCCAGACCCGGTGCTGCACGCCCCGGCTGTCAGTGGTCACGCACGTCTCGCAGACGGCCGAGTCCATGAGCACGTAGATCCACCCATCGAACTGCCGCACGTCTCGCGCCGGCTCCAGCGTGACCGTGGGCTGCACCGCTGTCGCCACACCCACAAGCAGCACGACTGCCGCAGTGCACTGCAACCCCGCTACTCTCCTACTCGGCGCTCTGTCTCCTGGTTCTAGCTTCTGCATTCTAGCCTCTGACTTCTGCCTTCGCCCGGTTCTCATTCCACCACCGCCTTTCTCACAACTATCTGCCTGTCCGCCTGCAGCCGCACGAAGTACACGCCGGCGAGGGACTGCCATCCAGTTTCGCTCGGCGAAACTGGTGGCTGTACCCGCCGCGCACTGGGACTGTCCCTGACAGCAAGCCGAACGGAATAGCGGCCGGGCTGGTGAACACCCGAGGCCAGCACCGCGACCTTGCGGCCGGTGGCGTCGAGGACCGAGAGCTCGACCGGCCCGGCCTGGGCTAGTTCGTACTCGATATTCATCCTGTTCCGTGCCGGATTGGGCAAGACCGACAGCCGCGTCTGGTAGATGCGCTGCGGGCTCTCCTCGACGCCGGGGTCGCCGAGGATACGGAAGCAACTATCGCAGTCGTCCCACTGATACCCGGGACCATAGGCAATGGCCTTCACATAGCAGAACAAGTACCGGACGTTCGGCACGGGCCAGGGATAGGCGGTGTCGGTGGGTGCAATCCCGGACGCTATCGGCAGCCAGGTGGAGCCGTGGTCGGTGGAGTAGAGCAGCGAGATCGAGTCGCAACGCGGCGGGCTGAACGTCTCCCAGCCAATCCAGCAGGTATCGCCGGGGTAGTAAGTCTCGCCGCCGCGCGGAGTCAGCACGCGAATCGCCTCTACTTCAAGCAGGTCGGTGTTCGTCGCACCGACTATCACCTCGTTGTAGCCGTTACCGTTCATGTCGTATGCTGCCAGCGTCGCGTCGCCTGTCACCCACCAGCCAGCCACCTGCCTGATGCGGTAGCCCGGCTCAGGCTTGAGGATAAGCACCTGGCTGCTCACGGCCAGGATTATCTCCTCGACCCCGTCGCCATCCAGGTCTGCACAGCAGCTCCGATGAGCGAATCCTTCGAACGTGCCGATGGTGAACCGCTCATACTGGTTGTCGCCAGTCGCTTCATAGCAGTAGAGATGGGTTGACCACCGGCCCATGCCTTCATAACGCATGAAAGCGACAAAGAACTCCGGCCTGCCGTTGCGAAACACGTCCCGACCGGCAAAGACCTCAAAGCCGTTGGAGTATCCGGGGCGGTCGCGCCACGGCGGAACCCAGTAGGCGTCGTTGCCCAGACACTCGATGGTCCAGACCATGTCGTAGGTGCACGTCGCGACCTCGACCCGGCCATCAAGGTCGAAATCTCCCCAGGCGTGGCAGTGCCCGGCCATGCCGGCTGTGTCCCAGACGCAGACAAACGAGTCGTTCCCCCGGCACTCGTAGATGAAGGTGCCGTAGCGCGGGTCGCCGCCGGACGAAATCAGCAGCTCCTGTTGCCCGTCGCGGTCCATGTCCCCTGGGCAGACAGGGCAGTAGAGCGCCTTGGCGTTGTTCAGAACGAATCGCTCGGACCAGACCAGCCGGGTTGGATAGCTATCGGGCTCTGGGCTTTCCATCACGGCCGCCACTTCCCAGCGAGACCCGGAGGCGGAATCCGGGTAGTCGAGGCACCAGCCGGCAATGTCCGTCTTGCCATCGCGGTCCAAGTCACCGGCCGCGCTGGGCTCGAACTCCCCTGTTACTATGCCGACACCACGGCGAGCGGTCTCGGGTGGGGCAGTATCGGAATGTGCGAGCGTGAACTGCCAATTGTTTCCCAATTGCCATATCTGCCACTGGACGGGCAGAGGCGAGGACGTCGCGAAAGCCATGTCTTCGCATCCGTTACCGTTCAAGTCCGCTGAGACAGTTGTGAGGTCGCCCCACGGGCCCCTCGGAATGCGAGCGACGAGCTTCATCTGAATGGCAAGGCATACCGACTGCGCAAGACAGACTACCACCGCGCCCCGAAAGAAGCTGCTTCCATGCGGGAGGACGGTCGCTCGGTCAGATGCAGCGCAACCACCCGAACGACCGCCCGCGCGTTGGGAGGGGCCGCGTTGGCCCCTCCTTGGGGAGAACCGCATTCGCTAGCGCTGGATTACAACGCTGGCGGCATCCTGAGCGCCGGGCGTTGTCACACGACAGAAGTACACGCCAGCAGGGACCGGGTATCCTCTTTCATCGAGACCGTCCCAGGAAAGGACATGCCGCCCCGGCGCCGGCAGGGCCGCGCTCAACGTGCGAACCACACTGCCCAGCTTGTTCTGGATGCCCAGCCTGCAAGGTCCACCGTTCGGAACAACGAGTTCGAATCGAACCGAGCCCTTGGACACAGCGGGTTGTGCCCGGAGTAAAGCCTCGCCCTCTCCGAGACATACGAGCTGCCGGACTTGCCCGCCCGGACCCTCCGCGGTCGGGATGAACCGGTATTTCTTGAACCAGACCTTGTAGTCGTAGGGTGAGCGGGACCCCACGCATTTCTCAGTCCAAACCGTGTAGCAGTCTATGGCGTAGACCCACTCGTTTGGCACGACTGCGATGTGAGGATACCGTGACGTGCTGTCATGTCCGGTCGGCTTGATGCAGACAACATGACCATCCAACCAGGCGTAGATGTCGTCATTCACGTCGGTCACGCGTTCCTGCCAAGCGACACCGTGCCTCGTCGACATCGTCGGCGATTCGCTGTTCGCATGCGCACCTGCGTGTTCGCTGACATTTCTTGGGACCCATTCCCAAGGTCCGCCAACCTGGCGTCCTCTCCGGTACACGTCGGCGTTGAAACCGGGACCGCGCCAAGCCACGAACACAGAGTCGCAGGCTGGGTCGAACTCTATCGCCGGCTGGCTCGCGGGGCACGTGGTCGGCGTCGAAACCTCGGTGGGTTCATCCCAGTCAACACCGCCGCCCGAGCGCAGCAGCGTCGGATTCACGGGGTTGACGTTCTGCGTGTAGAACACCCTGCTGACGCCGTCGTTGAGCTGATAGGCCACGTGCAGGATGTCATTGGGCCCAGCGCGCGACGCTGCAATCGAGCCGGCCAGCAATTGCTGGAACGTCGTCACCCGGACCACCGGGGCCCGGTACCAGACATGAGGAACGCCGGTCGAGATATCCCAGGCAACGAAGTCCAGGTTGCTCGACACCCAGCGCGGGCCGACATCCCATACGTCGTACGCAACAACAGCATACATCATCGGGTCGTCGCCTCCTTGAGGGCTGAGGACCGCCGATGTCGTGTACACAGAGATGTCGGAGCCTTCAAACAGGACGCCCTGAGTCCAGTCACGGCGGGCCTGTCGCACGGTTCCGCTGACCCTGCAGATGTCCCAGTAACTCTGAACGCCCGTTATCCACGGCCTGTTGCGTCCGTCTACTGCCAGGGACCCGAGGAAATCCTGATTGGTCGCTTCGTTGCTCATCTCGACTGACTCGATCGACGCCCAGTGGTTGCCCAGGTCCGTAGATGACGTGTAGGTGATGCACATCCGAATCGGGTTGGTGTTGATGGAGTACATGTCGTAGACCAGGTGCAGGTAGTCGCCCTGTCTAACGAGCCTTCGTCCCTGGTTGGGATATGTGGCCCTGCTGGCGCCATCGTAATCTCCGGCCGGCCACGACATCTCGGCCGAGGCCGTGGTCCAGGCAAGTGCGAGCAGAAGTGCGGCTACCACCGTCACGGTCATTGTGAAGCCATTCGATTTCATCATAACCTCCTGGGTTGAGTACTTGGTTAGGCTTCAGTCGGTCCGTGAGAACCCAACATGCCCCGGGACCCGGTCAGCCCCAGGGCGGACTTGGCCTGCTCGGACCTGGCCCGACGGATTGCAGGAACAGGTAAGAGCCAGGGTCGGATATGAACCGCGGGGGGGGGAGAACAGGAGCGGACGCAGTCAGAGAGCAGAATGCAGAGCTGAGGATGTCGGCAACACAACCCGGGCCGCCAATGCGGCGGGGCAGGAAGGAGGCGAGATTGTCGCAAGCCATGCTCATGCTCTGTTCGGCGCCTCCTGCGCCGGGGTTGTAACCAACTGCCCAAAGACAACGGGCCTGAGTAATGATAGGCCGGTGCGCACCGCTGTCAACAGGCAGGCTCTAGCCGGGTTCACTGCCGCACGCTCTTTCTTGCAATCCTCTGCCCGCTGCCACCAGCCGCACGAAGTACACGCCGGAGGAGAGCATGAAAGGGAAGTCTGGGGCGCTACTTAGTTATGGATTGTCAACAGACTGGCAGGACAACCAAGGTCGGACCACAAGCAACGGCGTGCACCTGGCCAGGGAGCAAGTGACCTGCAGGCCGGCGGTGCAGCCGCAGCCAAGTCCGGGCAGACCCGTGCGCAGGCGACAAGAGCCGGACAGGCTTGGACCCGGGAGCGGGTCGGTCAATTGCCGTCAGGCAGGACCCGGCTGAGTAT
>CBFGIT010000059.1:0-5950 GCA_965648905.1 Caldifarciminota bacterium
GCCTCACGCCTCACGACCACGGCGTCATATCGACAACACAAGTTACAAATGGGTAGCGTCCGCGATTACCCTCAGGCCTGCGCGGACATGCCCGCACGGCAGAAGTCGAAGTCGCGTGCTATTGACAGCATGATTGCCCAAATGGGTAGCGTCCCCGCTCATCTGCGATTCGTGCCTTCTGCCAGTTGGCTGGGACTCATCTCTCCCCAATGCACCGTGGTTACCGACAGCTCGCGGTTCGCAGACGCCGGGCCCAGTGGCTCATCGGGCGATAACGAGCTTGGTGACCGTCGCTGATGACGTGGTACGCACGAGGTAGACCCCGGCCGGAACCCGGCTAAGGTCAATCCGCTGGTCATGCGCGCCAGCCTCTGCTGGTCTGTCAACCAGTACCCGGACCGGTCTTCCCGCAACGTCGTACAGCGTCACGCGCACTGCCCCGGAGCGATGCAGCGCGTATGCAAGCGTCGCCTCGGTTGCGGCCGGATTGGGGACGATGCGGACGGAGCCGCGTGGGTCCGCGGCATCTTCTGAGCCTATGCCGCCGATAACAGGGAAGCAGCAGTACCGGATCCGACTGGCGTTGTAGCGCTGTCTCTCGTACGAGAAGAGCGCCATGCCGACGTTGCCGTGAGAGTCGGTCCCGACCGCCACGTTGCCCGCCACATCAGCCGGTTCAGTGATGCAGAAGGCCGCAGTGTCGAGCAGTTGACCGTCGGGGGACACTCTGACGCCGCGTACTGAACCGAGTTCCTGACTCACGACCAGGAAGTTCGCGCCGTCGAAGGTCGTGGGCCGGTCGCTTCCGAGCCGCCACCCGAGAGGCGGCAGAGGCAGCGGCTCGCCGATGACCTGGCCCTGCTCCGACAGCCGGTAGGCAGCGAGCATCTCCGGCTGCTGGTCCACAATCAGAAAGACACCCCGGCCCCAGGCCACGTTCTCACCTTCCGCGTACGTCCAGCCCAGTTCGATCTCGGTGCTGTCGAGTACCCGCGCGTCGGACGAGACCCGGAGCGCGGCAAGGGACCTCTGCATTGTCCGCGTGATCAGGAAGGTCTCAAGCCCGGCCGCGACCTGAGGAAACTCCTGCCTGTTCGACCGAATCTGAAGCAGAAGCGGAGCCGTATCAAGCACAGCCCCGGCCGGAGTCACCCGCGCCCCGACTATCCGATTGTCGCTCTCCCAGACCACAAGAAAGACGCCGTCAAGGTAGGCCGCGTCGGTCCCAACCGCATACCCGCTGCTGCCCGGCAGGCGTATCGGCGGCGAGTCCAGAACAACCCCGCTGCGGCTGATTCGCACTGCACGCACATCGTAGGTCGCGCCGTCAATCCAACCGGCCAGATAGACGTCCCCGCCGTAGGCCAGCGCGGGGCAATATGCCTGCGGCCCGGCAACTCGGAAGCTGCCCGGGTCGAGCGCACCGCCGGGACTGAAGCGTGCACCCCGCAGCGTGCGGTCGTGCAGCCCGACTTCTGGACGCCTGTCCACCCAGACCGCGAGGAATGCCTCGCCGTCCGATGCCAGGTCGCATTCCGACTGGTCGTTGGCTCCCAGCGACAGAAGAGCCGGAAGCGAGTCGAGCACACGGCCGTCGGCGGCGACACGTCGTCCGACTACGTCAAGCTCACCTCCGAATCCGATGTCGTAGGCACGCGTCCAGGCAACGACGAATCCGCCCGCGGTTGCTGCCGCAGCCGGACAGCAGCCGTCGGCAGTGTCCGACAGCGCGATGCAGGAACTGTCAAGGACTCGCCCCTGGCCGTCCAGTCGCCGGCCTCGAATCAGCTCCGAGTCGCGCTGGTACCAGACGACAAGGGTGGTGTCGGCGCGTGAGGCAACCACGGCCTGGTCACCGACCCCGCTTCTCCAGACCACGGTTCCGGAGTCGAGCACCGTTCCTTCAGCAGAAACCCGGTCGGCCAGCAGTGCCGCCGAGTCGTAGCTGGTGATTACGAACCTGCTGCCGTCGAAGGCGATTGAGGGGAGGGCCGCATCAGGACGCAGGGTCCACCCTGCAGGGTTGGGCAGTGACCCGTCAGGCAGGACGAAGGTGTAGCGGACTCCGTCCTCGTAAGAACTACCGGCATCTTGGACGTAGGCCACGGCGTACCTGTCCGCCCCATAGGCAACGTGAACGCCGTACTGCCCGACTGCTGCCGGAACAAGCCGACGTCCGCCCGGGTCGAGCACCTGACCCTGTGGAGTGACTCGCTTGTAGTTGACGTAGGACTGCTGGTTCACGCACTCCACCCAGGCCACGAGGAAGTTTGTCCCGTCAAAGGCTACTGATGTCTCTTGATAGCCACGCCAAGTAGACGAATCCACTGGATGGCGCTCGACTCGACCACCGTGGTTCACCAGCGTTACCATAACTCGTCCTTCGGTAAGCCACGCCACAAGGAACCCGTCTCCGCCCGAGGCTGCCGAGACGCCCGTGCCTGCGGGCCAGGTGCCGCTGATGTCGAGCGGGATGGTGTCGAGCGGCACCAGTGACCGGGACACGCGGCTCGCCTGTACAGACGAACGGTCGGTATTGACCCAGACTACCAGGTCCACCGAGTCCCCCGCGACGAACTGACGGCTGTACGACTTGCCGGCGTCCGGACCAGTCACGACGGTTGTGTCCAGCGGGAAAGATGGAAAAGGCTGGGCCGAGAGAACGCCGGCCAGCGTCAGCACGAGCATCAGGAATCTTCTCGTCCGCACGTTACACCTCCTCGTCAGAACCGCGCCGGTTCTTCCCGGCTCCGTTCTCCTCTATCTCCACCCTCAGCGCCGAGCCCCAGTCCGACTGGACGCCTCGGGTGTAATTGGCCCGGGCGCGGACTTCGGCCGGTCAGGGCAGATGCAGAAGCCGCTGCACAGCTTCGGTTGTCCTTCTCCGGCGCAGCGGTACGCCGGGTTTGCCCGAACTCAAGAAACCTCGACAAGACGTTCTCCACGGTCACCTCCAATGCGGCACTTGACGGTCACGGACCTGCGGATTGCCCGGCTGCCAATCGACAGTCAACATTGGCATCGCTCCAAGCCCGTGTCAAGCCATCCGCTCTGCCACCATTATGGGGCGCCCCAAGGAAATGTCAAGCACGAATCGCCCCCCCCTATCGGGATAACATCTTGTCAATTCGTCACTTACCGGACACGCGCTGTCGAACGTACCAGGCAAAGGCGTAGGGGGGGGCTAGATAATCGCGGCCTGCCTCTGCCTGCGCGTCGCACGCAGGCGGGCGCGCGCGGACAGTTCCGGCCGGTTTTCGTCACCCCTGCTGATCACCGAGCATATTGACGACCAGAAATCCCGTATTGCGCCCCCGAACTAGCCATCTTCAGAGTCTCTATCCGTCACCTGCCGAGAATCACCTTCTGCGTCGAACTCCCATGCCGCAACCGGATGTAGTACACGCCCGGCGGCAGTAGACGGACGTCGTTGTCTCCCTCACGCAAGAGCATTGCCACTCGGCCCGTTGCGTCGAGCAGCATGGCTGGAACCGGAAGCCCGGGCGCGGGCTGCCGTGGAAGCACGAGCACGCTGCGTACGACAGACACTTGACCGGGGTGACCCTCAGAGGCCGCCGTGCTCCCGATTGCTCCAGCATGGGCAGAATCCCGGAACACCGCGATGCTGCTGCGGTAGACGTTGGCACAGTAGACTCGGCCATGCTCGGGACTGCTGCAGAAGTCCACCGGCCCCTGGCCGGCCGGCACGGTCGCAACTACTCGATTCGTCACGCAGTCAATGATGGTAATATCGTCGGTCCCATCGTCAATGCAGTAGACCTTGTTGCCCGCATGGTCATAGTGCAGCTTACTGGGGCGCTCGCCGACCGGGATGGCGGCGACGATCGAGTCGGTCGCCGCATCCACGACCGTCACTGTGCCGTCGGTCCGGTTGGCGCAGTAGAACTTGTCGTCTGTGGAGTTGTAGCAGAGAGCAGATACGCGCCCTCCAGCGTACACCGTGCGCACCACGCGATGGGTCGCGCCGTCGATCACGTAGACACTGTCAGAGCCGTTCGCGTATATCTTGGCGTCGCTGCCCCTCTGGCAGAATGAGCGGGGATAGACGTCAGGCACAATCGCGATGACGCGGTTAGAGCCGCCGTCGATGACAACCAGTCCCAGGCCGTAGTCGCAGCCGTAGACCACGTCTCTGGTCGGATTGTAGTGGAGTACCTCGGTGCTGTATCCCACCAACGTCCCGACGACGCGGTCGGTGGCGCCGTCGATGACGGCAATCACGCAGGCGTCGGGGATTGCGCAGTAGACCTTGCTGTCCTGCGGATTGTAGCACAATTTGGTCGTGCCCGCGCTCCCCACATACACCGTCGCACGCACGCTATCGTTCACGCCGTCAATGACGGTCACGGTGGGTTCGCGGTAGTTGGCGCAGTACACCTTGTTGTCCCGCGAGTTGTAGCATATGTCGATGGGACCAAACCCGGCGGGCACGGTTTTCACCAGGGTACTTGTCGCAGCGTCGATGACGCAGACGCTGTTGCCAGTGTTGTTTGCGCTATAAACCCTGTCGGTCAGTTGGCTGTAGCACAGCGCAACAGGGCTGAAACCGACCGTAACCCTCCTGGCTAGCCTGTTGGCAGAGCCATCTATCACCGCTACCTCGTCGCTAATGCTGTTGGTGCAGTAGACCTTGTTGTTTGCGGGGTTGACACAGAGGGCCTGCGGAAAGTAGAGCTCAGAGATGACCGACACGACCTCGTTGCTCGCCCCGTCAATCACCGTCAGGCGGTCTCCAGAGAGGCTGGCGCAATAGACTTGGTTGTTGCAGGGATTGTAGCTCATTATCGCGGGGTCGTAGCCAAGATCGATTGTCGTGAGTACCCGGCCGCTGTCGCACCCGACCACGAGCAAGGCACCCCGGCCGCAGCAGTAGACCTTGTTGTCCCTCGGGTTGTAGCAGATGGTCGATACGGAGCGCCCTACTGGGATGCTGTCAACGATCAGGTTGGTGACACCGTCCACGACAACGATTGCGTCCTTGTAGAGCACGGTGCAGTAGACTTTGTTGTCCCGCGAGTTGTAACAGATGCGCGTATCACCAAACCCGACCGGGACCGTCGCCACAACGTGGCCGGTCGCTCCGTCGAACACCGTCAGTTGGCTGAACCGAGCGCAGTACACCTTGTTCTCGACCGGATTGTAACAGAGCGCGCTGGCTCCGCAGCCGGTCGTGACGACTGCCTCAATCTGGTTCGTCGCGCAGTCGACAATCACGATATCTTCGCTGTCACAGTACTCACTTGCGCAGTATACCTTGCCGTCACGCGAGTTGAGGATGTCCCTATCCTAGTTGAAATTTAGCGATAGCGGTTCCCCTGCCCGGATGGTATCATCTGGGTTGTTCGTAAGTTATGAAAGGAGAACCGCAGTGAGAAAGTACAGGAATTGGTCATCCGTATCAAGTAAGAGAGTTCGGGCCACAGGTCGGCGACTGCTGACCCAGATGGATCGGCACGTCGTGCTGGAGCTGATGCAGGAAGGCCTGCACAGTATGGCGCTCGAGATCGGCCGCCTGGTAGCGGTCGGCCTGTTGGAAGATGAGGTGGACCAGCTCTATGGCGAAGCCTACGTCCACAACCCGCGGCGTACCGCCACGCGCTATGGCGGTCAGCCTGGTTGGGCGGTGCTGGCCGGACACAAGGTGCCGATTGACCGTCCCCGTGCCCGCTACGTTGATGGCCGTGGAGAAGTGCCGCTGGCGGTGTATCGTCAGTTGCAGTCTCCGAGCCGGCACGATGACGGCATACTGCGACGGGCGGTGCATGGCGTATCGGCGCGCAACTACGAGCAGGTGGTGGAGCGGGTCCGGCGCGGCTTCGGGGTGAAGCGGTCATCAGTCAGCCGGCGGTTCGTGCGCACGACCGCGGCCTTAGTGCAGCGGTTCTGCGAGCGGCGCTGGGACAACGTGCGGTTCGCTGCCATTGTGGTT
>CBFGIT010000060.1:0-5075 GCA_965648905.1 Caldifarciminota bacterium
CGCGTGTAACTCGTTGACTGTCAATCTGTTGCCATGGTCACGACGGGAAGCAGGAGACCCGCCTGCCCGCGCATCCTGGCTGGGTGCGAGGCACAGGCAGAGGCAGGCCGCGATTATCTAGCCCCCCCCCTGCGCCCTTGCCTGGCACGTTCGACAGCGCGTGTTCGGTAAGTGACGAGTTGACAAGGTGTTAGCAGAATGGGGGGGCGATTCATGCTTGACATCTGCCGGCTTTGGCTCATAATGATGGTAGAGCGGATGGATTGACGCAGGCCTGTGGCGATGTCAATGCCGGCTGCCCCTTGGCAGCCGGGCAATCCGCAAGTCCGTGACCGTCAAGTGCCGCATCGGAGGTGACCGTGAAGAACGTCCAATCAAGGTTTCTTGAGTTCGGGCAAACCCGGCGTGCCGCTGCGCCGGAGAAGGACAACCAAGTCTGTGCCGCGGCTTCTACATCTGCCCTGCCCTGCGACAGGGGGCGGGACTGGCACTCTGCCTCGACGCCATCAGTGCCTTCAATCGGTTCAACCGCGAGGAGGGAACATGTCCTCTAGGAAGTCGTTCCCGGTGCTTGTATCCATGCTCATCTTCGGTGTGGTGCAGGCGCAGCCGTTCCCCTCGTTCCTGCTGGATACGGTGCGCACTATCGTGCCGGTCTCTGAGCGCCCCTGGTTCAACTCCGTCAGTGTGGCCTTTGCCGGCTCGGTTGGGCTGGTGGTCTGGCCGTCGGGTACGCGAGTCATGGGGTGCCGAGTGGACAGAAAGCTTGGGCGGCTGGACTCAGTCTGCCTTGATATCAGCGGGACAACCGGTTACCCATCGGGAGATGAACGTGCCGGCGTGGCGTCGAACGGCAGCAACTTCCTTGCTGGATGGTCGGCCGGCGACAGGGAGAACGTAGATCACGTCATGGCGACGATTGTGTCCCTGGATGGACGGGTCCAGACCAGGCTGAAGCTCGCCGGTCCATGTTACATGGTGAGAGGTACGTCGGTATCGTCTGACGGCGTCAACTACCTTGTCGCCTGGGTCGAGCAGGACGCGCGCGCGGTCGTGCGGGCCCTTTTCGTCCGGGTGTCCGGTGATGGTCGGGTCCTTGACCCTGAACCGCGACCGGTCTGCCCGGTATTTAGCGGCGGGCAGTCTCGTCTGGACGTTGCCTTTGGCGATTCCTGCTACCTGGCAGTATGGGCGCAGAGCAGGATGCCCGGCGTGACCCCATTCCTTGAGCACACTGTCTGGGCCAGCCGCATCCGGCCGGACGGCACGCTGCCGGACTCGGCAGGTCTGCAGGTGGCTCGCAGGACGACATATCCAAGGACTCCCCCCCGGCCTGCGGTTACATTCGACGGCAGCAACTTCGTGGTAGCGTGGATACACAACGCGCCTGAGCGTGTGGTGGTAGCCCGGGTTACGTCGGCCGGTGAGTTGCTCGACGTCGAGCCTGTGCTAATCGCAACCCCGATTGCCGGCGGGTTCTCCTGCGACGTCCATTCGTCCCGTGATACTACGCTGGTGCTGTGGTGCTATGGCACGCGGCGCGTATTCGGCCGGCGCGTCGACACTGAACTCCGCTGGTTGGACACGGTGCCGGTTGAGTTCACACCGACCGTGCCCAGGCCGCCGTGGGAATCCAAGACCCCGGCGGCAGCCACCACCGACGAGGGTTTCGTGGTCTCATGGGTGACTCACGTGGACAACCACCCAGAGATGGGAAGCTTTGACATTGTCGGCCGACGTCTGTCAAGAGGAGGCGCGTTGCTTGACACCGCGCCCGTACGCTTCTCCTTTGCTGCCAACGCACAGCAGTCGGGCGACGTGGCGTCGGATGGAACGAGCTTCCTGGCGGTCTGGGACGATTACGGGCCCAAGCCTGGTCCCCCGCGCGCCGTGCGCGTACGAGGTACCAGGTTCACTGCCGACGGCCAGGTGCTGGACCATCCTGCCTTCTGGGTCGGCGACTCCGGCTCACACCAACCGGCGGTTGCCTTTGGCGCAGGGAACTACCTGGTATGCTGGAAGAATTACGTGGACACGGGCTACGTTCTCTCTGCAGCCAGGGTCAGCCCTGAAGGGGAACTGCTGGATACCATGCCGATCCGCGTCCACTTTGGCCGCCACGTCATCCACGAGCCCGACGTCGCGTACGCAGATAGCGTCTTCCTCGTCACCTGGCATGCCGGAACGGTAGTACGCGGCGCGAGGATAACGCCCGCGGGAGTGGTCCTGGACTCACCACCGCTCAACCTGAAGTTGGGCGGCTCGCAGTGGCGCATACAGGTAGCCAGTGACGGCCACGGCTTCCTGACAACGCGCTCCCGTGGGACGGACCCCCCTGGCGATGCCGTGCTGGGACTCCGGGTTGGCGTGGACGGAGTGCCGCTTGAGGCGCAGGAGTTCAAGATCCTGAGAGGCGCGGGATACCATGAGGTTGCCTACGGCGCCGGTGTGTACCTTGTCTACAGTGGTGCGCGGCATGCGTACAGTCTTGTCTCGCCCGAGGGGGTGGTCCTGGATACGCAGTTGCCCGCTGGGCCTTTCGTCGCGTCAACCAGGATGAGCAGCGTGGCTTCCAATGGAACGGACTTCGTGCTCGTCGGCGTGACGCAAGGCCGTGCCTCGGTACCATTCGACCGGTTGCGGTGCATGACAATCAGCCCGCAGAGGGGTGCCATCGACACCCCCGTGCTGCTCGCCATCACTCCGTACGCGTGCCTCAACTGGGCGAGCGCCTCGGCCTCAGACTCACTCGGGAACGTGGCCGTGCTCTTCTCAACGTACGAGAGCCTGAACTACATGGCCTGTCGAATCAGGGCCGTGGTTGTCCCCGGCGGCGTAGGACTGAGCCGCTCTGCCGGTACTCCTGCCGCGTCGTGCCCGCGCCTGCGTCCGAACCCGACCGCGCGGTTCACGAACGTGGAGACAGGCAGCCCCCTGGCCGGGCCTGTTAGAGTCGAGATACTGGACGTTGCCGGCAGACGCAGACGCGAGCTGGTAGTGAAGCCGCAGTCTCCGCCCGCATCCGGGTTGAGCCTCGACCTGCAGGGCATGAGTCCCGGGGTCTACTACATCAGGTCGCCCGCATTCAGCGACAAGGTCCGTGTGGTCGTGACGAGGTAGTGTGGCCGTGGACAACGCGATTGACAGGGAGGCGAACGTGGGCTAGCTCAGCAGTCCGGAAGACGAAAGCAGCGAAAATGGGCAGCGCCTTTGACCCGCCAAGGTTCTCAGGCCAGAACGCAAGTCCTGTTGCTGCCCAGGAAATGATAGCGGGCAGGCGGGTGACTGTCAAACAGACCAAGTGAACGACAGGAGGAAGAGTTGAACCGATTCAGATTCGCGATGGTGAGTATCTGCGCAGCGGTGGCGATGACGTCGGCACAGGCAGGCTGGACCTGGCTGTGGCGCCCCGAGCAACTCGTCGCACAAGGAACGACTGGTCCCTACTTGGAGTCCTTCGAGTACATGCTGACGCGGAACAATGGCGCCCAGGCAATCGCCATGAGGGAGTACAGCCAGGGCGACAGTACGTACGTGTGGACCACGATTGTCGCCACGGTCGCCGACGAGCCCGACGAACTCAGTTCGTATGTGCACGCGATTGAGTACGACGACGAAGCCACCGGGTCACCCGGAGTGCACGACATAGAAAGCGAATTGCTGACGTACCTGAACGCCTGCGTAGCTCTAAACAGTTCCCGGCAAACCCCAATGAAACACGCCTCATTCATGTACGTGGATGACGAAGAAATCCGTGCCAGGGGTGAGCATCTGACCGATGTTGAGGGTGACTGGCAGTTTGAAGACGAGTACCCCCCCGAGTGGCTGCCAGGAGGACGGCTTCACCATCGCGTGCCACGAAGACCGAGACCTCCGGGCGTGCGTGCACTCGGTGTTCAACAACCTTGGCAGGGCATATCACCGGACTATTGGAGAGGAATACTGGCACGAGATAGAGGACTTGTCGTCGGAGTGGCAATCTCCGTCGCTCTACGGGCTGCCGCGGACCGACAGCCTACTTCTGTGCTACGGACTCGAGCGCGGGCAACAACAAGAGGTGTGGTTGCAGCGCTCAACTGACGTCGGCACTTCGTGGGAGGACCCCGTGCTCCTAGCCGAGGATGCGTCCAGCCCCAGCATGGCCGGGTTCTCGCTTGTGGGACTCCAGTCCAGGGAAGATATGCTCTTCGTCTGTTGGGTTGACGAGACACGCGAGCCCGCGAGGCTGAAGTACCGCTGGTCGAGCGATGGCGGCATAGTCTGGAGTGAGCCAGGTATGGTGCCTGGCATTGATGTGCTGTGGATGGATGCGACCTGGCCGTGCGGCCCGCCGAGCCTGTACCTCACAAGGGTCTGGGGTCAGCGAAACCTATGGAGCATCATCGTTGCATACGAGGTTGACGACGAACGCGTCGCAATATCGAGTGCGACGATGCCGGTCGAGGGAACGACTTGGACCTGGCGCCGGGCGCGATGGGCACCTGGCTGGGACGGCGTGACAGACGACGACGCCAATCCGTCGGTCTCGGGCTGCTATCGGGATAATGGGGCACAGCTTTGGTCATGCGTCTGGGTTGATTGCAGGAACCGGAGTCCCTTTGTCGGAAATGAGATATGGCGACGGACGGCGTATTGGGGGCGGTATCCCAATCCCTTGGGTGCGCTCGACGCGATCGGGAGCATGTTGCGCATGTCAGGAGTCGGTTCGGTCAGCTACTTGGCAGTCGTAGACGGAAACGTGTGTGCCGGCCCGGTGACTGATGACGGCGTCCTTGAGCCGTACGTAGTTGCTGCCGGATGGAGGCCATCCATTGCCATGGACGGCGACGGCTTGCGCTGGGTCGTCTTCCTGCGCGACGACACGCTGTGGGCAAGACTCGGTGACGGAAGCTACAAGGCCGTGTTCTGCGGGTCTTCGTCGGCGCGGCCGGGGCAGCCGTCAGTCGAGGTCTACCCGGATGATGTGAGCGGGCAGTACGTCGGTGCCGTGGCATTCCCGGTCTACGACTCGGTCGGAGAAACGAGCATGATTCTCTGGGCCAAGTTTGACGCCGAGAACCTGCTGCTCGACACCA